>CASFTV010000016.1 GCA_949297765.1 uncultured bacterium | reverse complement strand
GGCGAGTGATGATTCGCCCCGGAGAAGTGCGCATATTCCCCGAACTGTCCGAAATAGCCGATTTTCGTATGCCCCATCTGGTGCAGAAGATCAACGGAAAAGCGGATGAATTCTCCGATCGGCACATAACAGGAGGCACCCACATGCGGCTCAATTTCGCCGTGTCCCAGATAGAAGACGCGCGTTCCCGATTCAATGAAATTTCCCACCTCGCTGCGGCGGCTTCCGACCCCGGAAATCAGAATCAGTGCATACGGATTCATACAGCGGCAGATTTCCATGGTCTGCGAATCGCAGGAGAAAAAATAGAGGTCTTTGAAATCGCACTCCGCGCAGAGCTTCGATACCGGCGCCACCGCGGAAAGATCAGGACACCTTCCGCGGAAGGAGGAGACGACCGCCACACAGGGCCTCTCCTTGGCCTTCCGGCTGAATTTCAGACGGAGATTGTTGCTCTGCCAGTCGCATTCCCGGATGACGGAAAGGACATTCGCCTTGAGTTTCGCCTCCACGCCCGCGCTTCCGTTGATGACGCGCGAGACCGTGGAAATACTTGTTCCGCACTGGCGGGCAATATCCCGGATGGTGATCTTGTTTTTCACTGTATCGAATCCATTTTGAACCGTTTTCTTTTTTACTATAAACCGGGGAGGAGAAAAAGCAAATTTTTCTGTTTTTCTTCAGCGCAGAGCATTTTCATCCCATCGGACTTTTCCGTCCCAGGTCCACATATTGCCTTCAATGGTTCGGTTTTTGACCTTTCCGTATTCCGAATACCAGATGGCGCGTGTCTCCATCGGAGCCCGTCCCATGCCGGCAAGACCGATCGCGCTGCCGTCGCCAAGACAGAGATTGACCTCCTGTCCACCGGAATGCCACGGATAAAGCGCTCCGCCTCCGTTCATATTCGAGAGTCTGGCCCACGGGAGCAGATCCTCCGTATCCCCACCGGTGTTCTCGCCGAACAGAATGAAGCGGCTCGCCTGTTTGACCGAAGAAACCCGCAGTCCCGGATACAGAGCCGGATCCAGGTTTCCTTCTTTTCCAAATCCCATTTCGCAGGAGTTCAACCCGTAGCAGCAGATCATCCAGAAGAGATTTCCCCACGAAGGGCCGTCCTTCCGGTAATCCAGAAGCTGGGAACGGTTGATGTGCGTGGACTGGTCAAGCGATGTCTCGCAGATCAGCGCCTTGATCGGAAGATACTTGTACTGACAGAGCTGATAGTTCCAGAAATAATCCCCGCTGCCTTGTGCAAGCCATCCGACCGTATAGAAATCATCGTTGTCTGCGGCGTAGGTGAATTCGGCAATTCCAAGCTGTTTGATGTTGCTCCGGCAGTGAATCGTCCGCGCCTTCTCCCGCGCCTTGTTCAGAGAGGGAAGCAGAATACCTGCAAGGATCGCAATGATCGCAATCGTTACAAGCAATTCGATCAGGGAGAAAAAACGAGGTGTCTGTTTTAGGAGGGTTTCAGGTTTTCCAGCGTGGAAAGACATGTTCCTGCTCATTGTTGGCTCCTGTTGTTATTTTTCTGCGTTTGATTTGGGAAATTCTATTTCAAAGAGCTGTCTCCCCGCAGACAGCGGAAGTTCTGTTTCCACCCCTTTCCGGCTTTTCGGCAAAATCTTTTTTCCATTCTTCCGGATGGAGGATGGGGCATCTCCCGAGCGAAATGCCAGACGGGAGGCGGAATCCGCATCGCACTCGATGGTCAGAATTCCGGAAGCGGGATCGAAAAGCGCCTTGCGCAGATTGAGCCGTTCTGTCCGGCTGAGGGAGATTTTCCCGTACAGAGCCCAGAGGACGCAGTTCAGCTGGAAGGGACGTCCCATGTCGGGCCAGTCACGCATCAGCGGATTGCCAGCCACGACCTTCCGTGCATACGCAAGGACCTTTTCCGGGTCCGGGCTGTAAAGTCCCAGCGGAGAAAGATAGAGGAAACTGAGATAACTGGTCTCCCCCTCGGTGAGAGACGGCCAGGCTCTCCGCACAACATGCTCCCGGACCGGTGCAAATGCTTCCTGGAAATAGAGGGAAAGAAGTTTTCCGGGTGTCCCCTGCGAAAAGTCAAACAGATCCTGTGCCGCGCGGAAGTTTCCGTTTGTCGTCGGATAGAACAGCGCTTTCGGACCATCGTCGGCAAATCCGGTGAGCTGATACGATTTTCCCCGGAGTTCCGGAAGACATGTTTCCGCCATGGAGTCCGGATAGAGACGCGCCAGCGTGGGAAGCGCGCGCTTTGCCGCACGGTAAAGACAGTCGTCCGCCGTGCGGCGGTCCCCTGCAATCTCCGCAAGACGCCGGTATGCGAGAAGACCCGCATATTCGCCGTTCAGCATGTCATGCCAGGCGCCGACTCCATGTTCCCGGCAGGAACTGGAATGGAACGCATAGTCGTCCATCGTCGTTTCGTAGCGGAGGACGTAGCGGTAATAGGGCCAGTTCGCCCGGATGAATCCGATCTGTCCGCAGAGGTCCGCGAGCTGCTGGCCGATCCAGCCGATCAGCAGACATCCCTCGTTGGCGTCGCCGTAATCAACCCGGGAGCCGAACCCCTCCTCATAGCGTGTGGCGTTGGGAAAGAACGCGTTGAACACGATCGGATACTCCAGTCCGGAAAACGGTTCCCGCCGGTGACGGGCGAAATACTTGTACTGATACAGCTCCAGCGCCTCCAGATGGCGAATACGGAGACGGTTTTCCAGCGCCTTCCGGTTGCTCTCCGTCAGTCCGCAGATTCCCTGAAGAGCCGCTCCGAGTCCGAAATTCCAGCGGAAAGGACAGATACTCCGGTTCGGCAGAGTTCCTCCGTAAGGGGATTCGACAGACCACGCATCAAACGGAGTCCCTCCTCCCGCGGAAAAGCAGACTCCCGAGGCAAAAAAGCGGTTTGCCTCCCGGAACAGCTCTCCGTCCAGCACGCCGACCGGAAGGAAATCGCTTTCGTCCGGAACTGGAAGGGCGTAACGGATGGTCCGGCCGCGTTTCCCGAGAACGGGACCGACATTGGTCGCAAGATTCAGATCGGTCAGTTTTTCCGAGGTCGTAACCAGACGTCCCGCGCGGAGCATCCAGCCCGCCATCGGCGGCAGAAGAGCGATCTCCTCCGCGGGAGTGTTCCAGTCGTCCGAAGGCGTGCGGAACCGGAAGCGGTCGAGAATTTCAACGGTTCCCTTTTTCCGGTCGACAGAGAAGAGTTCATCGCATCCGAGGGGATAGGAGAGCGCGCGGCGGGCGGCCGCGGCAAGTTTGGAACGCCACGGGGCAGGAATTTCCTTCGTCCAGGAGGAGGTGTCCACATCGCGGATTCCGAACGGCCATCCGGCAAACACTTCTCCGGCACCCGGAGCGTTCCAGCGGATCGTGAACGATTCGGCGGTTGCGCCCCGGCAGACGGATTCAATGGAAACGGGAGCATGCTGGAAAACCAGCAGGAAGGGCCGTCCGGTGTTCTTCCGGAAGAAAATGATCTCCGGCGACGTCAGTTTCCCGTCCCGGGCGGCGCTGTAAATCGTTCCGGAGCGGCCGGCCAGAGAAAGAGTGACCGGACCGGACACCGTGTTGAAGGCGATAAAGTCGCCCAGATTTTCCTGTGTCAGCGTCAGCCGTGTTTCTCCGGAGAACGCATAACGGAAAAAGGGAGAGAGCAGGGAGAACTGAAATTCGGAAACTCTTCCGCTCTCCTCCAGCCGGCAGGTTTTTCCGGTCCAGTCGATCTTTGTGACGGAAAGTTTCCGCTCTTCCCCGTTTCCGAATGTCAGCTGGGGTTTGGAATTCAGACAGGCCTCTCCGCGCAGATTGGTAACCCGGATGATGATGCGGTTTTCCTCCCCCCACCGGACCGCGTCGGCAGGAATTGCATACCGGCGCGGCGTCATCCAGTAATACGGAGTTTTCTCATCTGTGGAACCGATTTTCCGGCCGTTCAGGAAAACTTCATCCAGATCGTCAATTCCGTCGCGGACCTCGAAACGGAGGGGAAGATTCCTCCAAGCGGAGTCGAAGCGCAGAGAGGTACTGTATTCCACAACGCCCTCGCCGCTCCATTTGGCGGTCGGATTCTCTTTCAAGGAGGGGAGCTGAATTTTCCCGCGGAGGACTCTGCACGTCCAGTCCGACAGGGTGACAGAGTGCGGATTTCCTGCGAAAATCCGGAATGAACCGCTGCCGTTGGAGACCGTCAGATCCCGCGAGACCGATCCGACCGGGAGCGATTCCCCGACCAGCCATCCGAACCGTCCCACATTCTCGCGGGACATCCCCGGCTGCCAGCAGTTCCATTCCGGCTTCGGAATCCCCGCTTCGGAAAGGACATCGGCAAGCAGGTTTCTGTCCGCATCCGCCCGCTTCTGCGTCAGCTCCTTCTCCCGGGCGTCAAGCGCGGACGCATCCGCCCCGCCAAGCCGCAGAAGAAGCCGCAGAAGACCCCGATCATAGAAGAAAGGAGACGCCGTCTCCGTCTGAATCCCGATTCCGGAAGCGAACTGAAGCACATTTCCTTTTTCCGCCAGAAACGGTGTTCCGTCGGGAAAGGCAAGCAGCACCGTTCCGCCGTTCTGAAGACGGGCGTTGAAATAGCGGACCATCCGGCAGTCCGGAGCAAGACGCGGAAGCAGCGGATGCGACGGAGCCGAAACGGAAAGCGGAAGCCGTTCCGGGAAACCGTCCAGCGGCCGTTTGCTCAACTGCATCGGCAGGACCGCTGCCAGAGCGCGGTCCGGCAGAGGTCCGAAGACCAGAAGTTTTTTCCCGGACGAGAGAGCCTTGAAAATCCGTTTGTCCATTGAGCCGGGAACCGTCCGGGAGCTGACGATCACATCGGCACTCTCCGGCGAGGCGGCTGTCGAAAGCAGCCCGTCCGCGTATTTGAGAAGCTGAACGGCGAAACTGTTCGACTGGACGGTTTCGGGATCGGCTTTTCCGGAATGGGTCTGGGCGACCGGCCATGCGTCGTCGCTGTCAAAATCGAAGAAGACCCGGACTCCCGCCGTCGAAGGCGATGGCTCGGGTGCGGCAGGACAGACCAGCGGATCGGAGGAAACTTTCGTATTCAGTTCATCCGGATTTCCCATCCGGACGTCCCGTACCTCAATCCGGGAGGTCGTCCCCCGGATGCCGCCGCCGAAGCTGAATTTCAGCTGAACAAAGGAATAGGAGGCATCGCTGAGCTGAAAATCCCGGTCGAGCGAAAGCGTTATCGTGCGGAAATCTCCATCGCGTGCGGGAATGCCGGCGACCTGGCGGCCGAACCATTTCTCTCCGACCTTGTATGCCAGCGACACCGTCAGACGGGCATCTCCGTTTGCTTCCGCCCCTTTCAGACGGAACACCAGCTTCTGCTGCGCCGTCCCGGTATAGGCGAAATCCGCGCAGGCGACCGCGAAGTTGCTGGGATCCGTATTTTTCACCGTCAGATCGAATCCGCCCGGTGAAACGGGGGAAAGAGCCCCTTCTCCGTGTCCCTTTCCCAGATCGAGCAGACGGAAGCGGAAATCCCGGAACAGAGTTCCGCTCCCCTTCGGAACAGAGTTCTCCTCCGCCTTCCGGGAGACGACGCCTTTCGGAACGATTGTTCCGTCGGCCATTTCAAATGTGAACTCATCGGCTTTGATGTCCAGCAGATTGCCGTGACCGAAATTCTGAACTGCGGTCAGAACCTTTTTCCCCGCGAGATTGCGGAAGAGGATCATCTCTCCCGAAGGCTGGCAGACGGAATCTCCCAGGCCGATTTTCATCCGCACCGGGCAGCGGACCCGGGTCGCAAGATTGGCGATGTCGAAATAGCGGAGGGCCTCCGTGAATCCGGGTTTCCATCCATCCATGCGCTGGAACTTCCGGGCGCCGGCCACATCCGCCATCCAGGGAATGAAGGCGTCGCATTCGGAGACATCCTCATCGAGCGCGGCCATGCCGATCGCCTGGAATCCGCCCATGGATCCGCCGGACACAATCAGAACGCGGCCGTTCCATTCGGGACGGGTTTTGATGTACTGAAGCGCGCGCAGATTCCGCATCAGCATCTTGAAAAAATCGTTTTCGTATCTGGATTCGTTGTTGCGGAAGCAGAAATTCTTCATCTCATTCCGACTCAGGTTCTGATAATATTCCGGCTCCCGGAGCTGATCTTCCCCGTGACGGGAGACGGTCATGCAGAGAAATCCCTTCTTCGCCTTGTCGCAGGAGAACCAGGAGCGTCCGAAGCCGTATCCGATAGAATAGACAATCGCCGGAAGAGACTTCGGTGCGGCACCGACGGGAACCGTCACCAGAGCGGTCGCATCGCGTTCCCCGGGAAACGTGGTGATCCGGACCTTTTCGGTCCGCGCCATCGGATCCGGAGAAGGCACCTCCGTTACCTGAACTTTCCAGGGAGTCGCCCGGAGTTTGCGGTCTGCGGAATCCCAGAACGAATGAAAATCAGACGGCAGGGGATCCGCCGGAATCGCAGAGACGGAGGCTCCCGCACCCCCTTCGAAACGCG
Organism: uncultured bacterium; assembly: GCA_949297765.1. Taxonomy (GTDB): domain Bacteria; phylum Verrucomicrobiota; class Lentisphaeria; order Victivallales; family UBA1829; genus UBA1829. The sequence continues at coordinate 81,705 of CASFTV010000016.1, read as the reverse complement.
CCCCGTTCCGCAGCGGTTTGCCGTTCTCGTCGAGAACCTCCACCGACAGGCGGACAAAGCCCGGCTTCCCTATGGAGGTCCGCACTGTCAGAGGGGTATCCGACAGAGCCTCCCCGGATTCTGTTTTCCCGTCATCTCCGCGCCGGGTCCAGCGGACCTTCCGCCCCTTCACAATCCGATTGTCCGAATCGCGACCGCCCCTTCACAATCCGATTGTCCGAATCGCGATCCACAAGAGTCACCTTGAAGCGCATCTCCTCTCCCGGCTTGTAAAGCAGCGGATTCCGATCCGTCCCGCCGGTAAACGCCAACCGTTCCGCATGCACGGACACACAGGCAAGAAAAAGTCCTGCCAGAATCTGAAGTCTCTTTCCCATCTTCCCTCCTTTTCCTTTCCCTGCAATGCATTCAGATCTTCCCGAAAACTCTCCGCCGGAAAGAACCGCTCTTCTTTGAAAATATTTTCATCCGCTGCCAATCTACAATCTCCGGAAAGAAAATTCAAGAGAATGTTTGAAAATATTTTCAAAAAAATCATTCTCTCCGGAAACCGGGGAAAAGACCGGATACGGAGCCGAACAGGAAATCGGAAAAAGGAAATTGCATTTTCCCGCAAGGCATGATATACTATATCAGAGGAGAGAAAATCAAACGGAGGGACCGGACAATGAAAACCATTGCTCTCACAGCAGCTGTACTCGTAACGACACTGTTTCTTTCCGCAGCGGAACGTCAAACCTACCGTGACGCCTCCGGGAGAATGGCAGGCAGCGCCACAACCTCCGGAAACAGGACCACCTATCGCGACGCATCCGGGAGAGTGACCGGCAGTGCCACAACCTCCGGAGGAAGAACCACCTATCGCGACGCATCCGGGAAAATGGCGGGCAGTGCCACAACCTCCGGAAACCGGACCACTTACCGCGACGCATCCGGGAGAGTGACCGGCAGTGCCACAACCTCCGGAGGAAGAACCACCTACCGCGACGCATCCGGGAGAGTGACCGGCAGCGCCACAACCTCCGGAGGAAGAACCACCTACCGCGACGCATCCGGAAGAATGACCGGCAGCAAACGCTGACTCACCGGCCTTTGTGGATTCCGGATATTTTCAATTTCCTCCACCGTCTTTTGTGGAGAGGGAACGTTTCACCTCGAAACAGCACGATGAAAGTTCTATTTTCCTCTCCGCGGCGGCATGAGGTCTTTCCGGTTCCGGGGAGGAGATCCGGAAAAAGATCCCGGTCCCGGAGCATTCCCGTTTTACTGATTCAGTGAAATGGCGATATTCCAGGTATTGAAAGCGTTCCGGAATCCCCCGGGTCCGTCCGCGGCGGCGGCGAACAGATATTCCGGTCGGCCCGATTCGTCCATCAGCAGCTGGGGACGTTCCAGCGATCCGAGCCGGATGGTTTCGCCGTCCAGGTTCCGGATGCTCCGGGAATACGCCTTCTCCAGGAATTTCCAGGAAATACCGTCGTCGGAGATGAAATGAGCGCCGGCGTGAACTTCTCCGGTGATGGTTCCCTCCATATCCTTCGCCCAGATATGGAACTGTTTTCCATCGTGCCAGGCGAAGGGATCCTCGACGTTGAATCCTTCCAGCACGGGATCGGGGGAAAGACGGCGGTAGGGACCTTCCGGGCGATCGGCCGCCGCAACACCGATCCGGAGCCCTTTCGGCGTATTGCTGCGGTAGTAAAGATAGATGCGTCCGTCGGGCAGAACACAGGGGGCCGGATTGGTCACGACCATGGCGTCCCACGCTCCCGGAACCGGTTCCAGAATGGGTCCCGGCAGATGGGTCCACGGGCCTTCCGGCGAATCCGCGATGGCCAGTCCGATCCGGATTTTGCGATAGACCTCCCCCTGCAGCTGTTCCCGGTTCGGGGATGCGAACGGATCCGCCTCGTCATAGGTTGTGGCGATATAGTACAGGAGAATGCGGTCGCCATAGCGGAGAACGGTGGGATTGTGCGCCATTCGTCCGTTCCAGTCCTTTGGATTTCCGGTCGGCAGGACGGTCTCCCGGAAGATGTAGGGCCCGAGCGGATCCGGGGAGAACGCGTGCACAATCTCGGAGGTGAACACATAGCCTTCGAACATCGGATGATCTTTCGGCCAGCGGGAGGCGAACATGTGGTATCCGTCCGCCTGTTTTAAAACACTTCCGCACCAGACCCAGTACCCCTCCATATGGAATCCGAGAGACGGATCGGCTTTCAATATTTTTTCCATGACTTTCTCCTGAAACATTGATCTTTTCCGAACTTCTGCCTTGCATATTATAGCACGGAACGAAAACGCCTGCAAATGGATTTTTTGCAGAGATTGCTGGACTTTTTTCAGAAATTTCCCCGTCCCGCCGTTTACGGACGGCGGAATTCACAGGGGACGGCAGTCTGACAGAGTCCGCATCCGAGAGCCAGATCGAACCATCCGTACCGGGTTCCGCGGTCGGGACAGACATGGTTTACGATATAGGCGCCGCAGCGGGGTTTGTCGCGGTCGGCATTTGTTTTTCCGATGGCGTGCGCGGGACAGCGGCGTTCGCATGCGCCGCAGCGGGTGCACCATGCGAACGGATCGTCCCCGTAAGACCGGGGAGTCGGCGGCAGCTCCAGATCCGTGACCACCGATCCGACCCGCATGGCAACGCCGCGTTCCGTAATCAGCCCGGCGGAAAGCCCGAACGTCCCCAGCCCCGCGACAAACGCGGCGTGCCGCTCGGACCAGTGCGACGTAAAATTCATTTTCACGATCTCATATCCCCGTTTGAGCTGTTCCAGATGAGGAGCAGCCGCATGGTATCCCGCCTCCTCCAGAAGCCGGCAGAACTGACGGCGCATGGTCTCGTTCGCCAGCTCCCCAAAGGAGCGCATCGCTGCCCAGGAAACGGCGGGACGCACCGTCTCCTTCGCATTTTCGCCCCGGATTTCCGTCTTCACGGGAAGGATCCAGACGATCACGCTCTTTGCCGCTGCTCCGGGCGACACCAGTTCCAGCGCCTCCTGCGGCGTCCAGTGAAATTCTCCGATCACGGTCTTGAATTTTTCGAACCAGGGATCTCCGGCGGAGGCAACTCCGAAAAAGGGTTGTTCAAAATGGCATTCCGCCCCGCTTGCATGGTACAGCCGGTCCAGACGGCTCCCGACCCATTCGGCGTTCAACGATTCATTCATCCAGTCAGCTCCTTTTTCAGAACCGCCGGTTTATTCCGGCGCGGATTCACAGATCAGGACACCCCGCGGGACTATTTTCTCAGCGAGATGTAATGCTTCTGAATTTCGGGTGTGCGGACCGCAATGTTGGCAAGATGATCTCCGATCCGCTCCAGCTCCCACAGCAGTTCGATGAAGATCACGCTGCCCTCCACGGAGCATTTGCCTTCGTTCCGGCGGGAGACGTGTTCCATTTCATACTGACGGGTCAGCTGGTTGATCTCGCGTTCGTTTTCCATGACGATATCCGGCATTTCGGGATGATCGCCGGTACCGACCATCTCATTGTCGGTCTCGTTCATCATGGAGGGGAGCGCGGGAACATCGCCGCGTTTTGTATAATCCTTTTCGTATTTTTTGGTCAGTTTGTTGATCCGGCGTTCGCTGGCAAGCGCGGATTCAACGCTCTCCCGGTCGGTGCTGTCCAGAGCAAGCGTGACATTCTTCGCCTGGAAATCCAGCAGTTCCCAGAGGGTCTTGAGATCGTTCCGCGCGATTTCGGAAAGTTCGATGCCGGCTTTGGCAAGACGTTTGGTCAGTTTCAGAATGGTCTCGGAGTGGTCCGCGATGCGTTCCGCGTCGTTGGTACAGTGCATCAGGAGCGGAATCAGGTCGGACTGGGTCGGCGTCAGATGTTTGCGGGTGATCTGGACCAGATAGTTTGTCACTTCGCTCTGCATCGCATCGACCTTTTTCTCTTTCTCCTTCAGGGCCTTGAAGGCCTCCGGATCGTAATTGGCCTCGACGAAGTGACGGTTGACCGCCTGATCTATCATGGTCCACGCCTCCTGCACCATCTTCCGGATCTCCGTGACCACCTGTTCCAGAGCCACGGACGGAGTCGCCAGCAGATTCGGCTCCAGCGCATGGATTTCGTTGTTGGTGTCGTCCCGGACCGGCAGGAGTTTTTCACAGAGGCGCGTGAACAGTCCCATCACCGGCAGCAGGATCAGAACCGTGATGACATTGAAAAACGTATGCGCCATCGCGATATGCCGTTCAAGTCCCTGCGGAACCGATGCGAAGACATCGCCCGGCGTAATCGCATTCACAAAATAGAGGAAGACCGGGATTCTCTGCGGCCCGTACGGAATATAAAAACTGATCATCAGCAGCATCGCCCCGATGCAGTTGAACAGGAAATGCGCCATCGTCGCCTGCTTGGCAACCCGGTTGGCCGTAAGGGAAGCGAGGAACATCGTGACCGTCGTTCCGATATTGGTTCCGAGCAGCAGCGGAACCGCCGTATAGAAATTGAGCAGTCCGCCCGCGGCGAGCGCGAGCATCACGCCCAGCACCGCCGAACTGGACTGAATCAGGAATGTGGCGATTATGCCGATCAGCACAGCTCCGATCACGGAGGAAATCGGCATGAATCCGCCCGGAACAGCCGGCGCGCAGTCGAAGGAGCGGAACATCGCAACGAACGAGGGGAAACTGCCGAGGCCTTTGAGTTCCGAACTCATCATTCCCATGCCGAAGAACAGAAGACCGAAACCGAGGACGGTTTCACCCCACCCTTTGACGGTCGGACGTTTGGAGATCATCATCAGGAATCCGATCGCGACGCACGGCAGCGCGATTCCGCCGAGATTGAAGGAGATCAGCTGGGCCGTGACCGTCGTTCCGATATTGGCGCCGAAAATAATGCCGACCGCCTGCTGGAGCGTGAGCAGTCCGGCGTTGATGAAACCGACCACCATCACGGTGGTTGCCGAACTGGACTGGATCACCGCCGTCACCAGCGTGCCGGCGAGAATCGCCACGAGTCCGTTGCGGGAGAAGAACTGAAGAATTTTCTTCATATTTTCCCCGGCGATCTTGAAGAGGCCGTCGCCCATGAGCTTCATCCCGAAAACGAAAAACGCCAGTCCGCCGACGGCGGAGATGATGACGGTCAGCAGATCCAGCCCGAGCACCCGCACATGACTGGAACGCAGATAGAGTCCCGATTTCGGGTCCGCCACCTCCACGCCGATGCGGTACTCTCCGGTCGTCTTTCCGACCCGGACCTGCGTGGAAGCAACGCCGCGTCCATCCGTCAGAGCTTCCGGAGTCAGCACCTTTGCGGAATTCCGGCTTCCCGGCTCCGACAGAACAGAGAAATACACCGGCACATCGGCCGCGGGAGATCCATCCGCCCTCACCAGCCGGATGGACACAGGTTCCGGCAGAACTTTTCCCGCCCGTCCCTCCTGTTCTCCTCCGGACAGCCGGGCGCCGACGACAAAGCGGACGGTTCTGCTTCTCTGTTCGGCTCCGACCGGGATGATCTTCAGATAATTATCCCCGGTCTTTTTCCCCGCGCGGATTTTCACGGATGCCACACCGGTGATATCCGTCCGCACCGCGGTTTTTTCCGGAATCAGACCGGATCCGTCCACGGGAGAAAACAGCAGTTCGCAGTCCGGAACCGGGCGGGGCCTGGAATGCATTCCGAGAAAACGCTCCTTCGGATAACCGGTCACTTCTATGCGAAGCTCCTTTTCAAACGGTTCTCCCGGAAGCGCGCACTGGTCGGCGCCGGAAGTGACATTCACGCTGGAAACGGTCAGCCGGCGGTCATTTTCCGAACAGCCGGTCAGCAGCAGAACAGCGGCCATGCACAAAGAAAAAAAGGCGGCGGAAAGTCGTCCTGGCATAAGAGTCCTGTCGTTTGGGTTCTGAACATTCTTACGGAAAATACGGACATAATGTAACACCGGAACGCGGAAATCTCAAGTCCGGAAGATTTTTTTCCATCTTCACCCATTCTCCGGAAGAATCCCGAACGGAAGAAAAAATGTCCCCGTGTGGCACGATCTTTATATTTTTTGGCACAGCTTCTACTGGACGCTCTGTATTTTTCTGCTATAATTTATAAGATGAAAGCGAAAAAAACGCACGAGGAGCTTGAAAGATATGAAAATTCAAAAAGATTTTTTTCCGGTCGGCGCCACCTATGCACCGCTTCCGAAGGCGACGGAGGTTCCTGTCGACGAATGGCCGCGGGATCTCGAAAACATGGCAAAACTGGGATTCACCACGTTCCGTCTGTTCATCTGCTGGGACCGTGTGGAGCAGACGCGCGGCAACTGCGATTTCTCCCGGACAGATCTTGCGTTTGAACTCGCGCGCCGGAATCATCTCAAAGTGATCGCAAACGTCGGAGGAACATTTACAAATCTTCAGGCGATCTATCCGCCGAGATGGCTGGTCTACGATCTCGGATGCACGCTTCTGAAGCCGTCTCCGGATGCGTCGGAGGAACTTCATTTCAACCGCTTCAAGCTCTGTTATGACGATCCGGTCTACCGCCGCGAGGCGCGGAATTTTCTTCAGAAAGCGGTTGCGCGCTACAAGGACTGCCCTGAACTGATCGCCTGGTCCGGCTGGAACGAACCCCGGCTGGCGGAATGCTACTGTCCGCATACGGTTGCGGCCTACCGGGAATGGCTGAAACGCAAATACGGCTCTCCGGAAGCGACGGCCGAAGCATGGAGTTCGGAATTTCCGATCGTCTTCCGTTCCTGGGACGATGTCTTCCCTCAGCCGAAGGCGAGTTTCGAGGACGGCGGCTACGTCGCCTTCCTCGACTGGCGGAAATTTCTCCGGGACAACCGTGCTGCAAAGTTCCACATGATCCGCGACTGGATCCGGGAAGTCGATCCGGAAACCCCCGTTCTCTCCCACATGTGCGGCCCCTACGAAATCGACATTTTCGGACAGGAGGATATCCTCGGAACCAGCATCTACACCATTCATGCGCAGGGGAAGGCGGGCGAATTCACCCCCTACGAGTTCACGACCCGTCAGAATCTGCAGTTTCTTCCGGAAGGCTTCCGCTCCCGGCGCGCGGATCCGGAAGGATTCTGGTGCGTGGAAACGGAGGCAGGTCCCGTCTCCTGGGTGCACAATCTCATTCCGCGCTCCTACTCTCCGCGGAAGATGAATGCACGGGACGTTCTGTTCGTCGCCCACGGCGCCAGGGCGATTCTCCGCTGGCTCTACCGGAGCCGGATCTCCGACGCCCAGGCGGGCGAATTCAACATGACCGGATGGGACGGACGGATCACCGACCGCGCCCGCGAATTCGGAAAACTGGCGGAACTCCTGAACGCCCATCCAGCGCTGTTTCTCTCGCACACGGAAGATCCATCCGGAGTTCTGATCCTCGACACCCGCGACTGCGACGACCTCTCCGCCGCGGAAGGCTACGGCTACCGATACACCAACGAAATGCACAACCTCTACAACGCTCTTCTCCACATCGGGGTGCGTCCGCGTTTCTGCAACGTCCGCCAGATCGGTGAAGGGATTCTGAGCGGGGCGAAGGTTCTGATCGTTCCGTTCCATCCGCATGTGGATCCCTGCACGGCGGATTCTCTGCGCGCATTTGTCGAAAACGGCGGAACGCTGCTGGCGGAATCGCCGTTCGCGATAAAAGATATGCGGGGAATCCATTACGAGGTCACGCCGGGCCGTCTCACGGATGTGTTCGGCGTACAGGTCTACAATCTCGAAAAACTGGAGGACGGACTCTGCGGATCCATTCCGGCCTTCGACTTCCACGCAAAAATCGACGTCCTCGACGCAGAGATCGAAGGGCGGTTCTCCAATGGAGATCCGGCGATTGCAACCCACCGTTTCGGAAAAGGGAAAACCGTCCTCTACGGTTCCGACCTGTTCGACGCCTATCTTCTGGAGCCGATGCTGCACGGAAATGCCTGTCCGCGCATTCTCTCCTGGGAGGAAGGGGAAGCGCTCCGGTCCGAACTGCGGAAACGGCTCTCGGACGCGGGCGTCAAACCGACGCATGAACTGCTGGACATCGACGACAACGCACGGAAGAACATTCAGGTTCTTTTCCGCCGCCTTCCGGACGGGGGCCGTCTCCTCTTCGTCCTCAACATGGACGACCGCCCGCACCGCTTCGCCCTCCGCTTCCATGGAATGGAGAACTTCTCCGTTCTCGGAGACTCCGAAAACGGAAACGCCTGCTCGCATTCGGAAGGCAAACTGGAGTTTGCGTTCGCCGAATGGGGCTGGTGCATTCTGCGCGCATAACACCTGCCGGGGCCGTCTGCCGGACGGTCCCGGAATTTTCCGGAAAGGATACCATGAAGACGAAAAGATTTTCACTGATCGAGCTTCTGATTGTTGTCGCTGTCATTTCCATTCTGCTCACGCTTCTTCTTCCCGCTCTCGAAAAGGCGCGGGAGAAGGCGCGCGGGACCGTCTGCACGGGAAATTTCATGCAGCTCGGAAAACTCATGACGTTCTACATGGATGCGAACAGCGGATTCATCGACGTCTACGGATCGGGACAGACCGGAGCGCCGCAATGGGGAACCTCGCTGGAAAAGACGGCCGGTTCCGGCAAAGATGTTCTTCCGTCCCACTATTTCTGTCCCTCCTTCGACGAACCGGCGGAGCGCGGTCCGGGCTACACCTACGGCATCAAGTGGACGGCATGGGGATGGGAGAACGATGTATCCGCATACATCCCGACCGATCCCGACGATTCCAACCGCAAAGTTCTGGATACGCGGCGCATCCGGACTCCCGCCTCCTATTACTACCTTGTCGACAGCGTGGACTGGGTTCTGCGGACGCCGTTCTACACGTTCGGAGCGGGCAACCGGGGAATCCATCTCCGGCACAGCTCCCGGGCCGGAACACTGTTTCTGGACGGACACGCGGCGATGCAGTCCGGCAGCGCCCTTCTGGTCTCGATGTGCGACATCGGCGGAAAACCGCGGACAATGATCCGGAGAAAAAATTATTTTCTTCCGTATTGATACTACCGGCTGATCCAAACAGGGAAGGAAAGAATCGTTCCATGAAAAAGCTGCTGATTTCTCTCGTCTCAATTCTCTCTCTGCTCTCCACGGCGGCGGAGAAGGAAAATGCGTTTTTTGTGAATTTCGACGATCCGGCGATCCGGAATGCGGCACTCCGGTGTCCCGCCGCATCTCTGGAAAAAGATTTTGAAGGCACCTGGGTCCTCACCGTGGAAATTCCGGAAGGGAAGACCTCTCCGGGAACGGAAACGCTTGTATCTCTCCCGCTCGACCTGCAGAAAAGCGGTCTTGCGGGATATGAAATTCAGGGAGAGGCCGATCTCTGCTTCTCGAAGATCCCCAAACCGGCGGAAGGGTATTTCGGAGTTAAATTCATGCTCCCGTACCGTTTTGCCGGAGAGCGGCACTATCCGGAATTCCTTCCGGAGAATTTTCAGCGCTGGGGGTCCTCCGAATGGGTCCGGGTGCGGGGACGCGCGCTGATTCCGGGATCGTTGAAGAGCGCCCGTCTGAATCTGGGTCTTCAGGGAGCATCCGGGCGGGTCTCCTACCGCAACATCCGGTTCTACCGTCTGAGCAAAGCGCCGGTTTCGCTGTTCGATCTTCCCCCTTCCTCGATCAGGAAAGCGCGTTATACGATCGACATTCCCCGGCAGCGCGGCGCGATGAGCCCCGGAACGGAGCGCGTCTTCCCGAAGGAAGCCGTCTTCCGCGACCTTGCGGCGTATGGAGCCAACCATATCCGTTATCAGATGAACATTCCCGGCGTCCGGGGAAGAGAACTCACCATGGAGGAACTGAAAAACGCTCTGGACCGCCAGTATGCCGCCATCGGAACTATTCTGGAATACGCGCGGAAACACGGGTTGAAGGTGGCGCTGGATCTTCACTCCACTTACGGATTCCCCAATACAAAAAAGCTGTTCATGGCAACGGAGGAAGGACGCGGACTGCTGCTCGAATTCTGGAAAAAAACCGTCAAACGCTACAAGGGACATCCGGCGATCTGGGGCTACAATCTTCTGAATGAACCGCATTCGCGGGTTCTCTCGCCGTCCGATCCGCCGCTTGCAGAACAGTATCAGCGCCTGATTTCCGAAATCCGGAAGATTGATCCGGTCACACCGATCATTGTGGAATCGGATGCCATGTCGAATCCGTCGATGCTTCCGTTTCTTCCGGTGTTTGATTTTGACAACATCATTTACAGCATCCACTTCTACTATCCGGGGAGATTCACGCATCAGCGCGATCCGGCGAAAAAGACGTTCGTGCGCTATCCGGATCCGGACAGCGGGCTGACGCGTGAAGCGCTGCGCCGGAATCTGGAACCGGTCCGGAAATTCCAGCTTCTGACCGGAGCGAGAATCTATGTCGGGGAATTTTCGGCGGTCCGCTGGGCGCCGGGCGCGGAGCGCTATCTCAAAGACTGCATTGATCTCTTCGAGGAGTACGGATGGGACTGGGCGTATCATGCGTTCCGCGAATGGGACGGATGGAGTTTCGAGCACAGCGACGATCCCGCCGTATCCACGCCGGTCCCGATGACCGGACGGAAAAAGGTTCTTCTGGAGGGATTCCGCAACAACCGGCAACCCGTCCGGAGGTCCGATGTCGCTGTTCCTTGAAGCCGGCCGCCGGGCAAGGCGGGAAACCGATCGGTCGGGAATCCGTTTTCTTTCTCCCGATGCGCCATCGTTTGAATTGAGCGGATTCTGCTGGCGGAAAAGAGGCGGCGCCTTCCGGAGGCTTCCTGAATCTCTTCCGGCGGGAACAGTTCCGCCACTGATCGACTCTCTCGCGGACTATCCGTCGGGGGGCGAGGTGCGGTTCCGTTCGGACAGCGCCCGGATTCTTCTCCGCGCGGAGCTTTCCGCGATCCACCGGATTCCCCGGATGGCGGCGACCGGAGTGATGGGATTCGATCTCTATTGCGGAGAGGGAAGCGGACAGCAGTTCTGCGGAGTGGTTCCCTCCGAGGAAGAGAACTCCTGCTTCTGTGCGGAAATTTTTCATGCGGACCAGAGGATTCTCCGTTCCTTCACGCTCTATTTTCCGTTGTTTGCGAAAGTGGAATCGCTGGAGATCGGAGTGGAGGAGGGCAGCGAAGTGCTTCCGCCGCTTCCGCGCCGGCATGCGGAACCGGTCGTTGCATACGGGACCAGCATTCTTCAGGGAGCGTGTGCGGGACGGCCGGGACTTGCGTATCCCGCGCGTCTTTCCCGTCTTCTGGAGCGGCCTGTGTACAATTTCGGGTTTGCCGGAAATGCCCGCGGAGATACGGGAACGGCGCATCTTCTCGCCTCGCTGGAGAATCCCGGAGCATTCCTGCTGGATTACGATGTCAACACCACGGCGGGATCGCTGAGTCAGACGCTTCCGGAGTTCATCCGGATTCTCCGGAAACGGCATCCGGAGACTCCGATTTTTCATCTTTCCTCCATTGCCTTTCCGTCGGATCTTCTCCCGGGGGGCGGGCCATCCCCCCGTCTGGCGGAACTGATCCGTGTTCACCGGGACGTGGAGAAGGATTTCCGCCGGATGGGAGAACGCAATCTTCACCGGATCGAAGGACATCGTTTTCTCGGAGCCGAAAGTGCGGAGTGTTCCGCGGACGGCTGTCACCTGAACGATGCCGGATTCCGTCTCTTTTCACAGCGTCTCGCCGGGAAGATGACGGCTCACCTCTCCGGCGGCGGTCCCGTCAGAAGATTTTGAATCCGGCGCAGGATTTTCCTCTCTTTTCCAGATGAAAAAGGTTGACATTGAAAAAAAACCGTCTTATATTGTGAAAAGAGGAGGAACCACACCCGAAACATCCACAAACAGAAAGGAAAACCACGATGAAACTCACAGGAATTGCGCTCGCGCTTTTCTGTGCGGCGGCGGTCGCCGTTGCTCAGGATCTGCCGAAAACCACGCTCGTCTGCACGAAGGACATGAAGGCGACAAAAGAATTCAAACTTCTGAAAGCATGCTACGGGACCAAAGAGAAAAACATTGATGTCACAGCGAAAGTTCAGGAGATGCTGAACAAAAAGGCGAAGGAAATTGCCGTACACAACGGAACGTTCACCGATCCGCACAAAGGCAAAGCCAAAGTTCTGGAAATTGTCTACTCGGTGGACGGGAAGATCAAGGCGGTCTCCGTGAAGGAGCGCGGCAAGCTCAAAACCGCCGATCTCAAGTAAGGATCCGGACAGAAGCTGAATCAGGGCGGCGGAGTCCGGAAAGCTCCGTCGCCGTTTTTTTGCCATGACTCTTTACGAACTTCTGGATGTCTCGCCCGACTGCGATTTCACGACACTGAAAAAGGCCTATTACCGGAAAGCCCGCAAGTGCCATCCCGATCTGTTTGCCGATTCGCCGGAAAAGACCGAGGAGTTCAAAAAGCTGGTGGACGCATTCAACACGCTCTCCGACCCGGAACTTCGAGCGGCCTACAACCGGAATATTGAGGTGTCCGCGCTCCCGGTCCGGATTCCGGCGGAAAGCATTATGGACACCGACTCGGATGACACGCTGGAGGAGCTGATCGTCGGCAACTCCCCGCCGGAGGACGCCACGCTGATGACCCTGTTCCGCGATCTGGAACGCACGCTTGTGTTCATCACCTGGCGGGAAGCGCGGAATTATTTTTCCGAACGGCGTTACAAGGCTTCCGCGCGTCTGTTTCAGAAACTCGTGGTTCTGGCGCCCGACAACATTCTTTACCGGGTCTATCTTGCCCGTTCACTGGTCCCGCTGCGGGAATACGGAAAGGCGAAATACCATTACAAAGCGGCGCTCAACATCGGCGAACACCGCCGGCCGCCGCAGAATCTGTACCGGATCCGGGAGGAACTGGATGTTCTCAACCGACGGCGGAATCCGCTTCTGCACCGCATTCTTGACGCACTCTCGCCGAAAAAAGAGACCGCGTTTGTCCCGACGGACGAGCAGATGCTCCGCGAAACGGCGCGTGTCATGCAGAAAATGATGGATGAGCAGTCAAACCGGCGCAAAGCGCTGGAACGGTGATCTGTTTTTCAATCTTCCGGGGGAATCTCCGACCCCGTCTGCGTCATGGCGCGGACGCGGGCGAGCCACTGGGGTTCCACCCCGTGGAGGTAGACTTCGGAATCAATGGCATCCTCATCCCGGAACGAGTATTTGACTGGATAGATCCAGACGAACGGATTGTCGTTCGGATTTTCCCAGATGAAATTTCTTCCCGAATCGTCAAAGGAGAGGAGCATGACCTTGTTCTGGTGGCGGTAGAAAATTTTAAAGACGACCTCTCCGGAGTTTTTCAGTTTTGCGATGACCCGTTTTCCGCTGCTGGGGTATTCCCGTCCGTTGATGTAGACGATGGTTCCCTGCGGATACCAGGGGGTCATGGAATCGCCGGTGATCCGGACGGCGAACATGCCCTCCTTCTCCTCGAGCATGGGAGCTTCTTCGTGGTCGAGGGAGGACGCGTAGTCGTCGAACGGTTCGAGCGTGCAGTCGAAGCCGGCAGCCTGGGCGATGGAGATCACGGGGATGGATTTCATTTCCGGAGCCGGACTCACTTCCGCGCTCCACGGAGTCCCTTCCTCCCGCGCGGAGAGGAATCCCGGGGGAAGATACGGGCGGATATGCGGGACCAGTTTTTCCCAGGTTTCCTTTTCCATTTTCTTGATGTCCCCGCGGATATACTTGCTGATGTGCTGTTTTCCGATTCCCGCGCGGCGTGCCAGTTCGCTTTGCGACCCGAGGTCCTCCGCCGCCCGCCGCAGGATCTCCCGGAACTCCCGGTCCACTTTTACCATCGTAACCTCCCCGTTTTACTCCAATTTACTTCATTATACTCCAATTCTGAAAAAAAACAAATTTTTTTCAAAAAAAGTTTTTTATTTTCTCTTGAAGTCTATCAAATAGACGCTATAATAGACAGCGAAAAACGGTTTACAGCAAAATCCGTTTTTCGGAGAAGAAAAATCCGCAGTCCGCCCTGAATCGGACAAAACAACCCAACGAAACAAGAGAGCTGGAAAAATGGAACAGAAATCGAAGGAATCCACAATGTTCATGTCGGCAGCGGAGCTGAACGACATGCTTCCGTGGAGCAAAAACATTGTTGCCGGAATGATCCGTGCGGGCGTCTTCAAACCGGTCCGGAATCCCATTGCAAAGGGACGTGCCAAGATGTTTTTCTGGCGGCCTCAGGTGGAGGAGGCGATCCGGGCGATGGTGCACAGCTCGCTCGAATCCGGAACGAAAGGAGGCCGCCCATGCGCGTGAGACGCTCCGACCGCTCCCGCCGATCTGGAATCGGGGGAAGCGACATCGCCGCCGTATTCGGTCTCTCCCCCTGGAAGAGCCGCTACGCCCTGTACCTGGAGAAAACCGCCGCCCCGGAAGAGGAGATTCAACCCCGGCCGACCGGAGAAAGAGCCGCTCTCTACTGGGCGGAGCGCCAGAAGAACTTGATCGCCGATGCGTATCTTCAGGAGACCGGAAACAAATTGACAAAATCTACAAAAATTATAAGAGATCCTGATAGACGATTTTTCCATGGCCATCCGGATTTCTTCCTTGCGGTTCCGCCGGGAGCGCAGCCGGAGAAAGCGCTGGAATGTGTCTCCTGGGTTTTCCCGGCCGGTGAGTGGGGCGGAAACGGTTCCGCGGCGATTCCCCCGTATTATGCGCTGAAGGTTCAGTGGTACATGGGACTCTGTCCGAATCTGAATGCCGTCGATGTGGCGGCGCTGTTCGGCGGACGGGATTTCCGGATTTACACGATTCTGCGCGATGACGTGCTGATCGCCCATCTGCGCCGGTACGCAGAACTTTTCTGGCGGGAGCATGTGGAAAAGCGTCTGCCGCCCGCGCCGCTTACGGAGGAGGAGGTCCGGGAAATCTATCCGCAGCCTGTCCGCAAAACGGTCCGTGCGACCCGGAATACGGAGAAAATGATCCGCCATTACCGAAGGATCTGCGATGTGCAGAGTCAGGCGGAGCGCCTCCGGAAGATCCTTCGCGACGGAATCCTCCGCGAAATCGGCGATTCCGCCGTCCTCACCGACTCCAAAGGCGTTCCTCTGGCAACCTTCCGGACCAATGCCGCCGGGAACCGCGTTTTCAGACTGAGTCCGGAGATGGAGGGCATGGAAGAATGAGCCGGCAAGAAAATCCGGAATGCTTCGGCAAAATCACCAATACAGGACGCTGTCCGCATTGTCCGTTCATGGAGGCCTGCCGATTCGCCTCGGACGACCGCAAACGGGTGGAGGCGCAGAATGCCCGCTGGGCAAATGCCTATGAGTACGAAGACAACCGGAATTCCACTCCTGCGGAACTTCCGGTTGACCTCTCCCCCGGACGCAGTTTTTCACACGATGAAGTCGTGGCGCTTTCAGCATTCCTGCTGCGGATCGGATCGAACAGGAAACTCGGCCGGATTCTGGAAGCGAAGCTGATGGGAGCGAAATCCTTCACTCAGATCGCCCGGCAGGAAGGGGTGACGCGGCAGGCGATCCACAAACGGATCGGAAAGGAACTGGCCTCAATCTTCGGATTCAAAAACCGTCAGCTGACCGATTCGCGCCTTCTGAGTCTGACGCCGCAGGAGTTCACGGTCCTGAAGCTCTCCCGCGACGGATTCTGCGACGAGGAGATCCGCCGCGAACTGCACGTCAACGCCGCCGCTCTGAAAGAGGTCCGCTCCAGACTGGAATGGAAACTCTCACGCCCGACCTGACCCGATCCGCCAGACCGCCGCAGGACGATTGATCGAATATTTCCGGTTGAATGCAAAGCAATGCACCGTCTCCTCCTCCCGGACACACCAGAACTTTGTTCCCCGGTCGCCGGCGGAGGCCGGATCGCCGCAAACAGGAAACGCCTCCTCCGGGAGCGCCGGCAGCACCTCGGCGCGTCTTCCCGGCCCATCGCCGGGGGGGAATCCGGCCCGGAGCCATTCCACCGTGAGCCGGAGAGCGGCGGCCGGATCCTTCTCCCGGACGAAAAACTCCTCCAGAATCCGGAACCGTTTTTTCAGATCCCGGAGCTGCCGGGGATGAAAGCCGTTCGCGCGGAAAAATGCCAGAAGATCCGGGATCAGATCCGCATTCCGAAGACGGGCCGACATCATCGCCGGACGGAGCGAAGCATGATTCCAGGTCAGATCCAGAAGCCGGGAAACATCGCGCGCATAGAGAATCTCCGCTGCGGTCATGCAGTCCGTCCGGATCACATCATACGGAGTTTCCGGAGAAAAACGCAGTCCGAACTCCTTCGAACGGGCGCGAAGCGGTGTCCCCGGAAGCACCTTCAGCACCTCCAGCTGAAGTTCCGCAAGACCGGTCCCGGTCAGCGTGGAAACATCGGAAAGAAGACTTTCCAGACGCTGTTCCGGAAGACCGGAAAGCAGATCCGCATGCACCTCCAGAGCGGGAATTCCGCAGAGAAAACGCAGTCCGGCAAGCACCTCCTCCCGGCGGCTCTTCCGGCCGATCGCATTCTGCACCTGCTCATCGAGGCTCTGAACGCCGGCCTCGATATGGAACTGTCCGGCGGCGGACTCCGCAAGTTCTCTCCGCAGCTCCCCGTCCAGAACTCCGGGATGGAGTTCCAGATGGAAGCGCATCTCCGGGAAACGCGTCCGGAACAGATGCAGAAGAGCGCTTCCGCGGTCCGGGGGAAAATTGAACGTCCGGTCCAGCACCCGGACCTCTCTGACGCCGCGCGACCGCAGGTTCTCCAGATCGTCCGCAACCGCCTCCGGACTCCGGAACCGGAGTTCCGTCCGGCAGCTCGTGCAGTAGAGACATCCCATCGGACAGCCGCGCGAGGTCTCCAGCTGCACGAACGGCTTGTCCGTCCGGAAGAATTCATCCGGGATCGGAGAGGGCGCAGAGGTCCACTGAGCAAATACTCCCGCTCCCGTTTCCGGAAGAATCCTTCGGTTCAGCGATTCGGGAAATTCTTTCAGGAAGCGGGGGAATTCCTCCTCGCCCTCGCCCCGGAACGCGGTCCGGAGAAACGGGAATCGCGCCAGCAGCTCTTCCGCGCCGTCGCCGAGGCATTCCGGACCGCCGACAACAATCGGGACCTCCGGAGAAAGAACATGGAATCTCCGCAGAATCTCCAGCACCGCATTCCGGTTGAACAGATACAGCGTCGCGCAAAGCAGGTCGCACGGAGACGACGCAAGAGTCACCGCCACCTCCGCCGCATCCTCCGCGATAGTCGTCTCCAGCGCGGACCACTCCCATCCCGCAATCTCCCGGCACGCCGTGTGCAGCAGCGGAAGCGCCAGCGAGGAATGGGAATACGAACAGTTCACCGAGAGCCACTGGAGACGACGATTCCTCATGCGCCGCGCTCTTCCGGAACAAACAGTTCAATCTCTTTGCGGACTCCCGCAAGCGCCCGCAGCTTCTCCTGAACCGCGGCAAACGCGGGATGCGTGATTTTCCGCGCCTGCACCGGACAGCTCCGCACACACGCCATGCACCGGATGCACGTTTCCGGATCGGTCTTCCCGAACTTCGCCGCCCCCGTCGGACACACCGAACCGCAGATGCCGCATTTCGTGCAGCGGCTGTCTCCTTCGGGATAAAAAGGAAGCGCCGGGTACGGTTTCCACGGGGTGTTCCCCGGCAGAGGAACCTTCTGTCCGGACGTCCAGTCGAACGAGCGGAGGAACGCGGCAAGGTCCTGACGGTCTTTTTCATCGGGCCGGTCCGGGCAGACCTCCTCCGGGACATAGCAGTGCGGTGCCGGCATCGCAATCGCTCCCCGCACCCGGAATCCGCGTTCCGAGCACTTCGCAGAAAGTTCCAGAAGCGCATCCTCATACGCGCGGTTTCCGTAGGCGGCGATCAGCAGAACCGGTGTTCCGCCGCCCCGCAGGGAATCCAGCAGCCCCGGCAGCTGCGGAATCCGGCCGCAGTAGACGGGAACTCCGAGAATCACCCGGTCGTCCGCAGAGAACCGGTGTTCCTCCCGGCGCGCCGCGGGAAGGGTCAGATCCATTTCCCGAACCGGAGACCCCAGTTCTCCGGCAACCATTCTCACGCACGCCCGGGTTCCGTGCGTCGGACTGAAATAAACCGCATAATCCGCCATAGTATCTCTCCTCCTGCTGCTGAACTGTCGGACAATCCGACAGGCTACTATACTTCCGTTTCATGGAAATGAAAGAGGCAAACGCTCTTCCTTTCGGAAAAATTCCGGGAATCCGTTTTCCATCCGGCGGCCGGTTCAGAAGCAGTCCTCTTTCAATCCGAGGGTTTCCGGAAAATGGCGCACCAGATGCTTGATTGCCTGAAGATAGATCCGGATCTGTGTCCGGGAACCGCAGATGCAGAGAGATCCGGCGCATTTCCCGTCTCCGGTCGGGATCTTGACAGAACCGAGCGTGAGAAAACCGTTCTTCTGAAAATCCGTCAGCGGGCTGATAAACATTTCCGCGTCCCGGATGATGGAAATCCCCATCGTCCCGACGATCTCGTCGAGCGAGGAAGGCGCAAGAAACCGCGCCGCATGGTAGAAAAACGGATGGAGCATTGTGCAGAGGGAGAGAAATTCATGACTCTCCCCCGAACCGTTCCGGGCGCTTCTCATGCGCCGGTTCATCTCTTTCTGGAAGCGGAGATATCCGCGCAGGGGTTCCGTGCCGGAGAGGAATCTTCCGGGACGGATGAACAGCAGTCCGAGTTCGCGTTCCCCCTGCGGAGAGATCCCCGCGTCGATCGGCAGAAGCATCTTCTTTTCCCGGAAGAACGGATGATCCGCCAGCCCCCACATCAGCAGCCCCGCAAGCGAGGCGGCTCCGTTCATCGCGGCCGAATAATGATCGTTCAAATACCGCCGCAGGCGAAGAAGAGACGTGAAATCAATATAGACTCTGGCCCGGTAAACGCCGTCTCCGCAGTCCATGGTTTCGGGACGGGACACCAGCCCCGGAAACGCCGGATAGACCACCGGCCCCGCCGATCCCCAGAGCCGTTTCAGATCCGCCAGAAGCTCCTGCATCGGCGCTCCGTCCGCGGTGATGTGATGAAACTGGAACCAGAGGTCGGCCTCCCGGAAGTCCGCGGTGAGCCGCGCGGTCACGCAGGTCATTCCCCATCCCGGATGGCGGAAAATCCGCAGATCCGGCGTCCGGTAGCGCATCGCGCCCCCCTCCTCCCCTTCCGGAAGAACTTCCAGAAAAATAAACGACGCGGTCATGACCCGCTCCACATACCGCTGAATGTTCCGCCGGGTCAGAAGATGAAATCTCCGTTTCCGCGACACCCAGCGACGGAGCGCACCCGCGATCAGTCCGGGACGGGTGCGGGAATCCGCTTCGCGGTACTGGTTGCAGATCCGGAGAATCGCCTCCAGCGCTTCCGACGCCTGCTCCTCCGAAACTCCCGGAGGCGGCTGGCGCCTGTCAAACAGCGGACGCAGACCGAGCAGCGCACCGCCGGCATCCACATGCGCCTCCACAATATCACAGAACGGGATTCTGCGCCGGCCGAACGAAAAAAGCCCCGGCTCCACCGACCAGTGCAGATCCGGATGCAGCAGCTGAAATCCGTAAAGTCTCTGCAGCAGAGTCCGGCGTGCCTCCGGATACGATGCCGGAACAGATCCCCCGCAGTAGTCCAGCCGGAAACTGGCAAGCATGAATTTGGAATACTCCCCGCGGAGAAACACGGAGGTCAGTTTCCGCCAGCCGTGCGCCTCCGCCCGGACACCGAGAAGACGGCAGAACTGAAGCAGTTTCAAAATCAGAATCACCAGAAGCGCTCCGGGACTCCAGCGGTCGAACAGACGGGAAAGGCGCGGAATCGCCCCGCCGGTCTCCTCCATCTCCTTTCCGCCCTCCGGGGGCGAAGGAATCCGCAATTCGGGAACCTGACGGCGGATAAATGCACTCAGCAGTTCCCCCACAGTCTCCGGCGCTTCCTCCTGGAGGAGGTGCCCGCATCCGGGCAGCAGGATCTCATGCGAATTGCGCAGGAGAGAGGAAAGATGTTTCCGTCCTTCCCGGGTGATGACCGGATCCTTCTCCCCGAACAGCAGCAGAGTCGGCAGTTCGAAACGGGAAAGCGATTCGTACAGCAGGTCATCCCCGGGATTCCGCAGATACTCCCCCGCGGCGCGGATGATGGAATCCAGACGGCCGGGATGCCGCAGCATTGCGGAATACGCCTCCAGAGTCTCCTCCCGGAGAGCGGCCTTTCTCCCATGCACATATTCCAGCAGCACGCGGGCGAGAAAACGGGAACGGGCAAACTCCAGAACACGTCCGCCGCCCGTCAGCGAAAGAGAGGCGATCTTGGAAATATAATCGGGAATTTCCTCGCCGGGCGCCCGGCAGGCTGCAAGACATAAACGGTCCAGGCGCGACAGGATCTCCGGCATGCGGGTCAGCAGAATGCAGACCTCGCCGCCGAATCCGTGTCCGATCAGCGTAATGCGCCTCAGGTCCAGATGCACGATCAGCCGTTCAACCAGCGCCGCCTGATCGTAAATGGAAAGCGGATGCTCCGAATTGCCGAGCGAAAATCCGAATCCGGAAAGATCGACCCGCACGAAGCGGAACCCCTCCGGCAGAAAACGGATCAGCTCCTCCCAGCTCCAGGAAAACGAGGCGAATCCGTGCAGGAACAGAAGGACATTCCCCGTCCCGCCGGAATCCCGGTAGGCGAGGAACTCCTCCCCCTGTCGAAAATGGTTGTATTCGGGATGCGGATCAGCGCTTCGTTCCATCGGCATTCGCGGACGCGTCTTTCTGGAGGAGCTCCTCATACAGCTTCATATTGGCCTTCTGTGTGGAAGTCGGCTCCGAAAGAAGAAGGAACAGCAGATTGCTCTCAAACACGCCGCTGTTCATAATGCCCATGTGTCCGCCGGGAAGATGATAAATTCCGGTCCACGAAACCGGGGATTTCAGGAACGGGAGAACATCTGCGGCGGTCCGCAGATCCAGACGGGCGCTCATCACGGGAATCTTTCCATCTCCGGCATCCCGTTTTGAAACCGTCACCGCGCCGGTCTTCGGATTGACCGAAAGAACAGAGTTCGTCAGGATGGAGTCGCCGGCAAACAGATAGACCGATACATTTTCCGGCGTGACCGCGGAAATCTGCATCGCCCGCTTGAACTGTCTTGCCCGGGAGAGACATTTGTCCAGATGTTCCCGCACAATCTTCTGCCGCTCCGCCGGTGTTTTCACTTCGGGAAGCAGGAGCCGGAACCATTCATCCCCGTCGGGATCCGCGAGTCCCCAGCGATACTTCACCCACGTTTCCAGACTGAAACAGTTGACCGGTTTTCCCGTCCCCGCTTCCACCACGCTGCCGGTCTCCTCGTTCGGGAGCATCTGATAGTAGGAGGGGAATGTGCCGATCACCGCCTTCGGATACACGGGCGCCGCGGGAGCGAGGCGCAGGCCTTCCGTCAGCTCCACGAGCGTGTCGGGATATCCCGCATTCGGCGTCGCGATAATCACAAGGCGATCCACATACTTTGCGCCCTCCCAGGTCAGCCGGGGCAGTTCCAGTTCGCGCTCCGGAAGCGGCGTTCCTCCATAGCGCATGAAGTACCGGGCCAGAAGGCCTCCCATACTGTGCGCGACAAGGTCAAAATGAACATTGTAGTCATTCTCTCCGTACAGCTCCTTGTACCGTCCCTCAAGGTAGGCCTTCTTCTCCAGGAGAAACTCCTTCAGGCGGACGGCGTTCTCCGAAATGTCGCGGCGCCAGTCATAATAAAAAACGAACTGGGAATAGAAGTGTTTTCCTTCCGGAAGCGGAGCGGTATCCGGCACATATCCCCCCTTGGAAAGAGCATCCACAAGAATCTCGTAGCCCTCGTAATCGAACGAGAACCCGAGGACCCGGATATGGGATTTGCTGAGCAGACCCGACGGACGGACCTCGGAAACAAGTTTGGAAAGCGGCTGCTTCTCCTTCATCGGATGCGCCAGACGCGGAAACTTGTTGCCCGCCAGCATCTCCGTCAGAGAAAACTGACCCCAGATATTCGATCCGTCCCGGGAATCGACAAGCTGGGATCCGAGCAGACCGTGGATCACGATCACCGGATTGCGCGCAGGCCCCTCATACTGGAAGGCCTTCTTCATCACTTCGGTGTAAACGGTTTTCCCGTGAGGCTTCGGATCCTGATAGGAACCGCTCTCCGTCGACGCACAGGCGTTCAGGAGCAGGAGCGCCGGCACCAGAGGCAGGGTATACGCAAGCGCTTTGTGTTTCAATTCATCTGTTGTCATACATCCTCCGCGTTTCGGTTCGTTGTGACATGGTTCGGAAAAGATGCGTGGAAAAGTCCGGTTCCGCGCCCTCCCCGGCGGCAGTAATGTATCATGCCGGACCGGGGAATACAAGCGCGGAATGCGATTCCCCGGAACATTCCTTTCCCGAAACGGGAACGATGCGTTTCCCGATGGAGCGGAGAACCGTCAGCGGCGCGGACCGCCGTCCGGACGGGCCGGGCGCGGCGCAGACTGATAATTCCGCGACGGAGAGGGAAGCGGCTGCCACTGTCCCTTCGGCGGAGCGGGCGCATAGGTCGGCACCTCCACCTTGTACTTCTGCGCCGGAGCGGGCAGGCGCTGATAGCGGCCCGGATTCGGATCGGGACGATACTGGCCCGGAGGCGTCGTCACCGGATACTTCAGCGGCGGACGGTCCGGACGCTCCTGCGGACGCGGACGGTTCGGTTTCGGGCGCGGCTTCGGCGGAGGCTGTGGACGCGGCGGACGCGGACGTTCGATGATGACCGGAGGACGCGGCCTCGGAGGACGCGGTCTCGGAGGAGGCGGCGGAGGCGGACGGAAAAACACCGGCGGAAGAAGCAGACAGGAGGAATCATAATAGAACACGGGGGACCGTTCCTGATAGATCACGGTCGGAACCGTGGTCTGGATCACCGGATGATCCACGATCGTTGAACCGTATATTCCGTTCTCGTCCGGCTGGACGATCACAGTTGATGCCTGCGGCTGCGTATAGACCACTGCGGCAACCGGAGGGAGAACCACCAGCGGCGGAAACAGCACACTTCTTACAAGACCGGTAATCTGAGCGGCCAGAAGCAGTCCGTCGCTGCGGTGCGGATGATGCGGCCCCGCGGAGACGGAACAGCAGAACACCGTCAGAACGGCGCAGACCGGAAGAAGAACTCTGGCTTTCATGATCGACTCCTTTCAGTAAATCCCGGAGAAAAACTCCTCCGGGATAGTTTATCATGATTTCGGGTAAATTGCAAATTACTTTTCAGCAACCGCTTCCTCTCGGATCACCATCTTCCGCGGAAATGGCGAGGCGGACAGGGGCGCGGCGGAGGATTGCAGAAACGGATCTCCTGAACCGGAGCGGGCACCACAACCACCGGCGGGGGCGGCTGCTGGACAACCACGGTCGGCGTCACCACGCTCTTGACAAGATGGACAATATCGGCGGCCAGCCGGATCCCATTGTTGTGATCCTCCCCGTGGTGATGTCCTCCGGCGAAAACGCTTCCGGACACGAACAGCGCGGCGGCTGCGGCGGCAACTGTGAAAAATTTTCTGGTATTCATATTCCAGTTCCTTTCTTTTCTGAATCTGATTTGAATTGCTCTCTCTTCCTTGGCGATTCAATCATAAAACGACGCCAAAATAATTTTATTGTATTAATTATAAATATTTTTTATTATTTTATTTTTATGAAATATTTTCTTTCAAAAGGGAGAAAAACAGCGGGAAACGATGAAAAAAACAAAAGATTTTCCGTAAATTTCAAGAATAGATTTGATGTTTTCCGGTTTTCATTGTATATTGCAGAGTGCTGCAGAAAGAAAAAAGCAAGAAAGGCAAAATGGGTACAAAATTATGGACTTGTGCGTCTGATGGCAAAGAAACAGTCACGGGGGAACTGATCCGGGAAAAAGCGCTGCCGAGAGCGATTGCGATGTATCTTGCGGCGCGGGGCATTGATGTCCGACATGTGGATATGTATTTCAATGCGTCCTTTTCCGATTTGAGCGATCCGTTCCGTTTCCCCGGCATGGAAACAGCCGTTAAACGCCTCTGGCAGGCGATTGTCGACCGGGAACACATCCTCATTCACGGAGATTATGACACCGATGGTATTACCGCCACGGCGCTGCTCTCGTGGATTCTGGAACGCAACGGCGCAATTGTGACGAATTTTCTTCCGCACCGCTTCGACGACGGATACGGATTCACTCCGGACTCTCTGGCAAAAGCGCTGGAAGCCGCGGGCGGCGACTGCGGAGTTCTGGTCACCGTGGACTGCGGAATCAACAGCTGTGAAGCCGTGGAGGATGCGGCCCGGCGCGGAATTGATGTCATCATCACGGATCATCACGAACCGGGGGAGGCGCTTCCGCAGGCACTGGCGAACATCAATCCGAAAATCCACGCGGAACTGGCGGATATGCACAATCTTTCCGGAGTGGGAGTCGCGTTCAAACTGGGACACGCGTTTCTGAAGTACGGGCGCGAACACAATCTGGGCGGCTATATGACGGAACTCAAAGAGGTGCTGGATTATGTGGCGCTCGGAACCGTTGCGGATATTGTGCCGCTGCTCTCCGAAAACCGGATTCTGGTCAAGCACGGAATGGAGATGCTGAAACGGCAGCTCCGTCCGGGGGTGCGGGCGCTGATCGAAGTGGCGCGGATTTCGGGATCGTCGATCAAACCGTCGGACATCACGTTCAAGATGGCGCCGCGGATCAATGCCGCGGGGCGGCTCGGAAATGCGATTTCAGCGCTCCAGCTGCTGACCGCGTCGAAGATTGTCGACGCCTACCACTATGCGGACATGCTGGAGCTGTTCAACCAGAAGCGCCAGACAAAGGAACAGGAGATTTTCAACGAAGCCAAGCACTATGTGGAATCCGCGCCGGATTTCTCGAGCAGTTTTTCGATCATTGCGGCGGGGGACAACTGGCACCAGGGAGTGATCGGAATTGTGGCGTCGCGCTTTGCGAGAGATTACAACCGTCCGGCGATCGTTCTGACCATTCAGGGAGACGAGGCGCACGGATCCGGACGGAGCATCGGCGGACTGAATCTGATCAAGGTGCTTTCGAAGTGTTCGCATCTGCTGACCCGGTACGGGGGACATCCGATGGCGGTCGGACTCGGGCTGCGCAAGGAGAACATTCCGGAATTCCGCCGGATCTTTGAAGAGACGGTCCGCTCGGAGATCACGCCGGAGGACCTGATCGACAGTGTCTCCTACGACGGAACCGCGACTCTGGCGGATCTCGGCGATGAATTTTTCTCCTACTATGACCGTCTCGGACCTTTCGGACACGGAAATCCGCAGCCCTGTTTCCGGCTGAACAGCGTGGAAATCGCGCGGACCTTTCCGATCAAGGCGGGACACACGAAGGGAATCCTCCGGGACCGCAACGGCGATTCGACGGATTTCATCGCATTCAACATGCTCCTGGAACCGCATACGACATGGGACGTGGTGGCGATTCCCCAGATCAACGAGTACTACGGGGAACGGCGCAGACAGCTCCAGATTGTGGATGCACGTCCTTCCGGAGATCATTGAGACCCGGAAATTTTCTCCGGAATTCTTGAAAGATCGGATTTCGGGGATATAGTAGAAGGCCCTCAACAGACGGCCGCCCGGATGGCGAAATGGCAGACGCAACAGACTTAAAATCTGTTATCCTATGGATGTGCGGGTTCGAGTCCCGCTCCGGGCACCAGTCTTTCTCCCGCGCGGCGTTCTTCTTCAATCGACGTTGATTTTGAACGGCTTCTGTTTCAGGCAGGCGGTGAAATCGGTCACGAAGCCGTGAATGCAGCCTTCCGTGACGGCTTTCGGACAATCCATATAGGCGACTGCGAATTTTTCCGCATCGCGGAAGGTGAGACAGAGCGGAAGGGGCAGAGCGGGAGGATCTTTTTCCCCGCGGCAGAAGCGTTCCGCCTTCTCGCAGATCTCGTCCACCGCCAGCACGAGCCGTCCCCAGGTGGACTGCAGCGCAAGCTCCGAAACCGGTTTGGAAAGTTCCATCGCATCGGCGAAGCGGGTCAGGGAAATGTCGATCTTCAGAGCGGCGAACAGGCGGCTGACGCCGTGTACGCGGAGGCTTTCTCCTGTCAGAAGATCCTTCAGGTTCACCGAAGCGAGCGTATGAAAATCGGAGGGCCGCAGCAGCATGACATCGTCCCCGGGCTTCAGCGGACGCGGACGGAGATGCAGGACCGGTGTCGATTCCGGATCCGTGTCACGGTAATGGCGGGCCAGTTCAACCATCAGCCGGGGAGAACAGGCCTCAAATCCGATTCCCAGCAGAGCCTGCATGACTTTGGAGGCGATCTGCTCCAGTTTCTCCTCGGGAAGGGAGAGAACAGGAGCAAGAGCGGCGCGGACGGTTTTCTCGTTGACCGGGATATCGGAAAGCGCGCCGGTCGAGGCACTGCGCTTGAAGTCGGCGGCCACATGCGGATAACCGGAATCCTCCAGCGCCCGCACGATCATGCTGTCCAGATCGCTCTCTTTGATGGTGCGGCTCCGGGTCGAGAGCAGAGCAAATTCAACGGAGAGGGAAAGATCGCCCGCGATCCACGACTCCGTTTCTCCGGCGGCGATGCAGGCCCGGATGATCCGGGTCTGGATCTCCTCCACATCGAACGGAACCGTTGTGCCGTCCGCCCGGAAAATCATGATGGATGTATTGCTCAGCTGAATCATGTTTCAAAAATCCTTTAGAAAAGTTCTTTCTTGTTTCTCAGGATCTCGCGGTATTTGTCGAAGACTCCGGCTTTGGAAACGAATCCGATGTACTTCCCATTGTCCGTGACGGGCAGCAGCCAGGTATGCAGACTTTCGAACAGACGGGTCGCCGCGCCGAGCGTGTCGTTCACCGAAAGCACCGGCGGCGCATCCGACATCACATCGTAGACCAGCGCCACGTCATACAGATTCGAATCAAGCAGGAAGGGACGGACATCGTCCAGCGTGACAATGCCGACGATCCCTCCTTTGTCATCCAGCACCGGAAACACGTTGCGCGGCGAACTCATGACGTTCTTCAGCAGCACCCGCAGATTGTCCGACACGGAAACCGGAATAAAATCGTTCTCCACCAGTTCTCCGATCGTGACTTTTTCCAGCATCAGCGTCGTCTGATTCGGCTCGGGCGATCCCCCGTGTTCCTGGATCTGGGTCTTGTAGACATTGTACTTTGTGATCTTCTTGCAGATGAAGCAGGAGAGCGACGCCACAATCATCAGCGGAATGAACAACCGGTATCCCCCGGTGATCTCCGCGATCAGGAACATGCCCGTCATGGGCGCGTGCATCACACCCGCGATGACACCTCCCATGCCGACCGCGATAAAATTCACCTCGCTCAAATGATAATTTTCCGCCGCCACCATGTTCACAAACCGCGCCACGCAGAAGCCCGTGAACGCGCCGATGAACATCGACGGTGCAAAAATTCCGCCGTCTCCTCCGGAATCCAGCGTGGCGGACGTCGCAAACACCTTCAGAAGAACCAGGAGAAGACAGATCCCGAGAAACAGCCATCCCGTCCCGATCAGCTCTCCGAACGGACAATCCTTCATGATTGCGCCGTCCTTCCCATCAACGATGGCCGAAATGAAATTGTATCCCTCTCCCTTGAGCGCGGGAAGCGTCAGGAACATCAGATACAGAATCGCACCGCCGGTCAGAGCCTTCAGCCACGGATTCTGAAACAGCTCCCACTTCCGGTTCAGATGCACCGACATCCGGATCGTATAGGCGGAAACAAATCCCGCACATACGCCGAGAACTACATAAAACGGCAGATTCACGGTACTCCATCCGCTGCTCAGCTGAACAAACGGCTGATTGTCGCAAAGGGTCTCCGAAACCACCGCCGCGGTCGCCGACGCCATCAGCAGCGGAACAAGCGCCGGAACCGAAAACGCCGGCAGCAGAATCTCGCAGGCGAACAGAGCCCCCGCCACCGGACTGTTGAAGATGGCGGAAATTCCCGCCCCTCCTCCGCACGCCAGCAACAGAGTCCGGGTTTCCAGTCCGGTGTGCAGGAATTTCGCCACGTTGGAACCGATCGCGGAGCCGGTCAGGGCGATCGGCGCTTCGAGTCCGGCGGCTCCGCCGAGACCCACGCAGATTCCGCTGGTGATGAGATGGGAATAGGTATGCTGTTTCGGAATGTCGCTGGTCCCGTTGGTTGTCGAAACGATCACATTCGCAAGACTCTTGTCGTAGCGGCCCTTCACGAACAGTTTCACAAAAATCACGCACAGGATGATCCCGACCACCGGCATCGCGGGCGCCAGCCACATCACCCACGGGCCTTCCGCATGCCGGGCAAGTTCATGGAAATAATCGGTGATGTTTTTCAGTGTCACCGCCGCGAGTCCGGAAAGAAGTCCGACGAAGATGCTCAGCAGCAGAATATACCCCTGATGCCCCATCCACTGGCGCAGGACCTCCGTGAAACGGGAAACGCTCAGATCGGCGTATTTCAGCAGCAGGCGGTGTCGGAATTTCATTATTTTGCGCCTGCGGCGGGATTCTTTTTCTTATCCCGGTTCATCGTCCGGATTTCCTTCAGGAACTCATCCAGATTCTTGAAGTCCTTGTAGACGGAAGCGAAGCTGATGCAGGCGACCTCGTCCAGTTCGCGGAGCGCCTCAATCGCGCGGGCGCCGATTTCGACGGTTGTCACCTCCCGGTCGTAATCGTTCTCAATCGACGCAATCAGGCGGTTGACCAGCAAATCCACCTGTTCCTCGGTGATTTCCCGTTTCCAGCAGGCTTTTTCAATTCCGGCGCGCAGTTTGTTCCGGTCGAAGTTTTCCCGCGATCCGTCGCGTTTCACCACCTTGAGTTCATTCGGAACAATCTCTTCGCAGGTTGTGAACCGATATCCGCATTTCAGGCATTCCCGGCGTCTCCGGACTCCGGCACCCTCCTTGATGGCTCGAGAATCTATGACTTTGTCATCCTGGCATGCACATCTGGGACATCTCATTTTACGAAAGTTCTCTTTCTTTCAGATTTTTCAACAATTTTTATACTATACACTCAATCTCATCGTTTTTCAAATCTGCCGGGGAACTGCGGGGCGGTGGAAAAGGCCGTGCGGATCTCTCCAGCTCCGGCGCGGCCGGCACTCCGCACACAATCAGTTCCGGGTGAAATTGGTAATATCGTCTCCGGTCTCCTGCGGATATTTGCTGGAGGATTTGAAATCATTCGCAGAAAACGAATTGACATCCGTGGTGGAGCCGGATCCGTCTCCCGCCAGAGCATCCGCGCCGAACGAGATCAGGTCATAGGATTCGGAGTTGAACACTCCGGGATTCAGGTAGAAGATCCGCCGGTTCCATCCGTCGAGAATATAATATTTCCCTCCGGTGTACTCCAGACGGATTCCGCGGATTTTCAATCCGGTCTTTGTCGTCGGGAAATCCGACGGCAGTGTGACATCGTTGAAATAGCCGATCCAGAGCTGCTGAAATGCGTCGACACTGCCGCAGGAACTCAGATCCACGGCAAGGTACGGAGAATCTGCCGACACGGGATACGTCCCGTTCTTCTGCTGGAATTTCTGAAATGCCATTTCCACCAGTTTGAGCGTAGTTTTTGTCTGTGTCTCCGCGATCTTTCCGCGGACATACGCGGTAATCCCCAGTCCGGTCGCGGCAAGAATGGCGACAATCGAAACAACAATTAGAATTTCCAGCAGGGTGTACGCTTTGCGCATCGTTCTTCTCCTTGAAAGTGGTTCTTTCCCACGGGTATAATATCACGGAAGACGGAAAAAGTCAAACGGGGAAACGCCGATCCCCTCCGATTCCGCGCTCACGTTTCCGGCAGGGAGAGCGCGGCACGGCGGCGGCCCGCAAAATACGCCCAGATCCCGGCGAGGACGGCAACCGCACATCCAAGTCCGTAGGAGAGTGTCAGATCCAGTCCGCATCCGTACGGCCCCTTGTGCGCGGGCGAAGTCCACAGAATGTACGTCACCACGATGAACGTCATGAACATTCCGGGCAGCAGCGTGACGAATCCCTGTTTTTTCTGTCCGAACAGCCACACCGATACCGCGATCAGCGTGCAGGACGCCAGCACCTGATTGCCCCAGGCGAAATAATTCCACAGATGATTGAACGACTGCGCATCCATGTTCGACCACCACAGCAGAGCGGAAATAATCACGATCAGCGGCAGACAGAGCAGAATCCGGTTGCGGATCTTTGTCTGTCCGATTCCGAGGATCTCCGCGAGACTCAGCCGCAAACTCCGCATCGCCGTATCTCCGGATGTGACCGCGAGAATCACCACCGCAAGAATCGTCAGAACGCCCATCCATCCGCCGAGGAAATATTTCGTGATCTCCACCAGCACCTGAGTCGGATTGTTCTTGAACATCGCGGGGAACAGATTGTAGATTGCGAATCCGGCGGCCGCCCAGATCATGGCGATGATTCCTTCCACCACCATCATTCCGTAGAACGAGGAGCGCGCCTGGCGTTCCGAAGCCATCGTCCGCGCGATGATCGGCGACTGCGTCGCGTGAAATCCGGAGAGAATTCCGCATGCGATCGTCACGAACAGCACCGGCAGAATCGGATTCTCCTCCCGGAATCCGAGAATGAGCTGTTTCAGTTCCGGCGTCTCCAGCAGCATTGTCGGCGTCGAGAACGAATACTGCCACAGAATGGACAGAAAGATCGCGAATGTCCCGACCAGCAGCATCACGCCGAACAGCGGATACACCGCCCCGATGATCTTGTCCACCGGAAAAATCGTCGCCACAATGTAGTAGATGAAGATCGCCACCACCGCGTACCAGAACACCGGAACCGACGGGAAAAGGCGGTCGATCAGCCCCGCCGGAATGTTGATGAACACCGCCACCACCAGCAGCAGCAGGAAACACATGAAAACGGAGAAAATGCCGAAGAATGTTTTTCCCATCGTCATCCGCACCAGCGCAGGAAGATTGGCGCCGTTGTGCCGCAGCGACATCATCCCGGCGACAAAATCATGCACCGCTCCGCCGAGGATGTTTCCGATCGGGATAATCAGGAACACCACCGCTCCGAACTTGATTCCGAGAATCACGCCGATCACCGGCCCGACTCCGGCAATGTTCAGAAGCTGGATCAGCATATTCTTCCAGTGCGGCAGAATCAGATAATCCACGCCGTCGCAGCTGGTGACGGCCGGAGTCGGACGGTCATCCGGCCCGAGAATCCGTTCCACGAACCGCCCGTAGTAATTGTATCCCAGCACAAGCATCACGATACCGATCAGGAATATCAGCATTGTCTCCTCCTTACAGAAACTGTGTTATGAAAAATTCCGCATCTTCACTTTATATCCAGAATCGCCGAACAATTCCGATCACCCAGAGGAACAGGATCACTGCCGGAAGAATCCAGGTGATATAGAATCCGAGAATCCGGGGAAAATTGAATCCGGATCCCTCGTTCGCCTCCTTGAGGAAATTCCGGTAGCCCCATCCGCGGGAACGGGTGCAGAACAGCACGATCAGAAGCGCGCCGAGCGGCAGGAAATTGTCGCTGACAATGAAATCCTCCAGATCCAGAACCGAACTGCCCTTTCCCAGCGGCTGAAACGATTTCCAGAGATTGAATCCGAAAATGCACGGCAGCGACAGAACAAACAGAAGGATGCCGGTCAGCACCGTCGATTTTCTCCGGGAGCAGTGCAGCTCGTCGATTCCGAATGCGATCACGTTTTCCGAAACGGCGATCAGCGTCGTGAGCGCCGCGATGCAGAGGAACAGGAAAAACACTGTTCCCCGGATCATTCCGAACTCCATGTCGATGAAGATTCTGGGCAGCGTGACGAAAATCAGCGACGGCCCCTGATCCGGCGACACCCCGTACGCAAAACAGCTCGGGAAAATAATCAGTCCCGAACAGATCGCCACAAAGGTGTCCAGCCCGATAATGATCGCCGCCTCCTGCGGCAGCGACTGCTCCTTCGACACATAACTCCCGCAGATCGCAATGCTGCCGATTCCAAGACTCAGCGTGAAGAACGCCTGTGTCATGGCCGCATGGACCGCGGGCCAGACTCCTCCCTGCGAAAGATGGCTGAAATCCGGTTTCAGGAAGAATTTCACCCCCTCCATTCCGTTCGGCAGACGGCAGGCCTGCACCGCCAGGCCGATCATCAGCAGAAACAGCCCCGCCATCATGAACTTGGTCACCCGTTCCACACCGGCTTTGAGCCCGGCAAAGCAGACGGCCACCGTTCCGGCAATGGCAATATAGGTGAACAGAACCTGTCTCCCCGGACTTTCCAGAAATCCGCTGAAGAATTCCGGCACGCCGCTGGCTCCGACCGATTTGAACGCGCCGGTCAGAAAATACCAGGTATAGGCCAGGAGCCATCCCGTAATCACGGAGTAGAACATCAGCAGAATCAGATTGCCGCAGAAGAACAGCATTCCCGGTTTTTCCCACGGAAGAGGGCGCTCCGGATTTTTCAGCTTCTTATAGCACCCCACCAGATCGAGCTGTCCGGCCCGTCCGATGGAAAGCTCCATCACCATCACGGGGAATCCGAGAAGAAGGAGGAAAAAAAGATACATCAGGACAAAGAATGCGCCCCCGTACTGTCCGGCGATATAAGGAAAACGCCAGATATTCCCCAGTCCGATGGCGCAGCCGGCCGCCAGCAGGATGAATCCCAGTCTGGACCCCAGCATTTCCCGGGTGCGGGAAGAATGTTCGCTCACGGTTCGGTCTCCCTCAGATTATGCGGTCAAACGGCGCGGGCTCCCGCGCATAACTCCATCGTAATAAAACAGTATAATATGGAAATGTAGATGTTTTTCGGGAAAATGTCAAGTTTTTTTCGAGGAAATCATGAAAAAATGAGGATTTTCATTTCTCTGAAAAAAAAACGGGAGGAAACGATTCTCTTCCGGTTTTTCTCAAGCGGAATCCATTCATTTTTTGTATTCTTTTTCAAAAAACTGCAAAACAGGATATTGTAAAAGCGGGATTTTGTGTTATAATGGAATCCGGAAGGACTGACCATGTTGTTTGATTCGGGACGTCCGGCCGTTTTTGATTTCGATGGTATTTGTAGTTTGCGGATTTTTCCAACTTGGGAACTCCGGGAAAGGAGAAAAAATCCCCGCTGGACGGGGCCTGTGTTCAGAGTCATGTGATCTGTCTTGTCTATCATTATTGTTTGAGGAGGGTAAGCCATGAAGATTGTTCGTGCTGCAGTTCTGTCGGTTGTTTTTTTCTTTGTTTGTTCCGCAGTTGGTGCGGAGCAGTATCTGAACCGGCGGGAAGCCATGCGGGCGGCCGGCGATTTCAAAGCACAGAAACGGTATATTGATGCGGAACGAGCCTACAATGAGGCAGCCCGTCTCTCAAAGACAAACAATGACCGGAAAAGCGCATGGGATTCCGCCCGGGAAATGCGCGGCCGGGCAAGAGCACTCCAGAATGAATTTGAAAACAGAATCCGGGAACTGGAACACCAGAAACGCATCCGGGACGACGAGGAAATTGTCGACCGCTGCTATTACGAGCTTTTCCGGGATGATTCCTTTCCGGTCTCCCTGAAATTCCAGGCATACCGGAGATACAGCGGAATGCTCTCCCGCGACGGCGATACCGCCCGGCTGAAAGGAGACTACAAACGCTGGAGGGAAATTTCCCAGAAACGCGCACGTCTTGCAAGTGAAGCGGCGACTCTTCCGGATCTTCCGCTCAAACTCCGGGACGAGGCCCTGAGCACGAAAATGAACTGCGCCAATCTCTCCGGCAATCATCAGATGACCGTTGAAGCAGCCTCCTATCTTCTGGAAAACGGAAGTTCAAGGACTCTCCGGGAAAGCGCGGCCGCCCTCCTCGTTTACGGCTATATCGGGCTGAAGGATTATCCGAACGCCATCCGCGCAGGAGAAATTTTTCTCCGGGAATCAACGGGATCCATCAAGCAGAAAAACGGAATCCGGGTCCAAATCGGCAACGCGTGTCTGCAGCTGAAGCGGTATCAGGACGCCGTCCGCACGTTCCGGCCGGTTGCATACGCAAAGGAGGAAGCCGGGTCGAACAACTGGGAAATCCGGTCAGCAAAGCGGGGACTGATCACCGCATATATCGGACTGAAAGACGATGTTCAGATCAAACGCGCCTGCGAGGAATTCCTCCAGGATAATTATGACGAAAGTCTGAACAACTTTCTCCGGTCGGAACTTTTCAAGGCCGCTCTCCGGAGCAAGGATGAAGCAAAGATCCACGCCGCGTATGAACGTCTTCTGAAGGAGGCTCATACCGCAGACAGCCGGGTCTCCGGAATTCTTCTTTACGCCTCCTATCAGCGGGACCGGAACAAACCGGACAAAACGCTTGCTCTTCTGCGGGAAGCCTGGAATACATCCGGATGTTCCGCATCGCAAAAGGAAAATATCCTGCGCATGGCCGCCAGTCTTCACAGCCAGATGAAAAATGAGGCGAAATACCGGAGATGCATGCAGAAACTGGCGGAAACCATCCAGCGGGCGGATCCGTTTGAACAAATGCTTCAGAGAGCATACGCCGCCTCGGCGGCCGGCAATCACGCCCAGGCCCTCGGACTCGGAGAAAAAGCGGTCGAGATCACCTCCGACCAGGCAAAACGCCGGACCGCCCTTCTCTTCTGCGCGCAAAAACAGATGGATCGGCGGGAATATCAGGCGGCTCTCAATGACTTCTCCCGAATCGGCTCCATCGGAGACCTCCCCGCGGAACGGCAGATCGACATTGCCAAAAAGCAGGCGCTCTGCTATTTCCGGCTCGGCAATCCGGAGCGGGCGGAACGGATCTTCCGCAAAATCCTGAGTGCGGCAAAGACGGAGCCGGCCGCATATCCCCATCTCCCGGGGATCTTCAACGATCTTCGAACCATTCTTGCCAAAGAGAAAAAAGCCGGTGAGATCATTGAACTGGTGAAGCCGTTTTCCTCGGAAAGCTATCCGGAACGGATCCGGGGCGCCGCCCTTCTTCAAATGGTGCAGAGTTACCGCTCCGACCTGCGCGATATCGAAAAGGCCAGGGATGCGGCGGAACAGCTCCTCGCCCTTGAAGAGCTGCCTGTCATGGATCAATTCCGGGGCCGTCTGGAACTGACGCACTGTCTGCTGGGAGAGAAGAAGTATGCCGAAGCGGAGGAATCCATCCGGAAAGCGCTGGAGCTGCCGGGGCTTTCTCCCGCGGTCCGATTCTGGGGATGGGGAACCTTTCTTGAGGTCTGCCGTGCCGCCGGAAAAGATCCCGAGGGGCTCTACCGGGAAATTCTTGCGGATCCCGGCGTCAGCGTTTCGCGGAAAACCGACATCCGGCTGAAATACGCGGAACAGCTGATCGGGAAGCAGAAATTCGGGGATGCCAAAAAACAGCTGTCTCTCTGCAGACAGGGCTCCTCTCTCTCGTCCGCCCAGCAGACAAAACTCCGGACACTGGAGCAAAAACTCAAAGAGAAGTAAACTGGAAATTTCAGCCGGAAAGCGGCAACGGGAAAAGGGTCTCTCCGGAACCGGATTTCCCGGGAGAACGGAGTTTCCGGTGTTCTATTTTTCCGATTCCCCTTGACAAGAACGGCGGCTGGAGATATATTCATCCGATTACGAAATGAGGCCGCCCATGCTGGATGAAATACAGGAAAAAATCAGAAACAGGGAACTGAAAGTCGCATTGATCGGACTCGGCTACGTCGGGCTTCCCCTCGCGGCGGAATTCGGGAAATATTATGATACTGTCGGATTCGACGTGAAGAAAAGCCGTCTGGCGGAACTTCGCAACGGGGTTGACTCCACGCTGGAAATCCCGGCGGAGGCGTTCCGCGCGGCAGCAAGGCTCCGCTGCACCGACAACCCGGAAGAGC
This sequence comes from uncultured bacterium, assembly GCA_949297765.1. GTDB lineage: Bacteria > Verrucomicrobiota > Lentisphaeria > Victivallales > UBA1829 > UBA1829. Next base: position 45,795 of record CASFTV010000016.1, on the reverse strand, counting down.
TCAGAGACCGCGATGTGTTCATTGTGACCGTGCCGACCCCTGTGGATAAATCCAACACGCCGGACCTGCTTCCGCTGCGGCGCGCAAGCGAAACCGTCGGAAAGACGATGCGTCCGGGAGCGATCGTGATTTATGAAAGCACCGTTTTCCCCGGCTGCACCGAAGAGGAGTGCGTTCCGCTGCTGGAACAGTTCAGCGGACTGAAATTCAACCGCGATTTCTTCTGCGGATACAGTCCTGAACGGATCAATCCGGGCGACCGTGAACATACGCTGACAAAGATTCTCAAGATCACCTCCGGTTCCACCCCTGAAGCGGCGGACGCGGTGGATGCGCTCTACAACAGCATTCTCCATTCCGGGACTCACCGGGCCAGCAGCATCAAGGTGGCGGAGGCGGCGAAGGTGATTGAAAATTCCCAGCGGGACATCAACATCGCGTTTGTCAACGAGCTTTCCAAGATCTTCCACCGGATGGGAATTGATACGACCGAAGTGCTGGAAGCGGCGGGAACAAAATGGAATTTCCTGAAATTCCGGCCGGGACTGGTGGGGGGACACTGCATCGGGGTTGATCCGTTCTATCTGACGTACAAGGCGCAGTCGCTCGGCTACTCGCCGGAGATCATCCTCGCGGGACGCCGCATCAACGACAGCATGGGAAAATATGTGGCGGAGGAAACGGTCAAACTGATGATCCGCCGGGAAAAGAAGATTTTCGGAGCGCGGGTCCTCCAGCTCGGAATCACCTTCAAGGAGAACTGTCCCGACATCCGCAACTCGCGCGCTTCGGACATTGCCCGGAATCTGATGGAGTTCGGCTGCCGGGTGGATATTCTGGATCCTTTCGCCGGAGCGGACGAGGTCAAACGCGAATACGGATTCGACTCAGTACGGAACCGCTTCGATGAAATTCATCCGGCCGATTATGACGCCGTTGTTCTCGCGGTCGCCCACCGGCAGTTTCAGGAGATCGACTTTACCCTCTTCCGGAAAGCGGACTGTGTCATCTACGACGTGAAATCCGTGCTCCCGCGCGAACTGACGGATGGACGCTTATGAACGGTCTTGTAACTCATGCGCGCATTCTGGTGACCGGCGGAGCGGGTTTCATCGGTTCGAATCTTGTGGAAAGGCTTCTTCAGCAGGAAAACGAGGTGGTCTGCCTGGATAATTTTCTGACGGGGAAGCGGGAGAACATTGCGCCGTTTCTGAAGAATCCCGCCTTCCGTCTGGAAGTCGGGGACATCCGCTCCGTTGCAGACTGCCGCCGCGCAGTGGACGGGGTGGAGTATGTCCTTCATGAAGCCGCGCTCGGCTCGGTTCCGCGCTCCATTGCGGACCCGATGACCAGTACCGATATTAATATTTCCGGATTTGTCAACATGCTCTGCGCGGCGAAAGATGCGGGAGTGAAACGGTTTGTCTATGCCGCCAGTTCGTCGGTCTACGGGGACAGTCCGGAGCTGCCGAAAGTCGAGGAACGGATCGGAAAACCGCTCTCCCCCTATGCGATCACCAAATATGTGAATGAACTTTATGCGGCCAATTTTTCCGCGCTTTACGGCATGGAGACGATCGGACTCCGCTATTTCAATGTCTATGGCAGGAGGCAGGATCCGGCGGGAGCATACGCAGCCGTGATTCCGAAATTTGCCGCCGCCCTGATCCGGCACGAACCGCCCCGGATCAATGGCGACGGAACAAACTCCAGGGACTTCACCTTCGTCGACGACGTGGTGCAGGCCAATCAGCTGGCCCTGCTGACGGAAAACCCGGAAGCGCTGAACACCGTCTACAACATCGCCTGCGGAGAACGGACAACCCTGAATGAACTGGCGGAGCATCTGCAGGCGGCGCTCTCCGCGTTCGATCCGGCAATCGCCGCGGTCCGCCCGGAGCACGGACCCGCCCGGAAAGGCGATGTGCTTCATTCCCTGGCGGATATTTCCAAAGCGGTCCGGCTCCTCGGCTACACGCCCCGTTTCCCGGTCCGGGAAGGGCTGCGGGCCGCCGCGGAGTGGTACTGGGAAAACAGGCTTATTCTCCGATGATCTTTATAAGAACGCGTTTCCGGCGCATGCCGTCGAACTCTCCGTAATAGATGCGTTCCCACGGGCCGAAATCCAGCTTTCCATCGGTCACGGCGACAACGACCTCCCGGCCCATGACCTGTCGCTTCAAGTGGGCGTCGCCGTTATCCTCGCCGGTCCGGTTGTGCCGGTACTGTGAAAGGGGTTCGTGCGGGGCAAGGCGTTCCAGCCAGTCGTCGTAATCCCGGAGCAGTCCGGACTCGTGATCGTTGATGTAGACCGATGCCGTTATGTGCATCGCGTTGCAGAGAAGAAGTCCTTCGCGGATGCCCGATTCGCGAAGCGCCGATTCCACCTCCTCCGTAATGTCAAGGTACGCACGGCGGGATGTTACGTTGAAGACGAGTTCCTTGCGGTATGATTTCATTTCCTTCCTCCGGTTTCAGTCCGCGATCCGGATTTCGGCGGACCGGTTGGGTTGTTGTTGTTTGTTATTGCGGTTTGTGCGAGCGAGAAGGAAAAACCTTTTGAGGAAAGGTTCTTTCCTTCTCGCGCTCTTCCTTTTCCAAACCTTTCTGCATTGGCTTCGCCGGAAACAATGGCGGAACCGGTTTTCCGCAGATCCCGGCGGGGATCTCCTGTTTTTCTGCTGTACTATACTGCTTTTTTGCGGTTCGTCAAAAAACGGTTCGGATTTCCGGTAAAACCGGATCCGGATGCGGAGGGCTTTCGTTTTTATTTGAGGGAGGGAAAGAAATTTTTTTAAAAAAAATTAGATTTGGCTAAGTTTTGGGGTTGACTTTTCCTTTTTCTGGAGTATACTATGCTCTGGAAAGCAAAAGATGTTTCCTCCTGGCGGGGAATCGGGTCAATTCGGGGGCCCGGTTCTCCGCTTTTTTTTGATGGGCTGATCCCGCTTGATTTTTTCCGAAGAGGGAGTATTTTAGAATAGAGATTATTCAATACAGAATATTATGGAGGAGAAGAAGGATGAAACTTGGGCTGATGCTTCCGGCGGTTCCGAATCTTCAGTGGGATATAGCGGCGCAGCTTGGAGTCCGGTATGCTGTGACGAAAGCGGCGCCGGAGCTGAGCGGATTGAAAGATCCGTCTGACTATGCGTCGCTGAAAACGGTATCGGACCGGTTCCGGGAACGGGGGTTTCATCTGTACGCGCTGGAAGGGGACGAGTTTGACATGAGCCGGATCAAGCTCGGGTTCCCGGGTCGCGACGAGGATATTGAACGTTACCGTCAGATGCTGCGGAATATGGGCCGGCTCGGAATCGAACTGCTCTGCTACAACTTCATGGCGGGAATCGGCTGGTTCCGGACGCGGAGCGATCTTCCGGAACGGGGAGGCGCCCTGACGAGCGGTTTTGATCTGTCGGACATCGACAACAACGTTCCGCTGAAGGTGACGGAAGAGGAGATGTGGAGGAATTATTCCTATTTTCTGGAATCGGTTCTTCCGGTTGCGGAGGAGTCGGGAGTCCGGCTCGGGCTGCATCCGGACGATCCGCCGATCTCTCCGCTTCTCGGGTATTCACGGATTCTGACCAGTGCCGACGCGTACCGCCGGGTGCTGTCGCTTTCGGACAGTCCGTCGCACGGGATCACCTTCTGTCAGGCGACCTTCCGCGCAATGGGCGAGGACGTGTTCCGGCTGATTGAGGAGTTCGGCTCCAAAATCTTCTTTCTCCATTTCCGCGACATCACCGGGACCGCGACATGCTTCCGGGAAACCTTCCACGACAACGGACCAACCGACATGGCGGCGCTCCTGGACCAGATCTCCCGTCACGCGCCCGATTGTCTGATCCGTCCGGACCACACGCCGACCATGGCGGGGGAAAGCAATGAAAATTTCGGCTATGCGATGCTCGGCAACATCTTCGCCGTCGGATACCTGAAAGGATTGCTGGAACGCAGGTCCGCGTCCTCCTGATCGGGAAATCCGGAAAACAAAAGAACTGCGGACCAGATAAAATCCGGAAAAACCCGTCCTTCCGACGGAAGAAAAAAGCGGGCGTTGTTGAATTTTGAAAAAACAATGCTATAGTACCGCTCTATTGCTTCTATTGACTCAATCGGGAAAGGATGCCGGATGGCCGCTGTAAAAACGACAGAATGCACGATACGGAACAAGCTGGGTCTGCATGCGCGGCCGGCCTCCCTTTTTGTGCAGACAGCCTCGAAATTCGACAGCGATATCGTCGTTTCCAAAGATGCGGAAACCGCCAACGGGAAAAGCCTCATGAGCATGCTGGTGCTTTCCGCGGTGTGCGGATCGAAACTCAAGATCACCGCCTCCGGCCCCGACGCCGAAGACGCTGTGAAAGCCCTCAACGATTTGGTTGACAGACGATTTGATGAAGAATGACGGAACAGCCGGCACCACCCCCCTCCAAACACCCCCGGAGAACCGGAAAGAAGTGATGTATCACGGGATTCCGGCATCGTCGGGGATCGCGATCGGAATCGCCCTGATTGTCGGAAATGCGGGACGGACCTCTCTGGAGGTGGAGCCGAAGCCGATTACGGAATCGGAGGTCCCCGGCGAGATCACCCGTTTCACCAATGCGCTGGATAAAACCCGGAAGCAGATTGCCGAACTTCAGGCGCGCCTCAGGGATTCCCTCGAATCCGGCGATGCCAGCATCTTCGACGCACACATGCTGATCGTGGACGACCGGACCCTGATCCATGAAGTGATTGAAGGAATCCGGAAGGAGATGCAGACGGCGGACGTGGTGTTTGCCCGGTCCATTCAGCGGTACATTTCCGCGATTTCGGCGGTGAACGATCAATATCTGAAGGAACGGGCATCCGATGTTGCCGATGTCGCCTGCCGGATTCTGGATAATCTCAGCGGAGAGGAACGCCAGCTTCTGGACCACCTTCCGGGACAGAGGATCCTGATTTCCAGAGATCTGACGCCCTCGGACACAGCCATGCTCGACCGGGAGAACGTGCAGGCATTCGCAACGGAAACCGGAAGCCGGACCTCTCATACAGCGATTCTGGCGCGTTCCATGCGCATTCCGGCAGTGGTCGGCATTCCGAACCTGATGAGCAATCTTCACAACGGCGACATGCTCATCATCGACGGCTACATCGGTGCGGTCATCACCAATCCGAAGCAGGAGACGCTGGAGCTGTATGCACAGAAAGAGGTCTCCAAGGAACAGCTGTTCAACGAGCTGCAGCAGGAAAGCACACTTCTTCCGGAAACCATTGACGGCTACCGCATCCATCTTGCGGCGAATCTGGACGACGCCGGGGACATCGAAGAGGTACATAAATCGGGAGCCTCCGGAATCGGGCTGTTCCGGACGGAATATCTGTTCCTTACGAACCATATTCCGAGCGAGGAGGAACAGTTTGCGGTCTATCGGAAAATCATTGAGGGAATGAACGGAGAGGCGACCATCATCCGGACCCTGGACCTCGGAGGCGACAAACTCTCCTCGGTTATCAATGTGACACATGATCCGAATCCGTTTCTCGGACAGCGTTCGATCCGGCTGTGTCTGGCGTTTCCGGAGCTTCTGATTCCGCAGCTCCGGGCGATTCTCCGCGCGAGCGCGTTCGGACCAACCCGGATGATGTTCCCGATGGTGACCTGCGAAGACGAAGTGGACCGCCTTCTGGAAATTCTGAACCGGGTCCGGGAGGATCTGTGCGCGGAAAAGAAGAAATTCGACGAACACATGGAAGTGGGCATCATGGTGGAAACGCCCGCGGCCGCGCTGTTTGCGGAACATATGGCGGAAAAGGTGGATTTTTTCAGCATCGGGACAAACGATCTGGTTCAATACACGATGGCGGTGGACCGGGGCAATGAACGGGTGGCATCGCTGTACCGTCCGGCGCATCCGGTGATTCTGATGCTGATCGACCGGATTGTCAAGGCGGCGAATGCCGCCGGGATCTGGGTCGGAGTCTGCGGAGAGATGGCGGCCGATCCCCGGTTCATCCCGCTGCTGATCGGACTTGGAATTCAGGAGTTGAGCATGAGTACCGGATCGCTCGGAGTCGCCCGGAGGGTGATCCGCAGTCTCCGGATGTATGAAGCGGAACAGTTTGCGGCGAATGCGCTGAAGTGCAGCGATCACCGTCAGGTTCTGGAAATGTCGGACGAACTGCTGCACCGGATTGCGCCGGATGTGGTCAGTCTCGCGATGAAAGGCGTCTAACAGCAGGGAGCGGAAGATGGGAAGCAGAGTGAAGCTGACAACGGGAATGGGTGCTATCGAGCTGGAACTTTTCGACGGGGAAACTCCGGTCACGGTCCGCAATTTTCTCGATTATGTGAAGGAAGGGCACTACAACGGAACAATCTTCCACCGCGTCATCGACGGATTCATGATCCAGGGCGGCGGAATGGACGCGGAAATGAACGAACTTGATACCGAACCGCCGATCCGGAACGAAGCCCATGCCGCCCCCTCCAACAAACGCGGAACAATCGCCATGGCCCGCACCAGTGAAGTCGACAGCGCCACCGCACAGTTCTTTATCAATCTGGTGGACAACGATTTTCTCGATCACCGCTCCAAAACGCCGGCCGGATACGGGTACTGCGTGTTCGGAAAGGTGACAAAAGGAATGGACGTGGTCGACAAAATCGCGAAGGTGGAAACCGGGCCGTACGGCTATCACGACGATGTTCCGCTGGAACCGGTCGTCATCGAGACAGCGGAGATTCTGTAACACCCCGCGCACGGCTTGAATCCTCCGGACAACGGACCGGAACAGAAAACGCGCCGGCGAATTTTGAGTTTTTCTTTCGCGACGGCGCGCTTCCCGTGTTGACAGAATGAAAAAACGGTTGTAAATTACAGAATTGAACGATTTTACAAAATCAGTCAGGGGAAGTCATCAGAAATGATTACGAAACGCAACATCGTCCTTCTCGGCCCCCCGGGAGCGGGAAAGGGCACACTCTCCGAAATTCTTCTGAGAGAGGAAAACCTTGCACATGTCTCGACAGGCGACATTTTCCGGTCCGAAATCGGGAAGGGAAGCGACCTGGGGAAACTGGCGAAAAGCTACATGGATTCGGGCAAACTCGTTCCCGACGAGGTGGTCGCGGACATGGTCGCGGGCAAACTGCTCTCCGCGGAGTGCGCAGGCGGTTTTCTTCTGGACGGCTTCCCCCGCACAATCCGCCAGGCGGAACTTCTGGAAACGGCGCTTGCAAAGGCAGGAAAGAAACTCGACGCGGTGGTGCTGTTCGACGCACCGGAAGAACTCCTTCTTCAGCGGCTGACCGCCCGTCTGACCTGCCGGAAATGCGGAGCAAGCTATAATAAAATCTTCTCCAAGCCGAAACAGGAAGGGATCTGCGACTCCTGCGGAGGAGAACTCTATCAGCGGACGGACGATTCTCTCGAAACGGCGCAGAACCGTCTTTCGGTTTACAAGGAACAGACCTTCCCGCTGATCGGGTATTATACGGAAAAGAACCTGCTGTCCAAAATCGACTCTTCGCTGCCGAAAGCGGAGGGATACGCCGCACTGCGGGCGATTCTGAGCTGATGAAATGAGCAGGGACTACATCATTCACACGCCGGAAGAGATTGCGCGCATCCGCGTTGCCGCCGCAATGGCGGGCAGAGCACGCGACCGGATCGCGGAGTTCATCCGTCCGGGGATGAGCACAAAAGAACTGGATCTGATCGCGGGAGAGGTCATCACCTCGATGGGAGGGAAATGCGCGTTTCTCGGATATCACGGCTATCCCGGCAACATCTGCATCTCGGTCAACGACGAAGTGGTTCACGGGATCGGCTCTCCGGAACGGTTCATTCTGAAAGGGGATCTTGTCAGCATCGACGTCGGCGTGGAATACGAAGGAGGAATCGGCGACACGGCCCGGACCGATTATGTGGGCGACGAACCGGTTCCGGCGGAAGATCAGAAACTGATGGACGTCACGCGGGAGGCCCTGGAGGCGGGAATTGCGGCGGCGGTCTGCGGCAACTACATCCGGGACATCTCTGCGGCCGTGCAGAAGGTTGCGAAGAAAAACGGGATCGCGGTTGTACGGGATTTTGTCGGCCACGGCTGCGGCGTCAAACTGCACGAACCGCCGGAGGTTCCCAATTATGTGACCCCGCTGCGGGGACCGCGTCTCCAGCCGGGAATGGTCCTTGCGATCGAACCGATGTTCAATCTGGGGACCTACAAGGTGTATGTGGAGCCGAACCGCTGGACGGTACGGACTCGCGACGGCAGAAATTCGGCTCATTTCGAGCATATGGTTCTTATTACAACTGAACAACCGGAGGTTTTAACCCGTGCCTAAAGATGACGTCATAAAAGTCGACGGAGTAGTGAAGGAGCTGCTTCCCAACACGATGTTCAAAGTGGAACTTCAGAACGGTCACTGCGTGTTGGCCCACATCAGCGGGAAGATGCGCCTGAACTTCATCCGAATTCTTCCCGGCGACTCCGTGACACTTGAGATGTCTCCGTATGATCTGACCAAGGGAAGAATCGTATTCCGGCAAAAATGAGCGGACGGAGAGCTGAAAAATCCGTTTTTTTTTCAGAAAACCGTTTGACTTTTTCAAAGAACGATGTATCTTAATTGCATCTGCCCGAAAGAAGATGAATTCGAGTGAGTCGGTAGCTCAGTCGGTAGAGCATCGCCCTTTTAAGGCGGTGGTCCCGGGTTCGAGCCCCGGCCGACTCACCATTTATTTCCACTCTGTCAACCAACCAGGCCGAAGATTCGTTTTTGCGGGTGTTTTTCTTTCCGCGGGATTTTCATCAGCCGTATTCCGGAGTCTGTATTCATGAAAGAGATTGCGCGTCTTGGGATTGCCCTGATCGTCTCCGGGCCGAGCGGGTCCGGGAAATCGAGTATCAGCCGGGAAGTGATGAAGCGTCACCCGGAGGTGGCGTTTTCGATTTCCTGCACCACCCGCGCCCCCCGCGGAGAAGAACGGGACGGCGTGGATTATCATTTTCTCAGCGTGGAGGAATTCCGGAGAAAGATCGAGGCGGATGAATTTATCGAATATGCGGAGGTGCACGGAAATTTCTACGGGACGCTCAAATCGGAAGTGCTGGAACGCGTCACGCGGGGAATTGATGTGATTCTGGATATTGATGTGCAGGGAGCGGCGAAAGTCCATGAATTGTGCCGGAATTCGGAAATTTTCCGGGATTCGGCGGAATTTGTATTTGTCGCGCCGCCGTCGCATGCGGAGCTGGAACGCCGTCTCCGGGGACGGGGAACCGACGCGGAAGAGGTGATTTTGAAGCGTTTGGAAAATTCCAGACTTGAAATTTCGCACTGGAGGGAGTATTCGTATCTTCTGATCAACGATGACTTTGAGAGTGCGGTGAAAAAATTCGACGCGCTGCTCCTCGCATTCAGAATGTCCACAAAACGATGGAAAGAGGATATCAATGCCTGATCCCAATGCGATTCTTCTGGGAGTGACGGGCGGGATCGCCATCTACAAGGCGGCGGACCTGTGCTCAAAGCTCTCCGCCGGCGGATATGATGTGCATGTGATGATGACCGATTCCGCACGCCATCTGATCTCCGACAAGCTGTTTTTCACGCTGTCGCGCAACCCGGTGATCTTCGACCTGTGGGATACGCCGACCTGGAAGCCGGGCCATATCGAAATCTCGGAACTGGCAAGCCTGATGGTCATCGCGCCGTGTACAGCGAACTTTCTCGGGAAATATGCCAACGGGATCGCGGACGATGCGCTGACGACTTCGGCAATGGCGTACCGGGGCGATGTCCTGCTGGCACCCGCGATGAACACCCGGATGTGGCAGAGTCCGGCGGTACGGCGGAACTGCGAAATTCTCCGTTCGTGGGGCGTACACTTTGTCGGACCGGGCAGGGGACGCCTCGCCTGCGGTGACAACGGCGAAGGGCGAATGGCGGAAGTAACGGAAATCCTGGAGGCCATCCGCGCAATCCGGAAAAAGGACTGACGGCGTTCATGGCATCCACAAGAGTCCATCTGAATGCGCCGGAAATCCATCTGGGCGCAGTCTCCAAAACCCGGCTGACGGCGTTCTGGAATCATCTGATGCTCGGCGGCTGCTACTGGAGACTCTATCATCATACCGCGGGAGGCGCGGGAGTGTTTCTGGAAGGTCAGAAGATGGAACTTCGCCCGGAAAAACTTTATCTGCTTCCGCCGAACTGCAATCTGCGGACCTGGTCGGAAGGTGCACCGGAACAGCTTTACATTCACTTTGAAGTGGAAAACATCTCGGGCAGCCGGGCGCATCTCCTGAATGCGATTCCGCTTTCGGAATCGGGCTGCGTGGCGGTGATTCTGAAGGAGCTGCACGACTGTTTTTCCGCAGAGGAGTGTCCGCCGGCGAAACGGAAACTTCTGGGACTTTCCCTGGTCACCGCCGCAATCGCCAAGCTGCCGCCGGAGGCGTTTTCCGAAATCGACTGCGACCGGCGCATCGTGGATGCGTGCGATTACATCCGCTCCAACATCAACAAGGAGATCAATCTGGCGACGCTCTCCCGGATTGCGGGACTTTCGGAAAATGTGTTTCTGCGGGATTTCAAATCCCAGACGGGGAGCACGCCCTATCAGTATCTTCTGCATGTGCGGTACACGCAGGCGGCGCGCCTGCTCCAGTTCGGGAACTGCACAATCGACGAAATCTGCTACGCGATCGGCGTCAATGACCGGTTTCATTTTTCCCGCACCTTCAAACGGATGTACGGAGTTCCCCCCGCGCAGTACCGGAAACATCTTCAGGAACACTCTGCATGCAGAGGCTCCTGAGAAATCCGGAAAACAAGGTCCGGGAAAAGAAACGGCTGTTTACAGAGAAAATTTCTGAAAATTTTCTTTTTCTTCTTTTGCTTTTTTGAAAAGACCCGTTATACTACCTCATATAAAAGTCCCGCCGGATCCCGGAACGAGCCGGAAACCGGAGCGGCCTTGCAAACAACGGAAAGGACAAGAAAAATGAAGAGAAACCACATGCTCCTGTTTGCCTTGCTCGGAGCGGCGGCCCTGTTCACCGGATGCTCCACGATTCAGACAGCCGGAGTCAAGACCTTCAACAATCAGAGTATCACCACATCGGGGACTTCTGTTGCACATGTCAGCGGGTACAGCAGCGGCCTGTATCTGCTGTCGATTCCGCTGCTGACGGGTTCCACGCTGGAACCGGGAACGATCAAATGGAATGAAGACTCCGTCAATGTGACGGCTGTCACGAAGATGGTGACCAAAAAGAGCGCGGAACTGGGCGGAACCCGGACCATTGATCTTGTCTCCATGACCGGAAGCGCCAACATTCCGTTCCCGATCCCGTTCCTCTTCTACTGGAAGACGGCCACGGTTTCCGGAAACTCTGTGAAATAACGTCCAACCCAGGGGAAAACATATTATGAAAAAGATGTTGCTTTCTGCTTCCGTCCTCGCCGCTGCCCTGCTTTTCTGCGGATGCGCCAGCGTTGAAGTTGTCAAAGATCAGAATCTCAGCGGTCAGAAGATCGCAAACAGCGGGAAAACCCTCGCTCATATTGATGCCCAGAACTGGGGAATTTACCTGTTCTCGATCCCGCTGCTGAGCGGATCGACGGCCGCTCCCGGAAACATTGCCGTTTTCCAGGACACCGTGACGGCGGAATCCCTGATGCCGCTCCTCACGCAGGAGAGCAAGAAACTCGGAGCGACCAAGGTTCTGAACCTCGCCTCCCAGTATCAGGAAAGCGGTCTGATCTTCTACACCCGTCAGATCAATATTTCCGGCAACGCGGTCAAATAACTTTTTTCCGTCCGGAAAATCATTCCCTTCCGTGCATTCTGTGCGGAAGGGTTTTTTTATTGTCGGGGAAAAAATTCCTCCGGAGAAAAACGGAAAAATTCTTTTTGGGAATAGTTTTCGATTTTCATTTGAATGTTTCCCATATCCATGATAAATTATAGGAATTACGTTTCATCAGAAAAGAACATGAAAAGGAGCATTCAATATGAGCAAGATCCGCGCAGATCACATTTTCACCTCGGAATCGGTTTCCGAAGGGCATCCTGACAAGGTCTCCGACCAGATTTCCGATGCGATTCTCGACGCCTGCCTTGCGCAGGATCCCAACAGCCGGGTCGCATGCGAAACGCTGTGTACCACCGATCTTGTGGTGGTATCCGGAGAGATCACCACGAAAGCGAAAGTCGACTGGGAATCCATTGTCCGGCAGGTGGTGGCGGAGATCGGCTACACCTCGGCGGACATCGGGTTTTCCGCGGAAAGCTGCAAAGTGTTTCTGTGCATTCACTCGCAGTCTCCGGACATCTCCCAGGGCGTCACGGAAGGGGAAGGACTGTTCAAGGAACAGGGAGCGGGCGATCAGGGAATGATGTTCGGATACGCCAGCAACGAAACAAAAGAGCTGATGCCTGCGACCATTCTCTACTCCCACAGGATCGTGGAGGAACTGGCGCGTCTCCGGAAAAGCGAACCGGAGAAATACAAGTATCTCCGTCCGGATTCGAAGAGCCAGGTGTCGATGCGGTACAAGGACGGAAAACCGGTCGCCGTCACCACGGTGGTGGTCTCGCACCAGCACTCCGACGAGATGGACATCAAGGAATTTGAACAGGTTGTCAAAGACGTTGTGAAGAAAGTGATTCCCGCGAAGTTTCTGACAGAGGATATTGAATATTTTGTGAATCCGACCGGCCGTTTCGTAGTTGGCGGACCGAACGGAGACACGGGCGTAACCGGACGCAAAATCATCGTTGACACCTATGGAGGAGTCGGCTCCCACGGCGGCGGCGCATTCTCCGGCAAGGACCCCTCCAAGGTGGACCGGTCCGCAGCCTACATGTGCCGTTACATCGCGAAGAACGTTGTGGCGGCCGGACTTGCCGACAAATGCGAAATCCAGGTTGCGTACGCGATCGGCGTGGCAAAACCTCTCTCAATCAACGTGGACACCTATGGAACCGGCCGGATTCCCAACGATGCGAATCTGGAAAAGGTTGTGGAAAAGGTCTTTGATCTGCGTCCCGCGGCGATTCTTGCCAAACTGGACCTCAAGCATCCGGCGAAGAACGGCTGGTCGTACCGCCAGACCGCGGCGTACGGTCATTTCGGCCGGGACATGTTCCCGTGGGAAAAGACCGACATGGTCGACGCGCTGAAACAGGCCGCCGCCGAATATCTGAAATAAGCCGGTTCGGATGACAATGGCATCGGGAAAGAAAAAAGTTCTCGGGGTCGGCTCGGCGCTTCTCGACATTCTCGCCAATGTGGACGACAATTTTCTGAAGACCGTCGGCGGAGAAAAGGGCGGAATGGTCATGATCGACGCGGAAACGGCCGACCGGCTGATCGGTACGCTGCCCCCGTTTCAGAAAGTGATCGGCGGTTCGGCGGCCAACACGATTGCCGGACTTCAGAAACTCGGAATGCCGACCGCTCTGCTCGGGAAGGTCGGAACGGATGCGGAAGGCGTCTATTACCGCGGAGAATTCGAACGCATGGGCGGGGATATCTCCCGGTTCAAGACCACTTCCGACGTGCGGACAGGCCGGTGCATCAGCCTGATTACGCCGGATTCGGAACGGACCATGCGGACCGATCTCGGAGCGGCGGCAACGTTCAAGGTCACGGAGATCACGGCGGAAGACTTCCGCGATACGGCTCATCTGCACATCGAAGGATACATGATGTTCAATATGGATGTGTTTCTGCATGTGCTGAAGCTGGCAAAGGATCACGGAGCGACGGTGAGTCTTGATCTTGCGTCCTTTGAAATTGTGCGGACCTTCCGGGACCGTCTGGACGAAATTCTCCGCCGCTATGTGGACGTGGTGTTCGCAAACGAGGACGAGACACGCGAATTTCTCGGTCTGAAAGGGGAATTCGATCCGCGGAAAGCGGCGGGAGCGCTTCAGGAGTACTGCGATGTCGCAGCGGTCAAACTCGGGAAACAGGGAGCATGCCTGCGGGCGGGCCGGGAAACCGTGTTCGTGAAATCGGAACTGGTTTCGGCGGTCGATACAACGGGCGCGGGCGATCTCTGGCAGTCCGGCTTTCTCTATGCGTGGCTGAACGGGTATCCGCTGGAGACCGCGGGAAAAATGGGAGCGATCCTCGGAGCGGAAGTGGTCCAGGTGATCGGCGCCTCCATTCCGCCCTATCGCTGGGAACCGATCCGCTCCCGCTTCAAAAAACTGATTTACTGACAACGATAACTCATAACGGGACAAAAGGGAAAATGGGAAAAAAGACAGCAGCAAAACCGGTCCGGAAAACCTCCGGAGCTTCCGGAAAGACAGCCGCCGCAACTCCGGCGGCAAAAGCGAAGAAGAGCACGGTGAAAACACCGGCCTGCGACTATAAAATCCGCGACATCGGCCTTGCGGAAGCAGGACGCAAAGAGCTCGACATTGCCGAAAAGGAGATGCCGGGACTGATGGCGGTCCGAAAAAAATACGGCAGACAGAAACCGCTCAAAGGGGTCAAGATCATGGGCAGCCTGCACATGACGGTCCAGACGGCGGTCCTGATCGAAACACTGGTCGAACTGGGAGCGGATGTCCGCTGGTGTTCCTGCAACATTTTCTCGACGCAGGATCAGGCGGCCGCCGCCATTGCAAAGGACGGAGTCCCCGTCTTCGCATGGAAGGGCGAAACGCTGGAGGAATACTGGGACTGCACGCTCCGCGCAATGACCTGGCCGGACGGTTCCGGACCGGACCAGATCGTCGATGACGGCGGCGATGCGACGCTGCTGATTCATTACGGGGTTCGCGCGGAAAAGGATCCGTCATTCCTCAAGACGAAACCGTCTTCGGAGGAGGAAGGGGTGATCCTCCATCTTCTGAAGAAGACCCTCAAGGAAGATCCGAAGCACTGGAGCCGGGTTGCGGCAAAGGTGAAAGGCGTTTCGGAAGAGACCACCACAGGAGTACACCGGCTGATCCAGCGGGAGGAGAATGGCGAACTGCTGTTCCCGGCGATCAACGTCAACGACTCCGTGACGAAATCCAAATTCGACAACATCTACGGCTGCCGTCACTCACTGACCGACGGAATCAAACGTGCGCTTGATGTGATGCTTTCCGGAAAACAGGCGGTGGTCTGCGGCTACGGCGATGTGGGCAAAGGCTGTGCCGAAGCGCTGAAAAACGAGCGTGCCCGGGTGATCGTCACGGAAATTGACCCGATCTGCGCACTTCAGGCCTGCATGGCGGGATTCACGGTGGCGCGCGTGGAAGATGCGCTCCCGACCGCGGATCTTTATGTGACGACCACCGGGAACTGCCACATCATCACCGCGGAACACATGTCGAAAATGAAGGATCAGGCGATCGTGTGCAACATCGGTCATTTCGACAACGAGATCGAAGTTGCCCGTCTCAAGGCGTGGCCCGGCATCAAAATCACGGAGATCAAGGGACACGAATGTCCGGTTCACATGTTCACCTTCCCCGACGGACACAGCATTTATCTTCTGGCCGAGGGACGTCTTGTGAATCTCGGCTGCGCGACAGGGCATCCGAGCTTTGTGATGAGCTGTTCGTTCGCCAATCAGGTGCTCGCCCAGATCAAAATCGCGAAAACGAAACTGGAACGGAAGGTCTACCGTCTTCCGAAGGAACTCGACGAGGAGGTCGCGGCGCTCCATCTGGAGAAACTCGGAGCAAAGCTGACGCGCCTGACCAGGGAACAGGCCGACTACATCGGAGTCCGGGTCGACGGTCCCTACAAGGCGGACTATTACCGGTACTGATCCGCGGTTCCGGCGAAACAGGACAACAGGACGGCGTCCGCGAAAAAGGATCCGTCCTGTTTCTTTTTTCTCAGAGAGTTTCCCATGTTTGACTTCTTTTTTCAAGGATTTTCCGCATTTGAGCTTTCGATGCTGATTGTCTCGGCGCTTCTGATCGGGATCAACAAGACCGGGATTCCGGGACTCGGACTTGTCCCGGTTCTGCTGCTGACGATGGTGTTCCCGACCCGTCTTTCCACGGGGCTTCAGCTGGTGATGCTCTGCATGGCGGATGTCGCGGCAGTGAGCTACTACCGGCGCAACGCGAACTGGAAGCTGATTCTGCGCCTCATTCCGGCGACGGCAGCCGGGCTTGCGCTCGGAACACTTGTCGTCAACCGGCTCGACGATTTTGCCATGGCGAAGATGATCGGAGGAATCGTTCTCTTCCTGTGTGCGGTCACCATTGTACGGGATTTTGTGCTGAAAGGGAACGGCAGGATTCCGACTCACTGGACGTTCGGCGCGGCGGCCGGACTGCTTGCGGGATTCACCACGCTTGTCGCCAATGCGGCGGGACCGGTCTCCGCGCTTTACTTCCTTGCTCTGAAGCTCGACAAGAAGGAATATGTCGGAACAGGAGCATGGTTCTTTCTGATTATGAACTGGGTCAAGCTGCCGATTTTCGTTCTTCAGGAGCGGATCACGCTCCAGTCGTTCCGGGCGGATCTGGCAATGATCCCGTTTCTTCTTCTGGGAGCCGTTGCGGGGATCGCGCTTCTGAAGCGCATCTCCCAGGAGTGGTTCAACGGACTTGTACTGATCTTCTCCCTCCTTGCCGGACTCAAACTTCTGATTTTCTGACCCGGGGAAAAAAGCGGTCCGGAAGGTTTGGTTGAGACAACATTCGCGGGCTGGACATCTTCCCCCCTCACACCAAACCTTCCGGACCACAATTAAGGAGTCGGATTCAAACGGTTCCGGATTTCCGCCGTCCGCGGATTCCCCGGCCTTCCGTTTACCCTTGATATGCAGGGAAACGGAAAAAGTTACGGATTTCCCGGAAAAAAATTGAAAAAAATTCATGAGAGTTCCTTTTTTCGTTCCGGAGAACTTGAAAAAGGAAATGGAAGGAGTTATCTTTCCCTCAAAAAAATGCGATGATTCCTCTATTGAAACAGAACATTTTCCGGATGGTCGTCACACTGGCGGTGTGGCTGACGGGCGGGGGAATGATCGGATGCGGAATCCGGATTTTCCTCTGTCTGAAAAGCGAATCGAATGCCGTTCAGGCGGTTCTCCTGTTTCTCGGAGCGATCCTCTGCATTGGAGGCGGACTCATGCTGTTTTCCTATGTCTGGCTGCTGAACTGGATCGGGGAACGATTCGGAAGAATCGTCTATCCGTCCGCCTATCTGGACGCACCCGCGCCGGAGCTTTCTCCGATCCGGGGAAAAATCTCGACAGGACGCCTGGAAGAAGCCCGGACGGACCTTCTGGAGCATATCGCCTCTCACGCCGGACACGCCGCGGCTTATCTGATGCTGACGGATCTTTACCTGCGGAAGCTGAACGATCCGCTCTCCGCGCTGAAAACGGCACAGATGTATCTGGAGGGAGAGACGCGCTCTCCGGGAAAAGAGGCGGCCCGGCTGGTGCTGCGGGCTGCAGACTGCTTCACTCAGATGCAAAGACTGGATCTGGCGGAAGACCTTCTCCGGAAGGAGCTGGAAAACCGGATCTATTCCGAGGCGGAGCGGAAAATGCTTCAGAAACGGCTTTCCGGAATTGCCGGAAATGTGTTCCATTGACAAGGAGCGAAGAATGATCAATATTTCCGAATTTCTCATTCATGCGGTGGAGAAAAAAGCCTCCGATCTGTTCATTGCGGCGGGCAAGAGGCCGGCATTCCGGATTCAGGGGGAGATCGTGACCGATTCCCGGTTTCCCGTGGTCTCGTCCGGAGACATCAACGAATTCCGGAAACATGTGATCGGGAAATCCGGCGAGGAGGAATATCTTGCCAAAGGAGGCTACGACGCCTCCCATACGCTCGGAGGAGAAGAGCGGTACCGGCTTAATTTTTTCACATCCACGAACGGACCGGGGTTTGCGGTCCGTCCGATTCTTTCCGGGAACAATGTTTTTTTCGGAGATCTGAACCTTCCGGAAAGCCTTGCGGATCTCTGTTCACTGGAGCGGGGACTCATTCTGATCACGGGATCCACCGGATGCGGAAAATCGACCACGCTCAGCGCAATGGTCAATCACATCAATTCGAACAGTGCCCGCCACATTCTGACGATTGAGGATCCTATTGAATACATCCATTCGGACAAGGAATCGTTTGTGACTCAGCGGGAGATCAACGATTCGATCGGAGGGTTTTCCCAGGCGCTGAAATTCGCTCTCCGGGAGAATCCGGACGTGATCGTCATCGGCGAAATGCGCGACATGGAAACCATTCAGGTGGCGATTGCCGCCGCAATGACGGGACATCTTGTGATCTCCACAGTCCACACGACCGACACAATCCAGACGATTGAACGGCTCCTGATGCTGTTTCCCGAATCGCAGCGGGAACAGCTTGCCGCCGATCTCGGGCTTTCTCTTCAGGCGATCATCTCGCAGCGCCTTCTTCCCCGCGCCGACGGAGACGGCATGCACCCCGCTCTGGAAATCCTGATCGGAACCGCAACCGTCAGGAAACAGATCGGCGACCGCGACTTCAATGCGCTGGAAATCACTCTGAAGGCCGGAATCCATCAGGGGATGATCTCCTTCAACCGTTCGCTGTTCCAGCTGTATGAACAGGGGATCATCACCCGGACCACCGCGCTGACCGCATCGGGGAACGCCAACGAACTCGACCTCATGATGAAGGGAATGGAAAACGGCAACGACGTCTTCCTGCAGAGCTACGGAAGCGGAGAGGAGGACGACACCGTGGTCGACATGCGGGCGCTGTTCCGTGCCGCGGTAAAGAATCAGGCCAGCGACATGCTGCTCTCCGCAGGCAGCGCGCCGATGCTCCGTCTGAACGGATCGCTGCGGGCAATGGATCTTCCGGTCCTGACCCCGGAGGATGTCGAGCGGCTGCTGCTCAGCGTTGTTTCGCGGCGGCAGCGGATACAGCTGGAAGAGAAGAGGGAACTTGATTTTGCGCTTTCGGTTTCTCTGACGCTGAAAGAGGGAGAAGAACCGGAAATGCACCGTTTCCGTCTGAACGCCTTCTATCAGAGGGGAAGTCTCGGACTGGTGGCGCGCGTGGTCTCCAATCATATTCCGACGCCGGAAGAGCTCCATCTTCCGGAAGTTCTGGTCAATCTGGTCAGCAAGAAACAGGGACTGATTCTGGTGACCGGTCCGACCGGAAGCGGAAAATCGACCACCCTTGCCAGTCTTCTGAATCTGGTAAACCGGACCCGACCCTGCCACATCATCACGATCGAGGACCCGATCGAATACGTCTACGACAATATCCGTTCCGTTGTGGAACAGCGGGAACTGCACTCCGACACGCTGGATTTCGCCATTGCCCTGAAGGCCGCGATGCGGGAATCCCCGGATATCATCATGGTCGGCGAAATGCGCGACACCGCCACGATGTCCTCCGCGCTCACCGCCGCGGAAACCGGACACCTTGTTCTGGCGACGGTCCACACGAACAGCGCCCCCCAGACCATCGACCGCATCATCGACTCCTTCCCGCCGAACCAGCAGAATCAGATTCGCCAGCAGCTTT
The DNA here is from genome assembly GCA_949297765.1 of uncultured bacterium. GTDB lineage: Bacteria > Verrucomicrobiota > Lentisphaeria > Victivallales > UBA1829 > UBA1829. The sequence continues at coordinate 26,281 of CASFTV010000016.1, read as the reverse complement.
CCGGTTCGCTTCTCGGAGTCGTCTCCCAGCGCCTGATCCCGAAGCTCTCGGGCGACGGGCGGGCCGCCGCATTCGAAGTCATGATCGGCACGCCGCCGGTTCAGAGCCTGATCCGCGAAGGCAAGACCCACATGCTTCAGTCCGCCATCGAAACCGCCTTCAAAGACGGTATGATTACACTTCAGAAATCTCTGGAACACCTCTACGAAAGCGGAATCGTTGCATTGGAAGAAACGCAGCGCTTCTCCGCCGACTATCAGCAGCCGGAAGCATACTGAGACACCTTATGCGGACACACCGCCGGACGGGCTGTCCCGTCCGGCGCAGAGATCAGTAGCCGAAGAGGTCCTTGAGCTTGAGATCGACCACCGTCCCGTAGCGGGCCAGCTTCTCCCGGTCGATTGAGGACGCCTTCCCGACAATGATGATGTCGTATTTCAGGGGCGCAAGAACCCGGTTGAAGAAATCCGCCAGAAGCGGAAGATTCATTTTACGGACCGTTTCATACTCCGTTTTCCGCCAGTCGGTGTTTGTCCCGATGCGTTTCATTTTCTGTTCGAAGCCGAACAGTTCCAGCCCGATGATCCGTTCCGTGGCGATTTTCTTCAGGAGGGAATCGCGGGCGCTCTGGAATTTCCCTTCGTAAAGAGGCATTTTTCCAAGGATGGAGCGCATGGTGCTGATGACCTCGAAGAGCTTGTCGCCCTGCGTTCCGGCAACCATGTAGATGACGTTGCGGCGGTCTTTCTGCAGCGACTGTTCGTAGGAACCGCCCGCGGAATAGGCCAGCGCGCGCGATTCACGGATCTCCTGGAACACGATGGAATCCAGACCGGCGCAGAAATATTCGTTGAACACCTCCCCGAACGGGAGATCTCGAAGGGAAAACTCCGGACCGGCGGAAGTAAAGCCGACCCGCATCTGCACGGTATCGAAATCCACCAGATAGATCGTCGGCTTCTCCACGGTCCGCGGAACATAGCGGACCCGGTTCTCGGGAGAGACGGTGCCGCTGCTCTGAATCTGTTTTGCCGCTTCAAGAACGGTCTCCATCGGGGAAGGTCCGGCATACACGAATGTGCTCTTATACTTCCCGAACACCTCCCGGAGCCGGGCGAGAAGATCTTCCGGCCGGATCGCCCGCAGTTCCGCCTCGCTCAGCAGAGCGGTATAAGGGTTCTTCTTTCCGTACCACGCATAGGCGGCGGCGCGCTGGAACACCGCGCCCGGACTGAGTTTGGCATCGGCACGGTCTTTGAGAATGCCGTCCACATAGCGGCGGTAGGCGGCGGGATCCGCTTTTGCATCGCGGAGGAAATGCTCCATCAGCGCGACCGCTTTTTTCAGATTCGCATCCGGCCCCGTGAGTTCCACGGTCAATGCGAACTTGTTGATCGACAGCTCAAACTTCACGCCGAGCTTGTAGAACTCCTGGCGCAGAGCCTCCACGGAGTATTCCGGCGTTCCGAGATAGTCCAGATAGCCGAGCGCCAGTTCGATTTCCGGATTCCCGTAAGAGGAGATTTCGATCACCCGTTCCGCATGGAACAGTCCGGATCCGGAAAACAGGTTCATGCGCTTGACGGTGATTCCGTTCGGCAGCTCCACGGTGGAGATGTCGCGGGCGGGATCCACGAAATGCGGCTCCACGGCCGGAGAAGGCGGAAGCGCTCCGAACCGACGGCTGAACTCGGATTCCCGGGAGGAATTCAAGGCGACAGGCGTGATCGCCGGTTTCTCCACCTTGACCCGGCCGGATGGCTCGCCGGTGAGCTTGTCCACCCGGACAGAGTGTTTGAAGTACGTTTCAATGAATTCCGAAACATCCCGCTTCGTGAATCCGGCGATGAGGTCGGGCGTATTGAGAAGGGTGACGTAGGGTTCGTTGTTGACAAACAGATCGGCGAACTCCCATGCGAGATTCATATTGTCGCCTTCGCGGATCTCCGCATTGCTGACGCGGCAGTTTTCTGCGACGGCTCGGATCCGCCAGTCCTCATACTCTCCCCTGCGGAGTTTTTCAATCTCCTGAAGGAGCAGAGCGGAGACCTCGTCAAGGGACTGCCCCGCACGCGGCATCCCGTCGAGCAGGAGCAGGAGATACTCCCGTCCGGTCCGGGGATAGCAGCCTGCGCTGAGAACCTTCTGAGTCCGCAGCAGATTCTGCTCCAGAAGTCCGTATCCGGAATCTTTCAGAAGACGGGAAATCAGAGTCAGAAGCGCGACATTTCTCGGCGAGCGCTCAATCCGGAAGCCGATGCGCACATGCGCGGCCTCCGGTCCCTTCACCGTGAGAATCCGGTTTTCGGAAAGCGGCACTTCCACCGGCGTCTTCCGGACCGGAAGCGGACCGGGTTTGAGACGGCCGAAGGTGTCGGCAACCAGCCGGTATGTCTTCTCGAACTCCAGATCTCCGACAATCGCAACAGCCATGTTCCCGGGGACATAATAGCGGTCGAAAAAGGTCATGATGTCCTTCATCGACGGATTTTTCAGGTGGTCCGGGATCCCGATGATGGAGCGCCCGGCGGGATGGGTCGGCAGAATTGCACGGTTGAGCGCCTCATAGGAGATCATGGCGTCCTTGTCCTGCGCACGGTTGAACTCCTCGTAAACCGTCTCCAGCTCGGTATGGAACAGACGGAGAACCGGACGGGAGAAGCGTTCCGCGTCCAGAGCCAGATATTTCCCCAGTTCGTTGGCCGGGACCTCGCCCATGTAGACGGTGAAATCATTTCCGGTTGCCGCGTTGAGTCCCGAAGTCCCGATGGAAGAGGCGAGTTTGGAAAACTCCCCCGCCGCCGCGTAACGAGCCGCCTCATTCGAAAGGCGGTCGATTTCCGCATAAAGCGCCTTCTTCCGTTCCGGATCCTTCTCTTTCTTCCGTTCCTCGAACAGCGCGGAAATGCGGTCAAGAAGCGGTTTTTCCTTTTCCCAGTCGAGCGTTCCCATGCGCGACGTTCCCTTGAACATCATATGTTCAAAGTAATGGGCCAGACCGGTGGAAGTGGACGGTTCGTCGGTGGACCCCGCCCGGACAATGGTCAGAACGGAGACCCGCGGCCTCGACGGATTCCTCGAAAGGAACACCGTCAGCCCGTTGGGCAGCTGATAAATCCGTGCGTCGAACGGATCGTTCGGAACATAGGCGTATGAATTTCCCGCGGGATCTCTGGATGTTTTCATTTCTGCAGCTCCTGTTCCCAACGCCGATCCGATCAGAGCGACAAGCGCTGTGGTCAAAAAAATCCGTTTCATGGGCTTCCCCTTTCTGAAAAATTACAGGTTTCAGCTGTTAGACAGCGGTTTTCCCGAAAAGGGTCTGGCAAAAAAAAGAAAATCCGCGGACGCAGCACGGCATCCGCGGATTCCGGCGGAGCCGGTCTTACTCGACAAGTTTGTTCAGCGGATATTCGACGATTCCGCACGCGCCAAGTTCCTTGAGCTCCGGAATCAGATCCCGGACCACATGCTCCGTGACGATGGTATTCAGAGCCGCCCACTCGGGATCGGCCAGGTCGGAAACGGTCGGCCGCTCCAGCGCGGGCAGTTTTCCGAGTACGTTGGGCAGATCCTTCTTGCGGATGTTCAGCATGATTCCCACCTTCCCTTCCGCCAGCAGAACCGCCTTCAGCAGCAGAGCGATGCGTTCGATCTTCCGTTTTTTGAACGGACATTCCATCGCCTTTTTGTTGGCAATGAACCGGGTGGTGCTGGTGCAGAGGGTGTCGATGATTTTCAGTTTGTTCGCCCGCAGGGAGGAGCCGGTTTCGGTGATTTCGACGATTGCGTCCGCCAGCCGGGGCGGCTTCACTTCCGTCGCGCCCCAGGAGAACTCCACATTGGCCGTCACATGTTTTTCCGCCAGATAGCGTTTGGTCATGCCGACCGCTTCGGTGGCGATGCGTTTTCCTTCGAGATCCTTGACGGAATGGATTTCGGAATTTTCCGGGACCGCGAGGACCCAGCGGAGCGGGTTGCGTCCGACCTTTCCATAGACCAGTTCGGCGACCTCGACCACATCGGAACCGTTTTCGCGAATCCAGTCATAGCCGGTGAGTCCGCAGTCGAGGATTCCCTCCTCCACATAGCGGGACATCTCCTGAGCGCGGATCAGCATGCACTCGATTTCCTTGTCGTCGATGGTGGGGAAATAAGAGCGGGAATTGATTTCGATCTTATATCCGGCCTTTGCGAACATATCGGTTGTCGCCTGTTCGAGACTGCCTTTCGGCAGTCCAAGCATCAGTTTGTCGTCCATTCGGATTCTCCTGTTTCATTTTCCTGCATTTGAAGGGATACTATATCACACATTTCACAAAATACCAAGCAGGAAACGCAAATTCCCGGCGAAAAGGAACGGAGGAAGGAAGCTCCTCCGCACGGGACGCCGCAAGATTCCCGCGTTCCGGAAGCAGACCGGGAAAGAAAAACATCACCGGGAAAGGTGATAGATCATGCAGCATCCCGCAGGCGAATGTGTGGAAACGGAAAAGATTATTCTGTCCTTCTCCGTGCGGAAGGGGATGGACGCCAGCACAGTCCCGTCGGCCCGGAGCGACTGAATCCGCCATCCGGAACCGGATGTTCCCAGAGACACGTCTGCACTGCCGCGGGCGACGAGCATCGGGAAAACCCCGTCCTTCAGCATCAGGTCGCGAAGCGGTGTCTGAAACCGGCTCCCCGATGCAAGCGAGTCGGTCAGATGGAAGAGAAGCAGACTCCGGCTCTCCCGCAGAGGCTTTCCGTCGAGCGAATGAACAGACACCGTCGCAAACGGACCGGCATTTTTCACTTTCAGGAAGCGCCCTTCGGCGGATCTTCCCCGGAAGGTCAGGACTTCGGAACGGGGTGTCACCACCCGGACCGAGCCGGCGGGATCCAGCGTGATCTCTCCGGTCAGGCTGGTCACGGCGGCATTGCGCTCCAGAAGAGCATCGGCACGCCGGAACGCCTTCGGAAGCTTCGACCGCCAGTCGGGAGAAGAACAGTCTATCTTCACAACATTCTCCGCTTTTGACGCGGCAGAAACGGATCCGATTTTCCCGATCAGTCCGAGGCGGGAGAACCCCGCAGGGAACTTCTCGCCGTACCTCTCCGATTTCCAAGTGCAGCAGAGCGGAGGATTCGAGGCGGCGGAAACATCTCCGCGGACGAACAGAAAGTAGATGATCCGTTCCGTCAGCGTTGCAATCGGATCCGAGAAGGAACAGAAGGATCCGGGCGCCTTTGGCTGGAAGATATTCGCCCGCCGGAATTCATAGCAGAAGCGGTAGAGAGCATCCCAGTCCTGAAGCGCAGCATATCCGCCGGCCAGCGCCCCCATCTCGCTGCGGTACTGATTCGGATAGCAGTAGTTGATCTCGGTAATCATCATCGGTTTTCCGGGAATGCGGACCGGCATGCAGGAGCGCATCGCGGCGGCATATTTCGAAAGATCCGAATTCTGATTGTACGCGACCGGCGGCGTCCAGTTGTTCATCGGAAACGACGGATGGTCGTGATAGATGTGCTGATCCAGAACCGGAAGCGTGTCTCGGAATCCCTGAAGCGAGGGCGACGCGACATTGTTCAGATTGGTAATCAGCGCCTTCACCCCCAGCTCCTCCCGAAGGAACCGGATCTCTTTTTCCATCAGGGAGTTCTGACGTTCGGCAAGGAATTTCCAGAAAGTTTCCTGTCGTTCCGCCGCGAGTTCCGGCGTGTAGATTCCCTTCTCTTTCAGCCACTGCTCGTACCGGGAGGCGATCAGGGGAAGAAGATCCGGTATGCTTTTCCAGATCGCGAACAGCGCGGCCTCGTTGTCGAGATTGAGCGAAAAGAATGCGGGATCCTCCGCCATGCTCATTCCGGTGTAGGAATTTTTCATTGTCAGCACGCGGCGGGCATATTCCTTCCAGTTTTCCAGGGCGGAATCGGAAAAGAACTGCAGAACCTTCCGGTAGCCGTCGTTCATGGTGCTCCGGCACTCTGCGATGCGGTCGCCGGGTTTGATCGGACGGGTCGCATAGATGTCGGTGGTGATGTACATGCCCTTCTCTCGCAAACGGGCGTAAAAGTAGTGGAAGCGGTCCAGATTCTCCTTGTTGAAGTGGAGAGTATCGTTGCGGGACCAGTCCATGATGAATTTTTCAAACTGGTGGAATCGGATGGAGTTGTATCCCTCGGCGGCAAGACGCTCCGCAAGGATGTCCGCCTCTTCGCGGGTCGGCGCGACAAGACGCTGGCAGATGTTGGTCCCGAAAAAGCGGATCCGCCGATCCGGAGCCTGTTCAAATGTGAAATATCCTTCCGGATGCACGACGACCCGTCCGAACTTCCCTGCCGGAGCCTCCGTCCAGCCGGAGAAATCAAGCGGCGATCCCTTCCGGTAACGGAGCGGCATCTCGTACGGTTTCCATGCACTCCCCGCAGAGATCACATGCGCCTCTCCGACCATCCGTCCGGGCCGCAGATTCGCAAAGGAAACCCCCGCGACCATCCAGACTCCCTTCCCCGGCAGGAATTCGAGCGATCTCACTTTTCTGTTCTTCAGGCGGAACAGAGAAACATACAGCCCGACCGTTCCACTCCTGTTCTCTCCGGTCCACGCCACGACCCCATTGAGAAAATGGAGCTTCGGATTCCACCAGTTTCCGCAGTCGGCGCCCGCACGGACAGGGATCTCCTGCCGGGACGAATCCGCATAGGTGACCGCAACCGTTCCGACCGCCTCTCCCGACTGCGGAACCCACGCCGCCGCATGCAGCAGCGCAAGATAGCGATGCGGAGAATCCGCATTCACCGGAATCGCCCCGGAGTGCGGAAAACGCCGGGAAGAGGAACGTACAATGCAGCTCCGGTTGTTCTGCTTCTCCGGATCGGCAATATGGAAACGGATTCCGGCAAAGACGGCGTCGCCCGGACGAATGCAGGCAAGATCGTTGGTCGGTCCCTGATCGGTCCATCCGCCGGTTCCATCGTCGGCCTTTTCGTCGCGGAATCCCATATTTGCCGCGGAAGCGAGAACGACCGGGGAACTGGTCAGCTTCTCCTCCTCGATTTCGATCTGGAGTCCGGTCCGCGTCCCCTTCTCCCGGATTTCGGGCAGAATGCTCACCGTATACAGAGGTTCTTTGCTCCAGACTCGCGCATCGTTGATCCGGACCCGGAACGATCCGCGGATCGTGAAGCGGGTGTTGCCCGCCACCAGGACAAGCGAACGTTCGCGGAGATGGCCCGGTGTACTGAACACGATCCCCTTCGTCTTTTCCCCCTTCAGCTCCAGCACCTTCCCGCCGACCTCGACATCGACAGGGACCGCCACAGGATATTTGATCTGCAAGGAAAGAGAATCGGTTTTCCCCTCCAGCACCAGCGAGGCGGAATAGCGCCACTTCCGCGCTCCGGTTTTCCGGAGCTCCGCCTGGAATTCCGCCTTGTGATTCGGAGAGATCCGGCTGATTCCGGAAATCGTCTCCGCAGATCCGCTCTTTTTCACTTTGGCGTCCTTCAGGAAGACCGGGCGCCATGCGGGAGCGTGCCACCACTCCATCCGGGAATTGTTCAGCTGGAGACTTCCGTTCCCGGCCAGCGAGACCGCCTCGACAGCCGACACCATCCAGCCCGCGCAAAAAAGAGCGGACAACAGAATCTTTTTCATCATTGCCAAAAACTCCTTCAACCTTCAAATTCTTACAGTTCCGGCAGAGAGCTGACGCCCGCGATCAGATCATTGTAGTAGGCACGGACTCCGGAACGCCGGTTCAGCAGAATCGGTGTTCGCGCATCGACATGCCCGTCAAAGAACAGTGAGTTTGCCCGTCCTCCGTGAAGAGGATGAATCGACGCCTCGCCGGAAACTCGGAAATATGGATAGTTTTTCGATGCCTCCGCCCGTCGGGAATCGCTGATGATGAGAATATCGCTGAGGCATCCCGCGCTTTTCGGCAGATAGCCGTTGTATGCGACATATTTCAGTTTGGGAATCGTGGAGATGTTCGGATACTTTCCGGGCCCCCATCCCCCGGTCGCCAGATAGACGTTGCAGAGATAGGTCTTATCCATATACCATCCGTCGGAAGCCACCAGATCCCGATAGACGGGACAGCGCAGAATCACCGTGCTTTTCCGATTGTTCGGAATTCCGCAGAAATTTCCAAGCACCTCCGTCCACGGACGAACCCCGTTGCTCAGATCTCCGGCCGCCGGATAATACCCGTCGTACGCATCTCCGTACTGCACCAGATAGACTCCGATGTTCTTCAGGTTTGCAGAGCACTCCGCTGCCCTGGCCTTTTCCCGCGCCTTCTGCAGAGCAGGCAGAAGAAGTCCTGCCAGAATTGCAATGACCGCAATGACTACAAGGAGCTCTACAAGGGTGAAATGCTTCCGTTTCTGTTTCATTTTTCCTTCATCCTTATTTATATTCTATTTGTAAAACTGAACGTCCATGCTACATTAATTATAGGCGAAAGGAAGAGAAATGTCAACAGCTTTCGAATACAAAAGCATGAGGAAAAACGACAAAATCCATGAGGGGAAACACAACCGCATCATCTCGGGAAAACATGTGATGACCTGGACCCCGAACGATCAGTTCATCAGCAGACGGCGCGAGATATGGAAGATTCAGAACCATGCCATGTTTCCCATCTATCCTTTCTGCATGGAGGAGGAGATCCGGATTCATCAGTACTGGTACGCGGAAAACTTCACCCGCTTCACGCTGATCGTGGTGGTGCTGGAAGGAGATATTCTCTTCCGCTTCAACAGGAAAAACCTTCGGGTCTCCCGGAATGAGATTCTGATCGTTCCGAAAAACACCTCCTACTCGTTTGAAAACGGGGATTCCGAACGTTCACGGAAGGTGGTTCTGGAGGTGATCGGAAAAAATCAGCTTTCCGATCTGGAGACCTTAGGGCTGAACCGTCTTCTTGTCATCCGGACGGAACGGTGCGAAGAGCTGGCGGAACAGGTGCGAAAAATCGGCGATCTTCTCCATTCACATTCGGAGACGGTCATCCCCGAACTTCTCGGAAGAACGTACGGCTTCCTCACGGAGCTTTCTCTTCTTCTGCCCGAGAAAAAAGGGGCGGACAATCTGCTCCTCCACGCACGGATGATTCTGGAAAGCAACTTCGACACCCGGATGACCCTCGCCCGCCTTGCAGAAAAACTGAACTGCAAAAAGGAGCGCATCAACAAAATATTCAAGCGGAAACTCGGTGTCACACCGATACAGTACCGGATTGAAAAGAAAATGGAACTAGCCAAACAGCTCCTGGTCTCAACCAATCAGACCATCAAGGAAATCGCCTTCCAGCTCGGCTATTGTGACCAGTTCTACTTTTCCAGTGAATTCCGCCGCATCACCGGCTACACTCCGACCGAGGCGAGAAAAACAAAAAAACTGATCTGAACCGATTTGCCGAACCGCGCCGGTCAATCGGCAAAGAGTTCTCCCTGTTATTCGTCCGAACGTCCGCCGAGGAGCCCGGCGCGGAACAGATAATAGAGCAGCGTCAGAAGTGCGCTGATCGCCGCCGCAAGATAGGTCAGGAATGCCGCATTCAGCACATCGCCGGCCTGCTTCTGTTCGGACGGGGAAACGATGCCGCAGCGAACCATCAGCTTTTTCGCCCGGGCGGAGGCATCCCACTCCACCGGAAGTGTGACAATCGCAAACACCACCGCCGCACTGAACAGAATCGCTCCGACCAGAATCAGCGCCTGCGACTGGAAAAGGAATCCGGCGATCAGAATGATGTAGGAAAACGTCGAAGAAAAATTCGTGATCGGCACCAGCGCGCTGCGCAGATACATCGGCTTGTATGCTGCGGCGTCCTGAATGGCGTGTCCGGCTTCGTGGCAGGCGACGCCGATCGCGGAAAGACTCGAACTGCTGTATACGGAATCCGAAAGGCGCAGGGTGCGGCTGGTCGGATCGTAGTGGTCCGACAGGAATCCGTCAACCCGTTCAATTTTGACATCCCGGATTCCGGCGCTCCCGAGAAGACGGGCCGCCGCCTGCGCTCCGGTCATTCCGGATTCGGATTCCACATGCGAATATTTTTCAAATGTGCTTCTGGTAAGCAGCGAAGCAATTCCGGCAATCACAAGACCGGGAATCATGAACAACAGATATACGGGATCAAAAAACATCGTCAGCTCCTCTCCTGAGTTGTTGGCATTTCCGTAATGTAACGCGCTGTTACAGACAAGTCAACCGGGAAAATGTTCCTTCGCATGTTTTTCCTCTTCCGAACAGACCGGATCTCCGGAAAGAAAATTACATTCATTCAATTGTTCGGAAATATTGAAAATCAATTTTTTTTTATTTTAGAAACTGGAAATCTTCCGTTTTGAGGTTATATTGTAAGGCTTTCAGATTTTATCCGGAAGCAGGGATTTCCGCGGGTGCGGACGGAACGCTGGTCCGGTCTGTGAACGAAACGGGAGAACGTATGTTTACCAAATGGATTCTTCCTGTGTGGAGAGTGTTTGCCGGCTACTTCAGCAAACGGCAGTTTTACGAACCGGGCGGTTATGTGGAGATCTGGAACATTGCATGGCCGCTGATCATCCTCAATGCGAGCAACACGATCATGATGATCACCAACCGGGTGTTTCTTGCGTGGGATTCGAAGGATGAGGTTGCGGCGTCCATGCCGGCGTCGCAGATGTTTTTCACGCTGATGGCGTTTTTCCTGATTACGACGTCGTTTACGGCAACGATTGTGGCGCAGCACCATGGATCGGACAACCGGGAAGGATGCGTCCGGGCGGCGTGGAACGGATTTTATTTCGGCGCGATTGTGGCGGCGATTCTTGCCTATCTTCTTCCGGCGGGAGGAGCGTGGATCCTGATGCACAACGGACACCATCCGCAGATTGCGGCGTATGAGGCGGAATACTTTGTCGCGATCTCTCCATGCGCTGGCCTGATCTGCATGGAGACGCCGTTTCTTTCGTTTTTCACAGGACGGGGCAAAACACGGATCGTGGCGGGCATCAAAATTCTGGGCTGTCTGATTTCGGTGCCGCTGAACTACATTTTTGTGTTCGGGAAACTGGGACTCCCGCCGATGGGAATTCTCGGAGCCGGATTTGCCAGCACGATTGCAAGTCTCTGCTCCCTCTGCATTTCGGTGAGCTGTTTTCTGCTTGTGGATCAGAAGGAGTATGAAACGCGCCGCCACAAACGGTTTCATGTGGAATACATCCGGAAACTGCTCTGTTTCGGAACGCCGGCCGGATTCCAGACTTTTCTGCGCAATGCGGCGTTCGCCTGCGTCATCATCATGATCGGACGGCTCGGCAACGAGGAACTTGCCGCGACGAGCATCGCCCTTTCCATCAACATGATCGGCAACATGCCGATGATCGGCCTGATGGATGCGACCAGCATTATCACGGGACAATATATCGGCAAACGGCGCCTTCTGGTTGCGGACCGGATTGCGGGACGGTCGCTCCGCATTCTGTTTCTGTGGATGATTTCGATTTCCATTCTTTATCTGGTGTATCCGCAGATTCTGATTCACATCTTCGACTCGCGGAACCAGGGGACCACCAATATGGACAATGTCCGGATCACAGAATATATCATCATGATTCTGCGTCTTGCGGTGGTGTTCAATCTTCTGGACGCGACCCGGTTCATCACGATGGGCAGTCTGCGCGGAGCGGGCGACACCTTTGTGCCGCTGCTGATCGGACTCGGGACCTCCTGGCTGATCCAGATTCCCGGGACCGTGTATCTGGTTTATGCGGCGCATGCCTCCGTGGGAACGGTCTGGGCGTTCATCACATTCTACATTGCAACCGATGCCTTCTTCATGCTCTGGAGAAGAAAAAGCGGAGCATGGAAAAAGATCCGCGTCATTGACCTTCCCCCGCCGCTCGACGAAGAGGAGGAAGCCCGGCTCGCGGCGGGAACCTGATCCGCCGCCTCCGGAGAAAATGACGAAATCACCCCTTTTTCCGGAGAAAGACTTGAAATTTCCGGAATATGGAGTATAGTTCAAACTCCATGTGTTTATACATGGACGCATGATCTGTGTTCAACTTCCAGAGATGAGAAAGGAAAAGAGAAATGAAAAGAACGTATCAGCCTTCGAAGATCAAACGCGTGCGCAAATGCGGATTCCGCGCCAGAATGGCGACCCGCGGCGGACGCCAGGTTCTCTCCCGCCGCCGTCAGAAAGGCCGCAAGAGACTCGCTCTCTGACCGGAATGACTCCTGCCAGAACGGACAACACGCTTCCCGGTGAAGCGCCCGGGAACTCCGGAAACCCTCCGGACGCGGACAGCGGACTGAAACTCAAAAGCGAATTCGACGCGGTCAAAAAAAACGGGAAACGGGTTGTAGCGCGGTATTTTATCGCACTGGTGTCCAACGGAGAATTCGGCATTTCACGGAAATGCGGCGTCATATGCAGCCGGAAATTCGACAAGAGAGCGGTGCGGCGCAACCGGGCCAGACGCCTTGTGAAAGAGTCGTTCCGCCTGCTGCGGGAGGAACTGGATCCCTGCGGAATCATCATCATTCCGAAACGGGAAATCCTCCGGGTGAAGATGCAGGATGTGAAGGCGGAGCTTGCAAAGGCGCTGATAAAAACCGGAACCATGAACCGGACCTGACGGAAGCAACCCTTCCCGCGCGGCTGCTGATGATTCCAATCCGTTTATACCGGTTGTGCATTGCGCCGCTGCTGCCGCCGTGCTGCCGCTTCACTCCGACGTGTTCCGAATACGGGCTGGAAGCGCTGCGGGTCCATGGAGCATTCAAAGGAGCGCTGCTGACGGCGTGGAGAATCCTCCGCTGCAATCCGTTCTGCCGTTCCGGATACGATCCCGTTCCGCCGAAAAAAATCAACTCCCGGGAGAAGCTGCGATCCGGTCCCGGTGAAAGGTTCTGCAAGTGAAATTTGACAAAGAAACTTTGATTGTTATACTGTTTTGTGTCGTCGTTTTAATCGGCTGGTCTGTTTTTTACCCCAAATGGCAGGCGCAGAAAGTCCAGGCGCAGCAGAAAGAGCAGAGCGCGGCGGCGCAGGCGGCTGTTGAAGCGGCGAAGATCTCAGCGCCGCAGCCATCGCCGGCACCCGCAGTCGGGGAACCTGCACAGGAACCCCTTCCAGCGACCGGGAAAGCCGTCCTTCCCCGCAGCTATGTGATTTCCTCCGGGAACACCGAATATTTCTTCAATTCCGCCGGGGTGCTGGATGAAATTCTTCTGAAGAACCATTTCCGGACCGCAGACGGCGATGCGCCGCAGGAACCGATCTGCATCCGGGAAGCCGCCGGATTCGAGCCGTTTTCCGTTGCCATTCCGGGAATGGTGCCGCGGGATGTTGCCGTGGAACGCCGGTCCGCACGGGAACTTACCGTTGTACGGACCTTCCCCGGAGCGTTTCCGGTACGTCTCCGCCAGACATTTACGGCGGCGGAGGGAAGTACGGTTCTCCAATGCCGGATGGAACTTTCCACAACGGCGGAAACGGGAGTCCAGTTTCCGCAGGTGATCGTCTGGGGAGGAACGCTGGCGCCGCTGAAGCAGCTGGCGAACGACAATCTGCGCGATGTGCATCTGCTGGAGTACTGCCGCGCCGCCGGAAGCAAGGTGACAACGGTGGATCCGTCGGCGAAGGAGGAGAAGTTCCGGAAGGCCGCCACATCCGATCCGCTGGAATGGGTGGCGCTCTCCAATAAATATTTTATTTCGCTGCTGGTGTCGCGTCCGGTGTTCAATGCGGGGTGCCGGATGGTGAATCCGTCTGTCGGAGAAGGGAAAGGGAGCTACCGGCTTCCCGGGATCGCGGGAGTGTACGGGAATGTCACGATTTACCCGGGGAAACCGTTTACGGCGGAATATCAGTTCTATCTGGGACCGAAGGATCTGAAGGAGATGAAGGATCTGCCCGCCAGCGCGGGAAATGCGGTGCGCCTTGCCTACTGGGGATGGGTGGAACCGCTCTGCCGGCCGATGCTTTATCTTCTGAATCTGCTGAAGGATCTGACGGGATCGTACGGACTTGCGATTATTCTTCTGACCGTTCTGGTGAAACTGGTGCTGTGGCCGCTGATCCACAAGGGGAACAAGTCGATGCGGCGGATGCAGAGAATCCAGCCGCTGGTGAAGGAGCTGAAGGAAAAGTACAAGGACAACCAGCAGGAATTCAGCCGTCAGATGATGGAGCTGTACAGGAAGGAGAACGTGAGTCCGTTCGGAGGATGTTTTCCGATGCTGCTCCAGCTTCCGGTTTTCATTGCGCTGTACTCGACGTTGGATTCGTCGGTGGAACTTCGGCATGTCTCGTTTCTGTGGGCGCAGGACCTGTCGCGTCCGGACCTGGTGGGGCCGACGATCATGGGAATCGGACTGCATCCGTTTATTCTGATTTCGACGGGGCTGATGGTTCTTCAGCAGAAGCTGGCGCCGCCGATGGCCGATCCGATGCAGCATAAGATGATGATGCTGATGCCGGTGATTATGCTGGTGTTCTTTTACAGTTTCCCGTCGGGACTTGCGCTGTACTGGACCGTGAACAATATTCTAAGCATTCTGCAAATGAAATACAGTCAATATGCGGCGAAAAAAGAGGAACTTGCGCTGAACGCCAAATCAGCCTGAAACACGCCGCGAAACCTCTCAGGAGAAACAGAAAAATGGAAAACGAAGAAGCAATGCAGACCGCGGATGCCGCAGCCGGAGCGGAGGAACAGAAGGAAAACCATTCCAGCCCGGAAACGGCCGCCGCGCCCGAAAAGAAAGAACGTCCCCAGGTTGAAGTGACCGAAGAGATGGTGGAGAAATCATCCAAGACCCTTTCCACAATGCTGGATTTTCTCGGACTTGACGGGATTGTGAAAGCGGAGAAGCGTCCCTCGAAGATCAATCTGGTGATCTCAAGCGAGGATGCGGGCCGGATCATCGGACGGAAAGGCCAGTCGCTGGAAAGCCTTCAGCTCCTTCTGAACCGCATGATGCAGAAGGGCGCCGAGGACTTCCCGAAGATCTATATCGACATCGACGGCTACTCCTCCTCCAAAAGCAGCGGCAGCGGCGAGCGCCGTCCGTTCCGCGGCGGAGAACGGGAACACCGCTCCGGCGGAGAACGCAGAAACGGCGGACACCGTTCCGAAGCCACCGACAAGGATGACATCCTTCAGCAGCAGGCGATCGACGCAGCAAAAGAGGTCCGCCGCTGGGGAGAGGCCGTCACCCTGCCCGCCATGAACTCCCATGACCGCCGGATCATTCACATCACGCTGGAAAACGAAACGGATCTTCAGACCGAAAGCGTCGGCGAAGGCAATATGAAGAGCGTCGTCGTTTCGCTGAAGAAGTAAAACGGGGTATCGTCATGAGCAGGAGTCTGAAAGGGAAAGCCATTGTGTTCCTCGCGGACGGCATGGCGGATGAACCGATCGAAGCACTCGGCGGGAAAACGCCTCTGGAGGCGGTGGACACCCCCTGCATGGATTCCATCGCACGGGAGGGTGCATCCGGAACATTTCTGACTCTTCCCGAAGGATTTCCGACATCCTCCGACGCCGCCAACATGTCGGTGCTCGGATACGATCTGGCGAGCTTCTATCCGGGACGCGGTCCCATTGAGGCGGTCAGCCGGGGAATCCAGCTTGCTCCGGACGATGTGGCCTGGCGCTGCAATCTCGTCTTTGTGGAGAACGGCATCCTGAAGGATTATTCCGCCGGACACATCTCCGCGGAACGTGCCGAAGCGCTCATGAACGCTCTTGCCGAACGCTTCAACAGCGACAAGGTCACGTTTCACAGCGGAGTCAGCTACCGGAATCTGATGGTGCTGCACGGAGCGGAATTTTCCGCGGATGTCGACTATTTCAAGCCGGACTCCTCGCAGGATCTTCCGGTTGCGGATCTCCGTCTGAAAGCCCGGTCTCCGGAAGCTCTTCCCACGGTTGAATTTGTGGAAAAGCTGATGACGGAAGCTGCGGAATTTCTTGCGGATCATCCCCTGAACAAGGGACATGAGACACCTGCCAACTGGATCTGGCCGTGGAGTCCGGGCAGAAAGCCCTCGTTCCCCGGATTCTCCGGGAAATACGAAGGACGGACGGCGGCGGTCATCACGGCGGTCGATGTGATTTCCGGAATTGCCCGGTGCGCCGGCATGGATGTCATTCCGGTTCCCGGCGCGACCGGCTATCTTGATACAAACTATACGGGAAAAGCCGAAGCCGCGATCCGGGCTGTCGAGGATCACGACTTTGTCTATGTCCACCTGGAAGCGATCGACGAATGCTCCCATCAGGGGGATCTTGCGCTGAAAATGCGGGCGATCTCCGACTTTGAAAACAAGGTTGTCCGCCCGGTCATGACGGCGCTGGAGGGACGGGATGTCACCTTTGCGATTCTTCCGGATCATCCGGTTCCGCTCCGGCTGCGTGCGCATACCCGCACACCCGTTCCCATCGCAATCCGGGGGCCGCACATCGTTCCGGATTCCGTTCAGTTCTACTCCGAACGGGAGGCGCTCAAAGGCTCTCTCGGTTTTCTGCACGGGGAAGAATTTGTCCGCAAGGTTCTGAATCTGAACACTCCGGGCGGACACCGCGCCTGACGCGCAGCGGAAATGGTCTGACTCTGCACCCGGCTTTTTCTGAGCCGGGTGTTCTGTTTTAAAGGAGGCGGGAGGAGAAAACGATCGGCGGAGTACCCGTCTTCTCCAGCGCGCGGTTGATTGCGGAAAAGGGACGGCTCCCGAAAAAGCCGCGATACGCGGAAAGCGGCGAAGGATGCGCCGACAAAAGGACCGTATGCCGGGAGGAATCGATCAGCGGCAGTTTTTTCTGAGCCGGCGCGCCCCAGAGGACAAAGACCACCGGCCGGGGAAGCGCGCTGACCGCACGGATGACCGCATCGGTAAACGCCTCCCAGCCCTGCTTCTGATGGGACGCGGGAGCGTGTGCCCGAACGGTCAGGACCGTGTTCAGAAGCAGCACGCCCTGCTCCGCCCAGTGATCGAGCGAACCGCTGTCGGGAACGGGGATCTGCAGATCCGCATTCATCTCCTTGAAAATATTGCGGAGAGATGGCGGAAAAGGCACCCCGTCCCGGACGGAGAAGGCCAGACCGTTTGCCTGTCCCTCGTCATGATACGGGTCCTGGCCGAGGATCAGGACCCGGACCGATTGGACCGGCGTCAGACGGAACGCCCGGAACAGATCCTCCTCCGGCGGGAAAACCTGCTGTTCCGCATACTCCTTTGCGAGGAATCCGGAAAGCCGGCGGAAGGAGTCGGTCCGGAGTGCGGGCAGCAGAAGCTCCCGCCAGTCGGGGGGCAGCATCTCCTCCAGATTTCTCATTCGCTGACGATCTCCCCGACCAGCAGAATGGCGCCGAGATACGCGTCGATCGGCTTGTACCGTTCCGGATTTTTGTCGTAGTTTGGCCGGTTGCGCTCAAAGAGGATGGAGCGCTTGTCCGGGGTCTCGTTCAGCAGACGGACCTTCACCGTGTGCACCGCCTTCGGATTCAGGAAATCCGCAATGGAGGAGGAACTCAGACGGTAATAGGTGCAGTACGGATCAAAGAGTTTCCGCTTAAAAGGCTTCTTTCCGTCGACCGAAACTTCGAGGACGCCGCATCCGGGACCGAGCAGGATATACAAACACGCTTTCGATCCCCTGAACTTGAATTCAAATTCAGCGCCGGGCGAAAGTTTGACGCATCCGGGGGCGCGGTTCCGGAACAGATTTGCGGGAGCCTTTTCCAGCGGAAGTTTCCCGGTCGGGCCAGAGAAACGGATTCCCGGGTGATCCGGAGGCACCATGCCGGCATGTTCAAAGTTGTCCTTGACCATCGGCGCCGGAAGCGGAGTGTGCGGACCGGGTTTTCCCGCTTTGGAAATCTTTTCAAACGAACGTTTGAGAATCTCTGTATAGATCACATGCCCGGTGTTCGGATACGGGTGAACGCCGTCGCGGGAAAAGGGGATTTTTCCATCCGGTCCGACGGAGATGTCGGAGGTCAGGTTCAACGCGTCCCCGGAGACTCTCACAAGTCCCTGATCGCTGCTTTTCATCGTCAGTTTTCCCTCTTTGACGAGACGGGCGATTTCCACTTCGAAACTGACGGAGGGAATTCCGTAATAATCGGCGATCTCCTCCATCGTGCTGGTGGAGCGTTTGGTTTTTCCCTTCAGCAGATCCGGGATATGCTTTTCCGTCAGAGTGTAAACGAAACAGATGTCGGTTTCGGGCAGGGTTTTCCAGATGTGACGGACAATTCCCTCCATGGCCTGGCGAATCCGGTACGGAGCTGTGGCGCCGTCATTCACCGCGAACTCCACGAACACAAGGTCCGGCTTGTGGCGCAGGACATCCTGTTCCAGACGGAAGGCTCCGAGTTCGGATCCGGTTCCGCCGATCGCGGCATGAATCTGCTCGGCTTTTCCGGTTGGCGAAAGGGAGCGGAAGTACTCCAGGCTCTGCGGACGCCATCCGTTCTGCGCGGTGATGCTCCCGCCGAAATAGGCAATCCGGACCATCTCCCCTGAACGGAGTTTTTTCCAGAAGTTGGGAACTCCGCCGCGAATGTTCAACTCTTCGGCATTCCGGATTTCCACCGTTTTGAGGTCCCGGGCCGGAGCACCCGCCGGAAGATCCGCCGGCAGTCCGCCGAAGCCGACCGCCATTCCGAGAATGAGAGCAATTTTTCTGTTCATCCTTGTTCCCCTGTGCTGATTGTGTAAAATTCCGTCGTATGTGACGGGATACTATACCTCCGTCCCATTAAAAAGCAAACCGGGGGACGAGGAAAGAGAGATTCCAGCCCCCCTTCCCCGGCACCGCCGGCCGGAAGAACAGAAAAAATCCACCGAAGAGAAAAATATCGTAAAACAATGCTTGATTTCAGGAAAAGAGGCGTTATAGTTGTTTATTTGTCGGGAATCCGCCCCGTGTCATTTTATCAACCAACGGCGTCCGGCGGAAAGAATCGGCCGTCCATAACAAAAGGAACTGTATGATACTCTTTATCGCAAGTATCGCCGTCGCCCTCTCAATCTCATTTTTATGTTCTGTCATGGAAGCCGCGCTGCTCAGTCTCACACCGAGCAAGCTGGCGGTAATTTCCCGGAAAAATCCCTTCATCGGTTCTCTCTGCCAGAAGTTCAAGGACGATATCGAACGTCCGATTGCAGTGATTCTGATTCTGAACACAACAGCCCATACCTGCGGAGCCGCCATCGCCGGCGCACAATTCGACAAATTGTTCGGGACCGGCTATATCTGGCTGTTTTCCCTGCTCTTCACCCTGGTCATGGTTCAATATACGGAAATTCTTCCCAAGACGCTGGGAGTCCGTTTCAATTCCTTTGTTGTCCGTGCGGCGGCACCGACGCTCAATTTTCTGATCTGGGCACTGGCACCGCTGATCTGGCTGATCCATTTCATCAACCGGCCGTTTGAATACAAACAGGATCCGGAGGACGCGGGAGAGACCGCCGTCGAAGAGATCTCGGCCCTGGCGACCATTGCTCGGGAAGAGGATCATATTTCCGACGTGCAGGAGCAGATCATCCGCAACGCGCCGACGCTCGGGAAGCGGACGATCGAAGAACTGATGCTCCCGATGTCGCAGGTCAAGGTCTTCTCCGAAACCTGGAGTCATGAAAAGGTGCTCCAGAAGATTGCGGAATACAAGCACACCCGCTATCCGGTCTGCCGCGCGGAAAATCCGATGGAAATCATGGGCTGCGTCAACGCCAAGGACCTCCTGCACTGCACGGAGGACTGGCACAAGGCGATCCGCCCGATCAACACGATCTCCGAAAACATTCCCCAGCTGGAGCTCATCGAAAACATCGTCAGTTTCGATTCCAAACTCCTGATGGTCAAGGATGAGAAGGGACGTCTCGTCGGCATGCTGACCCTGCACGACATCCTGATGGAGCTGATCGGTCAGGAAATCGCCGAACCGCAGAACGCATCCCCGGCGGCGGAAACCTCCGCCGCCTGACCGGGAATCAGCATCCCGGAACAGCAGGAATTTTGTTCAGGAATTCGGCGCAGAGCGCAGGCCACGAACGAACCTCGGCAAAAGCATCCTGTGTCCCGAGTCCGAGTCCGTGCGGACCATACGGATAGAGATGCAGCTCGAACGGAATGCCGTTCCGCCGGTACGCCTCCGCAAAACGGAGCGCGTTCTCATAAGGGACCACCGCATCCTCGACCGTGTGCCAGAGAAACGCCGGAGGGGTATCCGCATTGACGGATTCATCGCAGGAAAGCCGGTGCAGATCCGCTTCGGACGGCTCTTCCGTATTCAGCAGATTCCTGAACGACCCCACATGCGGGCATGGAGCCGCAAACGCGGAAACAACGGAATAACATGGAATCACCGCATCGGGACGGGCGGAGACGGAATCGTATTCGTCTCCATTGTCCGCGGCGATTTTGTCGAACCAGACCGCGGTCGAGCAGCAGAGATGTCCGCCCGCGGAGAACCCGAGCGTCGCAATCCGGTCGGGACGGATCTTCCACTCCTGCGCATGGCCTCGGACCAGCTTGACCGCCCGGAGTGCGTCCTCCACGGGAGCGGGAAACGGATACGCCCCCATTCCGCAGCGGTAGTCCACCACAAACGCATGAAATCCGAGTTCATTGAACCGGAGTGCGACATCCTCCCCCTCGTAGGTCATCATCTTGACCTGATATCCTCCGCCGGGGAAAATGACAACGGCACCATGCACCGCGCCGTCATCCAGAAGATATGTGTTCATGTACGGCTGAAAATTCTTCTCCGGATCCAGCGCGGGCCGTTCCGTGCTCCAGAGCATGAGTTTTGATGTCTCCTTCATAAGATTCCTTTCTCTTCCGCATCCGGAAGAATCCGCCTTTTCCGGATACTGTACGGGTTCTTCTGGAAAATGCAAGCCCGGAACTTCCGCGGAAAAACGTTTTTCAAAACCGCCGCAGCATTTGCGAAACGAGATGTTTCATGGTATCTTACTCCGCACGCCCACGGGAAATCTGCGGCAAAGGAGCGGAAATCATGGACTCATGGACTCTGCGGAACGCAAGAGAAAACGACGCGCCCGCAATCGCAAAGATCTGGGTGGAGAGCATCCGGACTCTCTGCGCGGTGCACTACACGGCGGAGGAACTGGCCGCCCGGTGTTCGGGGAAAACGCCGGAAATGGTCCGGGAGCTCATCCTCCATTCCGCATTTTTCATCGTGGCGGAGTCGGAAAGCGGCATTCTCGGATTCTGCACCTGTTCCGATTTTCAAATCATCCGGGCGGCGCTTTATGTCGCACCGGAGGCGGCCGGCCGGGGGATCGGACGCTCCCTCCTGCGGGCCTGGGAAGAGGCTGCGCGAAAACACGGAATCCGGATCATGCGGATCCACTCCGGCCGGAATGCGACCGGCTTCTACCGGAAATGCGGATACCGGCTCGAAAAAGAGATCACGCTGAGCAACGGCATCCGCGCGGATGAAATGACAAAGGAACTTTGACCGCTCTATGCCTCCGGCGGACGGGCGAAGGCTTCGACGGCGATCGAAAGGGAAGCGATGTCTCCGACGCTTTCCCCGAGTGCTGCGGGAACGATCCGGCAGACGCGCGCAGAAGCGGGGAGAGCCTCTCCGGCAATCCGCCGTTCCATTTCCGGCCGCAGCAGGTTTTCGGAACGGGCGAAGACGCTGCCGATCACGATGCACTCCGGATTGAGAATGTCAATCAGAAACGCAAGACCCTCTCCGAGACGGCGTCCGCTTTCCCGGTAGACCGCGAGGGCTTCGGTGTCACCATGTTCGGCGGCATCGCCGAGCAGTTTTGCTGTGACCTTCGGCAGATCCGCCTCCGTCGGACACCATGCGGGAGGAGAGCCTTTTTTCAATGCTTTTGCGGCTCTTGCACGTCCGAGCTGAGCGATTCCCTCTCCGGAGCAGAAACCCTCAAACGATCCGGCTTTCCCGTATCCGATCGGACCGGAACGGGCCAGACGGAGATGACCGCATTCCCCCGCCATTCCCGAATGTCCGGAAAGCAGACGGCCGTTGGCGATGATTCCCGCGCCGAGTCCGGTTCCGAAAGTCAGGAACACCATGTTTGCACATCCTTTTCCGGCGCCGAACTTCCATTCAGCGAGTGCGCAGGCGTTGGCATCGTTTTCCAGTTTTGCCCGCAGTCCGGTTTCGCGTTCCGCGATCGCGACGGCCGGGACGGCGTCCCAGCCGGGCAGATTCGGCGGAGAGAGGACGATTCCGCTCTCCGAATCCAGCGGCCCTCCGCAGCTGATCCCGATTCCGATCACGTCGCGCTTTTTCAGACGGAGTTCCTGCAGAAGTCCGTTCAGAAGGCGGCACATCTCCGAGAGACAGCGGACGGGATCGCGGAAATCCGCCGTCGCGAACCGTTTTTTCCCGATGACGCGGATCTTCTCTCCGTCAAGTTCTCCGAGAAGGACCGCACATTTTGTTCCCCCGATGTCGAATCCGGCGGCGAAACGTTTTTTCACCATTCCCGTCTCCCGAGCGCCGTATAGATCTTCTCATCCAGAATCTTCAGCCATTCAAGATAGGTTTTGAAGCAGAAGGGAGCCGAACCGAGCAGATAGTGGTTGTATTCGGTGTTTCCGTTGCAGACCCATTCGATCAGGAGCATGCGCTGTTCCCCGAGACAGACCGGGAAGGCCGCCGCTTCACAGGCGGATTCCGCGGCGACCGAGAACTCCCCTTCCGCGAACAGCTCGCCGGAAACGAGATCCGACACCCTGTAATGCCCGGCGGCGGGAACGGGCTGATCGTTGACAGCCGTAAGACGGCAGTTCCACGCCTCCGGATCGCTCACGATCAGACTCAGCGG
The DNA here is from genome assembly GCA_949297765.1 of uncultured bacterium. GTDB lineage: Bacteria > Verrucomicrobiota > Lentisphaeria > Victivallales > UBA1829 > UBA1829. The sequence continues at coordinate 3,440 of CASFTV010000016.1, read as the reverse complement.
CTTCTGCGCATTCTTGATGTAGTAGTACGCGAGCTTGCGGACATGGTAATAGTCCACGACGGCGTCCGAAAACTGCGGCCAGCAGTCGATCACATTCCACCAGATCAGTCCGGTCTTCTCCCATTTTTTTGCGCGGAACAGTTCGATCAGGTATTTGAACGCCTCGGCCTGAACGATCTGCGAACACTTCATGAACTCCGTCAGATCCTCTGCGAGATAGCCCCAGAAGCCTTTCGACTGATTTTCCATCAGTCCGTTCCGGTAGCAGGGAAGGCCGAACGCCTGCGACGAGTGGCAGGTCCACGCGGGGCCATGCCGGTCGTTCAGTTCCGCTTCCGGAATGAACTTGCGGATGCTGCCGACATCGGTCATGCCGTGATATCCGATTTCGCTGGCGAAAACCGCGGTGTTGTTCTTGTAGAAGCGCCCCTTCCATGTATCGCGCGGCCCCCAGAGATGCTGTTCCGGAGAACGATAACGGGCATTGAGCTGTTTGATGGTGTCGGAAAGGAACGGAGAACTCGGGAGGTAGTCGCGGACCGGATCGAACATCGCCACGGCGCGCGGCAGGATCTCCCGCGTGATCCGGTTCATGGAGGGACGGAGACGTTTCAGGAGAGGGGAATAGAAAAACAGCTCGTCGCACTCATTGTCTCCGCACCAGAGCGCCAGCGACGGATGATTCCGGAGGGCGCGGACCACCGATTCGGCCTCTTTCCGGACAGATTCCAGAAACGCCTCGTCCTGCGGAGCGGTCTCGCATGCGAACATGAAATCCTGCCAGACGAGGAGGCCGTGTTCGTCGCAGAATCGGAAGAAATCCTCGTCCTCATAGATGTTTCCGCCCCAGCAGCGCACCATGTTGCATCCGAGATCGACGAACAGTTCAAGGGCCTGCTCCACCCGTTCCGGCTTCTCTCCGTGAATTGCGTTGGAGGGGACCCAGTTGGATCCCTTGATGAAGATTTTCCGTCCGTTGACCAGGAAAACGAACTCCCCCTTTCCTTCGCCGTCGAGCATTTCCGTCCGATTCAGTTTGATGGTCCGGATTCCCGTTTTCCAGCATTTTTCATCCACTACGGATCCGTTCCGGATCAGTTCCAGCTTCACGGTATAGAGATTCTGTTCACCGGAACCGAGCGGGAACCAGAGAAGGGGATTTTCCACATCGAAATTCTCCGTTCCGCCGGTGAAGAACAGCGGGAAACGTTTTTCGAAGCGGTGATCGCGGCAGGAGAGAGTCATGCGGGCCTCGAACCCGATCAGCGAGGGCGCATCCGATTCAAAATTCCAGTGGAGGGAAAGAACCGCTGATTTCGGCTTCAGTTCCGTTGTCGCGAGATAGAGATCCGTCCAGCGTTCGGGTTTGATGACATCGAAATAAACCTTTCTCCAGATTCCGGCGCCGACCAGCCGCGGAGCGATGTCCCATCCATAGGTATGCATCGGACGGCGCAGATAAAGCCCCTCATAGCAGCACCTTCCCGCGTGCGTGTAGGCGGGGAGCGGGAACGAACGGGCCCGGTTCAGTGTACTTGCAATGCGGACAAGAAGTTCATTTCCATCTTCTTTCAGGATTCCGGGATCCACCGGGAAACGGTGGGCGATGACCATATTGCCGGCCTCCCCGATCCGGACTCCGTTGATCAGAATTTCCGCGAACGTGTCGATTCCTTCAAAGACCAGCTCCAGACGTTCGCGCGGCTGCAGAACCGGAGCGGGAAACGTGGTCCGGTATTCCCAGTCGATGAATTCATAGGGGCGCAGCGTTTCGGAATTGCATCCGAAAAACGGATCGGGGATCCGCTCCGCCCGATGGAGATCGCCGAGGACATTGCCCGGCACCTGTGCGGGAATCGTGTGTTCGGCACCGTTTTCCGGATCCCGGAAGGAAAGAAACCATGATCCGTTCAGTTGAATCTCAGACATCTTCAAACTCCTTTGAATGACTGTTTGCTTTATTATTTTGCGAAAAATTATTTTCCGGGACTACTATAAAGCTGCTGTCGAACAAAAACAAGCCATGAAAATTTTTTTTCGCAAAATAATTTGACTTTTTTTTTCTTTCCTGTACATTGAAAAAGAGAACAGGAAAACGTTTTGATCAGGAGAAAGGCCGGTTATGGGACGCAAGCGTGGAGTTTTGAGCATCACCAGTATTGCGGAGGAACTGGGGCTCTCACCGGCGACGGTTTCCCGGGTAATCAACAACCGAGCCGGAGTCAGCGAAGAGAAACGCCGTCTTGTACGGAGCAAACTTCGGGAATACGACTTCAAGGTGAACTATCCATCCCAGCGGAAGCCGCGCATTGCGATTGTGAGTGCATCGCCGAAATTTTCCCACTATCACACGGAGGTTCTTGCGGGGATTTTCACCTATCTGCAGGACCATGATCTGACGCCGTGTACCATTATCTATCATCCCCGGAGCAAAGAGACTCTTCTGCAGCTTCTCCGGGACCAGCAGTGTTCGGGAGTCATTCTGATTATTCCGGCGAATTTCCGGGAGGAGCTGCCGGAACTTTCCGCCTCCGGCCTTCCGGTGATGCTGGTGGACGAATCGACGGATTTTCCGAATATCGGGTTCATCGACAACGATTCTTATTCGGGTTCGCGCGCTGCGGTCTGCCATCTTCTTTCTCTTGGGCATCGACACATTGCCTATTTCAGTACGGTGCATCCTACACTGAATCATCTTCAGCGATTCCGGGCGTATGAGGAGACTCTGAAGGAATCGGGGTGTATCCGTCCGCCGGAGTTCCGGAGCTCGGCGGATCTGGAAACGATGCTCCGGGAACTCAAGGAATATCTTCGGTCGCATCCGGAGCTGACCGCGATGATGACGACCGATGACGCTCAGGCGCAGCTTGTTTTGAAAGCGGCAAATGAGCTTGGGCTTCGGGTTCCGGAGGATTTTTCTGTGATTGGTTTTGATAATTATCCGATGAGTGCGTATCTCATACCGTCGCTGACGACGGTGTTTCATCCGAGCCGGGAGGCGGGGATGCGAGCGGCGGAATCCATCGACTGTTATCTTGCTTCCAATGGGAAAGCGGAATTAAAGCGGGAGGTTCTTCCGACGGCCCTTGTGATTCGTTCATCGACGGGTCCTGTGAAAAATATCGGGAAAATCTTCTGATTTTCGCTTGCAAAAGAGGATGGGAGCTGTATATTAAAGGCGGTATCAGCGGAAGCTGGATACGGATTTAAGGAGTCGGAGTGTAGCTCAGCCTGGTTGGAGCGCTACGTTCGGGACGTAGAGGTCGCAAGTTCGAATCTTGTCACTCCGACCATTTTCCTGATTCTCCACCGATCGGTCTTCTGGTCGGTTTTTTCGTTTTGGGGGTAATTTTGAGCTCAACTCGTGTTTTGCCCGAAAGCGGAGAATCTCCACTTTTCTCTTATGAAGGTGTGTTTCAGACCCTCTCCCGGTAAATTCT
>CASFTV010000015.1 GCA_949297765.1 uncultured bacterium | reverse complement strand
TTGTCTTCAAAAGACAAAAATGAGTTTAGAAAACGTGAAAAAACAAAAAAACGTGAAATCTGGGGTTCAGTCCCTTGAATTTTACATAACAGGAACAAAGAGAATGTTTCCGGGATTCCTTCTTCTGCTGATGGTCGGCGGCTGCTGGACCGCCATCGGAATCACGCTGACGTTTGCACGGCGCAGCGGATGCCGCGGGGAGCTGTTCTTTTTCATCGGCTCCGTTCTGGCGGCGCTTCTGACCGTTCTGACCCTGGGGATTGCGGGGGAACTCCGCGTGCCGGAGGGGGCGGAACGCGTGATCGCCGCCATTGTCGCCGGAGCGGTGCTGAACGCCGCTTCGCAATTTCTGACGATGCGGAATCTGAGCCGGGGAGGATGCGCCCTGTATTTTGCGCTTTCCAGAGTCGGGTTTGCGGTGTCGTTCCTGTGGAGTGTCGCGGTCTGGGGCGAGGCGCTCTCCTGCTGGAACGCGATCGGGATTCTCTGTCTGATCGTCACGGTGGTGCTGTCGGCGATGAACCGGCACGCGGAAGCCGGGGAACGGGTGAAGCATGGACGGCTGCTGATGGCGCTTCTTTCCTCCTGCTGTGCGGGGGCAAGTCAGATCTGCATCATCTGGCCGTCGGTTCATTCCGCAGGGCGGGCTCCCGTTCTCCATCCGCTGATGAGTGCGCTGATTCTGTTCCTGGTCAACTGCGTCTGTTTCGGGATCTGGGCGCTGGCGCGGAGAAAAGAAACGGTTGCGTGGGGAAAGGTCTGCCGGATCGGCGGAGCGTGGGGAGTCGCCGCGTTCGCGTCCTACGGACTGCTGTTTCCGACGCTGAACCTGATGGGACGGATCGGAAAGGCGGGAATTGTCTATCCGGTGGCGGGAGCGGTGATGATTTTTGTCTACGCGCTTTACACGCGCTTCTTCCTGAAGGAGAAACTTTCCGGGATGCAGAAGGCGGCGCTGATCCTGATTGTCGCAGGGATCATTGCGGTGCGGATGTAGAAAAAAACGCCCTCCGTCCCCGGAACGTGGAGACGGAAGGCGGCGGAACGGCGCTTACCAGTTGTGGAATGCGTCCACATCGTAGAAATCGAGCTTGTCGATGTAGGGAGACCAGGAATCGGATGCGTTTGCGTCCTCGGCGATCACGGTGAGGGGACCGGTCACGCCGCCGTCGCCCCAGCGGTCGAAGACCCGGATCACAAGCGTGTTTTCCCCGCCGAATTTCACAAGCTTTTCCGGAATCGGGTAGTTCCGTTTGGCTTCGTAGGGCTTCGGATGGGTGTGGAAGGTGGTTTCGCCGATTTTTGTTCCGTTCCAGTACGTCCAGTCGCAGTCGTCGACCGGGCCGCCGACAAGCCGGATGGTGTGTCCTTTCCAGGATTCCGGGATTTTCACCGTGCAGCGGTACCATGCGTAACCGTCGTAGGGACGCTTCAGACCTTTCGGAGTCTCCGCCGGGTAGACATAATGCGGATTGGGAGTCTGCCGGCCCTGCGCTTCCCACGAAAGCCCGAGTTTGATCGGGACAAACCCCTTCGGATCGTCGGCTTTCCCGTTGTTTTCCGGATCGAACCGGAGCCCGCAGTTTTCCGGAACGGCCTTTCCGTAGCAGAAGCGGAGCGTGTTGTGACGCGATTTCTGCGCGGTGAACAGCTTCAGATCCTTCCCGAGACCGATGTTCATGTTCGTGAAGATGGCCGACCAGACGCGCGCCACCTTTTCCGGATTCCAGAGACCGTCGATTCCATCCGGCGGGAGATTCAGAACGACAGTCGCTGTCGTGATCCGATCCAGTTTTGCGAACAGCGCGGGTTTTGTGGCGACGATCCAGTCCGGCGCCTCCGTCAGGACCGGAAGATTCCGCGCTTCGCGGAAATAGAGATCCGCCTCCGGAATCCCGGCGAACACCGGATCGTTTTTCGGAACCGATGCGCGGAAGAGTTCCTTTGTCCCGCGTTTCAGTCCGCCGGGCAGGAGCTCCAGCGGCGCACCGGGCAGGGCGATCACCGTTATTCCGCGTGCAAGCCATTTCTTCAGCTCGGTCCGCCGGTTTTCCGGGACCGGATCCGCTCCGAGGATCAGCACCTGCAGACCGCCGATTTCCCAGAGACGATCCGGCGTCAGTTTCCGGCAGTTCATGCCCATGCGTTTGAGGATCGCTTCATTTTTTTCATCGCCGAGATAGCCAGCTCGCTGAGGGCCGACCGGAACAAACCGTTTGCCCATTTCGGTCAGCAGATTGTCCACAAGACGCGTGGCAACCGGATCCCTGCGGTAGCGGTTGGTCACGTCGAGCTGACAGAACAGCACCAGCCCGTGTTCTTTCCGAAGCTCCATCAGCGAGGCGAACATCAGATTGAATCCGCAGTCGACGATTGTCCGGAAGTTGCCGTAGCTCGGTTTCCGGATCACGTTGCCGCTGACGATTCCGCCGTTTCCGCATTTCCATTTCGAGCGCGGATAGTGCGGGCTGTTCTCCGCGGACAGCACAAACGCCGGAACCGAATCCGCCGCGCCGCGCCAGTTGCTGAAGTCCTCCTCCTTCAGGCCCGCAGCGTACGGACTTTCCGGCCGGCGCAGAAACGCATTGCGGTAGCTCGGCGATTCAAACACCAGATTCGCCAGATTGCAGGGCTGCTGTTCGAAGATCAGCACTTTCAGTCCGCGTTCGATCAGACGCTCCTCCTCCACCTGCTTCAGAAGCTCCGGATTGGCATCCTTCAGCGCATTTTTACCGATGATCAGAAGACGGCAGGATTTCACGTCGTCGAGCGTAGAGACTTTGCGGAAGGGGAAGCCCGCCTGTTTCAGCATGACCTCCGTTGCGCCTTCCGGATCGTAGAGTCCGGCGGAGATGTCGCGGAAATCCGGCCGGGTGTGTTTCGGGAAGAACTGCAGACGGAAGGAGTCTTCCAGAATCAGGACGTCGTCTTTCAGCGCCGTCAGACGCAGTTCCGCATCGGTGCGTTTGTAGACCTTCGGGGCGGTGAGCGGAATCGGAATTTTGAGAATGGCTCCCGGCGCGGCGGTCTGCGTGGATTCCCCTTTCTGGACGGTCTGTCCATTCACCGCAAGCTCCCAGCGGCAGGTGACGGTCTGCGGCGTCGTGCGGTCGTTGACGATGACCGCGCTCTTGCGGAACGTTTCGCCGGAGAAGAACGCGTGATCCTTGTTTGTGAAGTCTTCCGGCATGCCGCCGAGGAAGATCAGGAGCGGCTCGAAGGAGGCGCGGATGATCTTGCCGAGTCCTTCGGGGAGGGAGTAGTCGGTCAGAAGATGTTTCTGCGTTTCGCTCCAGCCGACGGGAATGTCCGGTTTGAGCCCGGCGGTCTTGACCTCGTTGTCCACCTCGTAGACGACGTTGTGATGGTCGAAGGTGCGGGCGGTGCGGGCCATATCGCGCTCTCCGGGGAAGTCGCCGAGCGCCGACATGTCGTAGGCGCGCCATGCCTTGACTACGTTCCGATACAGCATCGCTCCCAGATCAAACATGTTGCGGTTCCAGTTCGCGTACGGAGAATTCAGCCAGTGGTCCGCATGGGGAACCGGACGGACTTCCCGTGCAAACACCGCGTCGCCGAAATAGCGGGCCGCATGCTCCGCTCCAAGTTCAAATCCGCTCCGGGCGTGACCTCCTGTCTCGAAGTGCCAGAACTGGGCTGGATACGGAAACGCTGATTCCACCACCATCAGCGGCTGCGTATGTTTTTCCGACCACTGTTTCGGCCAGTCCTCCTGCTCCTGAAGCGGCGTGCCGAGCGACTGGTAGTTCATCGAGGTGAAGATCTTTCCCGAATTCGCTCCCGCATGCTGGAACAGTTCCCGGCTCGGATCCAGTGCGCGCATCACCTTCTCCGCGGTCTGCGCCCGTTTCCGCGCCGGAAGAACTGCAAGCGGAACGTAGGAGGTATCATTCAGTTTCGCCGGATCCTGACCCCATGCGTAGCCGCAGGTGTTGAAGTCGGTATACCACATCAGGATGTTCGGATGGTTCCCGTAGTGTTCCAGAAAACGGATCACTTCCTTTGTATATCCGGTCAGTTCCTCGTCCTCGTAGGGCGGCATCTGGAAGAGATTGTAGAGGCCCTGACGGTTGGACTCGTTCAGATAGTCGTCCCAGGCGACCTGTGAATCCTTCCGGAACGGATCGAAGCGGACCGTGTCGTAATTCATCTCCCTGATGTGCGCCACATACTGGCCGATCGCCCGCGGATTCCCGTAATAGTAGCGCAGACGGCCCAGACCCGGACTGGTCCACATCCGCAGCCGCGTCTTGTTGCCGTTCATCCGGAATTCGCCGTTCTCCACCCGGAATTCGCGGAATCCGAAATCCTTTGCAGGAAGCGTGTCGGCATCCTTCCCGTTCCGGACCAGGGAGACGCTCATCCGGTAGAGATTCGGATGTTCGACATCCCACAGCACCGGATTTTTCCAGCTGTCCGTAAAAAGAACCACCTGTTCCGGAGAGCCGTCGAGCGTGAATTTCCGGACGGATGATTTCTCTGTTTTCCCGTTGCGCCGGAAATCAAACCGGACCGCCGCTTCCCCTTTTTCTCCGGACGGATTCTGCACCCGTGCGCGCAGAGAGAGACTCTTTTTCCGGAACGACGGAAAGGCCACGGCGCTTTTCAGCGCAATCTTCGACGGCGCAGTTTCCAGCCAGACATCATCCAGCGCAATTTCTCCATGATCTCCGATGCTCGGCACCCCCTGCCACAGATTGACATAGTGACGGTCGAGAAACAGGGTCAGGATATATTTCCCGTCTTTTGCCGGAAGATCTGTGACGTCAAGACGGCGCGCATTCGGAATCACCGTGAAGTTTTTGAAATCCTGACGGAACGAGTCGATCAGCGTTCCGTTCAGATAGACCCGTCCGGCGTCGGCGTTGAGATTCGTGAAATTCAGATAGATCCGTTCTCCCTTCTTCCGCAGATCGGCCGGAACTTCAAACCCCCTCTGGTACCAGGCTGCACGATACTTGATCAGAGGCTGCTTGTTCCATTTCCAGTCCGCGGAAACCAGTTTCCCGTCCCGGTCGCGGTAAATCTGGTAGAGCGGCGAACGGTAACTTCCCGGAACGCGCATATAGCCCCACTCTCCGGCGGGCGGCGCCCAGGAGTAATCGTTGACCGGGATCACGCGCCAGTATCCGTTCAGACAGACCCCGCTGCGGACCCCGTCCTGCGTTTTCTGCGCGTCCGAAAGATCCCAGAGCGGTTGTTCGACAGGATGGACCGCCGTGTTTGAAAGGCGCGCAGTCTCCTCCTTCGAAGGGACGCTCTCCGGCGGAAGGAGGGTCATCCCCTCCGCGCCTTCCGCACGGACGATTGTTCCGAACGGCGTCGGCATCGTGAACTTCCCCTGAAAGGCGTCGTCCAGAAGGACCGTCAACGTTTTTCCGTCCTGTTTCAGTGTGACTTTGTGCGGAACATTGAGCGGGAGCGTATAGCACGATTCCACCGTCTGCGTCTTTCCCCCGTTTTCCGCGATCAGCGCGATCCGGCCGGAGGCTCCCATCGCGGAAAGGGTGATTTTTTTCCCGGAATCCGCGCCGCTCAGAACAAGAAGCTGTTTCGGTCCGGGCAGACGCGCTTCCGGATAGCGGAACGCAAATTCAAATCCTTCTCCCTTCCGGCGTATCGAATCCAGGGGAAGAGAGAGCTTTTTCTCCTTCTTCCCTCCGGAAGCGAGCAGGAAGATTTCCGAGGGATCCAATGCGCGGTCGAAGAATTTGATCTCATCATAGAGTCCGTTTCCGACTGTGGCCTTGAAGCGGTCGGTGCTCTCCTGACCGCAGAAGAAATTGAGTTTCCTGGCGGGGAGCTTCTGATACGCTCCCGGTTTGGTCCGGTTGCCGGCTTCCCGGCCGTTGATATAGAGACGAGCTTCGTTCTTTGCCCGGACCCAGGTGAAGGCGACATGAGTCCACTCCTCCTGCTTGAAAAGATTCTTTTTGAGGATCTGCACCTGTCCCGGCGCACAGACGGAAAGTTCGATGACTCCGTTTTTCTGTTTGAGCAGATAGAACCGGAACTTCCATGCGTCGTCGCGTCCGGTGAAGATCGGATACAGTTCGGGATCGGTCTCCTTCCAGTGGGGCTTGAACCAGAAGGAGACTGTTCCGTCCCCGGTGTCAAGCTCCGGCAGACGCTTGAACGTGACTGCGGTTACCTGATCGTAGGCATGGCGCTTCACATCCAGCGCCTGTCCGATCACGCCCGGATGATAGCCCGCCTGTCCGTGGACAATGCCGGCGGTGATCTTTTTCCCGTCTTTCCCGAGAACGTCCGCGGAGCCGTCCATCGGCATGTAGAATACGGGATCTGCCGCACTCAGAACCAGCGGAAGGGCGGCAAACAGAATGGATCGTTTGCAAAACTGCATATCAGAACTCCTGTGGGTTGCAAGTTACCAGTATGGTCTCCAGAGATAATAATTCGGATGAGAATTGGAATAGTTCGTTCCGTCGATTCGTGTGTGCGGCCTCAGTTCAAGATGGCCGTCGAAAAAGATGCAGTTGGCCTGCAGGCCCCCTCCATGACGGTAGGCGATGTCCCCGTCCCGATCTGCTTCGTCCGGAGGTTTTGACAGCCAGCGACTCAGAGAACTGGTATAGTTGTACACGCGTCCGCCGCAGCAGCTCTCCAGAAATCCGAACCGCGCCGATGGCGTCCGGATTTTGTTGAGCCGGTAGAGCGTGTATTCCACTCCGGTTCCCCCCGGATAAAATTCACAGCCGCTTCCGCTGTAAGGAATTCCGTAGGCATTCTCCAGCTTGGCATATTTGGACTCAATTCCACTGTCCACCTCTTCCGCAAACGGCTCCGGACACAACGCCGTGCGCAGGACAAACTGAGGACTCGTCTTATGCCGGGGAAAGTTGGCATACAGATGATAAACCGGATTCCCAAACCATTTTGAGATTCCGGGATGATTGTACGGAACCCAGAAATCTTCAAAATCCGCCGCATACTGCTGAGCCGCAGTTCCGAGTGTTTTCATTGTATTTCCGCAGCTGACCACCCGCGCCTTCGCCCGCGCACTCCCCAGAGCTGGAAGCAGGAAACTTGCAAGAATTGCGATGATCGCAATTACAACTAGAAGTTCAATCAAAGTAAATTTCATCTTTTCCGGCCGATGCGGATCCGGATGTTTTTTCCGCGGTTTCATGCTTCCACTCCTTCCTTAGAGTTCCTTTTCTTCGAGACTGATTCCGATTTTGGTTTGATCCTGGGGGATTCCGTCACATTCCAGGCGGATCAGGCGGCAGATTTCATCCGCCATTTTCTGGAACGGGGTTCGGAAGATCCATCCGGAGAACTGTTCCGCCTTCTGTCCGTCCTCCTCCACGATGAAGCGGACCCTTGCGCGGGTTTCCGGAGAGAGGCTGCGGTAGAACGGCAGAAAAACACTGGTCGGACAAACCGCGCTGAAGACCGCATCCACTTTTCCCGGCGAGTTCAGCAGCTTTTCCAGTTTCTGCCACAGACGGATCATATCGGGGAAAAACAAACTTGAATCCAGTTCAATTCCCGCCTCCCGGTACGCCTTCTGCAGCCCGATCAGAGGGCGCGACCAGGCTTCGGTGTTCAGCAGATACGCAATTCTGCGCCGCCCTTCCGCAAGCAGTTTTTTCCCGATCCGGTATCCGAAAGCCTCATAATCGAAATAAAGATTGCCGCAGTCCGGATCGTTTTGCAGAACAATCACCCGTTTTCCTTTTCCGCGCAGCAGCTGGATCACCGGAGAGAGTTCGGGTGGAGGAACAATCCACAGCAGAAGGTCAAAGGGGACTGCTGCAATCTCATCCGCAATCGCCCCCGTCTGATGCGAGGAGAGCTGAAGAAACGTGATTTCAAAATTCAGATTCGAAATCCCGATTCCGATCCGTCCGAGAAGCTCCAGGTGATACGGCACAAAATGAACCTGCATTCCGTCTCCGACAATCAGGGCGACATTTCGGTATTTCTGCACCTGACAGCGATTGATTTTTGCCGGATTCGTGAACGCCCCGAGTCCGGGACGGCCGATGATGTAGCCGTCGTCCGTCAGCATCTTCATCGCTTTGCTGACCGTCGGGCGGCTCACTCCGAATTTCCGCGAAAGCTCCAGAATCGTCGGCGCCTGAATCGACTTCTCCCCCGCCTGCTCCACAAAATTCAGCATGTAACGGCGGATCTTCATGTATTCCGCAACAGGAGGCCTCTCTTTTTTCATATTCAAAACCGATTTTTTGATTAGCATTTATTAGCATTTCTTTTTAATTATAGCACAAAATCTGAAAAATGTCAATCCCCGGAGCAGCGGTTTTTGGAAAAAAACTTTTCCGCGGGCGGATCCGGCGGGGTCAGGAGAGCGGGGAGGACCGGTTCGGGATTTTCTCGAACGGTCTGACCGGAGTCGGAATGCAGTTGTGGTAGATCTCCGGATCGGTCTTTTCCATCTGTTTCCGGAGGAGGACGGCCGCTTCTTTTGCCAGTGCGGCGAAATCAAACGTGTAGACGAACCCGTGAAATTCCGGGAAACTCTCTGCGATGGTATCCCGGCAGACGTGAAGAGGGCGGCGGAGATCGAATTCCGCCGGATTGGCGATCTCCGCAAGATCATCGTAAAAAAACAGCGGATTGACAATTCCGTCGATGGGGATTCCAAGTTCGAAGATCAGTTTCAGTTTTTCCCGGATCGAATCTCCGCGCAGGAACAGTTTTTCATTCAGAGGGATTCCCGTCTCCTGGAATGCTTCCCGGAATCCGTCGCCCGAGAGATTCCACGGATATTCATCCTGCAGAATGAGGAACTGCTTCCCTCCGCTTTCGAGCAGAAACTTCCCGGATTCGTACCCGATCTGCCGGACATCGAAATTCACGCTGCTGATCTTCTCCGGCGGACGTGAGCCGATGACGACAACTCCCGTTCCGGTTTTCCGGATTTCCTCCAGAACCGGGAAAAACTGCCGGGGCGGATTCTGCCAGATCAGTCCGTCGAGGGCCTCGTTCCGAACCTCCTTGAGGACCGCATCCGGTTTGGACGAGGTCAGATTGATTGTCCGGACAAACGAGGGATGGACGGAACTTTCCACCAGACAGGCGGCAACCAGTTTCGCCAGATAGTCATCCATTTCAATGACCATTCCGTCGCCGATGATGATTCCGATTGTCCGGGCGTTTTTCTGGAGGAGAAAACGGAACTTCTTTTTCGGATTGGTGAATGTCCCCAGTCCCGGTTTTCCGATCACATAATGATCTTCCGCCAGTTGCTTCAGCGCTTTCCCGACCGTCTGCCGGCAGACTCCGAACTGCTTCGACAGTTCCAGCGCCGTCGGAAGCTGGACCGATTCATTCCCCGCTTTTGCCACCAGATTCAGAATGTGCCGGCGAATCTTCATATATTCCGCAACCGCGCTTTTCCCTGTTGACATCGGCTCCCTCATGTGTTCATTTATGTTCATTTGTTACCATTTCATGCGTACCATATCACCATTTTGAAAAATATCAATTTCCAACTGAATTTTCCTTGAAAAATAATTTTTTCAGACTTTTCATGCCAAAAAAGGGTTGACAAAAAATCAGAAATGATGTATAATTATAACAAATGCCTAGTAATGTTAATTTTCAAAAGGAAGAAATGATGCGCTTCAAGAGTTTGATTCTGCTGCTGACGGGAGCGTTTGCTCTCCCGGCTGCCGGTGAGGTGCTGGATCTGGGAGTGAAACAGACCGGCGGTCTGGAAGGGTGGAGCTCCGGCGCGGAGACGATCGCCCGCGCTGTCCCTGCGGATGATGGCGGAAGTGTTCTCGAAATCCGTCTGGAAAACCCGGTGGATTCGCATGTCTACGGAATTTCCCGGGCCATTGATCCGGCCCGGATTGCAGGACGGCGCATCACGCTCTCCGCGGAAGTCCGGCGGGATGTGAAGGTCTATCAGAAATGGCAGGGCGGAAAACTGATGCTCTCCGTCCGGCTTCCGAACGGGAAATATGATTATTTCGGCATCTACATGGAACCGGGGAAATTTGGATGGAAGCATGTTTCCAGATCTTTCGACATCCCGCAGAAGATCGTTTCCGCAAGTCTGTTTCTCGGCCTTCAGGGGGGAACCGGCGTGATTCAGTACCGCAGTCTCCGCCTGGATACGGGCGATACGGTGCTGGATCTTTCGGAAGCCGCCAACATGGGCTATCACGATCCTGTCGCGGGAGACGGGAAGGGCGGATGGTCCGATCAGGGGCCGGAAAACGACGCCGCAAAATTCCGCTGGAAACAGTCCGCTTTCGGAAACGTTCCGTTCCGCCTGATAGATCCGGAAAAGAACGGCGGAAAATGCGTGATGACCTTTGCAAACAGACGCCTTCCGAACGGACTGAACTCCGTGGAAGTGGATCTTGGCGCCGGTGCGCGCCCGGCGAAGGATCTCTATCTCCTGCATACGCTGACGTTCCCCGATTCCTATCCGCCGGTCGGACGGATCACGGTCATCGGAAGCCGCGGATCGCAGGAACTGCGGGTGGTCAACGGCCGCGATGTCTCCAACTGGTGGATGCCGCAGAAACACCCGAACGCATTTCCGGCAGCCCTGTGGAACAACGGCGGAGGCAATCCGGTGGGCGTCTATCTTTCCCGTTTCCGGCTGAACGATTGCGGCGCCGTCCAGAAGGTGATTTTCCAAAAGGAGGCGGGATCCACCGCAAACTGGATCGTTCTTGCCGCAACCCTTTCGGAACAGGAGTATCCTCTGCCGAAAGCGGAACCGCGTGTGATGCGTCCCGATGCGGAGTGGAAAATCCTGCCGCTTCCGGCGAAAGGCGGGGTGATTCCCGGATCCGCTCTCGACCTCTCCTTCCTGAACGACGGAAAGCCGACCGGAACATACGGACGGGTCATCATCAACCGGGACGGCCATTTCGCATTTGAGAGGAATCCGGACCGTCCGATCCGCTTTCTCGCCTCCGCGGAGGCTGCCGCGTCGTTCCGCGGATTCTGGACGAATAAGCCTCAGTTCGATACAAAGGAGAAAATCCGCGAGTATGTCCGTCAGCTCCGTCTGGCGGGGTACAATATGATCCGGATCCATTACCTCGACGAAATTCTGCTGACAAAGGCAGAGAAGGATCTGGATTTTCATCCGGATTTTCTCGACCGCTTTGATTTCCTCGTCGCCGAATGCGGAAAAAACGGCATCTACATCAACATGGATGCGATGACCGATCGTCTCGGTTATTCCAAAGGAGTCCGCTGGGGAAGCAAGGCCGATCCCGGAAATTTCAAGTTCGAAATCTATTTCAGCGAACGCGTGCGGACCATCTGGAAGGAGGGGGTGCGCAAGCTCTTCACTCATGTGAATCCCTACACCGGAAAATCTCTTGCCGAGGATCCGACGGTTGCCATGGTCGTCGGTTACAACGAACAGGAATTCGCTCTTTCCCCCGGATTCTGCAAGGATTATGCGCCGCTTCTGCCGCAGTGGAAAGCCTTTGTGAAGGAAAAGTATGCGACGATCCAGGCTCTGCGGTCGGCCTGGGGAGAATCGGCCCCGGCCGCCTTCGACGCCGTTCCGATTTTCCGGAAGGACGATCTCTACCGTACCGATTCCTATGGCAGGGATGTCAACACCTTCCTTTGCGGACTGGAAAACAAAATCTTCCACTTCTATAAGAAATTCCTGCGGGAGATCGGATATCCCGGTCCGGTCTCGGCGATGAATATGGGCAAGACCTTCCGCCACGCCGTCGCGCGCCGGGACTATGATTTCATCGCAATGAACGGCTACCACGCCCATCCGACCGGATTCACCAACAACGGAGGCGGAAGCGGAACCATCTCGCAGGAGAGTTCGATCGGCAGCGCTGCCAACGAGTTCCGCGGATTCGGCAGCATGCGGAGAGACGGTGTGCCGTATGTTATTACCGAGCATCTGCATGTGTTCTGGAACCGCTACCGTTATGAACAGGCGTTTGTCACGGGGGGATACTCCGCCTATCAGGATTTTGACGCGCTTACCGGATTTGCGGCGGCTGTCACGGTCAATCCCTATTCCAAGATGATGCCGTTCTTCATCAACAACGATCCGATCGCGAAAACACAGGAACTCCTGACCGCGCTGATCTTTCTGCGCAGGGACGTGACTCCGGGAAAACAGAAAATCCGTCTGGCACTCTCCTCCGAGGAGATCCTGCAAAACGGCGCCTCGCACGACGCTCTTTCGACCGCACAGGGAAAACTGATGTTCACAAACCGCTTCACCTACTCCTGCGATCTCCGGAAGGCTCCCGAAAAAAAGGAGACCGTCCTCGGCAGAAGCGGCGGAAGCGGTGTGATCCTCGATGACTGGTACGCCTCCATCTCCGATACGTCCGGCTCATCCGCGTTTCAGCTTGATTCCTTCCTGAACGGTCTTCGGGAAAAAGGCGCTCTTCCGAAGAAGAATCCCTCCTCCGATGCAAAAGGCGTTTTCCAGACCGACACGGGGGAACTCCGCATGGAGACCGCACGCAATGATCTGCAGATGGATACGCCGCGTCTTCAGGGGATCTGCGCGGAGGCCGGAAGCCGGGCGAAGCTCACGGATTTTGAAATCCGGAAAATGACCGTTCGCGGGAATCTTGCCCTGGCCTCGATCGACGGAACTTTGCCGATCCGCGATGCAAAGCGGCTTCTTCTGGTCGTCGCCACCAACGTTCTTCAGAACAATATGACCTTTGAAGATCCGCAGATGCGTTTCCTTCTGAAACTCGGCGATCTGCCGTTTCTCGTTCAGACCGGGACTTTCGAGGTGGCGTTCCGCAATCGGAATGCTGCTTCTCTGAAAGCCTATGCGCTCGGAATGGATGGAAAACGTCTGGCGGAACTGCCTCTGAAGAAATTCGGGGATCTGGTTGAACTCTTACTGAACACTGCGGCGATTCCAAATGGTCCCGCTCTTTATTTTGAATTTGTGGAAAATGGAAAGGAAAACGGAAGATGAATACGGGAAAACGCTTTTTCACCCTTGTGGAACTCCTTGTGGTCATTGCCATCATTGCAATCCTTGCGGCGATGCTTCTGCCGGCTCTCGGCAAGGCGCGGGATACGGCAATGCAGATGAAATGCCTGGCGTCGATGAAGCAGATGGGCACCGCGATGGCATCCTATGCCTCGGAACACAACGACTACAATGTGCCGTTCCAGAATTCCGGCGAGACCGTGACCTGGGTCTCCAACGAGATTTTTGTCAAATATCTTGGAATCAAGCACTATCAGTGGAACAACGCGGAGTGGGACAAAAATTTCGTCTGCCCGAAGACAAAAAGGGTCTGGAGTTATGAAACCCGTCCCGAGGCCGCGAGAACCTATCGCGGCGCCGACTTCTCCTATGGGATGACCTACTGGGAAACCACCATCCTTCCCAACGGCGGAGCCAATGCATGGGACAAGCAGAAAGTCACCCACCTCCCGAAGGTCAAATCTCCCTCTTCCCGCTTCCTGTTTGACGAGCGGACAAACCTCAGCGACGGATCACCCTCCAACGGCTCCAACAACCTCCGCGATCCCGCCATCGCCGGCGGATGGTGGGAGAAAGGAAACGACGCACTTGATCTTCCGGTCGTTGCCTACCGCCACGGCGGAGACCGGATGGTCAACACCATCTATCTGGACGGACACGGTGCCAATCATCACTACCGTTCCCTGATCCCGGATACCGCAAGCAGCGAATTCAAGTTCCGCTGGTATCCCTATCGCTGACACCGGCTTCCGGAAGCCGGATGGAAAAAACGCGGACTGGAAATGTTCCAGTCCGCGTTTTTCGTTCTGTTCCTGTCGGGATCGTCAGCGTCCGGCGAAGAAGCGGATCAGACGCGCGGCATGTGCGGCGCAGTCGTCCACAACCGAATCGTAGAATTTGTCGATCGGAACAAATTTGCCGTCGAGTTCGTTGAGTTTCGCACGGGTCGATTTCAGGTAGGTGTCCATGAATTCGGTCGCGATGTTGATTTTCGCGATTCCTGCCTGAATCGACTTGCGGACGTCCTCCAGCGGAGTTCCGGAACCGCCGTGCAGCACAAGCGGGGTTTCCGGGAGTGCATCGGCGATCGCCTGACAGCGCGGGATGTCCAGCTTCGGCGTTGCCTTGTAGTATCCGTGGGCGGTGCCGATGGAGACCGCAAGCGCGTCAACACCGGTCTGCCGGGCGAATTCCACCGCTTCCTTGACATCGGTCAGCGCGGTTTCATCGCCCTGTGCGACATGTCCGATCTCCCCTTCCACCGAGGCGCCGAACGCCTTTGCGTAATCAACGCAGAAACGGGTGATGCGGACATTCTCCTCGAACGGAAGCCGGGAGCCGTCGTACATGACCGAGGTGTATCCCCAGGCGAGGGCGTCCTTGACCTGGCCGACGTTGTCGCCGTGGTCGAGATGCAGCGCCACCGGCTGATTGCACCGGTGCGCCATCCGGATCAGCGATCCGGCAAGATCGAACGCTTTCGTCGAATCGAACAGCCGCATGTACAGCTGGATGATGACCGGCGATTTTTCCGCCTCCGCCGCCTGAATAATCGCGCGGGCGGTCTCATAGTTCGCGATGTTGAACGCTCCCACGGCGCGCTTTTCCCTGCGCGCCGGAAGGAGGATTTCCTTCATTGTCACGAGAGCCATGCGTCACCTCCGATCAGAGACATCCGGCGGCGAGCTCTTCCAGCGTCTTCACGTTGAGCGCCGTGTATTTGCCGAGACAGAGCTTCGTGTACGGAGAGGCCACCACAATCACATCCTTTTTCGGATTGTCTGCGCGCGCTTCGATGTATTTCGCCAGTTTCTCCACGAGCGACTCGTCGATCTTCGGCAGAACCACCGCGCCTTCGCCGCAGGTGTACGATTCCTCATTGTTCGTGCCGAACGGAACAATTTCCGCCTTCAGCGCAGCAAGCAGTTCGCGCGGCGCCGGAAGATTGTTGTTGTAGTTCTTCAGATAGTCGCTTTCCAGATAGTAGACCTTGCCGGCCTTCTTCGGGAATTTCAGCTTGAGGGATTTGATGTACTCGGAGGTGTGCATCACTTTCACGCCCAGCTTGATGCCCGCTTCCTTGTAGTCGTTGACCAGCGCGTCATAGGCGGCGGGGTTGGAGACCACCACGATCTTCGCCTTGCTGCCTTTGATGACCTGGGCGAATTTCTGCATGGCCTCTTTCGCCTCCTTGCGGAAGCCGAGGACATTCAGGGCCTTGCCGATGCAGCCGCCGGTGACGGTCTGATACGGAATTTTCGCCTTCTTCATGATCGTGTCGAACGCTTTGGCCACGCTTTTGGTCTCGGCGGTGTAGCTGTCCACGAAATAGAGGACGTCGCCCGAGCCTTTTCCGGTCCATTTTTCGTTCTTCTTGAGATCGGCGACGATCGCTTTGACCGATTCGGGCGCCAGTCCCGCTTCCACAATGTCGGCGCGGGCCGCCAGATTGAGTCCGTTCTCGTCGAAGTGGCTGACGCAGTGGAAGCGGCAGCAGGCGCTGAGATCCGAACGATAGATCGTATCAATGTAGTCCCGGTTCGCGAGCTTCTCCGGATACATTGTGATACCGTAGGTCATGGCGGCGCGGACACGCGGAGTGTCCGCTTCCGTGAACGTCACGTTCCCGATCGCGGAAAGATGGCGGCACATGAAGCAGAAACGGCAGTTTTTGATTGCGTCAAGATAGTTGTCGATATTCATGATCAGACTCCTTTGAATCCTAATTTGCCGGGGTTCATAATGTTGTTCGGGTCAAGCTGCTTTTTGATCCCTTCGAGAACGGGCATTGCGGGTCCGTACAGCTCCTTCATCAGACGGCCGAGCTTGAGTCCGACGCCGTGATGCTCGTTGATGACGCCGCCGTTCGCAATCGCCGCCCGGATCGCAAGATCCCAGACCTTGTTGTACAGCGCCGCGGCCTCTCTCGGATCCTTCGGCACATCCTTCTCCTCGAAGATGAACCGCGCATAGAGCATGCAGCCCCACTCGTACCAGTGCGAGAAATGGCCGATGAACCGCGCCTGCGGGAAGTTCTCGTTGACCACCTTCTTCATTGCGTGATAAACGTTCTCGATGTTCGAGAAGGTCGCCACCGTGTCCAGCGTTCCGAACGCCTGCGGCATGTGGAACATGAACGGAGGATAGAAGAATTTGTATTTGTTTTCCCACCAGAGATCGCCGCCCTTGCTGCCGAGATCTTTGCCCTTGTATTTCTTTTCCATGATTTCCCGGGCATATTTCATCTGGCTGGCGACGATATCCTTGCGGCCGTCGAATCCGAACACAAGATACGCTCCCTTGTCCAGTTCCATTCCGAACACCTTGCGGACGTGGTGGATGGTCTCCTCCTCGTCGTACAGACGGACCGCGCAGGGCTGCAGACGGCTCCGCATCAGTTCGGCGCCGGCGCTCATCGCCGTGTGGAAATCCTTGAAGATGTAGGCGCGGAATTCGCGCGCTTCCGGCTGCGGATGGACTTTCAGAGTCACTTCCGTGATGATGCCGAGCGTTCCTTCGCTTCCGAGGAACAGCATGGTCAGATCCGGTCCGGACGCATGGCGCGGAACGGGAAGGGTCCGGATGATTTCTCCGGTCGGCGTCACAACCTGGAGCGACATGACCATGTCTTCGATCTTGCCGTATTTCGTCGACAGAACGCCGGTTCCGCGGTGGGCGAGGAATCCGCCGATCGTCGCACACGCAATGGAGGCCGGAAGGTGCATCGTCGAATAGCCTTCCTTGTTGCACTGCCACTCCAGATGACGGGCGATCATGCCGGTCTGGCAGGTGACGGTCAGCGCGTTCTTGTCGATGCCGAGAAATTTATTCATGCGCTTCATGTCGACGATGATGCCGCCGTAGACCGGCAGCGCACCGCCCTGGGAGCCCGATCCGCCGCCCCACGGAACCACCGGAATGTGATAGTGGTTTGCCAGTTTCACCACGCGGGAGACCTCTTCCGCGCTGCCGGGATGAACCACGAAATCCGGTTTCGGCGTTTCCATGCCGCGGTCGTGCCACATCTCCGGAATCCAGTAGTAGTCGATCGAGTGACCGAACTTGTCGGCGTCACGGGTGCAGACGTTCTCGTCGCCGAGAATGTCCGTAAGTTCCGTGCGAATCATTTCGTACATGTAGCTGTCTTTCGAGACTAACATTTTATCCTCCGTTTAAGGTTGGTTTTATTTCATCGCGTAAATCGGCGCAAGTGCGTCGTGGACCGCCTTGTAGCGGCGGAACAGCGCGGCATACTGCTCCGCCTGCTCCGGATCCGGATGGATTTCGCGGTCGATCTTCAGACACTGGCGGACGGCCGCTGCGCTGTCGGCGAAGATCCCCGTTCCCGTTCCGGCGAGCAGAGCGCTTCCGTACGAGGCATCTCCCGGGATCGGCACCCGCACCGGAAGATGGAACACATTGCAGACGATCTCGCTCCACAGACGGCTCTTCGCTCCTCCTCCGATCAGGAAAATCCGCTTCACCGGAAGTTTCATCTCCCGGATCAGCCCGTAGCAGTCGAGCAGGGAGAAGGCGACCCCTTCCAGCAGCGCCCGGATCAGATCCCCCTTCGTCGACGAGATCGAAACACCGGTGAAACTCGCCCGCAGATCAGGATCCCAGTACGGCGAGCGCTCCCCCTGAAGATACGGATGGAACAGCACTCCGTTTGCACCGAGCGGAGATTCCGCGGCTTTCCGGTCGAGCAGTTCAAACGCATTGATCCCGAGTTTTTCCGCTTCGCGTTTTTCCCCGTCGCAGAACAGGTCGCGGAACCAGCGCTGGCAGAGCGCGGCGGCGTTTGTCGCCGAAACCGTGTACCACATGCCCGGAATCACATGCGAATAGGTCAGCGTGGTCGGGAACGGATGCGCTTCCGCGGTCATCACGTTCACATTGCCCGCGGTTGCCAGTTTGACGATGCAGTCGCCCGGTTCGATCGCCCCTGCGCCGTAGTCCTCGACGGCGGAGTCGGAGGTGCCGCAGACCACGGGAGTCCCTTCCGGAATGCCCATGTCCGCCGCCGCCCGCGCGGAGACCGTCCCGAGAAGATCGGTCGGGTTCACAAGCTCCGGAAGAACCGAGGGATTCAGTCCGGCTTTTTCCGCAAGATCCTTTGCCCAGCAGCGGTTCTTCATGTCGTAGAAGAGGGTGCCCTGCGCTTCGATATGGTCGGTTGCGGCGACACCGGTCACCTGATACCGGACGTAATCCTTCACGAAGAGAATGTGTTTGGTCTTCCGGAGGATCTCCGGCTCGTGCTTGTTCAGCCACATCATCTGGGGGAGGGTCCAGGTCGGACTCGGCATCTGGTAGGCCGTGCGGAAGATCCGCTCCGCATCCTGCTCCCGGAGTTCGGCGCACTCTTCGACGCTGCGCTGATCGGTCCACATGATCGTGCGGCGGATCGGGGTCATGGAATCGTCCATCAGGACCGCGTTGTGGGTGGAGCCGTCGAAGGAGAGCGCGCGGACGCGTTTCAGATCCACGTTCTTCGCTTCGAGTTTCTTCAGCGCCCGGCACATGGCGGCGTACCAGTCGGACGGTTCCTGTTCGGACCAGCCGCGGTGTTCGTAGTAGGTGGGGTACTCCACCGACGCATCGCCGAGCATTGCTCCCGATGCGTCGATCGCGGAGACCTTGCACCCGCCCGAGCCGAAGTCGATGCCGAGAAGAATGGTGTCGCCCGCCATTGTCATTTCACCCAGCTGTGCTGCGGATCCTTGGAGGAGATGAGCCCGCGGTTGACCTTGCCGGTCATCGTCCAGAGATAGTACATCTGGTAGCCGGGCGCGCCGCAGAGCGGATGATAGCCTTCGGCGATGGCCACGGTGTCGTTGTATTTGACGGTGTAGGTTTCGTCGATGGAGCCGTCCGGCTGGTAGACCTTCTGGATGCCGAAGCCCTGCGGGGGATCGAACCGGTAGAAGTAGGTCTCCTCCATGTCGATCTCCTCCGGGAGATTGTCGATGTCGTGGCGGTGCGGGGGATAGCCCGACCAGTTCCCGGACGGAATCAGTCCTTCGCCGATGTAGAAATGTTCGGAATCGAAGGTCTCGTCCAGCATGATGGTGGCGGCGCGGGTGAAGTTGTCGCGGCCGAGCGAGAGCGTGCGGCACTGTTCCGGCGTGATGACGGTCGGTCTGGCGGTGTCGCGGCTCGCCGGGGAGGCGTTGTATGCGATGTCGACGTCGGTCAGTGCGGTGATCTCATATTCCGTGCGCCGGGGCAGATAGACCGTGTGCGGTTTGCCGTCGAACACCGATTTGCGTC
Organism: uncultured bacterium; assembly: GCA_949297765.1. Classification (GTDB taxonomy): domain Bacteria; phylum Verrucomicrobiota; class Lentisphaeria; order Victivallales; family UBA1829; genus UBA1829. Next base: position 87,927 of record CASFTV010000015.1, on the reverse strand, counting down.
CGCCGACCTCCGCAAACTGGAACTCTTTGCCCTTGACCGCGCATTTGCCGCCGAGAAGAACCAGTGCCACCTCGAAGTCGCCGGTATTCCCCTGATAGGAGGTCCCCGCCGCAAGCTGGATCAGACCGAACGCGGTGAGCTGCATGTTGTATTCGCCAAGATCGAAAATCTTGTTGTATCCCTGAACGGGATTGAGATGAATCAGAAGTTTGTCGCTGCTCATAGAAAGACTCCTTTCAGGTTATTGGACAACAACGGGTTCGATTTCGAGAATGCGGCAGATGTCGAGCAGTTCCGGAACAATGTCGCCGTAGGAGAGGGCGTAGTGGTGTTCCCAGCCCTGGTTGATGACCACTTCCCGGAGTTTGTCGCATCCCGCATCGAATTTGACCTTGACCGGATTGCCGCGGACGAAGAGATCGGTGTCGAGTGCTTCGCCGGTGGCGATCAGCATCCGGAAGCCGTCGCCGTCGCGTTTCTCGCCCAGACGTGCCAGTGTGACGCGGCCGCTCTTCAGCGGGAATTCTCCGGTGACGCCTTTCACGCCGCCTCCTTCCACGGTCGCACTGTGGCAAAGCTGCGGCTGATAGCCCGGTTTGCAGAGCTTGCACGGAGCCGCCCCGCAGTGCCATGCCACGCCGTAGTCGCCTTCCATCACGATCATGTCGCAGAAGAACGGCAGTTCGCCGGTGAGTTCCTGTTCCATCCGCATCATGACCGCGCCATAGGCGTCGCCCTCGCAGGCGGTCAGGAATCCGTGATTGGTCAGATGGCCGATCGTGGAGCAGACCGTGATGCCGTAAAGATCGTTCGAAATGAATTCCGGCCAGCAGCGCATCGCGAAGGTGTCCACAAGGAATTTGTCCTTCATCTTGCCGACCGCAGCGAAGAGGGCGGCGGATTTCCTGAGCTGTTCGTCACTCGGGCCGTCGGTCGGATGGACCTTGGCGTCCGAAAGAATGGTCTTCATCGCGGAGTCAAGTTCTTCCGCGCTCAGATGCCGCGCGGTCTCAATGACCTCGTGTTCCGTGATGAACTTGACTTCCGGACCCACCTTCGTGCGCAGGAGCATTTCGTCGCAGCTGGAGGTGAAGAAGCCCGGGACGCGTCCGCCGATCACGCCGATGCGCATCCGGGAGAGCATGTTGATCGTTTTGGTGACGCGGATTGCCTTGTTCAGTCCGGCCGCCGCTTCGGCGCTGCCCGGTTCCGCGTGAATGTGGAAGTACGGAACATGCATCCGGTACATGAAGTGCGAATTCATATTGGCCGCGCAGAACGAGTTGTTCTGAAGGCGTCCGCCCTTCGGATCCGGCTCCTTCATCGACCAGAGAACCACCGGGACCTTCAGGCGCTGCGCGAACATCGGGACGATCACGCCGAGCGAGAACGTCATGAAGTGCGCCACGATCAGATCCGGCCGTTCCTTTTCAAAGAAATCCAGTTCCTGAATGGCCTTGTCCTCGAAATCAATCATGCGGTCTCCGCCGATCACTTCGACTCCGGGCAGGCTCTGCAGATACTCTTTTGCGTTTCTGCGCGCCGCTTCCAGAGTTTCATTGGTCCAGTTTGCCTTGGTCAGCGGCAGATAGCCGATCTTGAATGTGTTTGCCATTTTTCAGTGTTCCTCCCTTTTTTCTGGCGGTCAGTGTGTTTTGAGAAATTCGTCGACGGTTCTGCGGTCCGGAAGTCCGGAACGCCCGCCGAGTTTTGTGCATTTGAGTCCGGCGACGGCGGAGGCGAAGCGCATGCTCTCCGGAATGTCGCCGCATTCGAGATAGCGGACGGCGAACGCCCCGTGGAAGGTGTCGCCCGCGCCGGTCGTATCGACAATCGGAGAGATGTCGAACGCCGGACAGCGGATGATTTTCCCATTGTCCCACGCGATCGACCCCTTGCTCCCCACCGTGATGCCGGTGACTTTCGCTCCCGCATCCAGCAGTTTCCGGAGCGCCTTCTCCAGATCCTCTTCTCCGGTCCATGTGCGTGCAAAATATTCGGAGGTGAAGAAGAGGTCGGTGTTCGCAATGATTTTTTCGATTCCCGGCCGGACGGTTCCCGCGTCGAGATTGACCAGAACGCCGACCTTGTGAGCCTCTTCCGCCGCCGCGATTGCCGCCTCGGTGTTGTGTCCGTCGAGATGCAGGACTTTCGCGGACCGGATCAGGTCCAGATCCAGTTCCGAAGGAGTCAGTTCCTTCAGAGAGCCGCGGGTCCAGGCAATGCTGCGTTTCCCGGTCGGCTGATCAATCCAGCAGTAGGCGACCGGCGATGTGCTGCCGGGCCGGCGGATCATGGCGGAGGTGTCGATCCCTTCCGTCTCCAGATCGGCAAGAATGCGGTTTCCCGCGTCGTCGTCTCCGACCATGCTGATGAATGCGGTCCGGACGCCCAGACGCGCGGCCGCAACGGTCGCCGTGGCGGCCGGCCCGCCCCCCTGAATAAGGTGTTCGAGTATCTGAACTTTATGGTCAAGCGGGATTTCCGGGAGCAGGCTCAGATAATCGTTGCTGCAAAAACCAAGTCCGACAAAATCAATGTTTTTCTGGTTCCGGGTCATGGAATTCTCCTCTTTTTCCGGTAAATATAGTTCCGTTTCAAGGGATGTCAAGGGTTTGATATGAGATTTTTTGATAAAATATTGAGAAAAAATGAGAATATGCTCCCGGACGGATCATTTTTTGACGGCATCTTTTTTTCTTTACCGGGAACTTCCTTCGGAAAATCGGCAGGGATCTGCTCAAAAGCGAACAGGAACTCTTCAAGTTCCGGCGCGGGGAGAGCGGCGGCGTTCCGGAAACAGGATTCTCTCCGACTTTTTGCGGGGAAGCCGTTGAAAATACGGCAATCCGATGTTATATTTTGACAGTCCAAAACAACGCCTTTTCAAGGAGTTCCGCCATGATAGAAAAAGATGCACTCTACCCGCTGGTTTTCACGCCGATCTATAAAGAGGTCATGTGGGGCGGCAGTAAACTGGAAACAATCATGAACCGCACCGTGCCGCCGCACCGGGAACCGATCGGGGAATCGTGGGAGATCGTCGACCGGGAGGACGCGGTCAGCACGGTGGAAAACGGCCCGCTGGAAGGCTGCACCCTCCGCCGCCTGATCGAATATTACGGAAAAGATCTGGTCGGCCGCTCCTTCAACGGCGGACGCTTCCCGCTGCTGGTCAAACTTATCGACGCCGGCAAACGGCTCTCCCTTCAGGTGCATCCCGATGAGGCCGCCTGCGCCCGCACTCCCGGAATCGAACCGAAAACGGAAATGTGGTACATTATCCACGCCGACAAGGGCGCAAAAATCATCGCCGGACTGCGCAACGACACCACCAAGATGCGCTTTCTCCAGAACATCGCCTCCCAGGAGGTGGAAAGCACCCTGCAGATCTTCGATTCCGTTCCCGGCGACGCCTATTTCATCAAGGCCGGGAAAGTCCACGCCATCGGCGCGGGCAATCTTCTCCTGGAGATCCAGCAGAACAGCAACACCACCTTCCGCATCAGCGACTGGGGGCGCGTGGATGCAAATGGAAAATCGCGCGAACTGCATGTGGACGCCGCACGGGAGTGCATCGACTTCACCGACCGCACCGTTCCCCGCATTACAGGCCCCTGCGATTCCACGGAGCGCAACCGCAAATATCCGCTGGTCAACACCTGTCCGTTCTTCAAGGTCGAGGATCTGAGACTCGTGGAGAACTGGCGGGATACCACATTCTCCAGCGGCAGTTTCCACATCATCACCGCGATCAGCGGTCCGGTGACGGTCGGCCGCGATGAGAAAACGGTTTCGCTCAAGGCCGGAACTTCCTGTCTGATTCCGGCGGCGTTCGGCCCGTATCAGATCTTTGTCCCCTCCGGACAGCACACCACGGTGGTGAAAACTACACTCTGAAAGGTTTTTTCATTATGAAACTTCGCTGCATTGCCGATTTTTCCGCGTGGCTCCTGCGGAACAATCCCGAAAACAAAACCAAGCCCGGATGGAGCGTTGTTCCGGAACTCTGCCCGCAGGGAATGAGCGGAGATGTGACCGTGAACTGTTTCCGTTTCGCCGGTCTGTTCGGGAAAAATCCCGTTCAGCTCGCCGCGGAGGCCGCAGACTTCTTCCGCGCCCATGAGGATATCGCTTCGGCGGAGGCGGTCAAGGCGTTCGTGAATATCACTCTGAAGCCCGGGGCGCTCTACCGCGACACGGTCGCCGATCTGCCGGCGCTGCTCGCGGAGGGGACTCTGCCCGAATCCGAGCGCCGCCGGATCCTGATTGAATATTCCGCGCCGAACACGAACAAGCCGCAGCATCTCGGGCATGTGCGGAACAATACGATCGGCATGTCGCTCTGCTCGCTGCTCGCGCGGGTGGGAAACACGGTGATTCCGATCAATCTGGTCAACGACCGCGGAATCCATATCTGCAAATCCATGCTGGCGTATCAGCGGTTCGGAAACGGAAGCACGCCGGAATCGACCGGGATCAAGGGCGACCACTTCGTCGGCGACTACTATGTGAAATACAACGCGGCCCTTTCCGAACAGATCAAGGCGCTGCGGGAGAGCGATCCCTCCACCGCTTCCGCTTCGGACGAGGAGCTGTTCCTCCGGACGGAGATCGGCGCCGCCGCACAGAAAATGCTCCAGGACTGGGAGGCGGGTGATCCCGCGGTCCGCGAACTCTGGAAGAAGATGAACTCCTGGGTTTTCGACGGATTCCGGCAGACCTATGAGCGGATGGGGGTCCATTTCAACAAGACCTATCTGGAAAGCCAGACCTATCTGCTGGGCAAGGATCTGATCGCAAAAGGTCTCGCGGACGGGGTGTTCCAGAAACGGGAGGACGGCGCCGTCATCGCCGATCTCGGCAAGCTCGGAACAAAAGTCGTGCTCCGGTCCGACGGCACCAGCGTCTACATTACGCAGGACATCGGGACGACTCTGCTGAAATATGAGGAAAATCATCCCGACGTTCAGATCTGGGTGGTCGGTGATGAACAGCTCCTCCATTTCAAGATGCTGTTCTCGATTCTTTCCAAACTCGGCTTTCCGTGGGCTTCGGATCTACATCATCTTGCGTACGGGATGGTCAATCTCCCCTCGGGCAAGATGAAGAGCCGGGAAGGGACCGTGGTCGATGCGGATGACCTGTTCGACGAAATGCGCGATCTCGCCCGCGCCGCCACGCTGGAACGCCTGAACGGCGCACCGGTGCCGGAGGATCTGGAGGAACGATCCGAGATCATCGGCATGGGGGCGCTCAAATTCATGCTCCTGAAATTCAACCCGAAGACCACGATCCTGTTCGATCCCCAGGCGTCGCTGAAATTCGAAGGGGATACCGGTCCGTATGTGCAGTATGCCTGTGCGCGGATCAATTCCATCGAGCGCAAATCAGCCGACCAGAAAACGGGGGCGGAGAATCCCGACTGGAGTCTTCTGAAGAAGGAGGAGGAGCGCCGCCTGGCACTTCTCTGCGCGGCGTATCCGGATGTGCTCCGGAGTGCGGCGGAGAAGCTGGACTGTTCGGTGCTGGCAAGCCATCTTCTGGAGGTGGCGAAGGCGTTCAACCGTTTCTACCGGGAGTGTCCGGTGCTGACGGCGGAAAGTGAACCGCTCCGCCATGCGCGTCTGGCGCTCTGCTACGCGGTGCGCGACCTGCTGACGGACGGCTTGAACACGCTGACCATTCAAGTTCCCTCCGCAATGTAGTGCCGGAACGGAGAGGTGCGGACGGAAATGAACGATTTTGAAGAATCCGATACTCTGAAGGAGGAGTATCCGTTTGCTTCGCATGAGATGCCGGTCGGGAAATACCGGATGCATTATGTGGACGAAGGGACGGGGCCGGTCGTGATGATGCTGCATGCGTGTCCGATGTGGTCGTTTTTCTTCCGCAATCTGATCCGGCAGTTTTCGCGTCATTTCCGCGTGATCGCGCCGGACATCATCGGATACGGCCTTTCCGACAAGCCGGACGAGTACGATTACCGTCTGGAGACGCAGGTGGATAACATTGAGCGCCTGGTGGATCACCTCGGGCTGCGGAAATTCTCGCTGGTGATGCACGGCTGGGGCGCCACGATCGGGACCGGTTTCACGGTCCGCCATTCGGAACGGGTTGACCGGATTGTGGTGATGAACTCCATAGCGTTTTCCGGATATCGTCTTCCGTTCCGTTTCCGTCTCTGCAAATGGTTTCCGTGCATCGGCCGGCCTCTGCTGATGAAGACCAACATGATCTTCTGGGGTCTCGGGGCGCATCCGGAGAGCGTGCGGCTCGGATACATGTTCCCCTACCGGAAGAAAAATGCGCGGATTGCATTGTACCGCTTTATTGATGACATCCCGTGTTATCCGGACGATCCCTCCTTTGAAAGCGTGATTGAAGTGGAACACGGACTCTGGATTCTGCGGGAACATAAGATGTGCATCATCTGGGGGGTCCGCGACTGGCTCTATCCGGAACGCTATCTGCACAAATGGCTGGAATATTGTCCGGATGCCAAGGTTCACCGCATTCCGTTCGGCGGACGTTACCTGACCGAGGATGCGCCGGAGGAGCTCGCCGCCATTCTTGCCGGATTCCTGGAGGTTCCCCGCTCATGACGAAAAGCAGTGTTCCAGAGTATTCCCGGCAGCTGGAGATGAATTTTTCCGGAATCCGTCCGGAAAACGCGTTCAAGGAACATCTCGACAACGCGGAATTCTGTGTGCTGCTGGAGCTGCGGATTCCGGGACGCGATTCGAAACTGGAATCGGTGGTATCCAAATATTCGGAGTTTGAGTCCGTGGTGTCGTCGCGGACCGCGCTTCCCGGAGGATTGGCGTTTCTGGAGGATTCCCCGGATTTCCCCTCGCTGGATCCGGGAGAATTTGCCGCGGCTCTCTGTAAAAACGGACGGGACCGTCATCTCATCTATGTCAACGGACGGAACCGGCGGGCGGAGGATATTGACTACAATCTCGGGATCTACCGCTTCGAGGGATTCAAGAACATCGCCGCAGTTTCCGGAATTCCCTCCGCCACGCTGGAGGAGACGGCCGCTCAGCGGTATTATGACAGTGTTGGAATCCTGCGGCGCAACTCCGCTTCCAAACCGCCGCTGTTCGCCGGATGTGTGGCCAATCCGTATAAGTACACCCGGACCGACTGCATTCTCCAGTACAGCAAACTGAGCAAGAAGATCGCCGCCGGCGCGTCATTCGTGGTCACTCAGGCAGGATGGGATATGCGGAAACTTCTGGAACTGCGCTGGTGCATGTTCCGTCGGGCGCAGAATATTCCGACCATCGCCCGGATTTTGTTTCTCACGCCGGAAAAAGCGGAGGATATCTGTTCCGGAAAATGTCCCGGGATCTGCATTTCGGAGGATTTCAAGCAGGCAATCCGGAAGGAGATGATGTATTCTCTGGCGCAGTTTGAAGCCGCCCAGTGGCGCCGTCTCCAGATCCATGCGGTCGGAGCCAAGTTCCTCGGATACAGCGGGATCCAGCTCTCCGGAGTGGACAGCCCCGAAACGGCGAACCGGATCTTCCTGCGGATCGAGGAGGCCATGGCGGAATTTCCCACATACGAAGACTGGCGCATCGCTCACAACGATTATTATTCGAAGATCGAAATGGCTCCGTTCCCGTACCGCTACTATCTGTTCGAGAATATGCTTGCCGAAGGCGTGACGTGTGAAACGGCAAAAGTCAACAGCGAACCTCTTCCGGAATGTTCGTTTTCCGAGAAATTCAAATACCGGGCAGCGCGCCTTCTGCTTTCCCACGCCGGCCGCATGCCCGCGGGGGACAAGCACCTGACGAAACGGTTTCTTGCATCCTGCCGCCGGAACTGCGACCGGTGTCATCTGCCGGAGAGTCTGTATGTCTGCACGGGGAACTGTCCGAAGCAGATGCTGAACGGTCCCTGCGGGGAGAGCGATCCGTCGGGACTCTGCCATTTCACCGGGCGGGAGTGTATTTTTGCCGCGGTCCTGCGCCGAGCCGAACTCGACAACGACTACTCCGTCCTGGAGGAGAACTTCATCGAGTGATGCCGTCTTTCACGGTGTGTTCGGGGAGCTCGGCTGTTTCAGAAGACGATAGACAAGAGCGTTCCGGGTGTCGGCGTGGAATTGGACGGCTCCATTCCGATAGAGGCCGGTCCGGATGCCGGAAACACTGCCGTCCGTATTCAGAAGTTCCAGTCTCCAGTTTCCCGGGGGAAGACGGAGCGATATATCGGCGGTTCCGGTTTTCTGGAGGATCGGCCCTTTGCCATAGTGGAGCAGAAGGGTCATTTCCGGAGATGCGAATTTTTCCGAACTGTTTTTGGTATCCGTCAGATGAAACAGCAGAAGCGAAGAGGAGTCTCCGATCGGCTTATTGTCGAGGGAATGGACGGAGATCGTCTGGAAGGAGCTGCCGTTCCGGAAAGAAAGACGATCCGCTGCGGAAGTTTTCCGGTCCGTCGATATGCATTCGCTTTTCGGCGTAATCACTTTGAATTCCCCTGCGGGATCAAGGAGGATTTCCCCGGTGGAACTGACGATTCTGCCTTCCCGGACTTCCGGTTCCGCGTTATCCGTTTCCTGAATGCCGTGGATCGAAGTGTTGGGCGGAAGGAGTCCGATCCGGTGTTCCAGGCCGAGTCTGGAATAGGTGGAAAGGGAGTCTGAATGGTCGAACAGTGCATCGTTCAGGGGGAGTGCAATTCCCGTTTCCGCCGGCCGGACATCTCCGCGAATGAACAGAAAATAGGTGATGTAGTCCGAGAGGCGCATCGTTGCGGAGCCCGCCATAGTGAAATAGGAGAGCCACGGTGTCGGTTTCTCTAGAGTTGCAGCGTTGAGCGAATACTGGAAGCGCCAGAGGCCATCCCAGTCCTGGAGTGCGGAGTAGGCTCCCATCAAAGGTCCCGTTTCGGCGATGAAGTTGTTCGGGTGGCAGAACTGGTATTCCGTGACAAGGAACGGTTTTCCGAAGATCCGTGTCGGCATCAGGAGCCTCGGCGTTTCCGCATAGCGGCTGATGGAGGAGAACTGAGTGAATACAGAGGGCGGAGTCCAGCCTCCCCGCGGATGTGTCGGATGGTCATGGTAGAGGTGCATATCGACAAGGTCCAGCGTGTTGCGCGGATGCGCCAGATACGGACGGAGATCGCAGTTGACGTCGGTCAGCAGAATCCGCGAACCGATCGTTTCGCGGATGAACGTTTTCATTCGCCGGATGGTCCGGCTCTGCTGTTCCGCAAGGAAGCGCAGAAACGGTCCGTTTCTTTTTTCCCGGTTCTCTCTGGAATCAATCCGGTGTCGTTTCAGGAATCCGGCGTATTCGGCAAGAATGACATCCTCATTTCCCTGGCGCCAGATCTTGATAAGCGGATTTTCATTGACCAGATTCAGACAGAGAAAGACCGGATCGTCCGCCCAGCGCAGCTTCGTATATGGATTGACATGATTCAGAAGACGGGACGTGAATTCCTTCCAGTTCTCAAAGTAAGAGTCAAGGAAGCAGACGCCGACTTTGAAGTTTCCGAATTTCGGGAGTTCATCCTTTTTCGGAATCCGACTCGCATAGAGGTCGAACGTGACATAGATCCCTTTCTGCTTCAGACAGAAGATCAGATAATCCAGGCGGTCCATCCGTTCGGGATCAAACTCCCAGGATCTCTTTCCTTTTTTATTGTTGAGACCGTTTTCAAAATGGTGGATACGAACCGTGTTGTACCCGGCGCGCGCCATGATTTCCGCAAAGCGTTCCGCGGACGCTTTTTCCGGGAAGTTGGCGGTTTCGCAGATGTTGACGCCCAGAAGACGGAGACGCTTCTCCCCGGCATGTTCGAATGTGAGTTTCCCTTCCTTTGAGAGGATCACCCGTCCGTATTTTCCCGCGGGAGCATCCAGATGCCGGGAGAGGTCGAGCGGGGTTCCCTTTTTGACATTCCGGAGTCTGACCGGAGTCCATTCCTTTCCCGGGAGGATGTAGAATTCCGTATTGATCCGGTAGGTTTCCGCTTTTCTGTCCGCCAGCGACGCCGCTGCGATCATCCAGACGGGAAATTCACCCTTGCGGAATGTGATCTTCACCGGATCGTCCCGGTTGAGGCGGAAGGCGGTCATGTAAAGCCCGACCACGGATTTTGAATTGGTGCTTCTCCAGACCGCCGGAGCATTTTCAAGATCAACGCCTCCCCACCAGTTGCCGACGTCGATGTTGTTGCGGACCGGAATGGTCTGTGCTGATCCGTCCCGGAACGTGACGTCGATTGTTCCCGCGTTCCGGTATCGCCCGGTGAATGCGTTCGCGTGCAGAAGATAGAGATAGCGTCCTTTCCCGGTGCAGGAGATTTCCGCCGAATCAAGGAAACAGGTCTGATTCGCCCCGTTCAGGACAATACATGCCCGCCCGCCGTTTTCCTCGGGATTGATTACACGGAATTCCACACCGAAAAAACGGTAGTTGCCCGGTTTGAACATGCGGAGATCGTTTTCGGGACCCTGATCGTTCCATCCGCCCTTTCCGTCGCCGGCTCGGTCGTCGCGGAAGGCGCGGTTCGCCGCCGCCCGGAGATCCTGCGGGGTAGAACGGATGCCGCGGAAGGTGAAACGATACTGGAATTTCGCCCGGGCACACTCCTTTCCGCCGCCTTCCTGCGGATAGAGACGCAGTGCGTAGGATGGAGATGGATTCTTCGCAGCAAAGGGCCGGTTATCCTGAAGCAGGACCCGAAACGGTTTCCCGGTGATTTCCAGATCGCCTTCGGGAAGAGTGAGGATCACTTTTTCTGCCGCTTGGAAGCTCCGGTTGTTTTTGCGCGACGCCGTTTCAGCATAACGGATTTCCGTTCCGTCCACGGTCACGGATTTCCCCTTCAGAATTTCGAGAGGAAGATGGAAATTCAGTGAGATTTCCGCTGTTGCAACGGCTTTTCCGGACGAGATTTCCGCTGTATATTCCACCTGATTTTCCGCTGTTTCCCGGATCTCCTCTTTCAAAAGAAAGCGCTGTTTTCCGATCTCCCAGGAGCCGGAGAAGCGGAAGGCGCCGTTTTTTGTTTCCGAGAGGCCTTTGACATATTTCGGCGTCTGTTCACTGGAAATCCACTTCGGGGTGTAATGCAGAAGAGCTGCCGGAATCTGCTCCACGCGGAAGGAGCCATCCTTTTCCTGAACGGAGAGCCATTGCGGAAGTGCATGGCCGGTGACGGCAAAAAAAGTGCAGAGAGAGAAAAAAATGGTTTTCATCGTGGAGTTCTCCGAGTTTGCTGGACGTATCAGTAGAGCCATTCGCGATAGAGGAAGGTTTTCTGTGTGTCGATTTCCCATTTCTTGTCGGCGACGAACTGAGGATCGAGTTCAAAGCGGAGGGTATAGAATCCCAACGTGCCGGCGGAACCGTCGAACATGCCGACATTTGCTCTCTGCTGATGCCGGAGATCAATAGCGGTGGCCTTGTAGGTTGCAAACGACATTGCCTGAGAAGATCCGCTGATGCCGGAATGTGTTCCCGTCCACGAAACGGAATCGGCAAGCAGAGGCAGACGGGAAAGATTTTTATAACGGGAACGCCGTTCCACATTTTTGAAGCTGATACAGGACCATGAGGAAACTCCTCCGGAAAGTCCTGAATTGATGCCGTATCCGGAAGACCAGTCGCCGTCGTCGAGGAGATTTTCCGGCGTTTTTGTGCCATAAATCCGGATTTTATCCCGGAAAAGTTTATAATCCGGGATATATTTGTCCCGGTAAAGGCGGAGATTCCACATGCAGGTCAGATAGGCGCTGTTGGCATCCCATCGCCCGGTCCATCCGTCATAATCCTGCGTGTACATTATCAGTCCGGAGCTGAGCTGACGAATCTTGGAAAGGCATTCCGCCGTTCGTGCTTTGTCTCTCACTGAATTCAGCGCGGGAAGAAGAAGCGCTGCAAGAATCGCAAGAATCGCTATGACAACAAGGAGTTCTATAAGAGTGAACTTGATACCCCGGCAGTTCTTCATTTGAAAACCTCCTGTTTTTGATAAGACGCATTGCATTTCACGTCTTGTTTGTTTATATTATAGCAGATTAGAGAATTTTTGTCAATGGACAGATTGTTTGAAAAAGGGGGAAACTTCATACAGAAGGTTTTTTTCAAAAAATGCAGAAAAAAGATCATTTCAGTATAGATTTTCTGAATGCTTCGCCATTTCCGTTTCATGTAGTGAACATAGGAACCAATATCCTGAAAAACAGGTCATGGATTGGTCAAAAGGGGGTTATTTGTCCATTCCTTGAAATTATTTGGAGTATTTCCGGCGTCGGAGAGATCTCCCTGTACGAGAAAAAGTATCATTTGCATGACAACGATGTTTTCTATTATCTCCCGGGCGAGGATCATTCCCGCAGAGCTCTCAGCGCGGTCTGGGAGCACCGCTGGATCTGTATTTACGGGCCTCTTGCGGAAGCAATTTTCCAGAGCTACCGATATCCCCGCTGTCAGAATCCCCCGGGTTGTCCGGTGGAAATTTTCCGTGAGGTGGAAACTCTGGTCTCCCGGTCGGATCTGTATGCCAAACGCAGGATCTGCTCGCTGGTTCTCGAGCTCTTTGCCCGGATGGGAATGGAGGAGGACGGTGAGCACATGCCGTCGGGAAACGTGGTCCGGAACTGTATGAAACTGATTACCGCCAATCTTTCCGATCCCCGTCTTGATCTTGAGATGCTGAGCGATTCCCTGAATATTTCACGATCCTCCCTGACGCGCATTTTTCGGGAGCAGGCGGGAGTTTCGCTTGGCCGGTATATCCTCAACCGCCGCAGCGGACTTGCCATGAATCTGCTGCGGAACACCGATCTGCGGATCTCGGAGGTCGCGGCCCAGTGCGGTTTCAGTCAGACCCGCACGTTCGCCCGGTTCATTCGACGGATTACCGGGGTCGGCCCCCGCGAATTCCGGAGGAAGTCCACGGAGGTCCCCGGGGGCAAAGCGCCGCACAGCGGACGTTAATTCTTCAGACTCTGGATCGGTGCGGGAATGCGTCCGCCGCGTGCGATGAACGCCGCGGGAGAGTATTTCCCGACCGGAATCACAGGTGCTTCTCCCAGAAGTCCGCCGAAGGAAACGGTGTCGCCGACGCTGCAGCCGCAGGCCGGAATCAGACGGACCGCCGTCGTTTTGGAGTTGACAACGCCGATGGCGATCTCGTCGGCAATGATGCCGGAGATCACTTCCGCCGGGGTGTCGCCCGGAATTGCGATCATGTCCAGTCCGACCGAGCAGACCGCCGTCATCGCCTCCAGTTTTTCAAGACTGAGCGCGCCGCAGCGGGCCGCCTCAATCATCCCCGCATCCTCGGAGACGGGAATGAATGCGCCCGAAAGTCCGCCGACATGGGAGGATGCCATCACACCGCCTTTTTTCACGGCGTCGTTGAGCATTGCGAGTGCCGCGGTGGTTCCGTGACAGCCGCACTTTTCCAGTCCCATGGATTCCAGAATGTAGGCGACCGAGTCGCCGACCGCCGGCGTGGGCGCCAGCGAAAGATCCACGATCCCGAACGGAACGCCGAGCCGTTCCGATGCCTCCCGCGCTACAAGCTGGCCGACACGGGTGATCTTGAACGCGGTCCGTTTGATCGTCTCCGCCACCTCCGTGAGGTTGCAGTTCCCTTTGCGCCGGATTGCGGAGGCGACCACACCCGGTCCCGACACACCGACATTGATGACCGTTTCCGGTTCTCCGCTCCCGTGAAACGCCCCCGCCATGAACGGATTGTCTTCCGGGACGTTGGCAAAAACAACCAGTTTTGCGCAGCCGATGGAGCCGCGGTCCCGGGTCCGGTCGGCGGTTTCGCGGATGATGCGTCCCATTTCCGCCACGGCATCCATGTTGATTCCCGCCTTCGTGCTCGCCACGTTGACCGAGGAGCAGACCCGTTCCGTTTCCGCCAGCGCCTGGGGAATCGAGCTGATGAGCGTGCGGCTGCCGTTGGTGAACCCTTTCTGGACCAGAGCGCTGTATCCGCCGATGAAGTTGATGCCCAGTTCATGCGCAGCTTTGTCCAGAGTTCTGGCGATGCCGACTGCGCCGTCGACATCCAGTCCGCCTGCCATCCATGCGATCGGCGTGACGGAGACGCGTTTGTTGATGATCGGGATCCCGTATTTCTTTTCGATTTCCTCGCCTGTTTTGACAAGGTTGCGGGCCCGGCTCATGATGCGGTCGTAGATGCGGGTCTGCAGGCGTCCGGGATCCTCGCTCTGGCAGTCGTAGAGGGAGATCCCCATGGTGATGGTCCGGATATCGAGGCACTCCTCGCGGATCATGCTGATGGTTTCAATGATGTCTTTTGTGTCGAACATGATCAGATCCTGTGCATGGAGTTGAAGATGTCCTCATGCATGGCGTGAATGTCGAGTCCGTTCTGTTTTCCAAGTCCGGCCATGCGGTCGACAAAGTCGTTGAACGGGACCGTGAGGTTTCGGATGTCGACGATCATAATCATGGTGAAATATCCGTTGAGAACGGTCTGCGAGATGTCGAGAATATTGGCTCCGCACTCCGCGCATCCCGCGCTGACCTTCGCGATGATTCCGACCGAATCCCGCCCGATGACGGAAACAACTGCTTTCATGATGGTTTTCCTTTCCAGAGGGTCTGCTGTTTTCTTCCCGTGTAATATACTTCCCGAAATGCGGGAAATCAACGGTCAGTTCCGGGGTGCGTTCCGTTTGGCGGTCATCCGGGGGACCGTCATTTTCCAGATGGTGGTTCTGCGGATCACGGAATCGGGGAACACGGAAACCGGCGTCCGGCTGAAGCGTTCGGTCAGCCGAGCGAGAGCGTGGCGTTTTTCCTGCATGTCTTCCACCTCCCGGATGGTTCCGGCTCCCGCCGCGGAGGAGTAGGACATGGTCATGTAGGTCTGACCGTCCGGACGTTTTTCCTCATGGAATGCGCAGCCGCTCTCCATAAAGAAATAGGCGTTCGGATTGCGCCGGATGATTTCCGCTTTCCGGCCTTCCCCGGCTCCGTGAAAATAGAAGGTGAAGATCCCGTCGTGTTCTTCAAATCCGTAGTTCAGCGTGACTCCGTACGGGAGTCCGTCGTCGCAGAAGGCCAGATGGCATTCCGTTGCGGACTGGACTATTTTCCGGATTTCCGGAAGATCGGTGATTTCCCGGTCTTTTCTTCTCATGTCTGCACTCTCCTTTCCGGGGGTGTGATTCGTCTGGCGGGTAATATACGCCGTTTCCGGAGCTTTTCCAAAGGAGGATGGATGTTTTTTCGTACGGACCGGCTTGCAAAAGGACTATTTTCCGGTTATATTGTCCAGACAAGGATGGAATTCTTATGGACAGCAGACGGAAACTGATTGCACGGTTCGATTTTTTCCGCATGGATTCGGAAGGGAAAATGTTTCCCGCCTATGCGGGTGTCTGCGCTCCGGTGCCGGAGGAGGGGCTCTGGCGCTGTGATGTTGTCTGTGATTTTTCGGGATCGGAGAGTGTGCGGGAGGTGCGCGGCAACGATTCGCTGCAGGCGCTCGGTTTCGCCCTCTCCGCTCTGCGGAAGGAGTTCCTTGCCGCGCTGGACCGGCATGCGTCGTTTTTCTACGAGGAGGATGATGTCGATCCTCTGACGAAAGAGAGCCTTTCCCATCTGTTTCCGCTTCCGGATCCTGAATGAGACTTCTCCGCGTTCCTTTGCCGAACTCTGTTTCCGGAATAAAAAAGAGCGCGGGAGATTGATTTTTGTCCAAAGATGTGCTATAATGTAAAATATTGAATGATGAAAACTTAACGCGGAATCTATTATGAAACAGAAAAATCGTCTGATCTATGTCCTGTTGGCCCTGTTTTTCGGTTTTCTCGGAGTGCATTGCTATTATGCGGGCAATAAAATCAAATCCCTGATCCTTTTTATTCTTGGCGTGACGACGCTGCTGCTGACGTTTTTTGCCAGCCTTTATTTCGGCCTGTTCTGCTATTTTGTTCTGTTTCTGTGGTCGGCGTTTGATGCGTTCTCCCGGGATGTGGATTCGGAAAAGGAGCCGTTTCTCGACAAGACTCCCGGACTCCGTTTCGGCCTTTCCCTGACCGGATTTGTCATTCTTCCGGTGCTGGCGATTTTCAGCTATATCGGTGTGTTCCTGATTCCGGCCCTGTTCGACTCCAAGGAGAAGACCGATCTCCTGAACTGCATCGGGAATTTGTCGGAACTGGGATCGACCTGTCAGATGTATGCGCTGCAGAACGGCGGCCGCTATCCGAATCTGGAAAATCCGAAGGAGTTTCAGGCGGTGGCCAAAACGAACAATCATATCAATTATCTGATCTGTCAGAGCATGACCGGGCAGCGTTATCCCTATATCCTGCTCGGCGGATACCGGGAACCGGTCAACGGAAAACTCCCGGTCGCCATTGAACGGATCGGAAACCATGCCGGGTTCGTCAATGTGCTGCTGGCCGATGGAACGGTGAAATCTCTGGAAACCAAGGAGAGAACCTATTTGAGTCTTGCCGCGCTCTTCCATGGCGATCTGAACCGGCGAGAGTTCGAGGATCTGAAGCGCAAACTGAAAGCGCTGGATGCCAATCCGCTGCCGCCGACCGCATATTCCCGCCAGCATCTGGATTCCCAGAAAAAAGCGGTTGCCCCGGCAAAGGCGAAAACGCCGAAAAAATAAATCCGGAGCGGACTGATGGTTTCCGTTTCCTTCGGAGAATTCCTCTGGATTTTTGCTCTGACCCTTCTGGCCGGTCTGTCCACCGCGATCGGAGGGGCAATTGCATTTTTCCACAAGCCCGGAAAAGATTCCGGATCATTTCTTTCCGCATCGCTCGGATTTTCCGCCGGAGTGATGGTTTTTGTTTCGCTGGTTGAACTGATGGCGCATGCGTCGGCGGGGTTGAAGGAGGCATACGGCGCCCTCCCGGGAGGCATCGGAGCGATCGCGGCGTTTACCCTGGGGCTGCTGGCCACGTTCGCCATCGACCGGCTGATTCCCGAGGTGGAGAATCCTCATCATGTCCGCTCGGGAGGAGAGGTGGATCTGGCGGAACACGCGTCTCCGGATGAGCGCTCCCGGCTCGGCCGTGCGGGGATCCTGTTTGCCCTGGCGATCGGCATTCACAATTTCCCGGAGGGGCTGGCGACCTTTGCCGGCGGACTCTCCGGACCCGGAATCGGAATTCCGGTCGCCGTGGCGATTGCACTGCACAATATTCCGGAGGGAATCGCCATCGGCGTTCCGATTCTCTATGCGAGCGGGAGCCGGAAAAAGGCGTTTTTCTACTCGCTTCTTTCAGGACTGGCCGAACCCGCGGGGGCTCTGATCGGATTCCTGGTTCTTCTTCCGTTTCTGACGCCGGCGCTGCTTGCGGTTCTGTTTGCGCTGGTCTCGGGAATCATGGTCTACATCTCCTTTGATGAGCTGCTGCCGATGGCCGAGACCTATGGGAAACATCATGTTGCGCTGGCCGGCGTCCTTTCCGGGATGGTCTTCATGGGACTCGGACTGGAGATCGCCTCCTGCCTTTCCGCCTGATCCCGGAGGTTTCCTGCATCCCCTTCAGAGTCAGAAGGAGTTTGCTTCGGTGGGGAAGCGGCGGTTTTTCACATCATCCACATATTCCCGGAACGCCCGTTCCATTTCTGCGGAGAGATTTGCGTAGCGTTTTGCGTGTTTGGGGATGAAGTCGGTGAAGAGTCCGAGAAGATCATTGACCACCTGGACCTGCCCGTCGCATCCGACGCCCGCTCCGATCCCGATGGTCGGGATTTCAAGCGACTCCGAAAGTTCCCTTGCCAGATGCGCCGGAATGCACTCCAGAACGATGGCGAATGCGCCGGCTTCCTGCATGGCTTTCGCGTCTTCGAAGAGCGCTTCCGCGGCGGAATCCGTTTTCCCGGCGATCCGGTATCCGCCTTCGACGAGAAGCTGCTGCGGACGCAGTCCGATATGTCCCATCACAGGGACACCGGCGCGGGTCAGACGGCGGACGGTCGGCGCCATTTCCCGGTCGCCTTCGATCTTGACCGCGTCACAATTCGCCTCCTGAAGGTAGCGGGCCGCGTTGAGAAGCGCCTGTTCGGGAGAGACCTGATAGGTCATGAACGGCATATCGCCGATGACAAACGCATTCGGCGCGCCGCGCTTGACCGCTGCGCAGTGGTGCAGACTCTCCTCCAGCGTGACAGAGAGCGTGTTCGGATATCCCAGAACCGCCATGCCGAGCGAATCCCCGACCAGAATCAGATCCATCCCGCAGAGTTCCGCCAGATGTGCGGTGGGGGCATCGTAGGCGGTGAGCATCGCAATCGGGGTATGTTCCTGTTTCATTTTACGCAGACGCGTGACGGTGATTTTCTTTTTTTCGGCCATGTGAATACTTCCTTTCTGTTCCGGCCCTGCGGTCAGAAATCCATCGGTTTCGCGTCCGGGTGGATGGAGCGCCGGACGCGGTTGTAGTAGTTGATCATCTGTTCGGCGGTCTCCGGATCGAATTCCAGATTGCCGAGAAAATCGGAGAGATCCTTTTTCATCTGTTTCCGGAGTTTCCGTCCGGAGAATCTGCGAACCTTTTCCAGATCAATCCATGCGGTTTCCATGCGGGAGTCCTTGTTGATGGTCCAGAGCATGTTCTGCGGCAGCGCTGTTCCGTGACAGAAGCCTGCCTCGTGCAGAAGCGCAAGATTGTGGAGATTCTGTTTGCAGAACGCTTTGCGCAGTCCCTCTTCGCCCGCCATGGCGCCGCCCGGGCAGAAGACCAGGCCGTTCCGGGAATTCTTCATGAATTCCGTGACAATGAAGCAGCGTTTCAGCTTGAAGAAGCGGCGGGTGTCTCCGCAGGCAAGAAGACGGGGAACCGGAATGTTGAGCCGTTCCGCAATCCGGTAGCCGGTACTCTCCCGGGCGGAAAACGAAGGACGGAAGAAAAACCGCCAGAACCGGGTGTTGGTATAATCTTTCCAGACCACCGTCAGTCCGTCATGCTGCTGCGGAAGTGTTGTCTTCCAGACGGTTTTGTGGCGCGTTTTCCAGATGACTTCCGCGGTTCCCTCGTTCAGCGGATGGCGCTGAAGATAGCGCAGTCCGCTTTTGAAAAACGGCGCCGCCCAGATCCAGGAAAAACATTTGCTGATCGGAAGTTTTGTATTCGCCATGTCGATCTCCTCATGTTATTCAGTTCAGAGCGCCCTGAAGCGCAAGGATGCCTTCGCGGCCGGGAATTTCCCCCTGAACCAGACGGCCCGGAGGAATGACGGAGCGGTCTTCGGGAAGAAGATCTCCGGGCGCGCAGAATTCGATTCCGCGCGCCTTGGCCTCCGTCAGAAATTCGTCGAACATCGCCGCGCAGATCCGTCCTTCGACTTCCGCGTGGATGGTGAGCAGATTCAGTCCATCGGGCGAGAAAAGATCCAGCAGACGGCGGTTGTAGTTGCTGTTGTCGATGCCGTCGCGTCCGTAGAGTTCATCGTAGGTCGGCAGATTCAGCGGGATCTGAGGCGTTTTCAGCGTTTCCCCGTTGACCGCCGGAAGAAAGATCGAACTTCCGCGGCAGTCGCTGTTGTAGCGGAACGGCAGGCGTTCCTTGCATTGGAGCAGTTCCTCTGTGCAGCGCCATCCGGGCGACGCGGAGCAGACCGGTTCTTTTCCGGTGATGCGGGTCAGCTCCTCGAAGGCCCTGCGGAGCTGGAGATATCCTTCTTCCGCGCTCATCCGGTCCGATTTCGCCTGCCACAGACGGTGGTCCCACGCATGAACTCCGATTTCATGACCGGCTTCTGCCGCATCGCGGATCATTGTTTCGCAGCGGATTCCGATGCGCGGGCCGGGCCATGCGGTTCCCATCAGCAGAATGTCCCATCCGTAGAGACTGGCTGCTTTTGTCCGGAGCATTTTCCACAGGAACGCCGGTTTGAAAAGACGCCACAGATTCCGTCCCATGTTGTCGGGGCCGACCGAGAAAAAGAATGCTCCCCGGATTCCGTGCCGGTCCAGCGTGCGCAAAAGGGACGGCACCCCGTCCCGGGTGCCGCTCAGCGTATCGACATCAATGCGGAGTCCGGCTTTCATTTCACCTCGAATTCTCCGGATTCAACCGCCTGTTTCAGGAAGAAGTCCAGAGTCTTTTCAATGGATTCCTCCAGTTTGACCACCGGTTTCCAGTCGCAGTACTTCCACGCATTTTTGATACTCGGTTTCCGGTGCTGGACATCCTGATAGCCTTCGCCGTAGAATTCTCCGGACTCGATGACCTTGTAGCCGGCGAACGGCGGGAATTTCCTGCGGAGCGGATGCTTGTCGAATTTCCGGACAAGGATTTCCGCCAGTTCCCGGATGCTCGCCTCGTTTTCGGGACAGCCGATGTTGATGATTTTCCCGTCGCAGCGCCCGTCTTTGTTTTCGATGATCCGGAAGAGGCATTCGATGCCGTCGGTGACGTGGGTGAAGCAGCGTTTCTGTTCGCCGCCGTCAATGAGCAGAATCGGATTGCCCTGGACAAGATTCAGAATCAGCTGCGTGATCGCGCGGGAACTGCCGATCCGCGCGGATGTGAGGCTGTCGAGCTTCGGACCCATCCAGTTGAACGGACGGAACAGTGTGAATTTGAGTCCTTTCATCCCGTACGCCCAGATGACGCGGTCGAGCATCTGCTTGGAGCAGGAGTAGATCCAGCGCTGCATCCGGATGGGACCGAGAATAAGGCGGGAGTTGTCTTCGTCGAACGACTCCTCGTCGCACATCGCATAGACCTCCGACGTCGACGGAAAAATGATCCGCTTGTTGTATTTCACGCAGTAGCGCACGATCCGGAGATTCTCTTCAAAATCCAGTTCGAACACTTTGAGCGGATTCCGTGTGTATTCGATCGGCGTCGCAATGGCGACCAGCGGCAGGACAACATCGCATTTCTTCACATAATATTCGATCCATTCCCGGTGGATGGTGATGTCTCCCTCGGTGAAATGGAAATCCTTGTTGTCGAGCAGCTCCCGGATGTAGTTGGACCGGAGATCCATTCCGTAGATTTCGTATTCGCCGCTGGCCAGGAGCCGTTCGCTGATCGCACTGCCGATGAAGCCGTTGACACCCAGAATCAGAATGCTCTTTTTCCGTTTTGGACGGAGTGCGGCGGGATCGGAGACAAACTGCATCTTCTCCACCAGCCGGCAGTCGCGAACCAGCTGTTCGCCGGACGCATAGAGTCCGTTTTCGACCTGGGCAAAATTGATCCGGACCGCATTTCTGCCGCAGGCAACGGTCAGCGGAGCGGTTGACAGGATGACCCCCGGTTTCGCTTTGGCACCCTTCGCCGGAAGTTTGACTTCCGAAACATCCCAGATTAGATATTTCTTATCGCCAAGATAGCTGAACGCCCCGGGGAAGGGACGGGTCACTCCGCGGACAAGATTGCGGACCTCCGCCGCCGATTTCGTCCAGTCGATCGCGCCGTCGGCGGGTTTCCTTCTCGGAAAGCAGGTCGCGTCCTTTTCCGACTGCTTTTTCCCTTTGACCTTCCCTTTCAGCTTTGCGAGGGCGGGAAGTTCCTTTGCAAGGAGTTCCGCTGCGGCCTTCACGGCTTTCAGATGGACATCTTTTGCTGTGTCATTTCCGGATATGGCGAACTTTTTCTGAGCGACAATATCGCCGGCATCCACCTTTTCCGTCATCAGGTGCAGAGTGACGCCGCTTTCCTTTTCCCCGTTGATGACCGCCCAGTTGAGCGGTGCGCATCCGCGGTATTTCGGAAGCAGCGATCCGTGCAGATTCAGCGCCCCTTTCGACGGAATTTCCAGAATCTCCTTTTTCAGCACGGAACGATAATAAAAGGAGAACAGATAATCGGGCTTCATCGCCTGGATGCGGGCGCGCCACAGCGGATGGTTCGGATTCTCCGGCGCATAGACCGGGATCCCTTTTTCCGCCGCAAGTTCGGCAACCGAGCGGAACCAGAGATTCTCCGCGGGATCATCCTTATGAGTGAACACGGCGGAAATCTCAAATCCGTTTTTGAGCAGGGCTTCGATTCCTTCGCATCCGATGTTGTTGTAGGCAAATACAACTGCTTTCATTGCAACTCCTTATCTTTGCAGATCCGGCCGCCGGCCGGTTCAGTTTGTTGACGATTTTCTCCCGACGACGGATTCAATGAAAAACTGCGGCCGTCCGCGGGTGTTCATGTGAATTTTCCCGATGTACTCTCCGAGAAGCCCCATCGCGACGAACTGGCCGCCCATGAAGAGAAAAACGAGTGAAAACAGCGTGAAAATACCGTACTGGCTCCACTCATCTCCGCGAATCCGGGTCATCACAAAAATGAAAATGCCGAACAGAATTCCGAAAATGGCGAGCAGAGTTCCGAGATAGGTCAGCATCCGGAGCGGGAAAATGGAGGTCCCGGTCAGAAGATCGTACTGGAGCGCGATCAGTTTCCAGATATTGTATTTTGACTCTCCCGCCGTCCGGTCCGCATGCTTCACATGGATCTCAACGGTTCGGCGCGCGTAGCTCATCGCGAGCATCGGAATGAACTTCCCGTGTTCGGGACAGTCGAGAATTGCGTTGACAACGTTCCGGGAATAGCCGCGCAGCATGCAGCCGTAGTCGGTCATGGTTTTTCCGTTGCAGAGTTTCCGGACCATGAAGTTGACGGTTTTGGAGGCCCAGCGGCGGAAGAAGGTGTCTTTCCGGTTTTCACGGATTGTCCCGACCACATCGTAGCCTTCCCGGAGTTTTTCCACCAGTTTCGGAATTTCTTCGGGCGGGTTCTGGAGGTCGGCGTCGAGCGTGATGACAAATTTCCCCAGCGCCGTCTTCAGCCCGGCGGTGACTGCTGCGTGCTGTCCGAAGTTTGTTGTCAGAAACACTCCGACAATTTTCCCGTCGTATTTTTCCGCCGCGTCCCGGATCATCCGGGCGGAGGAGTCGGCGCTGCCGTCGTCCACCAGGATCATTTCATAGGTGATGTCGAGCGAGTCGCAGGCAACAAGGCATCTGCGGATCAGTTCATTCAAGTTGGCTTCCTCGTTGTATACCGGAATCACGAGGGAGAGTTCTATTTTCCTGTTTTCATCCATCTTCAAACCTCATTCCTGCTTTTCTGTCCGCCGGGTGGCTCCGGCCTTTTACACATACAGCATTTCTGCTGTTTTCAGATCCTTGGCCACATGGATGTCGGTCAGGAATCCGGTCAGTTTCATTGCCGTCGTGACATCCTGATTCATGCCGCAGATGACAAATCCCTTTTCATTCCGTGTCGCCTCTTTGGCCAGCTGCAGAATTACGCGCATTCCGGAACTGCTGAGAAAAGGAACCCGGTCGAAATCCAGAATCAGGAGCGTGGTGTTCCGGAATTCTTCCAGAAGGGTCTGACCCGCGGTTTCCGAGGCTTCCGTGTTGAACTGCCCAATCAGATGAATCACCGTATATGTCTCGTTCCGAACCGTTTCAATCTGCATGATCGCCTCCCTGGGATTTGTATGGAGAACTGTACTGCATATTGATTCATTTTTCAAGCTGATTTGCCGTTTTTATGATTACGTTTCCGTCATGAATCGGAAAACGGACAGGCCGGCGATTCCTTCAATGAAATTGCGCGGGGAAAAAAACGGCCGCTCCGCCTGGAAATCGACGGAGCGGCCGGGTGTTGCTCTGTACGGGAGGAGATCAGGCGGGATTCGGAATGAAATCGCCGCCGCGGCAGCGCTTGAGATAGTTAAGCCCTGCCACCTGACCGGTCATTTCCAGACTGCCGCGGTAGACCGGATCATGCCATCCTTCGATGTCGATATTGCCCTGATAGCCGTATTTGCGGAGTTCGGAAATCAGATCGGTCCAGTTGCTGTCGCCGAAGCCGGGGGTGCGGTGCCAGACCCATTCGCCCCACAGTCCGTTTTTCGCGAGAAGATCGCGGCGGATTGTCGCATCTTTCCCGTGGATGTGGAAGATGCGCGGCGCCCAGTCGCGGATCTGGGGAAGCGGATCAATCAACTGCACCATCTGATGACAGGGTTCCCATTCCAGTCCGAAGTTTTCCGCCGGAACCGCTTCAAACATCAGTTCCCAGCAGGCCGGATTCATTGCAAGGTTGCATGTGGCGCTTTTCCACGATCCGCCCATGTTGCAGTTTTCGAATGCGATCCGGACTCCTTTTTCCGCCGCGAATTCCGCCATCGGCGTCCAGACTGCCTTGAAACGTTCCATGGATTCCGTCACCGGTTTTCCGCGGAGAGCTCCCGTGAATCCGGTCACCAGACCGGTCCGGAACAGATGTGCCGTTTCGATCGCGTGCTTGAAGCACTTCAGAGTCAGCGCGCCTTCTTCGCTCTCCTCCAGCGGATTGCCGAAGACGCTGATGCTGGAAATTTCAATATCTTTTCCCTTGATCTCCGGCATGACCTTTTCCGCCACTTCTTCCGGAGAAACTCCTTTGAAGTTGCCGTTGGGATACGTCAGCGCAAAACATTCAAACCCGTAGGGGATGATCTGACGGATGTAGTCGCCCGCGCCAGCATTTGCCTGAACCATTGTGCCGATCCGGATGTTCTTCATTTCTCTCCTGTCCTTTTTGTGTTGGATTTTGAAATTCATTGCCGATCGCTTCTGAATTCAATATATCCTTGCACAGGATTCATTCAAGCAGGAACATGTATACAAAATGTGATTCTTTCGATACAGTTCGTGACCATCCGGAACGGATCAGGTCGATTTGCGGATGACAAAGAAGTAGCTGTAACACAGGAAGGCGAGCGTCGGTCCGACTCCTCCGATGAACGGAGGCACATAGCCCTGCTTGCCGAGAACCAGAAAGATTTCCGTCATCATCTGGAACACCACAATTGCAGCGACCGCCGTCACAATGGAAAGGAAGATGCCCGCCCGCTCGTTTTTCGCGGCAAGCGGAAGTCCGAGAAACACGCACAGAAAACAGACCCACGGAAAGGCCAGCCGGTAATACAGAATGGTCTGATAGACGTTTTTCAGCGACTGCACCATTGTCGGATTGTCCTTCAGAATCGCATAGATCGCCACGGAGGAAAGCTCGTCCGGCGGACGGATTGCGTTGCGGATGTTGTCGGTGTTTTCCGGGATTTCCTCCGGTGTGAAGCGAAGTTCCTGGAAGCGTTCTTCGGCTCCAGGAACGTGAATCAGTTCGCTGTAGGGGGTCCGTTTCACGCCGCGGAACACCCATCCTGCAGGCGTGTATTCCGCCTCGTCCGCATGGAGATCCCATGCCAGATAACGTTTCCCCTTCGGATCCACTTTATACTGTTTGAGAATCACTTTTTTCTGGATGCCGCTTTTGTCGAAGTCCGTGAAGAGCCAGTCGCGCGTTTTGTCGGAACTCCGGTACTGGAGCATGGAATACATCCGTTCCTCGTACTGTTCGTTGCCGAGGGTCTTGATCAGGATTTTTGCCTTCATGTCGCAGTCCGGCACCAGCTGTTCATTGAACCAGAAATTCACAAATGTCACGCAGAGCGCCGCAAGGTAGATCGCTCCTCCGCAACGGAGCATTGAGAGGCCCGACGCGCGCATCGCGGTGATTTCCCTTGTCCGCCCGAGATTCGCTATGCTGTACATGCACGAAAGAAGCACCGAAATCGGCAGTACAAAACGGATGTTCCCCGGCATCTTCAGAATAAAATATTTCGCCGCAAGCAGCGGCGATGCCTTGTATTCCAGAAAATCCGAAAGATCGTTGAACACATCTCCGATCAGGAACAGCAGCGTGAAGGTGAAGCAGAGCACCGAAAACGGAATCAGAAACTCCCGCAGGATATAAAAATCCAGAATCGGCAGCCAGAAAAACGTTCTGCCCTTGTTGATTGTTTTCAGTAAAGTCCGTTCATCCTGTGCCATGACTGCATCGCTTTATTCATGATTGTCCATTCCGAATAAGATACTCTCTCGAAGGGAAAAAAACAAGCCGCAAGACGGATTTTCAGAAAAAAACCGTCCTGCGGCAAAGGAGAACGCATCTCCCGTCAGCCTCTGCGGCGCTGGGTGCGGCGTTTCTTTTCGCTCGGCTTTTCGAAGTGTCTTCTGTTGCGAAGTTCCTTGAGGGTGCCTTCTTTATCGAGCTTCTTTTTCAGTTTGCGGAGTGCGCGGTCAATCGGCTCTCCTTTTTTCAGTCTGACTTCTGTTGCTTCCATCTGGTTTCACCCCCCTTCGTCTGTTGATGTTGAGAGTTCATTGTCTGTTAATCGTTTGTGAAATCTGCTTCATCCGCGAGCATGGATTTGAGTTTGCTCAGCGCCTGGTTCTGGATCTGGCGCACCCGTTCGCGGGTCCTGCCGATCTCCTGGCTGACCTCTTCCAGAGTCCGGGGACGGTTGTTGTCCAGACCGAACCGCATTTTGAGTATCATGCGTTCCCGTTCGTCGAGGTCCCGCAGCAGTTCCACCAGACGTTTGATCGACTCCACGTCGCCGAGAATCCGGTCGGGGGTCATTGCTCCGCGGTCCGGGATGATGTCCTGAAACTCTCCATCCTCCCCCTGCTGAATCGGGTCGTGCAGCGAGAACGTTTTCAGATCTGCCAGACGCAGGCCCGCCACGGTCCGTTCGCTGAAATCGAGATTCGCGGCGATTTCCGCATCGGTCGGCTCCCGTCCGAGTTTTTCCGCCAGCTTCATCCGCACGGACTTGATCTTGTTGATCTTTCCCGCGGACTGCACGGGGATCCGGATGGTCCGGCTCTGGTTGGCCAGCGCCCGCCGCATCGACTGTTTGATCCACCATGCCGCATAGGAACTGAATTTCGCTCCCTTCGCCGGATCAAATTTCTCCACTGCGCGCATCAGCCCGATATTCCCTTCGGAAATCAGGTCGAGCAGCGGAAGTCCGAGTCCTTTGAAGTCGTGGGCGATTTTCACCACAAGGCGCAGATTGGCCTGAATCAGGGTCGCGCGTGCTTCGTCATGTTCACCGGTGTCTCTTCCGTGGATCTTTGCGGCGAGGTCAACCTCCTCCGCCTTGGAAACAAGGGAGATCTGCCCGATGTCCTGCATATAGACCTTCATCGTATCGTTCTTGGATGCGGAGATCGGCGCCAGCTTCGAGTTCTTTTTCCGTTCCTCGTCGCTGTCGTTTTCCTTTTTCTCCTCGTCCAGATCGATTTCCTCCTCGTTTTTGTAGGCTTCCTGATCGTCGATATCCTCGGGGAGGGCGTCATCTGCGGGCGGTTCCGGTTCTTCCTCATAGGGCGGCAGCTCCGTGAACTCTGCCGCGGGGGCGGGAGACGGGGTAACTGCCGGTTCCTGTTCCATCGCTTTTGCGGGAGGCCGGGGTTCCGCCTCTTCCGTCTGCCCGGCTTTTTTCTCCGGTTTCCGTTTCCGGGCGGGGGGCGCCGGCGTTTCGCTTTTTTCTTCTTTCGGCAGTTTCTTTTCGGTTTTCCGCTTTGCTGCTGCGGATTCTTCCGCTGCCGGTTTTTCTTTTAGCGGCTGTTTTTCCGTATTCTGCTTTTCGGCCTTTGCTGTTTTCCCGGTTTTTTTCTCCGCGGTCTGTTTGGACGGAGCTGGTTCGGGGGCCGGTTTTCTGATGGCTTTTTTCTCTCCGGTCATCTTAACGGTCCCGGCTGCGGCTTTTTTCTCTGCGGCCGCGGTCTGGACGGGGATGGCTTTCTTCTCTCCGGTCATCTTAACGGTCCCGGCTGCGGCTTTTTTCTCTGCGGCCGCGGTCTGGACGGGGATGGCTTTCTTCTCTCCGGTTTTCGGAGAGGGTTTCCGGGAGAGATCTTTTTTCTGCGAAGGAGCCTGTTCCGCGCTTTTTTTCGAAGATTTCTCAATGGCGGCGGGTTTCGTCAATTTTTTTTCCGTCGGTGACGATTTTTTTTCCGAACGGTCCGGTGTTTTGCTGCTCTTTTTTACGGACGGTGCAGCTTTTGCGTCGGTCTTGACGCCTTTTCTGACTGGGGAAACAGATTTTTCAGCAATTTTTACTGAAGACTTTTCAATTTTGCCCTTGACTTTTGGGCTTTTGTCTTTTCTATTTGTCCCTGACATGATTTTGCTTTTGTTGTTGGTTGTTGCCGGACACAAAGACCGGCAGTTGCTACGAACAGACGCAGTTGGAAAGTATAGCATAAAATGAAAAAAAGTCAAGTGCGGAACGGGAATAAATTTAAAAACATTTTTTCCGCCTTTCTGAAAACCCGGAAAACCTCCGGAGATTCCTGTATTCCCGTGGATGAGGATACCGCTGCGCTGGAGGCTCTGCGTCTCTGCCGGACGGCTCCGGAAGGCAGAAAAGCTCTGCTTGCGGCTCCCTCTTATGGAATCGCCGAACAGATCGCGCATGAATTCCGGATCTGGGCGGAGGCGGCGGAAGTTCCGGTGACGGCCGCTCTTCTCCCGGAAGGTTCGTGGCGGAACACCGTGACCCTTGACAGCGAATCCGCACGCGCGGAACTCCTTGAACAGATGAACGGGAAGAATCCGCCGGACATTGTGATCGGTTCCGTCCTTGCGTTTCTCTCGCCGACCCCGGACCCGAAGGAGTTCCGGAGCGCGGAACTGATCCTCCGCCGCGGAGAGAATTTCCCGCTTTCCAGGCTGACCGCTCATCTTGCTGCGCTCGGATACGATGATGAACCTCAGGCGGTTGCGATGGGGGAATTTTCCCGCCGCGGCGGCATTCTCGACATCTATTCTCCCGGCATGAAGTATCCGGTCCGGCTCGAATATTTCGGCGACGAGATCGAATCGCTGCGGGAGTATTCGCCCGACAACGGCCGATCCATCCGCGAGGTCGATTCCTGCAAGATCATCGCCCGCTCCGGATGCGAACAGGTGGAGGGCGTGGACGAGTATTTCGATTTTTCCGCCTATGCCTCCGACCGTTTCCTTATCATCGATACGCCGGATGCCTGTCTGGAGACCATCCGGAAATACGGCGCCACCCATGCGGAAGCGCACTGGGAGGCCTTTCTCCGCAAATTCAAGCCGCACCATCTTCTGCAGTCGGAGCTTGCCTGTATTGAGCAGGGGCTTCCCGCCGACCGCGAGTGTTTCGGTGTTTCTCCCGCGCTCCGTGCCGATGCCGGAGACGAACGCGACACGGTGACGGAGCTCTCACGCCGGCTTTCCGCCGATTTCGTTAACCGCGCGCTCTCCGACGGAATGACTGTTGTGCTGACAACGCACAAACCTTCCGATGCCGATCACATTTCCGAATGGCTGCGCGAGAACGGCCTGGCTGAATCGTCGCGCCTGAGTGTCGAACCGCTCCACATCCCCTGCGGCGTGATGTTTCCCGGGGAGAAAATCCTGTTCCTGACGGAGCGGGAACTTTTTCCGGCGTGTCTGCGCGGAAAGGACCGCGTACGGAAAAGCGATGAAATCGAGGAAGATCTGGTCAAGGCGTCGCGTTCCGAACTGGAAAATATGGCGGATATCGAGGTCGGCGATCTGACGGTTCATCTCAATTACGGTCTCTGCCGCTACCGGGGAATCCGGACCGTCCAGTCGGCGGGCAGCGCGATTGAGTCGCTTGAACTGGAATTCGCCGAAGAAAAAATTGTCTATGTTCCGGTCTGGCAGGCGCATCTGGTTTCCCGGTATGTCGGCTCGCATCTGAAGGGCGCGCAGCTTTCGAAGCTGGGGTCTTCCCGCTGGGCGAAGGCGCGGGAGGAGGCCGCAAGTTCCGCAAAGGGACTTGCCTGTGAGATGCTCCGGATGCAGGCTATCCGGAAATCTTCACCGGGGGTTCCGTTCCCGAGGGACGGATACGATCAGAAGCTCTTCGAGGATTCTTTCCCCTACGACGAAACCGATGGCCAGAAGAAGGCGGCGGAGGAGATCAAGGCCGACATGGAATCCTCCCGCCCGATGGACCGCCTGCTCTGCGGCGATGTCGGATACGGGAAAACCGAGGTCGCGATGCGGGCCGCGTTCAAATGCGCGGTCTCCGGCAAACAGGTGGCGCTTCTGGTGCCGACCACCGTGCTTGCCCAGCAGCATTTTCTCAGTTTTACGGAGCGCTTTGCGGAGTTCCCGATCGTGATCGAAACGCTGACCCGTCATAAGATGGGGAAAGAACGCAAGCGCATTCTGGAGCGCCTTGCAGATGGGTCAATCGACATTGTCATCGGGACTCATGCCCTGATCGGGGCCGACGTCAAGTTCCGCGATCTCGGACTGGTCATCATTGACGAGGAACAGCGGTTCGGCGTCGAACACAAGGAAAAGCTCAAGGCGGTCCGTTCGACGGTCGACGTGCTGACCATGACCGCGACCCCGATTCCCCGCACGCTTCACATGTCGATGACGGGCCTCCGGGATCTGAGCGCGATCACCACGGCGCCGGTCCGGCGGCTTCCGGTCCACACGGTGGTCGCGCAGAAGGAGGATGCGCTTGTCGCCGCGGCGCTTGCCCGGGAACTCGGACGCGGCGGACAGGTTTTCTATATTCACAACCGGGTTCATTCCATTGAGGCTGCCGCGGAGAAGGTTCGTCTGCTGGCTCCGGGGGCAAAAGTCGCTGTCGCCCACGGCCAGATGCGCGGAAATGAACTCGAAATGATTATGGAAAAGTTTATTGACGGGACCATCGACATCCTTGTCTGTACGACCATCATCGAATCCGGCATTGACATCCCGAACGCGAACACCATGATTATCGAGCGGGCCGACATGTTCGGACTTGCGGAACTGCATCAGCTGCGCGGCCGTGTCGGGCGGTGGAACCGGCAGGCGTATGCGTATCTGCTTCTCCCTCCCTCCGGGGTGATGACCGGCGATGCCCGCCGGCGGATGCAGGCAATCCGCCGCTACACCCATCTCGGATCGGGATTTCAGCTTGCCATCCGCGATCTTGAGATCCGCGGAGCGGGAAACATCATCGGCGCCGAGCAGAGCGGTCATGTCGACGCGATCGGTTTTCATCTTTACTGCCAGCTTCTCCGCGAGGCGGCAAATACTTTGCGCGGAGTCAGCAATCCGCTCCGGGTCGCCTGCGATCTCAATCTGGATTTTCTGGAGTACGCGCTCGGGACGGACCGGAAGCATGTCGCGGCCTGCATTCCGCCGACCTACATTGAAGAGGAGCGGCTGCGCCTGGAGGCCTACCGGCGTCTTGCGGCCCTTTCAAATCTGGAAGAGCTTGACGACTACCGGGAGGAACTGCGGGATAAATATGGAAAACTTCCATCGGATGCCGAAGCCATGCTCGCAACCGTTCGTCTCCGGATTCTCGGTTCAGAGTGTGGATTCCATTCCATTTCCTGCCGCGACGGGAAAATTTATCTGGAGAAGGATGGCTCTCTTTACCGTCCGGGCGGAATGCTGCCGAAGCTGAATCCGCAATGGAGTCCGGAAAAGAAACTGGAAGGTCTGCTCGGGCTGGTCGAATGTGTCGCCGCCCAGCTCCGGGAGAAGAGATCCTCGGCGATGGATGGATTCAGAAAGCAGTTCGGCGGGTAGGTTTTTTTATTGGCTGGATGCGAGAAGGAAAAACCTTTTGAGGAAAGGTTCTTTCCTTCTCGCGCTCTTCTTTTTCCAAACCTTTTCGGGTCCTTTTTTCCTCCTGGCAGGTCAGGTGGGAAAAGGGCGGTTTATTGGATCCGGTTTCGGGAGAGTCCCTGCAGGAGGGCTTTTTTCCGGGCGTTGTCCGGAGAAGGAATGACGGTCCTGGTTTTCCAGTCCATCTGGTGTTCCACGCTCCAGCCGTTCCATTCGCGGTAGGCGTGATAGGTCCACTCCCAGCCGTATTCCTCGAAAAGATCAATGCAGTCGCTCAGATAGTGTTCCGCTCCGGGTGCCCAGATGATCGCGGAGAACTCTCCGCAGAAAATTCTGGCCTTGTGTTTCAGCTGAAACTCCCGGACGGGTGCGAGGGTTTTCCGCAGCATCTCCTTGTTCCATTGCTGTCCGGCGATGATGCCCGGATAGGTCAGGAGTTCCTGTGCGCCTTTCTCCCCGAAGTTGCCGCCGACAAACTGGTGGGTGTACTGTCCCGGCTGATACATGTGAAACTGATAGATGATGTTTTTCAGTTTGATCGGGGAAAAATAGCGGAATGTCATCGGCGCGCTCCAGAGATTCGATTCCACATAGATCGGCGTTTCCGGATCCAGTTTCCGGATCTCCTCGGCCGCCATGCGCTGAACGGTCCAGTAGTCGTACTTCACGGCGCGAGTCTGGTTCGGTTCGTTGACCAGATTGTACCCCCAGAGCGCCTTCTTTCCCTGAAAACGCTGGACAATGCGGCGCCAGACTTCCAGAAAATGATCCAGATACTTTTTGTCGCTCTGCAGCCGCAGCTCCTTGAGTTCGTCGCGCCCTCCCGGCGGAGAATGCAGGTCAATCACAATCCGGATTCCGTATTTGTCCGCCCATTCGAATTCCTGTTCCAGACGGTCCAGACGGCTGTTGAGCCAGCGGTCATACTCCTCCAGATCCAGATCGGTGTTGACCTTTCCCCAGGCACGGACCAGCTGAGCCCGGCCGAGATTGGCGCCCCATGCCGCAAGATCCCTGTAATCCTGCTCCGTCAGATTGTTGCCGAGCATGACGCCGCGGCGGACGGGACGGTTCCGGACGGCATCGCTGTATTCCGCAATCCAGTCCTTGTTGACTTTGACAAAAATCCGTTTCCCGTCACGAATCCGGAGCGATGCCAGATCAAACCGGACTTTCCCGGAACTGTTCTGAAGTCCCAGACTCAGTTTTCCGTCCGAAGCCCCTTCCGGAATCTCCACGGAGAAAAACAGCTCTCTCCGGAAACTCCCCCAGAGCTGAACCGGATGCTTGTAAAACATCTGCCCTTCCGGCGAACGGAAGGAGAGCATGAACTTCACTCCGTTCCATGATTCCGGCGGAACACTGACATTTTCCGCTTCCGCATAAATCTGAAAAACCAGCATCTTCCCGCCGACTTTCCGGAGATCGAACGGTGTCGACAGAACATGCTGTCCGGGGGCCTTGTCTTTCGGAACATCGATCAGAACCGTATCCCCTTTCCTCTCACAGAAATCTCCGGCCGTCCAGGTGAACGGTCCCCCGATCCTCTCTTCCGCCCCGGCCAGAAAGCACAGACAGAAAACACTCATGACAACCGTTTTCCAACAACTCTTCATACAACCTTTCCTTCCCTTGCAATCAAAATCCCCTGTCCGGAACGGGAAAAATGCCGGCCGGCATTTTTCCCGGGTCAAGGGCCGCTGCCCTTGTCGCGGTCCAGCGGCGAGACGCTGGTCGTGCAAAGCACGAAATCCCCACGAAATCCCCTTCATCTCTCTCTCCAATATAATCCCCCTTCACTCCATATTCCAGCGGGATTATCCCTCTCCCTGCAAATTTCCATTGACGAAGAAATTCCGGTTGGCATCGAACCATGTTGTGACGTTCACAATGACCGCATTATCATACTTCGGCTTTCCTTCGGAATCGCGAACGCCGCTCCAGCGGAGAATCTGGCGGGCGGGAAACGTTTTCCCTTTCCAACTTTCGACATGCCCGTCTGCGAAGACCAGATTGCTTCTTCCGAGATGCCGCGGGAACAGATACCCGTGCTGCATCTGATTGCCTTCATTCCGCAGACAGTTTGCGGAATTGGCCGCGAGTCCGTTCCGATGATTTGCCGCTTCCCCGTCGGCACCGATCGCCGCCGCGGAGGGCGGGCATTTCCGATGCGGGAAAACGGAAACATCCTGATAAACCGGTTCCAGGAGCCGCATTGTCCCGCCGTTCTGTTCGGAAAACACAAACGGATAAATATACTCCGTCCTGACAATCGCATTGTTTGCATCCTCCGACGTGCTCCGGTCGTAGAGGGCGGATGGACAGAAAAACACTTTTGGAATCCGTTCGATCCGTTCCGGTCTGGCAGAGAGATTTGCGAGTTCTTCGCTGGTCGGCCCTCCGAGCGCTTCGGAAATTTTCGACCAGTAGGCTCCCCGGTTTGCCCAGCGGGCGGAGGAATCCCTGTTCGTGAAATATCCGTTCCAACTTTCCGCATACTGCAGTACGCCGGCTCCCACCTGCCGCAGATTTCCAATGCAGGAGACCGAACGTCCTTTCTCAATGCTCTGCCTCAATGCTGGAAGCAGAAGAGAAAGAAGAATGACAAGAACCGATACAACAATAAGAAGCTCTACAAGAGTAAAAAATCTCTTTTTCCTTCCTTCCGCCATCTGTTCTTTTTTCCATTCATCCGATTCTGTAGTGGGCATTGGCAGAACCTCCCTCCGTTTCCGGTCTCCTGCGATGGTTTATTCCACGGAGAGATCCAGGTTCCGGAACTGAATTTTTCCCGACGAATCCTGCAGACCGAAGCAGACGATGCCTGTTTTTGCATCCGCCGGAATTGAAACCGCTTTCCGGAATTTTGTCCAGTCGGCCGTTCCGAAGGTCTTTCCGGTCAGGAACGAGGGATAGACTTTTTTCCCGTTCGTGGTGTACGTCAGCATCACTTTGGCTCCGTTCCAGACGTCTTTCGGTTTTGTGACGCCGGTCATTTTCATTTCCCCGGAGAGCACCAGCTTTTTTCCGTTGGCCTTGAGTTTGGCAAAATCCAGCGTCATGTACACTTTTGTCCGGTCGGTGTGGGTCTCTTTTCCCGCCGGGACGTCGAGC
Source organism: uncultured bacterium (assembly GCA_949297765.1). Lineage (GTDB taxonomy): Bacteria > Verrucomicrobiota > Lentisphaeria > Victivallales > UBA1829 > UBA1829. The sequence continues at coordinate 53,375 of CASFTV010000015.1, read as the reverse complement.
GAGAGAACTCCCTGCTGCATCTTCGCATACTGACACGCCGAAACCTTCAGATCCTTTTCCGCAATCGGCGCCGCAACGAGTGCGCCTGCGGCCGCGCAGAACAGCAGCATCGCTGTTCGAGTTTTTCCGTTCATGATCCTTCTCCTTCTTCTGATGGATTATGTTGTCGGTTCCGCGTTTCGGAATCCGTTCAACGCATGGGCGCAGAGGCGTTTTTCCACAAACGGCTGCAGCACTTGTCCGGGATCCTTCTGAAGAGCGAAAAGAAGATCCGCCGCGAGAACGGCGGTTTCCCGGTATGGATTGTCACAGAACAGATACGGGATGTCCTTTCCCGCTTCCATTGTCGGCCCGAGAGAGACCAGACGGCAGGAGTCTGCGAGCGAACGGCTTTGCAGAAATTCCGCCGCTTCCTTCAGATTTCCGGAGGACACCAGAAGCGCATCCGGTTTTTCCGACTTCAGAAACGAAGCCAGTTCGGAGGAAAATTGATTGTTCCGGATACAGCTCCCCAGCGAAAAATCAAAGTTTCCCGCAGGAAAATATTCCCGGCAGACCGAACGGAACGCTTCATAGACAAACGGCATCGCGAGAAAGGCCCGGATCGTTCCGCGTTTCTCCGCGGCAAAGAGCTCCGCCAGTTCCGCCAGCGCGTTCCGATAGGAAAAATCTATCCCGGAAAGTCCCGGCCGATGAGGGATCGCGCAGGTGACGAACGGCAGTTTCCGGCGCGCCAGTTCCGCGTAAAACTCTTCGCCGTGATTTTCCGCCCAGTCGATTGGGCCGATCCAGAAAATTCCGTCCAGATCCAGCGAGACAAGTTCATTGATGCAGGCTCCGCATGTCTTCCCGACGACCCGCAGATCGTGGACAACGCAGGGCCGCTGCGCCAGCTCCCGGTAAAGTTCCGAAAGCACCATCAGCTCGAACTCGCCCCAGATGAAATGATCCCCGTTGCCGACCGTGACTCCGAACAGCGGATGCTCCAGCGGTTTCGGATTCGTAAACGTTCCGATCCGCGGCTTGCCGATCAGAACTCCGGAAAAGATCAGGCGCTCCAGCTCCCGCTGCGCCACCCGCCGGGTCGTTCCGAACATCTTCGCCAGCTCGTAGCTGGACGGAATTTTCACAGAACTTTTCCCGCCTTTCCGGATGATGTTGTAAATATGATGACGGATGCTTAAAACGCTGCCGTTCGTTCCCTGTTTTTCCAGATCGTCCATCGCCTCTTCCTTTTCAGGTGGTTCTAGAAGGTTCTAGGATAATATAGGAGAACTTTTTGATTTGTCAAGAAGTTTTCTGCAAAAAAAACGGACGAAAGCCGGAGAGCGCTTTCGTCCGCTGGAAAAAGAGGGCCTTCCCCTGTGTTCCGGGTCAGGAACGCCAGTCGATGACGTAACAGATGTGGTGTGCGGGATCTCCGGCAAGATTCCGGTAGGCGGCACCGATCTCCTTCAGATCCGGTCTGAGAATGCCGGTGAGGAGCGGCTGGAGTTCGTAGCGTCCGTCGGAAATCCAGTTGATTCCGCGGAGCAGATTGCGCTCCGTCAGGAACATCGGATGGAGCATTTCCCAGCCGGAAAGAAAACGGATGCCGCGCTGCCAGGCAAGATTCAGAAACGCCGGACAATCCAGCGTTCCCGGTTTGAGAATGCCGACCATGCTGCAGAGTCCGCCGTTTTTCAGCGCCTGTCCCGCGGCGGAGAGGGTCGACGGGGCCGACACGGTGTCGATCACAAGATCGAATTCGTTTCGGATTCCGGCGAACTCTTCGGGGGATCCTGTTTCGGGGATCCGGCATTGGTTTGCCAGCTTCCGCCGCGCTTCGGAGGGATCAATTCCGAGAACCCGGCAGCCGAAGTTCCGCGCGGTCTGCGCCGCCAGATTGCCGACCGGACCGAGACCGATCACCGCGACCCGCTCCGGAAGATGTTCCACATCGTTGAACGGATGCATCCCGATGTTGATGAAGCGCAGAAACCCCGCGAGTTCTCCGGGAACGCTCTCCGGCAGCGGAACGAGAAGCGACTCCGGACTCAGGGCGCGGACATTGCAGTGGGCGCCGTCGCTTTCCGAAAGACTCGGGAAGACAAAGACCCGTTTTCCGTCGTCCGTGCGTCCGACCATGATGTAGCCGGGCTTCCGTTCACCGCCCTCGCGGATGCAGAAAAGTTCTGTTCCCGGGCTGACGGTCGTGTATTCCATCGTTACGCGCCGGAACGCCGGAGGAAGGGTGAATCCGGTTTCAGTGAATCGGATGTTGTCGAATCCGTTGAAGGTCAGTGTTTTCTGAATCATGGGTTACTCCTTTGTCTGAATCTGTTCTGCGCCCTGTGTCTGCACGGCATCGAGGATCCGCATGGTTTTCAGGCCGTCTTCGAGGGTGGTCAGGCCGGGTTTCTGGCATCCTTCCCGAACGCAGTCGAAGAAATATTTCAGCTCGGTCTCATAGCCCATCTTGACGTTGTTCGCTCCGAAATGGGCAAACTGCCAGTGACGGGTGTTGCCGTTTTCGCTGGGCGTGCAGGGATCGTAATCCAGCGACTGGAAGGCATCGGTGCGGATCATGGAACGGTCTTTGTAGAAAAGCTCCGTTTCAAACCGGAGATTGCCGTAGCCGGGGGCGACAAATGTATGCAGAAGCGCATTCATTCTCCGCTGTTCCGTATCGGTCAGACGGATCTCCACAAGGATGTTTTCCCCGGAAAAGCGGATCTCCGACTCAATCTTTGCCAGCTCTCCGAGAAATGCCGCCGCCAGATTCACCGGATGGACCGCCTGAACCATCAGATACCGCCGGAGAAACGAGAGATCATCGCGTCCCGGCATTCCGTAAATTTCGTCGGAACGGTAGGGACCGCTGGTGAAGTACTTGACATTTCCGCAGAAGGGGGTCCCGAGATCATTCTCCGCCTCCAGACGGCCGATCTCCCGGACAACGGCGCTGTGCCGCATCATGAAGCCGACCTGCCCGAAGACCCCGTTCTCCGCCGCCGCCCGGCAGAGTTCCTCCGCCTGATGCACATTCTCCCCGCAGGGTTTTTCCATGTAGAAGGGGATTTTCCGTCCGGCGCAGAACAGTCCCGCCTCGTAATGAAGACGCGGCGGCCCGACGATGAGGACTGCATCGGGCTTCTCCGAAAGAATCATCTCCCGGAAGTCGGTGTATGCCTTTGCTGCTCCATGCCGTTTCCGGTTCTCCTCCGCCTCCGCCCCGTCGAGCGAGCAGACCGCGCGCAGCGTGACCGAAGGACAGTTCGCAAGACTCGGATAAACAAACCGGTTCGCATGATCCCCGCAGCCGATGAAACAGATGTTGAGATTTTTCATAATGGTATCCCTTTCTGTTGTTGATTTTTATTATTATACACGATATAGTACTCATTGTAAATGGAGGAAACCGTTATAGAAGTGGAGAAAACCGTTGTGATATCCCCGCTGATTCTCCCGCATCTGATTGATGTCGATACGCGCCATTCCGCAGATTTCCGGTTCGACCGCCCGGAAGGAGACGGTTCGTTCCTCCTGATGTGTTTCCGCACACCTGCCCGGATCCGGACGGAGAAGGGACTCGAACGGGCGGAACCCGGCGACGGAATCCTCCACTCTCCCGGATTTCCCCTGTTCCATGCCGCATGGCCCGGCTTTTCCGGCGGTCTGCGCAATGACTGGGTCTATCTGGAACGGAAAGGGACGGAACGGCTTCTCTGCGGGATTCCTCTTCCCCGGAATCGTCTGCTCCGGACGGGGGAGGCGGAACTCCTGGCGCCGTTCCTGCGCACGGTCCGGGCGGAATTCGGACGGAACGATGGCTTCTCCGCTCGAATTCAGGAAAACACCGTGTTCGCCATGCTCGCGGAACTTTTCCGGAAAACAGAGGATTTCCTGCGAAGAGAGAAAGAAATGTCTCCTTCGCAGCGCGCCTTTCATGCGGCGTTTCTCCGTCTTCGCGAGAATCTTCTGAGCGCCCCGGAGCGGAACGTTTCCGTGCGGGAGCTTGCGGCGCGGGTTCATCTGAGCGCAGAGCGGTTCGCCGTGCTGTACCGGAGCTTCTTTCATACAACGCCGCATGCGGACGTGATCGAGGCTCGTCTTCTGAAAGCCCGGCGGCTGCTGTGCACAACGCCGCTCAGCCAGAAGGAGATCGCCGACCGCTGCGGATGGGGGGATTCCCACTATTTCTCCCGTCTCTTCCGGGAAAAGACAGGCGTTACCCCCAGCGCCTTCCGCACCGGACGGGGAAGCACCTCCGAAATGTGAACAGAAGCGCGCTTCACGCTCCCGCTATTGATTATTCCGGTTTCCGTGATATATTATTCCGCGAGCAATTTTTATGGAGAAGAGGGCTATGCAGCTGCAACTGATCAAAGGAAAAATCCACCGGGCAAGACTGACTCACTGCGATCTGGATTATGAGGGCAGTCTTGAGATTGACGTCGAGTATCTGAAACAGGCGGAAATTCTTCCGTATGAGAAAATCCTTGTGGTCAACGCGACCAACGGGGAGCGTCTGGAAACCTATGCGATTCCCGGCGAGGCGGGATCGAAGGTGTTCCGTCTGAACGGAGCGGCCGCGCACAAGGGAAATGTCGGGGATATCGTCACGATCATGGCGTTCGGCATTCTCGACGAGGAGGAGGCCCGCACGTTCCAGCCGAAGATCATTGTCCTGGACGAGAACAACCGCGTTACGGCTGTCCGCCGGGGGAGAACTCCGATTGCGGAGTGACCGCCGATGTGGAAGCTGTACGCTCTGCTTTCGGCTTTTTTCGCGGCGCTGACCGCGCTTCTTGCAAAAGCCGGTGTCTCCGGAGTGGATTCCAATCTTGCAACCGCGGTGCGGACGAGCGTGGTGCTGCTGCTTTCATGGGGGATCGTTTTTGCGTCCGGAGCGGGAGGGGCGTTCGCGGCGCTGACGGGGCGGAATCTTCTGTTCCTGGTGCTCTCCGGAGTGGCGACGGGGTTGTCGTGGCTCTGCTATTTCAAGGCTCTGGCGCTGGGAGAGGTTTCCCGGGTTGCGCCGGTCGACAAGCTGAGCGTGGTGTTTGTGATCGTGCTTTCCTTTCTGTTCCTTCACGAGACGGTGGACTGGAAAGTGCTTGCGGGGGGCACTCTGATCCTGTTCGGCTCACTCGTGATGCTCTGGTGATTCCGCTTCTCCGGAACGGCGGAGGATCACTTCGCCGATGTGATGACCGCGGATGCTTTCAATCTGCACGGTGATGTGCTGCTCGGGAAGATCCAGGACGCTGCCGGGTTCGGGAACCGTTCCGAAACGGGTCATCAGAAAACCTCCGAGCGTGTCGTAGCGGGTGGTTTCCGGAAGGGAGATGCGCAGTTCGCGGCGGAGGCGCGCAAGCCGGATGGAGGCGTCGGCGCGCCACGAGGAGTCCGGAAGGGGTTCCAGTTCCGTCCGGAGGCGGGGATCATCTCCGAAAGAGCCGACAATTTCCGCGACAAGATCGCCGTCCGTGACGATTCCCGCCGTTCCGCCGAATTCATCCAGAAGGACCGCCATGCCGTTTTTCCTGTTTTTCATGTCGCGGAAGAGACGGTCCGCGCGGATGGTTTCGGGGACCAGACAGACCGGTTTCAGAATCGTTTTCAGCGCTGGAGGAGCTCCGGTTTTATCGCGGAGCGTGAAGTAGTCGCGCAGATGAACCACGCCGATGATGTCATCCATGTCTCCGCGGTAGACCGGAATGCGGGAGTGGCGGGCGTTCAGGAAGATGCGTTCAATCGTTTCCGGGGAGTCGTCGATGCCGACCGCGGTGATTTCCGTCCGGTGGGTCATGATTTCCGCGGCGGTGCGTCTGCTGAAGGCGAAAACGTTTTCCAGCAGTTCCTTTTTCTCCTTGGAAATGACGCCCTGTTCCCGTCCGATATCCAGCAGGGCGCGGATCTCCTCTTCGGTGACTCCGTCGGCGGGGGGAGTCCGGCTTCCGAACAGCCGCATCCCCGCTTCCACCGAAACGTTCAAAAGCGAGACGAACGGACGTGCGAGAATCGCCAGAAGATGAATCGGCACAGCCACATTGTATGCCATGAACTCCGTATAGCGCAGTCCGATCTGCTTGGGGATCAGCTCCCCGAAAACCAGAGAAAAATACGAAAGCAGAACCGTGATGCAGACCACGACGATTTTGTCCAGTGTTCCGTGGCGGAAAAGAGTGAATCCGGCGTTTTCCAGCAGATCGGTCAGGGGATCGGAAAAGGAGTTCGCCGCAAATGCGCTTGCGAGAAATCCGGCAAGAGTCACGCCGATCTGGACGGTGGCCAGAAAGCGTCCGGAATCGTCCGTGAGTGCCTTCAGCGCTTTCGCCCGGATTCCGCCTTCGGAAAGCAGACGCCGTTTCACGGTCGGTTTCAGAGAGATCAGCGCCACTTCGGATGAGGCGAAAAACGCATTCAGACCGATCAGGAGCAGCAGAAAAAGAAGTTGAATCCAGACATTCTCCTCGTTCACGAGAACCCTCCTTTCCGTAGATCAATGGTCTCCCGTCCGGATAGTATAACCGCGCATTTTCGAAAAATCAAAAGAAATGCGCAATATTTCAAATTTTTTCCGTCCCGGTGTTTGTAAAATAATGAAGTTGTGGTATTCTAACCAGAGAATGAAAATTTGTAAAAAAGACCGCTTCTAATTCGGGAGGACCTTGTTTTATGAAACTGCTGTTGTCCGCATTTCTTGCGGCTGCTGCTCTTGCCGCCGCGGCCCAGGAGAATCTGGCGCTTGGTAAAAGCGTAAAAGCCAGCTCAGTTGAAAATCAGCGCGTGAAACCGGAATTTGCCGTGGACGGCAACAAGAAGTCCCGGTGGTCTTCCCGGCAGAGAAACAGTCCGCAGTGGTTCTGCGTGGATCTCGGTTCCGTGAAAAAAGTCGGGAAGGTGGTGATCCTCTGGGAACGCTACGCCGCAAAAGACTACAAAATCCAGCTCTCCACCGACGGAAAGGCGTGGACCGATGTCGTGTGGAAAAAAGATGGAAAAGGCGGAACCGACACGCTCACATTCCCGCAGAGAGAGGCAAGATTCGTCCGGTTTACCGGGCAGTTCCCGGTTCCCAACGCATACGGATATTCCTTCTGGGAATTTCAGGTTTTTGAACAATGAGGCGCATACTCCGTTTTCTTCTTCCGGTCTGCTGCGCGGTGCTGGGAATCCGCGGTGGAGCGGAGGAGAATCTTGCGCTCAACCGGAAGACAACGGCCAGTTCCATCCAGTATCTCGGAGTTGATTCTCATTGGGCGTGCGACGGAAAATCGCGGACGCGGTGGGCATCCCGCTTTTCCGATCCGCAGTGGCTGATGGTGGATCTCGGCGCGGAGAAGACGGTGGGGCGGGTCCTGATTTCATGGGACCGCGCCGCAGCGGAACACTATCGCATCCAGCTTTCCGGAGATGGAAAAACATGGACGGACGCCGCGGTGAAAACCGATGGCGCGGGCGGTGTCGAGGAGCTTAAATTCCCTCCCGCAAAGGCCCGCTATGTGAGAATGCTCGGAGAAAAACGCAAAACCAGGGGTGGATACTCCATCTTTGAATTCGAAGTCTATTCCGAATGACCGGATTTGACAAACAAAGGAAAGGAAAAAGATCATGAAAACTGGAATGGTTGTGATGATGCTTGCGGCCGCTGTCGGACTGAGTGCTGCGGAGGCCAATCTTGCTCTGAACAAAAAGGTGACGGCAAGCTCCGTTCAGGGAAATGCCATGGAGGCGAAAAACGCCGTGGACGGCAAGAAGAACACCCGCTGGGGATCCTCGTTTGCCGACAATCAGTGGATCATGGTGGATCTCGGCTCCGTCCAGAAGGTCGGGAAAGTCGTCCTGACATGGGAGGCCGCATTCGCCAAGGAATACAAGGTCCAGATCTCCGGCGACGGAACCAACTTCACCACCGTTGCGGAAAAGAAGGATGGAAAAGGAAAGACCGAAACCATCTCCTTCCCCGCGAAAGATGCGAAATTTGTCCGCATTCAGTGCGACAAACGCGGAACCCAGTTCGGGAATTCCCTCTGGGAACTGGAAGTCTACTCGAAATAAGAATCTGACTCGGGACCTCCGCGCAAACGGCGGAGGTCTTTTTGTTTTCTGAAAGGCTGGAAATCCGATGCTCTCTCCGTTGAATGGAGCTGTGCTTGAATGGCTGGCGCTCTACGGAACGCCGGCACTTGTGCTGTGGTATGTTTATGCGTTTATCCTGGGCGGATGCTTCGGAAGTTTCACAACGGCGTGTGTCTGGCGGATTCCGCGGGGAATTTCCATTGTCTGGCCGCCGAGCCGCTGTCCGAAATGCGGTCACCGGCTCGGGCCGATGGAGAATATTCCGATTTTCGGCTGGATCCTTCTGCGGGGAAAATGCCGGGGTTGCGGACTGCCTATTTCACCGCGGTATCTGGTGATCGAAGTGGTGACGGCCGTGCTGTTCACGCTCACGGCGGGCCTGGCTCTCCGGAACGGTGTGCCGCTTGCGGTGCTCCCGATGTGGACGCTGATCGTTCTTTCGGTCGGATGCACCTGCACGGACTGCGAACTGCGGATCATCCCGGATAAATTCACAATTTCCGGGATGGTGCTGGCTCTTCTCTGGAGCGTGCTGGTTCCCGGACGGACAGAGGTTCCGCTTTCGCTTCTCTGGACCGGCGGACAGATCTGCGCGGTGGGAGCGTTCGGCGCTTCGGCGGCGATCGGCGGAAAACTGCTGTTCAAGCGCGATGCGCTCGGATGGGGGGATGTCAAATATCTGATGGCCGTTGCGGGACTCACGAGTCTTCCCGGTGCGTTGTTTGCGATGTTTTCCGGAAGCGTTCTGGCGCTGCTCTGGCTCGTGTTCGACGCGTGGAAACGCGGACGCATGCGGCGGAAATTCGCCTTCGGTCCGTTTCTTGCCGCAGGAGCGGTGGCCTGGCTTTTCGCCGGACCGTTTCTGCTGGATTTCCTTCTGAAAAAATGAGAAGGATTTGACATTTCCACTTTTTCATGTACATTATACAAGCCGCGGTTTCTGAAGAGCGGCTCCCGAAAACAACCTGTAATGAACCGTAAGGAGGAAAAAATGGCTGCAAAAGTTGATTCTGAAAAATGTGTCGGATGCGAATCCTGCGTCGGAGCTTGCCCGGTGGAAGCGATTTCCATGAATGACGGCAAAGCGGTTGTCGATGCCGGAACCTGCGTGGATTGCGGCGCCTGCGTCGGAACCTGCCCCGCGGAGGCCATCACACAGGAATAAGGTTTTCCTGTTCCGATTTGATAAGGAATAAGGTTGCTTATTCCGAAAAAACTGATTGTCAGATTTTTGCCGGGACTCAGCATCCCGGTTTTTTTATGCCCGGATTCCATTGTATTTCTCCGGGAGGATGCTACATTATCCGGAAACAGAAAAACGGGAGAGGAGAGTGGAGTATGGAGTTTCGTTTGGGAACGGTGCCGGAAGGGTGGTCGGTTCGTCTGTCGGGGAGCTTGAATTCTGTCAAGCCGGAAATTGTCCGGACCGGAGAAAACGCCACATTCCCGTGGGTCGATCTTGTGCTTGATCTTTCCGGCGTGCTGACTCCGCAGACCGTTCTGCTGACCGGAGCCGTCCAGATGGGCGACGCCATGAAGAAATTTGCACTTTCCGATTTCCGGGATCCTCTGAATGCGGGAACACTGGTCCTTTTCCGTCTCGGGAAAGGAGATTTCCTGCTGGCGGCGATCGCATCCTGGAGGATCTTTTCGGGGAAACTCCTGGTGGAACGCGACCGCCTGACGGCTCGTTTCTACGGCGACGGCCGGCCGTTCAAATCCGGAGAAACCTGTCCTCTGGAGGAGCTGTTTTTCCTGCGGGGAAACAGCGAGCGGGAACTGCTTGACGCCTATGCCGATTTCACCTCGGGACGGCTTGTCCGGAATCTCAATTTCCGTCACTGGGCGGGCTGGGGAACGTGGGACTACTATTCGGCAAAATTTTCCGACCGTTCCATCCGCGAAAATCTGGAGGAACTGGGAAAACTCTCCGCGTCCGCCAGTCTTCTGCAGATCGACGACGGATACAGTGTCTGGGGCGACTGGACGGAGATGCGTCCGGAAGTCTTTCCCGACGGTCTGACCGCCGTCGTCCGCGAGGCCGCCGGACGGAATCTTCAAACCGGCATCTGGTTCGCCCCTTTCCTCGCGCACCATACCGCCAATGTTGTGAAACAGCATCCCGGGTGGTTCCTGCGGAAGGAGGACGGCTCGCTCCGGTTTTACGGAAACGGCGGACATGTGATTCTGGATTATTCTCAGGACGAAGTGGTCGACCACATCCGGCGCTGCGTGCGCTTTTTCATGGAGGCCGGGATTGTTTATCTGAAGCTGGACTTCCTGCTGGCCGGAACACTGTACGGGCGTTCCAAAGTGCCGATGACGCCTTATGAACGGTTCCACCGGGCGCTTTCCGCGATCCGGGAGGAGGCCGGTGCACAGACCTATCTGCTGGGCTGTTCGGCGGAGTTCGGACCCTGCGTCGGTCATGTGGACGGAATGCGCGTCGGACCGGACATCTCTCCCAATTTCCGCAGTGTGAAGACATCCGCCCGCTGCTGCATGGCCTCCGCACATCTCCACCGGAAGTGGTATCAGTGCGATCCGGATTACCTGGTCGTGCGCGGAGATGGAATGAACGACGCGGAGCGGACTTCACCCACCAAACTCGGAAATCTGAAATTCAACGAGGCAAAGATGTGGACGGATTTTGTTTCCCTCACCGGAAACGCGGTCCTTGCGGGCGACAAACTTTCCCTGCTGACGGAAGACCGCCGGAAACTGGTCGCCGATGCGCTTTCCGGAGCTTCCGAAAATCCCTCTTTCCGGATTCTCGACTACTGGCGCGGCGGAGCGGAAGACTTCCCCGGAATGATCTGTTCGTCGGGGCGGCTCGGCCTGTTCAACTGGACCGGTGCGGAACAGGAGTTCCGCCTGCCTGACGGAAGTTCCCGGATCCTTCCGCCGGAAACATCGCTTGTCCTGGATTTCCCGGGCTGGGAAGGGGATTCTCTTCCGGCTCCCGAAGGTTCCCTGACGCGGCCTTCCCCGGTCGGACTTCCGTTCGAAGACGCGGCGGATGCCGTGGCTCTTCCGCTCGGCGCGGCGGCGAAGGAGTCGCTGAACTACAATCATGAGACCGGTTCCGGCATTCTGAACGGAGCGTATGCTTCTCTTTGCGGAAAACGGATTCTTCTCGGCGTTCCGTTTGAAATCGGCGCCGATGCGGTCTCCTTCTGGACAACGGATGCGGAACAGGAACTGCGGATTCCGGTCGGCCGGCGCGTGAAGACGTTCTACTTCCTGCATGCGGCGGATTATCCGATCCGCGGCGAATGGCTCCGCTACCGCATTGAAGATGCGGACGGCGGGGCGGTGGAGCATCCGCTGATTCTCGGCCGGGATATCGGAAACACCGATTACACCTATTCTCTGCCGTGGACATCGGAAAGCGCACGGATTGCGTGGGCGGATCCGGTTTCCCGCAGAACTCTGTACGTTCTCCGGCTTCCGCTGGAAACGGAGCGGATGGTGGAATCCATCGTCATCACGCATCCCCTCCAGAACGGCAGCCATGTGCTGCTGGGAATTTCCGCTTCCACCCGGTAGAACTCAGGCGCGGTACTGCTCCGCGGCGGAGACGGCGACAACTTCGCCGAAAAAGATTTTGTGGAAATCCTTTGCCGGATACCAGTCGCGGATGTCCTGTTCCCGGAGGAAACATTCGGGTTTCATCCAGTCCGTATAGGTTTTCCGGCACTCGATCACAAGATCGGCTTCGGAGATGGAGGGGGCGGAGACCTTCTGCGAGGCTTCCGGGGTGAGTCCCGTTTCCTTGAACTTGTCAAAATCCGCGCCGGATTTCGAACCGAAGAAATTCAGCGCGTTTTTGTATTCGGGAGAGAAGGCGCTCAGGGTGAAACTGTCGCCGGACTCCAGAAAGGGGAGGGTGTGGCGCTGCGGGCGGACAACGACCATCGCAAACGGCCGGCCCCAGATCGTTCCGAGCGATCCCCAGCTGACGGTCATCCCGTTGAAGGAGCCTTTCGCAAAGTCCCCTCCGCAGAGAATGAACCAGGTGGAGTTGAAGAGTTCAAACGAATTGGCGGTCAGCTGCGTGTGCGGAATCGGAATGCGTTTCATTTAGCGGTCCTCCAGAATGGTGAAGTGTTTGTTGTCGATCTGTATGGCAAAACGGCTGTCGGCGCTGTTTGCGCGCAGGGCGGGAGCATAGATCCCGGATCCCGTCGCCGGAAGAGCGGTGAAGATCCCGCCGAAACGGGCGCGGATGCGGTAGCGGATGCTTGCATCGCCCCGGGTCAGGTTCCGCAGATGGAAGCGAGGTCCCTCTTCCGCAAATTCCGCGTAGATGAGCGGATTCCAGGAGATCCGGCCGCTCCGCGGTTTCACATAGTCGAAGCCGGCGGGGATGCGGTCGCGGAACTCGACATAGTCGTAGTCGCCGGCGGTCCGCGGGATGAGTTCCACTTCCACGATGTCACCCGGCCGGATGACGGAATGATCCGTCAGCGGGGTTCTCCGTTCCGAATCGGTGCGGACGGGCCGTGGGGTTCCCCGCGAATCCGGAGCGGAACTCTTCTCCGGAATCCGGTCGATGCGGAAATAACGGCGGTCGAGCTTCAGCTCAAGCCCGGAGGCTCCGATCCGTGCGTCTTCCTCAAAACAGCTCAGCATCGTCTGATAGAAGATCGCTCCGCGTCCCGCGCAGGAAAGCTCCAGAACATGTTTCCCCGGGGGGAGCAGCTCCGGCGGAATGCTCACGGTGAACGGCCCGTTCCAGACGTTCTCTTTTGTGATCCGGAACGAGCGGATGTGCCCTTCATCCAGCTTGATCATCACGTCCAGTTCCGGATCGGATTCCCCGACGGTGCGGATGCGGCGGGCGAGGACTCCGACCGCTTCGCCGAGCGCCCGGAGCGACGTCCGGGACGGCGCGTTGCGCAGATGGATCGTCAGATATCGCGCCACCGCCTCCGTCCGTTCGCTGTCCGGTTCCGTCCGCAGGAGCAGTTCCAGATACGCCGCCTGGGCGGAGGTTTCGCTGCCCGCCCAGCTGAAGTTCCATTCGGGAGGAATATTCAGGCAGGCCGTGCCGGACTGCGGATCATGTTTCAGAAGCCGGTCCAGCTCCCGGATCACGGTTTTCTGCGTGTCCGATCCGTCGTTCAGCGCAAGTCCGAGGAGAGCGAGCCCGTACGGGGAAAGACGGTGACGGTTCCGATAGGCCTCTGTCCGCAAATCCTCCGGAGCGCATCCCGCTTTGGCCAGCGTGCGGAGCAGAAGAGCATCTCCGTTTGTGACGGCTCCGTTCTTCCGGATCTCGCCGGTCCGGGAGTCCGCCCGGCGGAGAAGCCAGTCGATGCCCCGTTTGAGAATGCGCGCGTCGACGTTCTGTTTCATCTCCTTCGCGTCCAGCAGGGCATCCACGGCGACGGCGGTTGTATCGTCATGAGAGGATTCCCCATAGCCGCTGAACCATCCCCATCCGCCGTCGGAGTTGACCATCCCCTGAAGCATCTGCAGATGATCGGAGATCTGTTTCCGGAAGGCGGCTTCGGTCGCAGGGACGGTTTTCCCGGAACGCAGATAATCCTTCAGCGGCCCTTCGACGGATCGGCGCGGGCGGAGGAGAGTGTCCATCGGCACTCCCAGCTCGGCAAATGCCCGCATGGCCTTCAGCGCGGGAAGAAAGCGGGTTACCGTCCCGAACAGATCCGCGGACGGTTCCGCCGCAAGAACCGGAAGAAGATCCGCGATTGCCGATCCGGCACCGGGCTGAATGGAAACGGTGATTCCGGCATTTCCCCGTCCGCTCTGCGGAACTTCGTATTTTACCCGGGCGATCTGATTCCGGAGCCGTCCGGCGGCGGGAATGTGTTTCCGGATGCCGCGGGGCTGGACGGTGAGTGGAAGCGAAAGCGCATCCGCGGCAGCGCCTTCCGCCGAGACCGACAGGAGAAGTTCCGTTTCTCCCGCCCGCTCCGCATGGAGGCGGAAGGGGACCGTTGCCGATTCTCCCGGACGGATCTCCGGCGTTGCGTCCGCGGCGGTTTCCCGGATGGTGACGGCGTCGCCTTTCCGCGTGAGCGTGATGCCGGCGCGGATCGTTTTCCCGGAGTGGTTGTGGACGATCGCCGGCACTTCGACGGTGTCGCCTGCAATCAGAAACGGCGGAAGCTGAAGACGCGCGGTGATCTCCTTTGAGACAATGATTTCCGCCCGTCCTTCCCCGACCGAGGTTCCGGGCCCGATGCTCCAGGCGCGCACAACCCATGTCGTAAGATTGTCGGGAACGGGGACAAGGATCCGGACCCGGCCGTCGGCATCCAGTTTCCGCTGTCCGATCCAGAAGATGCTGTCCATGAAGTCGGAGCGGACGGTGGTGTCCTTCGGAAGATTTTTCGATTTCTGCGGCAGTGCCGCGTCATTGCTTTCAAAGAGAGCCCTGCCGACCGAGGCCTTCCTCACCCCGTCTGCCGCGAACGGAAGCAGAGGGACGGGGCGCATCATGATGTCTTCCGTGTATTCGGGAAAGGAAAGGGTGTCCGTCCCGCTTCGGACATTCAGATAGAAATAGCGTTTCCAGTTCCAGAAGAAGCTCCGGATCGGAGGAATGTTGCTGCCGGCCAGCGCTTCGACCGCTTTGTCGTAGACGGTCAGGGCGAAGACTCCGGCAACGGGTTTCCCGTCCGCTCCGGTCACCGTCAGATCGACCGGCACCACGCTGCGCGGACGCACCTTTCTCTCCGGAAGATCCAGACGCACCTTCAGCATCCGCTGCCCGGGCGGCACTTCGATCTGGGTTTCCGTCCGGAAGGCGGTTCCGTTCCGGAAGGTCAGCGCCGCGACAAAACGGTTCGGCTGGTCCTTCTCTGCGACGGGACGGGAGACGAGCGCGGAATATCCGTCCAGTTTCAGATGTTTCAGCGTTCCGTCAAGAAACAGATAAACGTCGGCATCGGGACGGTTCGACGAGATCAGAATCCGGGCGGTCTCGCCCGGCCGGTAGGACGGCTTGTCCAGACTCAGCTCAATCGGGAGCTCGGAAAACATTCCGCTCTCCCCGTTCGACTCCAGCACGCGGAAGATGCACTCCGCGGTCCCTTTTCCGCGGTCCCCGGCGTTGAACTCGGCGACCGCGCGGTAGACGCCCGCCTTGTTCAGGACAAAGGACGGATTCTCTCCGGAGCGGAACCGGATGGTCCGGACCGCCTCTCCGCTGTTCTCATAGCGGAATCCGGGCGAAAGGACGGTCCTGTAAATCCGGATGAGTCCCGCACCCTCGACGGTTTTCCCTTCCGGATCAAGCGCCGCAATCCGGAGACGGGTGATCCCGTCCGGCGCACGGCAGAATCCCTCGCTCCCGAGATACACCCGGAACGGTTTCGACGCCGCAAGCAGCGAGGCGGATGCGGAAATCACTTTGCGGGAACTGTCGGACACCTGCGCTTCAATGCGGAAGCGGAAATTCTCCTCTTCCGGAGATTTCGGAACGGCAGTGGAGAAGTGGACAGGGAATGTCCCGTCGTCTCCGGTTTTCCCGGAGAATTCGGCGACCAGTTCCCGTCCGCCTGCGGGAGATCGGAATCCGGGAAATATGGCGTCCTTTCTGTACAGCCATGCGAAGCGGGAGAACAGCGGCCGCGGCCGCGCCGCGACTTCCCGGTAGACCCGGCAGGAGACATCCGCCTCCGGAACCGGAGCTCCGAAATAATAGTCCGCCCGCAGGGTTGCGGTCACCGTCTCTCCTGTCCGGACCGGCCCGTCGGGAAGGGTGATCCGCAGTTCGTATTCCGGTTTCTGGTACTCTTCCGTGCGGAATGCGACGGAGCCGTGGCGTTCGCAGACAATCCGGTAGTTTCCGAGCATCGCGTCCTCCGGAAGACGGAACACGCCCGCAAACGCTCCGGTGGTCCGGCTGACCGGCATGGCCGACTGGAAGAGCGTCTTTCCCCGCGGCGTGAGAACCTTGACTTTCACCGATGCGGGAAGAGCATCTTCCTTCGAATTTCCGTCATACGAGGCGCGCCGGAGAAACCCGGAAAATTCCACCTTGTCGCCGGGCTTGTAAAGCGGCCGGCCGGTGATCATGAATGCCTGAAGGAGGGAGGGAAAACGCTGTTCGGTAGAGGGACGCTCGTTCCAGCCGGAGCAGAAGACCGGTTTTCCGTCGATCCACGTCCATGCCCAGAAGTGCCGCAGACTGTCTTTCGGAGCGGGGAGAGGGAACGATCCATCCGCACCGGAAACGCCGGAGATCTCCTTTGTCTCAATCCGGACCCGTCCCGATTTCCGGAGTTCCGCGGGCGTCCGTGCGAAGTGAGTCTGGAAGAAACGGACCCGGATCGGCTGTCCCGCCAGGGGCGCGCCGGTCTCCGCATGGTTCAGGAAGAGCCGGACCGGCTGTCCGGTGGCAC
The DNA here is from genome assembly GCA_949297765.1 of uncultured bacterium. GTDB lineage: Bacteria > Verrucomicrobiota > Lentisphaeria > Victivallales > UBA1829 > UBA1829. The sequence goes on along the minus strand of CASFTV010000015.1, from coordinate 36,930 downwards.
TGCTGACGGAGAGCATCGCCTCCGTCAGATAAACGATGATCCGGTTCGTGTTCCCGTCCCGGAGCTTGATCTCGACCAGATAGGCTCCGCTCTCCTTCAGCGGCAGAGGAATCGCCTGTTCCGTTTCCGCGTGGCGCGGCCGCGGAGTGAGCGTCAGCGGAAAAGTGGCGATTTCCGGACCGACGGTGCTGGAATATTTCTTCAAAAGCTGTTGAACGGGAAGAGAATAGAAAAGATCCCCTCCGTGGTTTCCCGCTTTGGAACGGGCGGCCAGAAGCGCTTCAAACAACGGTTTTTCGTCGATCCGGCGGATGGTCACCTGTCCCTCTTTTGCGTTGCGGTAGAGGAATTTCAGAACCGGCTGCCGTCCCGCCGGCTGAATCTGGATCGGCTCCAGAACGCCGAGATTTCCGGAAAGCTGCTTGACCATGAGCTGATTGCCGCTCTTCCGGAACGCCTCCAGAGCGCGGTCCGCCTGAAAGCGAGAGAGATAGATGGAACCGAGTTTCTCCCATTCTCCCAGTTCGCGGTAAAGCGTGATGAAGTTGTGTCCTTCCGGCATCCGGAAGCGCAGAGGGCCGTCCGGCAGAATGACCAGAGTCTCCTCGTCGGAAAGCGATTCCAGAAGCCTGCGCTCCTCTCCGGAGATGTTCCATCGGTTCAACCCGATGCGTCCGAACTGGTGATAGAGAAAATCCGCATAGATGGCGTCGGCAAACGTCTCTTTCTGTTCCCGGGCTTTCCGGCGGAGAAACTGGAAACGTTCTCCGTCATTTGCGGCGGCGTCCCAGCGTTCCGGTGTCCGGTGGAACACCGGAAGTCCTGCCCGGTCGAGCGGCGGCGGAGCAAAGACGCTCCGGGTTTCCGTATCATACTCCGGCAGGACGGCCAGATCGGTCTTTTCCCGGAGTTTCCATGCGGAGTCCCCCTCGCGTCCCGTGATCCAGAGACCTGCAAAGCGGGCGTAGAAAGAGCCGGGCAGCGCATCCGGATTCCGGCGGAAGGCGGCGTCGAACAGTCGGAGCAGAAGCACCCGGTCCCGCTCCGAGCAGGAAAAGCGCATTCCGTATCCTCCCCGGTTCCGGCCGCGGATGAACTCTTCGCCGATCCGGTATCCGTAGGACGGAATGAGATGCGCGGAATCATACAGGGCCGTCAGCAGCGGAAGGTTGGTGCTGTATTTTGTTTCCGCGATCCGGAGAAGACGATCGAACTCCAGCGGTTCATTCATGGTGCTGAGGAGACGGATGGCAGAGAGGAAGGCGTCGGCGATCCGGGAATCTGCGGTGCCGTCCGGCGGGTTTTCCAGAAATTTCCGGTAGTGCGGATAGTCGTTTTCCGGGGCGGGGGAAAGTTCAGGGGAGCCTCCCGGCATCGGCGTCTCCAGCGCCTGTACGGACGCGGCGGCTCCCAGAACAAGCAGTCCCAGCAGTGCTGTTTTCATGAATGCTCCTTCCGGTGGTGGTCGTGAATGGTGAAACCTCTTTCGGATTCAACGTATCACGCTTTCCGGAAAAAGCAAGGAGATGAAACGGGTTCCCCGCGGATTTTCCCGTCCCTCCCGCCGGGCGGTTCAAGGCGGAAACGCTTGACAAAAACAGAGCGGACTGCTACATTATCCTTTTATAAAAGGATGAAAATGAACAGGAACGGACAGGAAAACGGAAATGGAGACAACATTGCGGATCATCGGAGGAGCCGCCGGACTGGTGCTGCTCTACTACGGAGCGGAATTTCTCGTGCTGGGAGGCGTGCGGATTGCAAGACGGTTTCATGTGTCGCCGCTGGTGATTGGTCTGACGCTGGTTGCATTTGCCACAAGCGCCCCGGAACTGGTGGTCAGCTGTGACGCCGCGCTGCGGGGCGCCGGGGATATCGCGCTCGGAAATGTGATCGGATCGAACATCTGCAACATCGCGTTGATTCTCGGCCTCTGCGCTGTGATTACGCCGCTCCGGGTGAATCCGAAACTGTTCCGGGTGGATGTGCCGCTGATGATCGGTGCGTCGATTCTGTTCGCGGCGCTCTGCTTCCTGACGGGCGGGATCAACCGGATCGAAGGAGCGCTGTTCCTGATGGGGATCATTGCCTATACGACGGGAAGCATTCTCCATGCGAAACGGAGCGGAGAAGCCGCGCCGGAAGAGTCCGGAATCGCAGAGGGAGAGGAGAGGCATTCTCTCGGATGGTCGGTCTGTCTGGTGATTCTCGGACTTGCGGCGCTGGTCGGGGGAGCGAAACTGCTGGTGGAGGCGGCGGTCTGTCTGGCGGAGCTTTTCGGCGTTTCGCAGGCGGTGATCGGACTGACGATCGTGGCGGTCGGGACAAGTCTTCCGGAGCTGGCGACCTCCGTTGTCGCCGCGCTGAAAGGGGAACGCGACATCGCCATCGGCAACGTGGTCGGATCCAATCTTTTCAATGTACTTGCAATTCTCGGGGCGGCTCCTCTGCTGAAACCGCTGCAGGCGGACCGCATTACGCCGGTGGACCTTGGAATCATGCTGTTCTGCGCGGTGGTTCTGTATCCGATGATGCGGACGGGAAACACGATCTCCCGGAAAGAGGGGGCGTTTCTTCTGGCTGTTTATGTCGGGTACACCATCTGGCTGATCGCGGCATAACTCTGTTTTCCGGTCCGGAGAGGGGGGGGAGGGGTGCCCTCTTTTTCCCGCGTCGTTCCTCCGCATGGGAGGCCGTCTTCCGTTTCCGGAAAAGGGTTTGAACTCAAAACAAAAAATATTTCTAAAAAATACAAGATATTGTGTTTTTTTATTTGCAATGTCAATATAATGTGTTATAATTACAAAATGCAGAGCCGGTCATGTTTTGGATTCAACGGCCGGATTTTATTGATTTCAACCATGCAGCAAAGGACAGAGACGGAACAATGGAGATTGCAACCAAAATCCGCAGGATGAAGAAACGCGACGGCAGAATTGTCGACTTTGAGCCGGAGCGGATCGCGATCGCCGCGGGAAAAGCGCTCAAGGCCGCGGGAACAGCCAATGACAAGATCGCCCGGAACATCGTGAAGGATGTCATCCTGGAACTCAAGGTGCGCGGATACGATTCGGAAGAGTCCATCCCGGATGTGGAACTGATTCAGGACCTTGTGGAACACGCGTTCATCAAGAAGGGACTTTCCAAAGCTGCAAAACTGTATATTCTCTACCGCTCCCAGCATGAAAAGATGCGCGACGCCAAACATCTGATGATGGATGTGCAGGATCTCGTGGCAAGCTATCTGGGACAGGAGGACTGGCGGGTCAATGAGAATTCCAACGCGGGATACTCCTATGCAAGTCTGCTGAACCACGTTTCGGGAGCGGTCATCGCGAACTATACGCTCGCCAACGTGTATCCGAAAGAGATTGCGGACGCGCATTCGAACGGCGACTTCCATCTGCATGACCTCTCGTGCGGAATCGTCGGGTACTGCGCCGGATGGAGCCTCCGCGAACTGCTGGAACGCGGATTCCAGGGCAGCGGCGGCCGCGCAAGTGCCTCGCCCGCAAAACATTTCGATACCGCGCTCGGGCAGATCGTCAACTTCCTTTCGACCCTGCAGACGGAATGGGCCGGCGCACAGGCATTCAGTTCGTTCGATACCTTCCTTTCACCGTTTGTCCGCCGCGACCAGCTGAACTACAAGCAGGTGAAGCAGGCAATTCAGCAGTTTGTGTTCGGCCTCAACATTGCAAGCCGCTGGGGGCAGACTCCGTTCACAAATCTCACGTTCGACTGGGTCGTGCCGGAGGATCTGCGGAACCACCCGGTCATCATCGGCGGGAAACTGCAGGAAGGCGATGTCTACGGCGACTACCAGGAGGAAATGGACCTGATCAACCACGCATTCCTTGAGGTGATGGCGCAGGGCGACCGCGACGGACGGATCTTCACCTTCCCGATCCCGACCTACAATATCACAAAGGATTTCAACTGGGACAGCAAAAACGCAAAACTGCTGTTCGAAGTGACCGGGAAATACGGACTTCCCTATTTCCAGAACTTCATCAACAGCGATCTGAAACCGGGCGACGTCCGCTCCATGTGCTGCCGCCTTCAGATGGATATGCGCGAATTGCGGAACAAGACCGGCGGTCTCTTCGGCGCCGGCGAGCAGACCGGATCCATCGGCGTGGTCACCATCAACATGCCGCGGATCGGTTATGTCGCAAAGGACGAAAAGGAGTTCTTCGCCCGTCTCGATCATCTGATGGTGATGGCAAAGGATTCTCTGGAGATCAAGCGGAAGGTGGTTCAGAAGTATCTGGACGGAAATCTGCTGCCGTATACGAAGATCTATCTGCGGACACTGGAACATCATTTCAGCACAATCGGTCTGGTCGGTATGAACGAGTGCTGCCTCAACTTCCTCGGATTGTCGATCTGCGACAAGGAAGGGCAGGACTTCGCGGTGCGTGTCCTCAAGCACATGGCCGAGAAGATCAAGGATTTCCAGGAGAGCACCGGTCATATCTACAATCTGGAGGCGACGCCGGCGGAAGGAACCAGTTTCCGTCTGGCGAAGATCGACCGGAAGCTCTATCCGGAGATCATCTGCGCGGGCGAGGACAATCCCTACTACACCAACTCGACTCAGCTGCCGGTCGGTTATACGAACGACCTGTTCGAGGCGCTGGATATGCAGGCCCCCCTGCAGCAGCTCTATACCGGCGGAACCGTGTTCCATGCGTTCATCGGCGAGCGGATCGAGGATCCCGAGCTGGTGGCATCGCTGGTGAAACGGATTGCGGAAAACTACCGCATTCCTTATTTCACGCTGACGCCGTCGTTCAGCATCTGTCCGGTGCATGGATACATTCCGGGCGAACACTCGTCGTGTCCGCTGGAGAAGGATGCATAACCCCGGCCGGATGGCCGGATGAAACAATTCCAACAAATACAAAACAACAAGGGGAACATCATGGCAAAGTGCGGAGCAAAAACAGAAATCTATTCCAGAGTGTGCGGCTATTTCAGACCGGTGTCCAACTGGAACAAGGGCAAGAAGGAGGAGTTCAAGGATCGCAAGACGTTTGAAGTTTCTTCCTGCTCCTGCAAGACTTCTGTGCAGAAATAACGGTTTTTCAGTTTTCCCGGGAATGTCGGAGCACGTCCGGCATTCCCTTTTTTCTTTTCAGGACATGTTACAATGATGGACATTCGAGGACTGTTCCCGTTCAGTCTGGTGGACTATCCGGGAAAAATCAGTTGTATTATTTTTTGCGGCGGATGCAATTTCCGCTGTCCTTTCTGCCACAATCCGTGTCTGGTGTTTGATCCTGCGAGTCAGCCGCAGATTACGGTTCCGCAGTTTTTTCATTTTCTGGAATCGCGCCGTCACCGTCTGGAGGGGGTGGTGATCTCCGGAGGGGAACCCACGCTCCAGAGCGGTCTGCATGAGCTGATGACCAGAATCCGCCGGGACGGATTCCTTGTGAAACTCGACACCAACGGGACCCGGCCTGAAACGGTGCGCGAACTGCTGGAGGATTCGCTGCCGGATGCATTCGGGATCGACTACAAGGCACCGGTCTCCGAGTACGCCCGTCTGACAGGAACCGGGGATTCCTCGATAGTGGAACGGGTGCATCAGACCATTGCAATGGCGGTTGAATCCGGTCGGTTTCTGGATGTCCGGACCACCGTTCACCGCGATCTGCTCTCTCCCGAAATGCTTGCCGAAATGCACCGGGAACTCCGCTCGCTCGGCGTAAAAAGCTGGGTGCTTCAGCAGTTCAATCCGGTGGAGGTGATTGACGACGATCTTCCGGCCAAACCCACCTATACGGATGCGGAACTGGTCCGGATCGCTCACTCGCTCGGCGACGACGTCCATGTCCGCGGACTGACCGGACGCATCATCAGCCGCGCCTGATCCTTTCGGATTGCTTCATTTGCACGCCTTCCGGGTTTGTTTTGCAAGCGGACCGCTGTTTGCGTGCTCTTTTTCAGAAAGAAAGCCGGAGATGTTCTTGCTCTCCGGCTTCCGGAGTGCTATTGTATTTCCCGGTGGAAAAAGCAGCAGGGAAAGGGAGGTTCTGTCATGCTGAAGAAATCGTTTTTCAACCGTCAGCAGACCGCTGTTACGCTTCTGATGAAGGGCGGATCTGTGGAAGAGATGATCGCGTGTGCGCGCGCGGCAGAGTTTGAAGGGGCTGACGGGATCGCGGTGGAACTCTGTGATCTCCCGCCGGAACAGCGGACACAGGAGACGTTCCGCCGTCTGATGGACGCCGTCCATCTCCCGTTCATGTTCATTCTGTACCGGAACGACCGCTGGCTCAAGGACAAGGACGAGGAGCGTCAGAAATATCTCCTCGCCGCCGCGGACGCCGGAGCCGAAGTGATCGACGTGATGGGGGATCTGTTCGATCCTTCCCCGTTCGAGCTGACGCGCAGGCCGGAAGCCGTCGAAAAGCAGAAGAAGCTGATTGAAGAAATTCATGCGCGGGGCGCCAAAGTGGTCATGTCCTCTCACATGTCCAGCGATTTCCGGACAGCGGAGCAGGTCCTTGAGCACCTTCAGGAGCAGTCCTCCCGCGGCGCGGACATTCTGAAGATCGTGACCGGCGTCAACAACGAGGAGCAGCTGACCGAAGCCATTCGGACCACCATGCTTCTGAACCGTGAACTGAAGAAGCCGTTCATCCATCTCTGCAACGGATCCTACAGTCGTCTGCACCGGTTCATCGGACCGAAACTGGGAGTCTCCATCGCATTCGCGGTGCACGATTACCAGTCGCCGAGTCTCCTTTACACGCAGCCGACCATCCGCGCCCTGAAGACCGTTCTGCAGAATCTTCCATGGCACATTGACGACGTTCAGAAATAAGAATCCGTATTTTCAAGCCGGGTTCGGGATTTTCCCCGCCCGGCTCTCTTTTTTTCTGTCCGGCTCCGCGATCCGGTTCTCAGGGTGCGGCGTAGACCTCACCGCATTCGAAATAGCGGGTTTCGAATTCGGTGAAGCGTTGTTTCATCCATTCCGCGAGCAGACGCATTCCTTCGCGTTCGGAGGGAATGTGGCCGAGGATCATCAGCGTTTTCCGGAATCCGAGCTGCGCCGCATCGCGGGCGTATTCGCCAAGCTGCCATTCACACGCTTCTCCGGTCAGGACCAGATCAATGTCAGGATTGCGGAGTTCGTCGAAAACTCCTCCCGGCGTTCCGAAACAGAGAGAAAGATTCGTGCAGGGCTGATCCGCCGCACCGCAGAGACGGATGTGGCGCAGATCTGCTTTTTCCATGAACTGCTTTGCCAGTTCGCGGGGTGTGGACGGATGAGCCAGACGGAACCGGTTGACCGCCGGACGCGGGCCTTTGATCCACTCTCCCTCCAGACCGAAAAAGTGAATCTGGCCTTCGCAGATCATGTCTTTGTACTTGACATGAGGATGATCGTGATAGCGCCAGACCGCCAGTCCGGCGGAGGCGAGAAGTTCGGCTTTCGCGCGGGTGACCGGATCCTCTTCCAGCTTCCGGTCGTAATGGTCGTAGAAGGTGGGTTCGTGGACGATCAGGAACTCCGCGCCCCACGCGGCGGCTTCGCGGATCACTTCCGGCGTCGCGATCATCGTCACCGCGACTTTGGAAAGTTCCGTTTCCGGATTTCCGGTCTTCAATGTGTCGCAGCTTTTGGAGTAATCGTGGGGCCCTCCGTCGCTGCACCAGAGAAACAGTTCGTTCATGAGCTCTTGAATGTTCATCGGAACCCTCCTTTCAGTTCAGATCCAGTGGAAATGAAACGTCTGCGAGCGTTTTCGCTCCGAACAGCAGCATGACAATCCGGTCGAATCCGAGCGCACAGCCCGAAGATGCCGGAATGCCGGACCGGATCGCTTCAAGAAACGCAGTCGCTTCCGGATACGCCGGAAGACCGCTCTCCACGCGTTTCCGGTTGCAGCGCCGGAAACGGATCTCCTGCTCCACCGGATCAATGAGTTCTCCATAGGCGTTCGCAATTTCGACGCCGTGAATGTAGATTTCCCACCGTTCGGCAAGCGTCGGATCCTCCGGTTTCGGACGGGCAAATGCACCGAACCGGATCGGATAATCCATCAGAACGCAGGGAGTGTCTTTCGGAAGTTTCGGCTCAACTTGTTCCACAAGAACGGTTTCGAATCGTGCTTCCTCTTCCGCGCAGCGGTCGGCGTCCTCTCCGGCGAACTCGCGGAATGCGTCGCGGACGGAGAGAATCTTCCATTCCCGGGCGACGTCGCACACTTCCCGCGGCACACGGAGCTCTTCCGCAAGCGTGCGGATGAGATTCATGGTGAAATTCAGCATCTCCCGGTAGTCCGTCCCCGCCATATACCATTCGAGCATCGTGAACTCCTGGCGATGGAGCCGTCCGTTTTCCCCCGCCCGGAAACAGGGTCCCAGTTCGTAGATGCGTTTCATTCCCGCCGCCAGAAGACGCTTCATCTCCAGTTCCGGCGAGGAACGCAGATACAATCCGCTTTCCAGCCGCGGCGCTTCGATATACTCCTCTGCCGCGGGCGCCCGGATGGCGGTCGGGGTCTCCACTTCAACAAATCCGCCGCGCCGGAAAAACTCCCGGACAAGGGAAAGGGCATTCGAGCGGAACTCGAATGCCCTGATGCGGTTCGACAGATCAGCCAGGGAATCAGGCTTTATTGACGCGCTCGGCATACTCGCCTGTACGGGTGTCGATTTTAATGGTGTCTCCGGTGTTGATGAACAGCGGAACCATCAGTTCATATCCGTTTTCGATTTTGGCGGGTTTCATGACATTGGAGGAGGCGGTGTCGCCGCGGGCGCCGGGTTCGGTCTCGGAAACCACCGCGATGTACCAGGTCGGCAGAGTGATGTCGATCGGAGTGCCGTTGAAGAACACGGCGGAGCAGAGAGCGTCCTCCACGAGGAATTTGCTCTTGTTTCCGAGTTTGTCGCCGGGAATGCGGATCTCCTCGTAGGTCTCGGAATCGCTGAAGACGAAGTTTTCGCCTTCCTGATAGATGTAGTGCATTTCACGCTCTTCAAGATCGGGTTTGCCGACCTTGTCGACAGGACGGAAGGTCCGGTCCATTCCTGCGCCGGTCACCAGATTTTTGAGCTTGCAGCGGTAGAGAGCCGTTCCTTTGCCCGGTTTGCAGAAGTCAAAGTCCGTGATGACCCACGGCATGCCGTCGATTTCGATTTTGAGTCCTTTTTTCAGATCAGATGCGCTGTACATGGTTACCTCTTTGATAGTGTTGACTATTTCAAACCTTATAATATAGCACAGGACCCGGAAAAAGCAAGTACACTCTTCCTCCGGCGAGCGGATTCGGAATGCCGTCTGTCAGGAGTTCTGCGGTCCTTCCGGTCCGCTCTCTCCGGGGAGAAGGCGCGAAAACGCGATCAGCATGGCTCCCCGGATAATCAGGATCAGTCCGGCGATCCAGAACATGCCCGCCACGCTTGTCAGCGGCCAGATCAGAAAGAGAAATCCGATGAAAAGTCCGACCAGTCCCGAGATCACGGGCAGAATTTTGTACCGTCCCTCCACGGACATCTGCGCGGTATTCCAGATTCCCGCCACCCCGCCGGCAATGAACCAGAGCGCAATGAACCACGCGATCAGAAACACCACTTTGAACGGCTGGAAAATCATGAACATTCCGCCGAGAATCATAATCAGTCCGTAGAATACCCAGAAGAAGCGCTGCCGGTCGTTGAACGCACCGCTGAAAACCGCCCAGATTCCGGCTGCAGTAAAGATCCAGCCGAGAAGCATGGAAATCAGTTCCAGCGTGACCAGCGGCTTGAGGGCAATCAGAAGTCCGAGGACAAGAACCAGGATCCCGCGGCACAGAAACGCGTTCCGGGAGATCCCCGCAAAAAAGACGGAAGCCGAAAATCTGCTGTTCATGTTCAGGCAGTCCCCCGTTTCCGTTTCAGTAGACGGTTGTTTTCGGTGATGTTCCGGAATAGTCCGCCAGCCACTGCAGTTCGATATCCCGTTCCACGTTGAGTTCGGAGAGAATATCGTTCCGGCTGATGACGCCCGCAATGTTCTTCCCTTCGATGATCGGAAGATGGCTGATGTTGTGGCGGACCATCACATTCATTACATATTCCACGTCGTCGCAGACGTTGGCAACGATCATCCGGCGGGTCATGAAATCGTCGACGGTATCCTTGTCCGGATCGGAATGCTCCATGCACAGCGACTTGATGATATCCACTTTGGTGAGGATTCCGAGGAACTCCGCGGGATTTTGATCTTTTTCCCGGACCATCAGATAATCCGCCCCGATGCCGATCATCTTTTTTGCCGCCGTGCGGAGAGATGCTCCCGATTCAATCGTGTAAAGACGCTGGGTTTCCTTCTTTTCTGCAAGAACTTTCTGTAATTTCATGATAGGCCTCCTGCCGGATTGTTTCCCTGTAAAAGAATGTAACGCGCAATCCGCGAATTTCAAGCATGGATAGCGGCTGCCGATCGGGAAATCATGTAAAAATCTCCCGATCGGATTGGAAAATCATCCGGTGTGCCGCTTCCCGTTGGCGGCCTCAGACGAACCGTTCCAAAAATTTGGTTTAAAAAATGTTTTCTCTCTTGACAGATGAATGCCTTTGTGATATAATTATAATATACATAAAATTATATCAGGATTATATCATGTCGGTGACGCAAAGCGTGGAAGCGGTTCTTACAGACCGTGTCCTTTCGGGCAAATATCGGGACGGGGAGAAGATCCCTTCGATCCGGGAGCTGAGCTGCGAACTCAATGCCAGTTATGTGATCGTGTTCCGGGCGATTCAGAATATGAAGCGGAAACAATATCTGGAAAGCCGGGGCAGAACTGGAATTTTTGTCCGGAGGAATGCGGAAAGCAAATTTCGTTCGGATGCCCGGGAGGTTGCAGTTGTATTTGCCGATCCGGCCAGGAATCCTCGGGAGGAATATCAGCTGGAGGTGTACACCCATTTGCAGTCTCTGCTCCGTGGACGCGGATATCTGGATCTTGCTCTGCGGTTTGACGAGACATGTCTCCGCAGTGCGTGCAATCCCGCGGGAGCCATTGTGTTTCATCAGTCGCCTCTTCTGCCCTGGTTCCGGAAAAACCGGATTCCGGTTGTTTACTGCAGCAGCATCAGCGCGGATGAGCCGTTCTCTTCCGTTTCGCCCGACTTTTATCAGGGAAGTTATGCCGTGACGGAATATCTGATCGCGTGCGGGCACAGGCGGATCGGACTGGTCTCTGCAGCGGATCCTGCCAACCGGGGAAGTTTTACCATGCGCACGAAAGGATATGCCGATGCAATGGCGGATCATTCGCTGGAGACTCTGGAAGAGCTGCCATGGTCTGCGGAATCCTCTGCGGCGAAAAAACAGCTGGAGCGGATGTTCCAGGGAAAGCAGCCCCCCACTGCGCTTTTTGTGACCAATGACGTTATGGGAATCGAAGTTCTTCATTTCCTGCAGGAAAGAGGAATCCGAATTCCGGAGGATGTCAGTATTGCCGGACTGGAGGATATGCGCTGTTCCCGCTTTTCCAATCCGCCTCTGACAACGGCTTCTTATGATAAACGGGTGCTTGCGGAAGAGACTGTGGCATTGCTGGAATCGTTGATCTCCGGTCGCGAAAGCGGTCCGCTGAACCGGAGAATTCCGATGACTCTTGCTCTTCGTGAATCAATTCAGACAATCGCTCCGTGCATGAAAGGATAAACAGAACCGCTTCGGCGGAGAAAGGAAAAAAAAATGGGAAAAACAAATGGGAAAAACAAAAAACAATTATTTTACTCTGATAGAATTGCTGATAGTTATAGCAATTCTTGCTGTCCTGATTTCACTTCTTCTTCCGGCCCTTTCCGGGGCGAGGGCGAAGGCCAGAAGCATATCCTGCACAGGAGCTTTGAAGCAGATCGGATATCTGGTGGCGCAGTACGCAGGCTCGTCAGATGATTGCGTGCCGCCGGCCTACTATGGAAACTTCAAGGCACCGTTTATTGCCGAGACTCTGGCAGAGACTCAGCTTGGAATCGAACTTTCCAGTGTGCGTGATACGCTGAAAACGCCTTTCGGAGGATGTCCTGATGTGCCGGGATGGGATGCAAAGGAGAAACACCGGCTCGGGGATTACGGATGCAATCTGAAGCATGTCTTTCCTCCCGTGACCGAATCGGCGGGACCGATGAGACGATTCAGCCGTTTCCGTTCGCCTTCCCGGACCTTCACCTTCATGGATTCCACGGAGAACAATGCGGATCCGGAAAACCGGAAAACCATCTGGTATCAGGATTGTCCTGCGTGTTATCCCTCCACCGGGAGGCGGACGGTTTCCCGCCGTCACAACAACCGGACCAATGTGCTGATGCTTGACCTCTCTGCCGGATCCCGGAATTTCCATGAAACAGCATACAATCTCAATTCTGTCATTTGCCCGGTCTTCTTTCCATAAAACGGAGCGACTGTGAAAAACAGACAAACAGGAGGTCTATATACCATGAACCGAGTTCTTTTCCCGCTTCTTTTCCTTGTCAGTTCTTCATGGACTCTTTTCGGGGATGTGCTGTTTTCTCTGCCGTTTGAGCATTCCGTTCTTCCGGACCGGGCGATGGGGGATCGGAATGTGGACGTTCACGGAACTCCGGAATATACGGCCGGAATCCGTGGATCGGGCATTCGGATTCATTCCGGAAACAGAACACGTCTTCGATATTCCCTGAAGGGAAATCTGAATCTTGAGAGGGGGAGTCTTTCCCTGTGGTACAAACCGGAGTGGAGGAAGGCGTTTGTGAGAACGTCCGATCCCCGGCAATGGCGGACCCTTTTTTCGGTGAACCGACCGCCGAAGCGTCTGGGAACCGGAGCCGTGTTTCTCTGGTGTCACGGCGATTTCCTGCGGGCGGACATCAGCGATGACCGGGATGCCTACATCGACGGAATTCAGCTCGTCCCCGGCGGATGGTATCATCTTGTTCTTGTCTGGGAAAACGGCCGCTCGGCTCTTTATGTGAATGGAAAACGGCATGAGCAGATGCTTCCGTCGATCTGTCCGCTGAAGATCGTCTCCGGGGATCCGCATCCCGAAAAGCGAACGGACCGCATTCATTCCTTCTTTGTCGGATCCTACAACGGACAGTGGGCGAACGGAGTGATTGATGAGCTGACCATTCATTCCGAACCCCTCCCCGAGGAGAAGATCCTGGCCGAGAAACGGAAAGTCCTGCCGCTCTCCCTGGAGCTTCCCCATCATTACGGCTATCCGGGACCCTTCCGTTTCCTTCTGAAAAATGAAGGCGGAACGGAGATTTCCGCAGAATGGTCTCTGATTGCGGAGAATGGTTCTCCCGTTCCCGGCATGAACGGCTCCGTTTCTCTGGGGGCGGGCGAGGAACGATGCGTGGAACGGACTCTTTCCCTCTCTCCCGGGCGCTATTTTCTTGAGGCGAAAGGCACCTCCGGAGTTCCGGTCCGCCAGGAATACTGGATTCTTCGGGAAACGAATCCCCATCTGGCAAAAGGTCCCATGAAAACGATTCTTCTGGAACGCATTGATCCTTTGGAAATCCGTTCCAATCCGGACCGTTTTGCTGCAAAAGGGGATCTTCGGGAAGGACGGCTGGGAAAGCGGCGTTATCTGGAGGCCGGCAGCGGACGATGCAACCGTTTTGCCATCCGATTCTCCGTGCCCGACCCTGAAGGGCTGTACTGGATCGAATATGATTATCCGGACGACCGGCGGCGAACCGCGGAGGTCCTTGTGCAGAACTGCCGCAAAAACTCCTACGAACTGCAGAGCGGATACTGTGCCGGCGATGAATACGAAAACAGCGGAAGAATCCTGACATCCGGAAATCTCTTTTTCGCATCCGGAAAGGACAATGCAATCCTGGTGATGACCGCAAGAGCGGATGCCCCGGCAGCCATTTCGGAGATCCGGATCCATCAAATTTCCGGCGGTCTGCCCGATCGTCTGCGGAACATCCCCGGAAACGGGAGAACAGAGACTCGGAATGTGGGAATCTATTATGAGGATCCGGCGCTCAATCTCGGATTTGGCATCGATCCCCGGATGATGCCGGGACTGGAGCAGATGCTGCAGCGCTTGTGTGCATACATGAAATTCAGTGCGCAGAATCTTCTGATTTATCCGGTCTGCTTTTACAGCGGGCTGGTTGGGAGCCACGATTCCTCCAGGGGACATGCTCCGGATTTTCTCGACGCTTTGCTGACGGTATTCGACCGGGAAGGCCTCTCTTTCATGGGGTCCCTCAATCAGAACAATTTGCTTTCCTTCGATCACCGGAAACTGACAGAGGCCAATGTCGTGAGCGGCGCCCTTCACAGGACTCCCCTTTCCATTCTGAACACGGGAAAACCGAATTTCGGAGGCTGGCACGGAACTCCGCCGAATTTCAATATTCTTCATCCGGAGGTGCAGAGAGAGGTGCGGGAGAATGTCAGAAAAATCCTTGCCGTCGGAAAGCGTCATCGGTCGTTCAAAGGGATTGTTCTGCATATTACACGTCATTCGCTGCTCTCTCTCGGCGACTTGAAAGCCGGATACAATGATTTTATGATCGAGCAGTTTGAAAAAGCCCGCGGACCGGAACGATCCCCTGCGGGGGAAAGAGTATTACCGCTTTCTGACCGGACCGGTCAAAAAGGAATGGATCCGATGGCGCTGCGGAGAGGTCGCGAAATTCTACCGGAAGCTGGCCGGACAGATCACTGCGGAACGGAGCGATTTGAAACTGGTGATCAATACTCTTATTCCGATGGGAGAGGTGGAGGCGCCGGATTACTGCCGGAAGGATTTTGTCGCATCCCGGGTCCTGGAGGCCGGAATTGACCGGGAAATGCTGCGTTCCCCTTCGATCCTTTTGCAGCAGTCCCTGTATCCGGCGGACTATCGCTGGAGAGCCGGACGGACTTTGAGAAAAGGGGTTTACGAACATCTCCGCACCATTGATCAGCAACGGGAATTCTACGCCCAGCTGGAAGGCGCGGTGCATCCCTGGGTTCATATGCACGACCGCTACTGGGAATCCGCTGTCGGGGACGCCACAAAAAAGAAACACTGGAGCGACAAGCCGGATCCGTTGAAGGCCGACTGGCTGAAGGAGCAGTCCTGGAGGGTCAGCACCTTGAATCCGGCCGGATTTCACGCCATGCGTCATTATCTGGTGCCGTTCCGTTATTTTGACGTCGCCACGATTACAAAGGGCGGTTTCCTGATCGGAACGTATGGAATGGAAGAATATCTGGTTCCTTTTTCCAATGCTCTGCGGTCTTTGCCGAATGAAGTGTTTTGCGATGTTCCGTCTGGAGGCGGCGGGGTTCGGGTCCGGACGTGGAAAGGGAAAGGAAAGACCTGGTTTTATGCGGTCAATTCTTCGGGCCGTCCTGCCGGAGTCCGGATCCGTACGGGGAACACATGTGAGATTACGGATACTGTCACCGGGGTAAAAAGACGCATTCCGGAATCTGGATTTTCCCTGCGCCTGGAGCCGTACTCTCTGCGGACCTTCCGGACGGAGGGCGAATGCGGAATCGCTGCGGAGACGGAGAAAATCCCATGAGAGAATGCGGGGTGTGGAAGGGAATGAGGGGCCTTGTGCACCTGTGCCTTTTTCTCTCTGTTTCCTGTGCGGCGGACGAGGGAAAAACGCTGTCTGACCGGGAAAAGGCCATGCGGGTCGCCGAATCGACTGCGTTTTATTATGATTCCAAAGGAACGCCCGCTGAATTTGCTGCAAATCGTTATCTCCGTCTGGTGAACGAACGGAGAGTTCTGTTGAAACAGAAGGTCCTGACAGAGGAGGAGGCTGTGAGACGTCTGGCGGAATATTACGATGATGTGCAGCTCGGACGAAACTGGAAGGTAAAACGGGAAGTCCTGCAGATTCCCGAATTGCCGTGTGCGCCGTCTCTGGATGCGGATTTCCGGCGGGGAGGCTGGAGCGATGCGAGGGTGATGACCGGGGAATATGTTCTCAATCAGACGGAAAAAAGCGCATTCTCCTCCCGCTGGTTCCTCGGATGGCATGAAGACGCCCTCTATATCGGCGCACAGTTCCAGGATTCGGAGATCGTGGCACGAAATGGAAGAAACTGCGACAACGGCGGAAATCTCTATGAAGGAGATAGTCTTGAAGTGTTTATCCGTCCGGAGCCCGGGAAAAAGGAGTATTTTGAATTTCTGGTCAACCCCGACGGCGTGCTCTGGATGCTTCGTCACTCTCTGGATCGATGGGGACGGAATGTCGTCGCGGATGCGGATATGGATCCGGAAACGGTTCACTGCCATGCTCGAAGAATCAAGGACGGCTATCGGATTGCCCTGCGAATTCCCTTTGGAATTTTTCATGGAAAATGGTGCCGGAAAACTTCCTGCCGGGGAGAAGTCTTTGAATTGATGCTGGTGCGGACAAATCGCGGAAAAGAGCGGTACGGCAGAAGTGCGTTTGTTCCTCTGCTGTACGACGGCCACAATCTCTTCTGTTATGCAAAGGGAATCTTTGCTGCGGAAAAGTGAAGCTCTTTCCCGCGTTTTCGTCCAGCTTGTTAGCGGGCCTTCCGGAAGCGGAGAAGTCTGGATTTCAGATACTCCCGGATGCGCTGGAATGCCGCATAGAGAGCCGGCGTGAAAACAATCCCGATCAGGGTTGCGGCCACCATTCCGGAGAAGGTCGTGATTCCGATGGCTCTCCGGCTTCCCGAACCCGCCCCGGTGGCGATCACCAGCGGAAACACGCCGAACAGAAAACTCCACGCGGTCATCAGCACCGCGCGGTAACGCAGATTCGCTCCGTTCAGCGCCGCTTCAAAAACGCTCTTGCCGCTTTCCCGTTCCTGTTTGGAGAATTCCACCATCAGAATGGCGTTTTTCGCCGCAAGGCCGATCAGCATCACCATGCCGAGCTGTGCGTAGATGCTCAGCGTTTCCCCGGAGATCAGCAGACCCAGCAGAGCTCCGAGAAGCGCAAAGGTTACGGCGAGCATCACCGGAACCGGAATCGTCCAGCTTTCGTACTGGGCGACCAGAAACAGATAGGCGAACAGCAATGCCAGCGCCATCAGATAGACGATCTGTCCCTGATTCTGTTTTTCCTGATAACTCAAACCGGTCCATTCAACGCGGTAGTTGGACGGAAGATCCGTTCCTTCCACCAGCTCGAAAATGCGCTGGGAGCTGACGCCGGCGTTCGCCTGCACATTGAGTTCCGCACTGCTCATTTTATTGAACCGGGTGATCTGATTTGCCCCGATCATATAGTTGAGCGTTCCCAGAGAGCTGAGCGGAACCATTTCGCCGGAATCGTTGGGAACCTGGATTTCCCGGATATGGTCCAGTGTCGAGCGGTTGTTCGCGGTGGACTGCATCTTGACTTCGTAATTGCGCCCGAGAAACGTGAAATCGTTGATGTAGAGCGAGGCAAGTTTGCTCTGGAGGGTCGAGAAGATCGTTCCCGTCGCGACTCCGAGCGTTTCCGCCTTCTCGCGGTTGATGTCCAGAAAGAGCTGGGGCGTGTCGGCGTTATAGGAGGTCATTGCGGAACGGGTTTCCGGTTTTTCAGAAAGCTGCGCGGCGAAGGAGCGGGCAAGTTCCGCCAGTTCTGCCGGATCAACATTGCCGATTCCGCAGAGGTTGAAGTTCGCTCCGCCTGCCGCGCCGAGACCCATGATGGCCGGAGGCGTGAACGAGATGACCGAGGCGTCGGAAATGTTCCGGGTCCGCTCCTGAATCTGCGTGATGATGGAGTCCAGACTCAGCTCCGGCGTTGTCCGCTGATCCCACGGGTCCAGACGGACGATGCAGCGCGCAACGTTTTCTCCGGTTCCGGACATGACGCTTTTCCCGGAAATAATCATTGTGGAGCGAATCCCTTTGATATCGGCGGTTTTGTCAAGGAATTCATTCAGGACGGCGTCGGTCCGAGAAACGGAGGCGCCGCGCGGCAGTTCGATGTCGCACATGATTTCCCCTTTGTCCTCCCGGGGGAGAAAAGAGCTGTGGATCTTCCCGTAGAGCAGCCAGACGATTCCGCAGACGGTCGCAAGCAGAATCAGCGTCAGCACCGCCCGGCGGACCAGAAATGAGACAAAAAAGGAGTAGATCTTCCGGCTGCCGTCCAGAACGCGGTTGAACGGACGGAAAAAGACCGGAACCCGTCCGTCCGGTTTCCGGAGGAGAAGGGCGCACAGCGCGGGACTCAGGGTCATTGCGACCACAGTCGAAAGACAGAGCGCAATGCACATGGAAACGGCAAACTGCATGTAAATGTTGCCGACCATTCCTCCGTAAAATGCCAGAGGCGCATAACAGGCGACCGTCACAAGAGTTGTTGCGATGATGGCTCCCGTGATCTGGTTCATGCATTTGAGCGCGGCCTCCTTCGGCGGGAGTCCTTCCCGTTCCATCAGCGCCTGACAGTTCTCCACCACCACGATCGCATCGTCGCAGAGCGAGCCGACGACGAGGATCAGTCCGAACATCGTCAGCACATTGATGCTGTAATTCAGCGCCAGCAGGAAAGGAAATGTCCCGAGCAGGGCCACCGGAATCGCGATGGAGGGGATCAGGGTGGCCCGCCAGTCCTGAAGGAAGAGCCAGGTGATCAGCACCACCAGCAGAAGCGCCGAGACCAGGGTCGTGACGATTTCCGACATCGACACCTTGATGAATTCCGTCGGGTCATAGGCGACCACACAGCTGACTCCTTTCGGAAGCGTCTTCGACCAGCTTTCCAGTTCGGTTTTGATGCGGTTGACCGTTTCCAGCGCATTGGCGTCGGGCGTCCGGTAAACTCCCAGTCCGACCGATTCCTTCCCGTTGAACAGGCTTTTCCCCGCATAGGAACTGGCGCCGATCTCCACCGCTGCAATATCTTTCAGGCGGACAATGCTGCCGTCCGAATCGTGGCGGACGACGATGTTGCCGAACTCTTCCGGCGTTACAAGGCGTCCCTTGACATTGAGTTTGTAGTATACATACTGATTGGAATGCTCCGTCCCGATGGATCCCGCGGCCGCCTGAATATTCTGCGACTCCACGGCGGCGGTGATGTCCGACGTGGAAATGCCGAGTCCCGACATGCGCAGCGGATTCAGCCAGATGCGCATGGAGTATTCCCGGGATGCCATGATTTCCGCAGAGGAAACTCCCGGAATCCGGCAGATGGCGTCCTTGATGTTGGAGTCCACATAGTTGTTCAGCTCCATGAGGTCCATTTTGCTTCCGTCGGTCAGAAACGCGAACATGGCGAGCAGATCGCTGCCGCGCTTTTCCACGGAAATTCCGTTCTTGGTCACATCCGAGGGAAGATTCACTTCCGCCCGGCTGACCGCATTCTGCAGATTGACCATCGCAATGTCGGTATCGGTTCCGCTCTGGAAGGTGACCCGGCAGGAGTAGTTGCCGGAATTGTCGCTTGTGGAGGAGAAGTAGAGAAGATCGTCCACGCCGTTGATCTCGTCTTCCAGAGGAATGGCGACGGTCTGGACGATGACTTCGGCGCTGGCTCCCGGATAGGTCGTCGAAACATAGAGCGTGGGCGGCGCGATTTCCGGATATTCCGCAACCGGCAGCTTGAACAGGGAGATGACTCCTGTCAGCACAAGAACCAGACTCACGACCATGGCCAGGCGCGGACGTTCAATGAAGATTTTCGAAAACATGATCTTACCTCTTCTGCTCAAAATTTGCTTCCACCGTTATTCCGGGAAGGGCTTTGTGGGTCCCTTTTGAAATGACGGTTTCCCCTGGTTTCAGGCCTTCTTTGATCAGCTGAAGTTTCGGGGTCGCATTGCCCGGCGCCACATACCGTTTTTCCACTTTGTTTGCGGAATCAAGAACATAGACGTACGATCCGTTCGTGTCGTGCATCAGGGCCGAAGGAGAGATCGCCGGAAGACGTTTCCCGGTCTTCCGGGAAAGCATTACCGACAGGGTATTGCCTGTAATGAGTTTCCGTTCCGCGTTTGGAAAGCTGGCATAGATCTGAATGGCGTCGGTCCTGGAGTTGACCTCGTTGTTCAAAAGTTCGATTTCCCCCTTTTCCGGGAAGCGGCTCCCATCCGCGAGCTTGAGTTCGACTCGTCCGTTTTTTACAAGATCCTTGTGGCTGCCGAACATGACGAGTAGATCTGCTGAACTGATCGAAAAACGCACCCGGATCGGCTGAACTTGAATAATGGTGAGCAGCGTTCCCGAATTCGGCGTGATATAATTCCCCTGCGTGAAGGCGGTGACGCCGACAAGACCGCCCTGCGGCGCCGTGATGACCGTATTTTTCAGATTGTCCTTTGCCGTAATCAGTTCCGCTTCCGCGGAGAGCAGAGCGGCTTTCGCGGCCCCGAGAGTGGCTTTGGCGTTTTCCATGGTATCCAGACTTGAGGCCTGCTTCTGATAGAGCAGATTGATCCGGTTGAAGTTGCTCTGGGCGTAAGTGAGTTCGGCTTTGCATTTTTCGATGCTGGCTTCCGCTCCTTTAACAGCCGCTTCATACTGAACAGGATCGAGTTTGTAGAGCATCTGCCCTTTGCGGACGACATCGCCGTCCTTGAATCCGATTTCCAGAATTTCTCCGGAGACTCTGGCAACGATGTTGACGACCGACTTGGAGACGACCTGTCCGGTGTAATGACGAATTTCATAATCTTCCGCCTCCGTGACTTTTTCCGCTCCGACAACAACTTTGCCGCCGGTCCGCGGTGCGGCCGCATACAGCGAGAGCGTCAGAGAGGTCAGGAAAAGGACGGAATACAATTTCCGGTTTTGTTTCTTCATGGTTGTTTTCCTCCACAGCGTTATGAACTCTTATCGTCCGGCTTTGATCAGGTGGTCCAGCACTTCCTCAAAAATCTGGATTTTTTCCGGCGGGACACCGTCCAGCAGTTTTTTCATGATGGCATTGAAGGAGGCGGAAACCTGTTTATGGCGTTCCACTCCTTCCGGAGAGAGCGTGATTCGGACGGATCGCCGGTCGTTTTCGTCGGGAACCCGGATCAGAGGACCTTTCCGGACCATTTTTTCAATGATCTGGGATGCCGCCCCAGGAGTGATTCCCAGACGATCGGCAATTTCTTTCACAGAACATTTCTCCCGGCTGAAAAGAACACAATGCATGACTTTTGCTTCTGCAATCGTTGTATGAAGCGGAGGCCTTTCCAGAAGAGACTCCCGGTGATGGAGCTCCCGGATTTCATCGACGGCCTGGAGAAGTTTAATCCATATAACCTCGTCTTCCATGTGTCACCTTTTTTGATTTATGATGCCAGATAGTTTAGATTCTAAATAATATAGATGCTGATGTTTTAAAATTCAAGTCAGAAAAATCAGGACAGGGGGAAATGCCGTGTTCACGGGGATTTGCGGGAAGGAATCCGGCGGACGGGCGGATTGTGCCGCCAGTCTCGTTCTCCTGTTTTTTATGGCGAAAACGACCGAATGTCATTCACGATTCCAATATTCCGATTTGAAAATGTTTTTTCCCGTGTTATGTTGGTTTGCGGGTCAGGACGTCCTATTCCTGCAGACAGTTGATTTATGAACCATGAGAATTGTACAGTCTGTTTTTCCGGAGGAAAACAGATTTCTTTTTACAGATGACGAAAGGGAGGCAAGGATGATTGCGTTTGTGACCGGTCTTCCGGAGGATTCTCCGTGTGTCTGTTCCGCCGTTCACCAGCTGATTTCGCTGAGGATTCCCTTCACCGGATGGGAGGAGCAGAAACTTTCCAGCGCATTGCCGGATGATCTGGAAAATTATGAAGCGCTGATTATCGACAGCGAACGGTTTCGGAATCTCACGGAGGCGGAGCGCATCCGGATGGAAGGGTATGTCCGAAAAGGTTTTGTCCACATTCTTCCGGCGGAATATTCGAAGCTTTCCATTTTTGAGTGCGACTTTCGTTCCGAGGTGGATTTCCATATTCTGGCGGCCGGTTCCGGAGTATCGCGTCCCGGGATGCCGCGTCTTGCAACGGGAAAAATCCTGGAAGGATATCTCCGGGTCATGGAGGAGTATCTGGACACGTCGCTCCGCAGCAGCCATCTGCACGAGTATCATCTGCATTGCACCATGTCTCTGCTGGAAGCGGAGTCGCTGGGCGTTCTTCCTGCCGGATGGAGCGAACGGATCACGAATGTTCTGGACGGCCTGGAACGCCTGGTCACATTTCCGGCGGATATTGATGAAATCGCCGCGTGGGCATTTGCACCGCTGGCGGCCCGGCGATGCGGAAACAGACGTCTGCTGGAGAAGGTTCTGACGGCGGCGGATACGGTATTGAACCACTGGTCGCGTTCGGATCTGGGGCTTCTCAGCATGGGCGGCCGGGAAGATGATCCGCTTTCCTTTGCGCATCGGGACTCCCCGTTTTTCGGGATGACCCGGTCGACAAACGGACGGAGAAATCTGCATTTGAACGAACAGCTCCATTATTTCGGTGCGGCCTTTCCCGGATTGAGCGCCGTTTCCGGCAATCCCGGATTTCTTGAGGAGACTCTTGCGCTGATGCGGCATATCGACACGGTTCATCGCGACCCGGAGGATGGTTTGCTGCGTCATGCCAGCCTGCATGGACGGGCGCTTGGCGAGAAATGGGGCCGCGGCGTCTCCCATGCTCTTCTGGGGGCGTTTTACATGCTGAAACTGGTTCCCGAACTGCCGGAAGAGATCCGTACATTCGCGCTTGAATTTCTGGACAAGACCGGACGCGGGCTGCTGCGGTATCAGACCGCCGGCGGCTTGTGGAGGAATGTCATTGACCGGGAAGACACGCCGGAAGAAACCAGCTGCAGTGTGCTGTTTACCTGGATGTATGCGTATGCCGTGAATCACGGCTGGTTCCCGCGGGAGCGTTATGCGGAAATGGTCCTGCGCAGTGCGGATGCGTTGAAAGGCAAATTCTGGCGCGGACGCGGATCCGGAAACTGCCGGGGATCGTATCCGTCTCCGGATTTGGGGTATTATCTGCGCCGGCCGCTTCACATGTATATGATGCCGCTGATCGCTCCGGCTTTGCTGGAAAGCGACCGTCTGCGTTCAAACAGGGGAGAATGATACAAATGGAGAACAATCTGCAGTATTTTCTGGAGAAGCTCCGTCGGGGTGAGACCCCTCTTGGTCTGGTCGTCACCTCCTCCGATCCGGCGGTTTCCGAACTGGCGGCCGCCTGCGGAATGGATTTTATCTGGATTGACGGGGAACATTCGCCCATGACCATTCATGATATTTTTCATCATATTCTCAGTGTCAAGGGGACCCGCTGCGCTCCGTTTGTCCGGGTTGGCGGAAATCTTCCGCATCTGCTGAAGCCTGTGCTTGATCTTCATCCGGCCGGAGTCATCATTCCCATGATAAAAACGGCGGAGGACGCCCGCGAAGCGGTCCGCAACTGCCGTTATCCGGAGTTTGGCGGAGAACGCGGTTATTCACTCCGGCGCGGTAACGATTACGGGAAAATCCCGCTCTCCCAATATTTATCGGAGTCCCGTACTTCGCCGCATGTGATTCTTCAGATTGAGCATCGGGAAGCGGTGAAGCATCTGAAGGAGATTCTTTCTGTGGAGGGCATCGGCTCCATCTGTATCGGGCCGTTTGATCTTTCCAGTTCGTACGGGAAGGTGGGGCAGTGGGATGATCCGGAGATTATTCAGGCCATTGACACCATCCGTGAAGAGACGCTGGCGACTCATAATGGGGTATGGCTGGGCGGTTTTTGTGTGGGTCCTTTCTGGCGAAACCGTCCGATGCAGTGGAAAGCCGTCGGGGAAGATTCTTCCGTGCTGGCCGCCCGACTTCGGGAACTGCTTCGGGAAGAGCATTCGAACCGGTAAATTCCATACGGATTCCTGCGCAGGCGGGAGTTGTTTGCGATAAGATTTTCCGATGCAGCGCTGCATGACCGGGATGTTTCTTTTATTCTGTCCGGGATTTGCGTTTTTGCCGCCGTTCGTGTAAAATAGTTTTTTGCAATGAAGATTTGAGTTTGTTTCGGGCGGTTGAGGATTGAGAAGCGCATGCGCGGGATATCCGGCATGCGCCTGACGGTTCAACGGGAATGTTATTTCTTTTCCGGCAGGATTTCCACCCAGTAGCCGTCGGGCAACAGGGTCATAAGCAATTGTTACCCTGATAATATTCTACCAAGATTTCTGGGAGCGTTGTTTGAAATCATCATTCCCTTCTGTCCTCAGGAAGTCCAAATGACAACATGTCAAGCATTTTCCCCAGATACAATTTTGTATTCTGACCATACCGACTTGAGCGTCCAAAATCGTCTCTACAAGAGCTTATTAGCTGCGCGACTCGCAGTAATTTCCTCTCGTCAGTCTGCTCCTTTAAGCGTATCGATACACACGGAATGTCTTTTATCGGTTTTCCAGCAGATAAATTTTGGAGAAGAGTCGAAAGTCCTTCCTCCAAATCTGTTTTAGGATAGTCGCTCATATATGAAGCATATATTGCGGCCTCAATAATATCATAATCAAATTGCTTGGAATAACTTTGGCGTGGCAAAATGGCATCGATGATGTCAGCCGGAAAACATTTCCCTTCGATGTAATCTTGATATAATTGATTATAACGTAGTTTCAATATTAAAAGTGTAACTACAAGATCTGGCCATGTAAAACTCCTCAGCGGTGCTTCATTTTGAAGCAAAGAATACATCTTGAAACATTGTTCAATTTCCCGAAGAGTCAGCTTGTGATATTGAGCAAGTCCTATAAATCGTTGTTTAAATCCTGCCCCTTCTTCCTTCTTAATGTCACTTTGTTCTTCTTGTGATTTTTCATTCAAATATTCGTCAAGCTTGTATTGTTTCCATAAAGTTTTAATAAAAGCAGCCTGTGAAAACATAGGAAGTTTGAAATCTAAGTCCACAAAACGATGCAAGTAATTCTCCACATCAATATTTCCATATACTGCCTGTATCGACAACCCTAACTGCTTCCGATCTATTCCAAGAACAAAAATCATATGGTCAATATTGAACAAATGCTTTACTTGCTCCAATACCTCAATCGCAAAAATCGGGCGGCAACGATCTAGTTCATCAATAATAAAAATAAGTGGTCGCTTTGTTGTTTCTTGCTCATTTTTGTCTTCATTGAGCATCGCATTATTATACACTTCATTTGAAAGCTGTTGCAATCGTTTTTTTAGGTCTTCCCGACATTCCGTTAATGTGGTATAATTATCAAAAGCGGATTCCGAAGCGGTTTTCAATTCACTTTCCGCCAGTTCCGCAATATCAGTTCCAGTAACTTTTTTAATGCCATTGTTCAATAACCCAATTCCAACTTTTCTCAGAAGTGGAACCGCCGAGACTTTAGCTGCTTGACATATTTCTTCAAGAGGACTACCTTTTAGCTCTTTCCAAAGTTGACCAATGATTGCCACCAATGGGAAATCAAGGAAGTCATCTTCCCATGCATTGAAATATATCGCAGTATAGCCCTCATTTTTAAGTTGCTGTTGCCAACGCTTCAACATAAAAGTTTTACCACTGCCCCATTCTCCGTTTAAGGCAATGGTTAACGCAGTCGACTCATTGGCAAGAATCCTTGTAAGCTTGTCGGCACACTCTTTGCGATTAAGCTGATCATCACTCCATGGGTCTTGCTCATTAACCTTCAATTCAGGAAGTTTTATGGACAGTGTTTGCATTTGTAAAAACTCCAGAATTCCGGCAAGCTTACCGTTTTTCAGGAAGAACCTCGACCCAGTATGAATCAGGATCTTCGCAAAAATAAATTCCCATCTCGGGATTTTCGTAGCAGATGCAGCCCATCTTTTCATGGCGGGCGTGAGCGGCTTCGTAATCATCGACCTTGAATGCCAGATGAAATTCGTTGTCTCCGAGATTGTACGGCTCCTTGCGGCCCCGGAGCCAAGTCAATTCCAGCTGATGTGAACTGTTCCCGTCCTCCAGATAGACGATGATGAAGCTCCCGTCCTTCGCCTCGAGCCGCCGCACTTCGTGCATGTCAAAGGCGTCACGGTAGAATTTCAGGCTCTTTTCAAGGTCGAGCACATTGAAATTATTATGCACCATTCTGAATTTCATCGCAATACCTCCTGTTCAATAAACACCACATCTGCTGAAGGTAATGTACCATTTTTTGTCAATATTTCAAACACGAAGGAAGCCATTTCTGGTCAACCAGTCTCATTTCGTAAGCCCCCTGACAATGGTAATAACTTTCTCGACCATTGGCTTGTGTGATCTTAAACCTTGCTCTACGAGGGTCTCCCCATTTCAACTGGTAGGATTTGGCTAAATTTTTCAGAGCACAGACCTCCTCTTGGCTTGGTACTATCAGAAAATATTTACCCGCAATCGATGGTATTCTCTGATTATCATTGGATTTCATGGCGTGAAGAAAGATGGAGATAGTCTCATTAAAAAAATTCTGTTTTGTCGGAATGTGCTGTTTTTTTCGCAGGTTATCTTGCAGGTTAAAGTACTCATTTGTTAAATAATAAAAGAAACTTTCTATTTCTTCATATAATTTCTTGCTCCCGGTATATTTTATTAAATAATCTCTGAATACCTTACATTGCTGTTCTGGATTTTGAGTAAACTCCAATATAACCTGCCATGCTTTTTCAACCAGAAGAGCTTTTGTTGTTTCCGATCTTCCATCAACGAGGGGATGTTTCAACGACTTATTTTCTCTGTTCAATACCAAGCGACGGTACATATAAAGAGAATAGAGGTAGTCTATCGTGATAACAGAACATTCTTCCTGGTAGCCATGTGTAATTCTGTGAAGATCAGAATAGCCGATGCCGTTACAAGGCATTCGGCTATTTTGCAATTTATCTAAAGTGTCAGCATGATATTTAAAATAATAGGGTTTCCGAAGATGAATCCCCCTGTATCGAAAATCCGTTTCCAAGGAGTTAACGGAGGTCACAAGAGAACTAAGTTCATCATACCCATGCCTGAAATTTATATAGTATGGTTCAGCAACCTTTCGGGTTTTCCATACACCGTTTTCTTTTTCCTTCCAGTATTTAAAGCGCGTGACTTTATTTTTTCTTTTACTTGTTTTGTCTTCCACATAAAACACTCCTGACAAATTCTCTTGTCGGACATGTAAAATTTGATCATTGAGATTTTCAAGACGTTTCCCATGCGAGAAAATTCTATCATGTGAAAACTTAACAACGAGTTCCCGGATAGTTGAACGCATTCCAGTGAGAGCATATCCTGAATTGAAGTCTTGAATGATCTTCTGCTTCTCACAGTAAGAAAGATCAATCTCTTCTTTACCGCATATTCCCATAAGGTAAATGTATGCTCCCAGATAAGCAACGGAAATCCCTCGTCGTTGATTTTCAATCCAGAAAGCTCCATATTCAAGCTCGCTGAAAAAAATCAATTTTAGCTTTAATGCAGCAGGAGAAAGTTTATATTTCCATGTATCCTTTTTTCGATAACATTCATCAAAAAATGGAGTTCTCTCTATTTCTATTTGGGATAATTTTTCAAAAGCAACAGAAAGAGCATCTAAAAACCTCTGTTTTCGTTCTTTCAAATCAGAAATCTTTTTCATTCCACAGAAATAATCTAAAAATCTGCTGGAAGAAAAATTTTCTTCGTAGAGGAAAAAGAATAACAGTGTTTCAAAGACATCTAAATTTTTATTCAGATAAAAACAATGCTTCAAAGGATGACTTGAAATCATTTGGGGTGAGAAAAGATCACTTCCAAGTAAAAGAATGCATATTGATCGAGAATATTTCATTGTTTTTTCTCTTTTATTTCATCATGTGCAGAGATTGAAGGTGGCTCCTTAACGGAGCCCTCATCAATCTCTGCACATGAGATGATCTTCACAAGTCCTGAAAGCAAAATTCGAAGTAATCATTCGTCAAAATCCTTTCTCAATATCTCGGGAGTCACCCTGCGGGTAACTCCCGCAATGCTATTGTAATGCCTTCACGAACGATTACTTCAAATTTCACTTTCAAGATTCGTTCAAATCCTCAATGATTGATTAATATAATAATATATCTATACGCGTATACGCGCATGCGCGCGCTCGTATGCATGTACATCACATACGCATACGTGAGATCGCTATGTATGCCCTCAGAATGGCGTTTTCGTTAACAGAAACCACTTCCGAATTGCCGTTACTTGTTGCCTTAACAAAAATAACAGGTCTAATATCAACCACGCTCTCTCTTCCTGCAAATGGCGTTTTTACTGATTCCCGGCTGAATTCAAATTTACGTCACCCCCAATTATCTGTCTCCTGATTTTGCAAAACATTTTAATAAGAAAATTGCATTCCACGGTAGGAAAACTGCCTTTTTAAAATACATCATCAGCTGATATAATGCAACCTCCTTGTATGAAAATCTTATTTTGAAGAGGCTTTGATTCTAAGTCTGTCACCCTAATTTGATCTCTCTGACAGTGGAATTAAGTCTGCGGGAGGAAAATTCCAGACAGCTTAGATGGAATGAGCCGAATAATACAGAGCGGTTGATCCCGTAAGAATCAACCGCCCTGTATTTCGCTGGGAGCAAAAATTTTTTCGCAGAAACGGAAGCCGTCCCTTTATAATCCGAAACTGCGTCACAGAATGATAGTCACAAGAAATAACAGCTTATTTCTGCTTGAGCATTCGAAACGACAACGCTTTTTTTGAGATTTTGCCGTTTCTCTCCTGCAACAGCTTATCCGAGTTAAAACTGTACAGGGGTTCAAGCATATGATAGCATTCGACTTTATGCAGCCGTTCTTCCGGTTTGACACGCTGGAAAAGCGTTGTCACGGATTTCTTTTCATGAGAATACGGATCGAACCAGTAGAGCTTCTCCAAACCGCCACGCAGCAGTTCCTCGTAATTGGACGCGATTCGCATGGCGTGTTCATCATTGTCAATGTAATCAATCAACGGTTGAACCAGTCCGGCATTCTTCATCGCGGTCTTTGAACAGAGAAAGGTTACCAGCAGTTCCGGGAGGTCGCAATGATTCACGAAAGACAGGTAATATGGAATCTCGCTGATATGGCTCAATTCACGCAATCCGCGCAGGTAACATGTTTTTCTTCCAGACAGGGAGCCTCATCACACCCGATAAAGTCGTCTGTCGGAGCTGATTTCATCCAACGAACCAGCAAATCCTTGATTTGTTCGAATTGAGACACTCTTATGCCCCACGGCCCCGGAGTCAGTTTTCGTTTCTTCATAGTAACATCCCTTCATGTGTTTGCAGGCATCCTGATTGACGCCCTGCATTGATATGAAGCGGATGGAAATTTTCATATTTTTTGTCGCTTTAATATGAAACAAGAAAGCAACAAGTCAAGTTTAACTTACTTCAATTCTCATTCAACCCCCAGGAAGAATTTCTGGTTTGAAGAACTTCTTTGAAATAATTTTCCCATGCGATCACATCCTCATCGATAGATTTTTTAGGAACGACTTTTAAGATGGAATACCGGAACTCATGGTATATTCCGGGATTTTTCTCTATCAAGTCAATCAGTTCTTTGTTCCCGCCGTGTTTGCTTTGAACATAATCAGACCAGCGATTCCAAAGACCTTCTTTGCCGTATGCTGATCCAACATAGAGACCTTCCGGCGTGGTGATAAGGTAAACGCCGCCGACTTTGGAAAGAGGATTGAACCAGTCGGCAGTTTGCTCTTCAATAATCTCTTTGAGTTCTTGAAATGTAACGGACACTGATTCGTATCCCGGAAATTGAATACGTGGTGAGATTGTGATTACCGGCATATCATTGGTAGCCCACTGGTGCCAGGAAATAGGGTTATTCCAGCGGATGACAAGGCGATTTTGAAGAGATTCCAGAATATCGGTCTTCTGCAAATCGAAATAAACGCTTTTTGAGTCGTCCTGGAAAGATGCTTTATCGGGATAGTCGTCCGGAATCTTTGACCGCATTTCCGAAGCTGGACGAGAAGCTCCGACTTTATAGCACCCTATAAACCTCGCCGAGCTGCCGCCTTCACCGATAAAGCTGAAAACGTAGTCACAGTTCCGGAAAGTCTCGGGATACTGCTCGCACTGGTAAATTTCGATGTAGCCTTTGTCATAGATTGCTTTGACAGTCTTATTGGAAATCGGATGGCGGATGAGCTTGATGCGTCTCCGAGCTTTCGCATCAAATCCAGCCTGTTCCAAGATAACGGACAAGTTGAATGCTGCTTCTTTGGAAGGCATAGAAAGACCTTTCTCTTTGCTGGGCAATGACACTCCATTGCGTGGTTGTGGGTGCTGTTTCTAGCGTCCGTTTTGGTCGATTTGGGATTGAAGTTTGCGGATTATTTTGTGGACAGCTATTACAATAAACCCACAAAAAAAGATACCTATGGCAAAAGTAGGAATCAAGACGTGCGAAAGAGAACGTTGAACATGGCTTCCCGTAGCAATGTTATAAAAAGTGCCCACAAGGCATAAAAAGAAGACAATCGAGCAAACAATAAAGAATATAACTGCATTTTTCAGCTTTTTTATTTGTTCTTGGGGATCGATGTTTACAGGTTTTACGAGCATGATCTTGGGGATCTCTATATTGGTTCCGCAAGATGGGCACTGGGTTTGTTGCCCTCTCCATTCGTCCTGAGCTTCAAGGTGCTGTCCACACTCGGGACAGTTAAAGGTGAAATTTGCCATGGTAGTCTCCTGATTTTGTTTGTCAGTCAGTTTTGGGAGCGTTGAAATCAGAGACCTCAAAAAAAGAGGTGCATCTCTGATCTATACACCCCTACATGCCTACCACAGCATCAATCAGAATACAGACCAAGAAATGCACCGTGCAAAAAACACGGCACAATTTCTCCGCATCTGATTGATCAGGCTATTTACAAGGTGGTAGTTTGTAGGGGTAGCCTGAAAAATTGTGCAATTAAAACTTTGTAACTCTATAAAGTTGTGAACCTCCATGGTTATGTGAATTCTTACTATACGTAGAATACAGCATATTTTCAAAAAAATCAAATAAAAATCTTCTAAAAGTTTCCTGATCTCTTCTGTTGGAACCGCTTGATTTAAAGCTCTCTCAATCCCGGGGGCGGGGCTTTGCCCCGCCCCCGGGATTGCCGACACCGTCCCACCTTCGCCCGCATCCCTTTGCGACAGTACAATTCAGCGTACCTCCTCCGGGCATCTATCGGAAGAGAGAGGAACGTTTCCTGCCAGCTTGCCATTTTCAGATTTGACCTTTCTCTTCAAGAGTTGCGAGCAAGGCGGATTCGTCTGCCAGCAGAGGATTTTTCAGATCAGTAACTCCGGGCGTCATCCAGTCGTACCGCCCTCCCGCAGCGGCAAGAATCACATTGAAATCCTGCACATCGTGACGGCGGGTTTTGGCGTAGTTGTTTGAGCTTTCGTCCGTCCCCAGAGGGTGCCGTTTCTTCGACAAGTCCAGATCCTCTACCAGTTTTCAAAAAACGTCAGAAAAGGGCTTCTGCACGCGTTTACGGCTGTTCCCCTAAATTCCCCAAGAGAAACGGAAACACCACCTCTACGACGCGGGAAACCATGTTATTCGGTATGCGAATCCTCAAACGACTGGCCTCCGGTGCTCTCAAGAGGGAAGGTGTCACTTATCTCCTGCGTGCGCCAGTCCCAACGGCGACTCGGAGAATCTGCCCATGCTTTAGGACGAGGATTACACCCTACCGCAACAATATTCATCGTCTTGTCATCATAGAGAACCCGTTCTCGCTCATCCCCTTGATAAAAGCTCTTATAGTAGTATTTGATGTAAGCCTTGTTTCTCCGCATGACCAAGTTCCAGTTCGGCATAATCCTTGCCCCCCATCTGGGAATCCGTTCCAGAATAAAAGACTTGCCGTTCCGGAAAAAGATTTCAATGTGATATGCAAAGATATTGATCCGTTCGATCAGCTGTTGCGCATGTTTCTTATACAGATTGTCTTCAACATTCTTGACAGCCTGAAGCATATGAAGTTGCAACTTCAGTTCCTCCAGCACTTTTTTCTGGCCAACACAGGCTGTCGCGGTCAGTTCAAGGAGCTCACTCCTGATCTTTTCCATCGAGTTTTTCAGATCTCTTGACAGCTGCTCAAATTGCTCGTCCGGAATACTACCCCGCTGAAACATATTCGCGAGCGTTTTCTGACGGCTCATGATACGCTCTTTTTCCTGTTCCAGACGGTTTATCTTAACGTCAAGATTACTGCTGCCGTACAATAACCGCTTCTGCTCTTCGAGCAACGGTTTTACAATCAACGCCAGCAGAGATTCCCGTAATCCGATATTGTACAAATCCGAAGGGACAGGCGGCTTGGGTGAGTCCAATGTTTTCTGCGTTACAGGCCACCGTTCCGGTGGAACTCGCCAGCCGAAAGGAAACGGGTAACTGTAACGGATTCGCGTTTTTCCGCAATCACGGGAATACTCTCGATAAATGTTCCTGACACATCCAAAGTAGTACAGCCGACATCCGGCTTCCAGCGAATGCGGCATTGCGTTACAGGACACAATCTGCATCCGCTCTCCACAGTAGCCACAGTAACACAATCCGGTAAAAGCATAGATGTGTTTTCGGTCATGATTGTGAATACGTTTATTCCGGAGTCGCTCTTTCATCTGGAGAAATTGGGAGAGAGTAACAATCGGGATGGGACCAAAGCACTTTGACTCGATCAATTCTCCTTCCGAGTTATAGCAATACCCTGCGTATTCAGGGCGCTGGTAGATCGGGATCAGGGTGTCATAGTGCAGATCATGAATCCCGTATTTCTTGCTGAGTTTACGGCAGATCGCCATATAGGAGAAGTTGGCGACTCCCATTGCAAAAGCCTCCCGGATGAAATCAGCCTCTTTCGGAACGATTTCATACTTATGCTTGCCAATCCTGCGATACCCCCGCATGTTAGTGCCCGAAGGCCTGTAACCGTCGTCCTTGAGTTTTTTCAATGCCGCCTTGCTTTTCTGCCGCTGGATCTCAAGCTGATTGGCGTTGATCATGGAGATCAGAGAAGAGACGATGTTGTCTCCAAAAGAATTCGGATCAGCGATTCCCCCCTTGACACAATGCAGCTTGACTTTGTTGCAGATCAATTCCTGCTTCATGTATCCTTCCAGATAACTGTTCGGCAGAGGACGCATCAGCCGGGTGAAATCATCCAGAAGAATGAAATCTATTTCCTTAAGCATGGCAAATGCCTCTCCCAATCCCTGCCGGAAGCGAATCTGCATCGACGAGGTGGACGCCGCCCAGTTACGGAGTGCCATATCAAAATTGCAAATGGTGTTTGCGCCTGGCGTATCGGGGTAGAATTTGCCGGATATATTCAAATCCCGAAAGATTCCCTCCACGCAGTAGCCGCACTCCCTCGCCAACTGCTGGCAATTTTTCACCTGCTGTTCCACACTTGCAGAGACATCATCATCTCCCGACGACTGGCGAGCGTAGATAATCGCCTTCACTTCCTTGCTCATCGCTTCACAACCTTTCTGGTGTTTCGGCGCAGGAAACTGAACCACTATGGTTTGTCCCCGGGCGCCTGTTCCACCTTTTTATGAAGCGTTAAGAAATTTTCCGGAATTTTTTCAGGGCTTTTTCTACCATTTTTCGAGCTTTCAGACAAGAAAACACAGGTCGATGAACATAATATTATCCTCGTATATAATGTGTTATGAAAATTTTTATTTTTTTTGCAAAAAAAATCCCCGACAGAGAATTTACCCTGTCGGGAAGCGCAGACAAAAGGAGGAGAAATTTATATCAGAAAAAAGTTATGCCGCACGACGGTATGATTTGTTTATGACCCCACAGCCCTCGGGGTCGTTCACGAAGTAAATTCCCATCGCGGGATTCTCGTAGCAGATGCAGCCCATTTTTTCGTGACGGGCGTGGGCGGCTTCATAATCATCGGTCTTGAAGGCCAGATGAAATTCGTTGTCTCCGAGATTGTACGGTTCCTTGCGATCCCGGAGCCATGTCAGTTCCAGCTGGTGAGAGCTGTTCCCGTCCTCCAGATAGACGATGATGAAGCTCCCGTCCTTCGCCTCAATCCGTCGGACTTCGCGCATGTCAAATGCGTCATGGTAGAACTTCAGGCTCTTCTCCAGATCAAGAACATTGAAATTGTTATGAACCATTCGGAATTTCATCGGACGATCTCCTTTGTTCTTTTTTCTAAAAATACCATCATTCCGGGCAAAAAGCAAACAAAAAGAGTCTTTTTTCCCGGCGGCGGAACCCTCTGCTCCGAAAAAATGCGGAAAAACACGGATTTTCAAAAAATACCCTCTTGATAAAATGGTTGGAATATGGTATAATTAAATGGTATAACTGAGATGATGCACAGGAGAAAAACGAGATGCAGGATGATGTTCTGGAATATGAACCGCTGTATGAAAAGCTGCGGAAAAAACTTCTGGAGCAGATTGAAGCGGAACATCTGACTTCGCTGCCCAACGAGAAGGAACTGATGACACGCTATCATGTTTCGCGCAACACGCTGCGCCGCGCGATTCTGGGGCTGACAAAGGCAAAGATTCTGCGTCCGGTTCAGGGAATCGGGACTCTGGTGAATCCGGTCTCGGATCTGAAGGAGGACAGTTTGATTCTGCTGATCTATGATGTCTCAATGCCGGTGTATCAGCAGGAGATTTTCCGTGAACTGCTGTTCCGGCTCGGACAGAGCAGACTGCGGACCAGCGTACTGATGGTCGACAAGGAGAATGTTGATGTCCCGGTTCTGAAATCCCATCTGAAAGAGTGTGATGCGGTGATTGTTGATATGGACTGCAGTTTCTCTCCGGTGATTCGTGAACAGGTGGCGAAGTGCGGGAAAAAGCGGATCTGTCTGCGCTGGGACGCAACCCGCTTTCAATTTCCTTCCGTCGAAACCGATCTGGCGGAAGGGGTTTATTTGCTGACCAGACATCTGCTGGAGCTCGGTCACCGAAAATTTCTGCTTTTGATCAACCCAGATGATATGCGGAGAATGTCCGGCTTCCTGCGAGCCCTGGAAGAAGCCGGCCTGGATTCGTCTGCATACCGCATCGTTCCGCGCAACTGGGAGAAAGTAGATAGAACGCGAAGATTCGACATGGCGCATGCTCGGGAAATGCTGGCGGTCCGAACGAATGAAACCGCGATCCTCTGCAACAATGACTGTCTTGCTCTTTGCGTCGAAGAATTGCTCCTTGCCAACGGAGTCCGGATTCCGGAAGATGTTTCGGTGGTTGGTTTTGACAACATCGCCGACTCCGCGGATTTCCCGGTCCCGCTGACGACCTGTTCCGGAAAAATGGAAGAGCTGATCCGGGAGGCGATCGCCTATCTGTTTTCCAACAGAAAACCCAATGAGATGTTTTATAAGAAAATTATGCCGGAACTGGTGATCCGTCAATCCACCGGTCCGGTAAAACAGCCGTGAAGGAGGGTGTGAACATGTTTTGTTTCAAAAGGAAAAAGTTTACTTTGATTGAACTGCTTGTTGTTATTGCGATTATTGCGATCCTTGTGGCTGTTCTTCTTCCGGCACTTCAGAAGGCAAGGGCTTCCGGGTTGAGGGCAAACTGTGTTTCCAATCTGAAGCAGTGGGGGCTGGCGTTCGCCTCGTATGCGGGGGATAACAGCGATATGGTTCCATGGAGGAATTCGGACTGCAACAACCGGGGACGGCACATGTTGGATCTCACCTTCAAGTATTTGATCAAATCCAATCTCACGTTTTTTGATTACAATAAACAGGAAGTTCGGAAGTTGTTGTGCCCGGCACCTCCGCTGCCTGCGGATGGGTGGACTTCTCTCAGCCTTTATGGAGCCAATTATGCGGTTTCCGGAAACATGTGGGTGAATGATGCCAAGCCGATGAAAACATATTTTTCCGCCTACAAGTCACCATCGCTTGTGTTTCTTGAGGCGGATAATGCGCAACAGTTTTATATTTCCGCCCCGGTGGAAGTCGCCCCGCAGACCATTGCTCCGATGAAGAGAACCTTCCATTATCTTCATACAGGAACAGCCAATCTTCTGTTCCTTGACGGACATACGGGATTTGCGCGTCCGCCGGTCAATAAATGGAGCCAGAGACAGAACAGTTATGCGTTTTATATAGAATAAAAATTTAGGAGAAAGTCAATGCTGAAACCCTCGATTTCCCTGCTGCTGCTCCTCTCTTTCGGAGCGTTTGCCGGCAATGTTCAGTTCCCGGAGGCGGACCAGATTGATCCGCTGATCCGCTATCAGAAGAACAGCAAGCTGGAAGTGGCTCCGGATGGAACGCTGCGAGTCAATGGAAAAATCCACTATTTTCTTTCTGCGCAGATTTCGATGGCTCATCCCTGGGCAAACACCCTGAAAGTTCCGGGTGTGCCTGAAGCTCTCGGATGGTTGTACAACAAATATCCGGATTATGATTCTCTTCAACGGGTCGGATTTGACTTTATCGGGACCTCCGTCCCGCCGTATTTTCTAAAGGAATACAGTAAAACGGTCAACATTGACCAGCTGAAAGATACACCAGTTGTCCGTGCGGAACAGAAACAGGTCTGGGAAAGCGGAT
The DNA here is from genome assembly GCA_949297765.1 of uncultured bacterium. Lineage (GTDB taxonomy): Bacteria > Verrucomicrobiota > Lentisphaeria > Victivallales > UBA1829 > UBA1829. The sequence goes on along the minus strand of CASFTV010000015.1, from coordinate 418 downwards.
TGCCGGTTTATATCGACATCACCTGCTTTGAATGGATGAGGGGATGTCTGGCTTACGGCTGGATGGGGTGCAAGCAGAGCGATATTCCGGAAGAGGCGCGCAACACCCGTTACAAAACACCTTTCAACCGCTGGGCGCCATACAGCTTCATGCATCCCGCCGGACGGGAAATCTATCGGAAAATGTGGACCGAAACGGTTCGGTTCGCCAAGAAATACGGCACAAAAATCCTCGCATACGAACTCTTCAATGAGGCGGGTTACAACGATCCATCCGACTACAACCGGAAACTGTTTGCCGGGTATCTGAAACAGAAATATAAAAATCCGGAAGAGATGAACCGTCTCTGGAAAAGCTCGTATGCGTCGTTCGAGGCAGCGTCCCGATTCAAGGATCAGAAGGAGAATCTCGGACTGTT
>CASFTV010000014.1 GCA_949297765.1 uncultured bacterium | reverse complement strand
AGCATCGCGACCGATTATGCCGGATTGGGACTTGACTGCACAGGGGTTCCGGATATTCCATTCCCATTTTTTACATAAAGTGCAGAAGAACCGAAAAAACGGAGAGCTTGTCAGCCAGAAGGGACAGGCGTTCGATGTCACTCCGAAAACATCACGCAACTCCATGAACGGCAAAGGAATATGGAATCTTCCTCCGAAGGGGAGCCGTGCCGTTGAGACAGAGATTTCCGCGGAGTTTTCCGGTTCCGACGGAATTCTCCGCTATGCGCTGAACGCCGCAGAGCCGGTTGCGAGCCGGTCTCTGGAGCTTCAAATCGCGCTTCCGGTCAACCGGTTCAGCGGACAGGAGTTCCGTTGGAACGGATCGAACACGTTTCGTTTCCCGGAAAAATTTTCCAGCTATTCCCTGAAAACGATTTCCGAGGTGAAAGAGTTTCAACTGCCGCTCAGCGGAGGGACAATCACGTTCCGTCTTTCCCGTCCCTGCGCGGTCCGACTGTCCGACAACCGGAAAAATAAATCCGAAGAGTTTTTTGTCCATGTTGCGCTGATTCCGCAGAACACTCCTCTGGCCCGGACGGAACTGACCGTCCGGACGGAATACAAGCCGTTCCAAACCTTTCCGGTTCCGCTGAACGAAGCGGCGAACTCCACGTTTGCCGATGAGGATCCGAACGACCGGCAGGGCGGCTGGACCGATCAGGGAGCCAATCAGGACCTGCGCGATTTCCCGACCGGAAAGATTTTGAAAAGTGAATTTGCCGAATTCCAAATTCTTTCCGCGGAAACAAACCGGGGAAAGGAGTGCATCGTTCTCGGAGGAGGCGGACGAAGCTATCTTCCGAAGACGGCGGTCCAGAACTTCCGGACACCGCTGACGATGAAAACTCTTCTGCTCCTCCACGCAACCGCATGGACGAAAGGCGAAGAGATCGGCTCGGTCAAACTGATATTCACCGACGGCAGCGAACACCGGATTCCGATTGTGGGCAACCGGGATGTCGGAGACTGGTGGAATCCGTCGCGGGTTCCCAATGCGCTTGTCGGCTATCACCGCCGCAACGACGAAAATGAGAGCGGACTGTATCTTTCCGCATTCCCCGTTCCGGAGAAACCGATCCGCCGGATGGAGTTCCGGAGTACCGGAATCAGCGTCTGGATGATCGGCGCGGCAGCGGGATCGCCCGACAGCATCAAGCTGAGCGCCCCGAAGCATTATCAGTTCACCCGGAACAACTTATGGAGAGAGATCCAGCTGGATCACACGATCCTCCCGGGATCTCTTCTGGATTTTTCCTTCATCCGGGAAGCTCCGGCAGGGAAATACGGAAAGGTCGTCATCCGCGATGGCATCTTCTCCTTTGAAAAGGCTCCGGAAAAACGGATCCGCTTCTACGGCACCAATCTCTGCACTCTAGCCTGCACGCTTCCGAAGGAGAAGAGCAAACTCCTCGTTCAGTGGCTCAAGGGAACCGGCTACAACGCGATCCGCCTTCATCAGTTCGACCGGGAACTGGTTGACCGGAAGCTCCCGAAAAACTCCCTCGCCTTCGATGAAGAAAACATCGACAATATGGATTATCTGATCTCCCTTCTGAAGGAGAACGGGTTCTACATCTTTCTGGATCTTTTCGCTCTGCGCGACCGGAAGCCGGGGGAATTCCGGAGCGCCCCGGATCTGCGCGAACTGAAAGATATGAAACTCGGCATCATGGTGAATCCGGAAATCCGGGAAAACTTCAAAACGTTCATCCGCAAGTTCCTGGGCCATAAGAACAAATATACGGGGCTTCCGCTGGCGCAGGATCCTGTTCTCGCGGGAATCTGCATCATCAACGAGAACATGATCGTCAGTCTGTACGACGACTGCAGCCGGTTCGGAAAAAACGGCGGGGAAAGCTACCGTTTCTGCAACCGTCTGTTCGAAGAACACTGCCGGAAAACCGGAAAAGCTCCGACCGGGCACAATCGCCGGGCAATGATGATCGAATTTCTTTACTCCCTCTATTCCAAGTACTTTCAGGAGATCAAAACCCTTCTTCAGGACGAACTGAAACTGGCCGCTCCCCTGACCGACCAGAATCACCGCCAGCCGCCGCTGGCTGCAATGCTGCGGGACCATTATGACTTCGTGGACAATCACATTTACTGGGATCATCCGGGCTTCATCGGCAAGACGAAATGGGTCCCGCCGTACCGGATCCGCAACAAGAGTCTTCTGAGCGGAGGACTGTGGCCGATCTGTTCTCTTGCGCCCTCCCGCATCTTCGGAAAACCGTTCACCGTGACGGAGTTCAATGTCGGCTATCCGAACCAGTTCCGGGCAGACTCCGGACTCGTCTTCGGCGCGTTCGCCGCCTTCCAGGACTGGGATGGCCTTTTCCGCTTCGATTATGCCCATCCGAACGCCATGTTCGGCAACTCCTATCCCGGCTCCTTCTCCACGCTGAATGATCCGGTCCGTACCCTGAGCGACAGCATCGGCGCGCTGCTGTTCATCCGCGGCGATTTGAATCCGGCAAAGGAAACGCTTCCTCTGATCGTCCGGCGGGGAGAATTTCAGAGGACCTATGTGGAATCCTATCCGAAAGAGATGCAGGAGCTTGCCCCCCATGTCCGGACGGGGACCCTTCCCGTCGGACAGGCTCTTCCGGAAGACAGCATGACGCCCTGGACCCTCGGGAAACCGGCTCCGGCCTCCGTCCGGGAAGCGATGAAAATCCGGCCGGCCGAAATCCGGATGAATTCCGGGAAGAACATCTTCGGAACCGTCACGCCCCGTCTGGAAAGCGTTGCGCTGCCTCAAGGCAACTCCTTTGAAGGAAAGAACTTGCATGTAAAATCGACCTCCGGTTTTTATTCCGTTGTCGCAGCGGCGGCGATGGATGGAGAAGGGAAATCGCTGGACAGGAGCGATCGGATTCTTCTCTTCTTCCTGACCGATCTGCGCCAGGAAGGAATTCTCTTCTCCAGCGAAGAATGCAATGTGGTCCTGAAAAATCCGCCCCGGGGAAATCCGATTCTGGTCCGGAAGGGGACCGCCGAAATCTCTCTGAAGCTCATGCCGGGAGAATGGAAAGCGACGGCTCTGGACCATTCCGGCAAACCTCTTGGAAGCGTTCCTCTTCGTCTCCGGAATGGAAGAATCTGCCTGAACGCCGATAACTTCCACTTCCCGGGCAACGTGATTTTCGCGTATGAACTGAAAACTCAAACGATGGGAGAATCCAAACGATGAAAGCAGTCAAACGAGCACCCTCTCCGTCCGGCGGGAAACCGGAATACGGCGTTCTTTCCCGAATGCGTTCCGTCCGCTTCACTCTGATTGAACTCCTGATTACGATCGGGATCATCGCGATTCTCGCCGCTCTTCTGCTCCCGGCGCTGAACAAGGCCCGTGACAAGGCAAGAGCCGCCTCCTGTATGGGAAACATGCGGCAGATGGGAATCATTTTCGCCCAGTACGCTCTCGAACACAACGATCTGATGGTCGTGAAAAACAATGCCAACAGCAACTTCGGGCGCTGGTTCAACATTCTGCTGAAATATGACACCTACTATACATCGAGTGAATCGACCGCACGCTTCCGCTGGGTCATTGCCACCTGCCCGGCCGTCCCGCACAACAAGAGCAACGACAAGATGCTGAACATCAACGGTTTGTATGCGCCGGCCCTCGACGGAAACTATGCCGCCGTCGAAGAGGAGCTGGGAGAAATCGGCTATGATCTTGGGGCATTCAACCATTCATTTCTCCGGATGAACAAATACCGACAGCCCTCCCGCTCTCCCTATTATATCGATACGCTGTTTCCCGCGGAAGGAAGAGAAGGGCCCGGCGGCCTTTTCCTCCGGAAAGGCTATGCCTACGGCGGCAGCATCCGGATTGCCGCGGCTCTCCGCCACAACAACTACGCCAATACCCTGATGGCCGACGGTCACGTCTCCCCGATGAGCGCCTATGCCCTCGCCTTCCAGACCCCGCTCAAAATCGCATGGTTCTGGAGACAGGGACAGGGTGTGGCAACCGGAAATACCGACATGCTGAAACTGATCCCCTGAACACGGAAAAACGAGTACATTGCAATGAAACAAGGTCTGATCACGGCGGTCCAGCGCTTCTCCTTGAACGATGGACCGGGAATCCGTACAACAATCTTCCTGAAAGGATGCTCCCTGCACTGCGCATGGTGTCACAATCCGGAAACCATCCGGATGGAAAATGAATTGATGGTCCATCCGGAGAAGTGCATCGGATGCGGACACTGTGTCGACGTCTGCCCCTCCGGCGCGCACAGGAGGTCCGCCGGAGAACTCCTCTTCGACCGCAGGCGCTGCATCCGCTGCGGAAAATGCGCGGAAGTCTGTTTCCCCGGTGCAATGGAAATGGCCGGACAATGGAGATCTGTTGATGACATCATGGAGGAAGTCCTTCAGGATCAAGCATATTATACAGATTCCGGAGGAGGCGTCACCCTCTCCGGAGGAGAAGTGTTCTGTCAGGCGGAATTCGCGAACCTTCTGATCGACGCCTGTCGGAAAGAGAAGCTCCACACCGCTGTGGAAACCAATCTCTTCGCGGACTTCGACCGCATAAGTCCCATTCTGGAAAAGCTGGATCTGATTCTGTTCGATCTGAAACTTTTCGACTCCGGCCTCCATAGAAAATGGACCGGTGTCGGAAACGAACAAATCAAGGAGAATATTGCACGGCTGGATACCCTGAACATTCCGCTCGTCGCCCGGACACCTCTGATTCCCGGTGTCACCGATTCGGAAGAGAACATCGAAGGCATCGCCGGACTGCTCGCCAATCTGAAAAACCTCCAGTATTACGAACTGCTCAATTTCAACCCCCTCGGAGATCCGAAATATCATGCGCTGGGGCTGGAGAATCCTTTTAAAAACGCACAAACACTTCCGGCGGAACAAGTTGAAAAGCTCCGCTCCATTGCGGAGAAACACTCCATCCGGGGAAAGGCAGGATGACATCATGATGATTCAATACATCAACCAGTATCCGGAAACGGAAGAATTCGACTACGCCAAACGTCTGCGTCTGCTCCGGGAACGCAAGCTGGCCCAAACCGCGGAAAAGGTCGAAAAAGAGGGTGGACTCAACGAGGATGACTACGGACGCGTCGTTGCTCCCGATTATTTCAAATTCAAGATCATCCCGAATCATCCGGACGGCCATTTCTACGGATACTCCGGATGGACGGAAAACTATACGCGGCTTCTGGCGGAACATCCGCTGTATGTCGATCCGCTGGATGCGTTTGTCGGGCGCGGATTCTTTTTCCTGATCCGCCTCCGGGGGATGACCGGCGATCCTTCGTACCCCTATCCCTGGAATCCCGCCTATCCGTTCGACGACCTGAAACCTCTCTTCGACCGCTACAACATCATCTGCGGAATCGGGCGCGATCACCATTTCAATCCGGACATCAAAATGGGTCTTGATCTCGGCTGGGGCGGCATACTCCGGAAACTGGAACACTACCGCGCCTTGAATCCTCCCGAAACCTACGAATTCTACGACAGTGAAATTGCCGTGGTCAAAGCCATCATCTCCTTCCTCCGCAGGATTTCACATCAGCTTGCGGAACTGGCGCTGATCGAACGGAATCCCGTCCTAAGCCGGAATCTCAAGGAGATGGCGGACATCAACTTCCGCATGGCCGACGGCGTCCCGCAGACCATGCGCGAAGCAATTCAGTGGATGTGCTGGTTCAGTATGCTCAGCCGTCTTTACAACCGCGGCTCCGCGGGTGGACAGCTCGACCAGCTGCTCCTTCCATACTATGAAAACGACATCCGCACAGGACGAATCACCGACGAAGATGCAAAATTCTATCTGGGCTGTCTCTTCTTCAACGACTCCCGCTACTACCAGCTCGGCGGACCGGACATCAACGGCAACGACACGATCAATCCCCTCTCCTATCTGATTCTTGAAGCGGCGGATGCCGTGAACATCGCCTGCAATCTGACGGTCCGGGTCCACGACAGGACCGATCCGGTCTTTCTCCGCAAGGCGGTCGGCTATCTCTTCAGCAACAAAAACGGATGGCCCCGCTTCTCCGGCGACACCGCTCTCGTGCAGGGATTCATGCGCTGCGGCTTCCCCCGCGAAGAGGCGATCCGGCGCATCTCCTCCGGCTGTCACTGGATGAGCATCCCCGGAAAGGAATACACCCTCAACGATATCGTGAAAATCAACACCGCCAGAGTCTTCGAAGTGGCATGGAAAGAGATGATGGACTCCCCGGAACAGAGTCTGGAAGCCCTGCACAACCGCTTCCTCTCCCATCTCAGGACGGCGGTGGAGGCAACCGCCGACGGCATCCACTTCCATCTGCAGCATCAGGATCAGAACGAACCCGAACTGATTCTCAATCTTCTCTCCCACGGACCCATTGAAAAGGGATGCGATGTCACCAAAGGCGCGACCTATTTCAATCTCTGCATGGACGGCGCCGCCCTCGCGACGGTCGCCGACAGCTTTGCCGCGATCGAACAGCGGATCGTCCGGGAGAAACGCCTGACCTTCCGCGAACTGGACACCTTTCTGCAATCCGATTTTGCCGGGACCGAAGGCGAATACATCCGTCAGATGCTCCAGCACTCCGAACGATACTGTCAGGGCAACTCTCTCGGCGATGCGTGGGCGGTCCGGATCTCCCGCGAATACTCCGATCTGGTCCGCCGTCAGAATGAACGGTATCCGGGACTGAACTTCATTCCCGGCTGGTTCTCCTGGTCGAACACCCTCTACTTCGGACGTCATGTGGGGGCGACCCCCAACGGACGCAAAGCCGGTACCGCAATCAATCACGGAGCCAATCCGCATCCCGGTTTCCGTCGGGACGGCGCCGTCACCGCCATGTGCAACTCCATCGCGGCGATCCAGCCCGGATACGGAAACACGGCGCCGGTCCAGCTGGAACTCGATCCGGGAACAGGAGAAACCCCCGAGGCCCTCGACAAACTGGTCTGCATGGTCCGCACATTGCTGAAAACCGGAAACACATTGCTGAACATCAATATCATCGACGGAGAAAAAATTCTGAAAGCGCACGAAAATCCCGCGCTCTATCCGGATCTTGTCGTCCGCGTCACGGGCTTCACCGCCTATTTCTCCATGCTGTCCAAAGAGTTCCGACAACTGGTCGTAGACCGCATCATCAATAAAAGGAGTGCATAAATGTACAACATTGAAATGATTCAGATGGATCCCGTCCTGCAGAAGGAAGCCTGTGTGCCGATGCTGCCGGGAGCAATCCCCGGTGCAACCGTTCTGCTCCGGACCCTCGCCGCAGGAGAAACACTCTCCGTGGAACCGGAGGAAGACAGGGCGTTCATCTTTCTGTCCATCGACGGAAAGTTCCATTTTTCCGCCGGAGGAAAGGAGTGCGATGTCTCCGGACGCTGCGTTTTCATCCCCTCCGCCTCGCAGACGGCGGTGTTCCGCGCGGAAACAAAGACGCGTCTTCTGGAAATCCTCTGGGAGATCCCCGCGGACAGACGGGAGGAGTGGAAACATCCCGTCCGCGAATTCCCCTATATTCAAGATTATCTCTCTTCCGTCCAGTACCGCGACAAAAACAAAAGCGACAAGACCATCAGCCGCGAAATGGTCCGCCAGCGCATCGTTCCCGGGTTCTGCATGGGGTCCGTCGAATCCTATGGATACGACAAGGTCGCTCAGCATCCCCATCCGATGCTCGATCAGTTCTTCTTCAGCTTCCCGGAGAACGACGTCGATGTGCTGATTGATGATTTCAAAGTCCCGATGAAGGGCGACACTCTCCTGCATATCCCCCTCGGCTCCAACCACGGTGTGGAAGTGCTGGGCAGCAACCACATGCACTACATCTGGATCGACTTCTTCCTCGGCCAGGCCGGACTCGACCGTCTGGACAGCAGCCATAAACACACCGGACAGATGCGGAGTTTCTGAACGTGATCGGAACACATCCTCCAGCACTTCCGGTTCAGTCCGCACATGATGTCGTGGTCGTCGGCGGAGGAGTCGCCGGAATCGCGGCGGCGATCGCGGCAAAACGTGCCGGATGCTCCGTTCTGCTGCTCGAAAGAAACTGCATCCTCGGCGGACTCGCCACCGCAGGACTGGTCAATCTCTTCGTTCCCCTCTGCAACGGACGCGGCATCCAGATCATGAAAGGCATGGCGGAGGAATTCCTCCGCACCTCCATCCGCTTCGGCTACAACACGCTCAACAGCGCATGGAAAAAAGGAGAACCCTCCGCGCCGACCCATCTCCGCTACGCGACCTTCTTTTCCCCTCAGATCTTTGCACTCCAGCTCCTGGAACGGATCCGGGAGGAAGGTATCGACCTGCTGTTCGACGCAGTGTTTGAAGACGTTGTCTGCGAGAACGGCCGCTGCAGCGGGCTCACCGTTCTCTGCGAAGAAGGCCGCCTCTTCTTCCCCGCCTCCGTGATTGTGGATGCCTCCGGTTCCTCCATTGTCTTCCGCCGGGCCGGCGCCCCCACCGTTTCCGGACGCAACTATTTCAGTTATCACGGATATCTTCTGACGCTCGACTCCTGTGCCGATGCTCTGCGTCATGGAGACATCCGCCGCGCCTGCCGCTGGCAGCAGGGAGGCGAAGCCAATCTGTACGGCGAACGCCATCCCGACGGAATGGACTTTTTCTATGGAGACACCTCCGAACAGATCACCAGCTATCTGGCCGCCAATCAGCAGCATCTTCTGAACAAGCTGAAGCCGGATTCGCCCGAATCGCGGGATCTTGTGGCGCTCCCCTCGATGCCGCAGCTGCGGACGATCCGCAGAATTCAGGGAGACTACACGCTGACCTGCGACGACCTCTACCGCCATTTTGACGATTCCGTCACAGCTCTCTGCGACTCTGAACGGCGCGACTCCCTGTATGAAATTCCATTCCGGTCCATGGTTCACCGGGAGTTTCCGAATCTGATCGCCGCGGGACGCAATCTTTCCGCGGACGGCTATCTCTGGGATGTCACCCGCGTCATCCCTCCCGCCATCCTCACCGGACAGGCGGCGGGAAACGCGGCGGCTCTTGCCGTGCGGACGAACACTCCCGTTCCGTCGATTTCCGTTCCCGCCCTTCAGACGCTTCTGGAAGCACAGGGCGTCCTGCTCCATTTCCGGGACTCCTGGGTTCCGAAGACGCATCTTGCGGGCGAATACTCCCCGGCAAGCCACAGCCATCCGGACCGGGAAGTGAAATGACCGTCTTCGGAGAAACCGGCAGGAGCGGCAGACCGGATTTCCGGATTCCCCTGCCCTGGAAAATTTTCCGGGATCTTCCGTTTTCTGCGGGAGATTCCCGGAAAAGCGCCGCTCACCATCCGCCCATCAGGGACTTCCGCAGCAGACGGCGGACCAGAGAGTTGCCCTGAACCTGAGGATTCAGGCGGAGAAAATATTCGTGGTCCAGCAGGTTCTCTTCCACCCAGCGGTTGAAATATTCATCCAGGACTTCGCCGACCGCGCCGGAACGGGAGATGCCCGCTCCGCAGTTGATGAACAGAAGTTTTTCCGGAGAGAGTGTTTTCACAAAGTCTGCAATCCGTTCAGCCATGGATTCATCGAAGAGAACCAGGGTTCCGTCCGGATCCGTCGTTGCGTCGTCGAACTGCAGGCGGAGAATGTTCTCTCCCTCGACCGGGATCGCGCAGAAGGGATCCTCCGAAAACGAATTCCGGATCGTGATGAAATTATTCTCTTTCCAGAATGGAGATTCGGGCAGCTGATAGACCGGAAGGGGATCGTCTCCCCATCCATGCTCCCGGAACCAGATCTCCGCCACAACTCTGATTTTCATTATGATCGTCTCCCTGAGCTGAGCATCCGCGGACGGGATGCGGTTTTCAATTTCCGGAACCGGCCGCCGGATCGGTCAGGTTTCCCGCAAGACGGCGGAACAGTTCATCCGGCGTCTTCCCGCTGAGCAGCAGATCCGCGTTCCGCGGCGAAGTGAAGCCGACCTCCACACTGTGTGCGACAAACGCCAGAAGATGGTCAAAATATCCGTTCACGTTCAGAACCCCGACCGGACATTTATGGCCGGAACGGAGTTTGCGCAAAGCCAGCGCATCGAACAGTTCATCCCATGTTCCGAAACTCCCCGGAAGAGCAACAATCGCATCCGCCCGGCGGATCATCTCCGCCTTCCGCTCGCTCAGAGTCCCGGTCATTACAGATTCCGTCAGATCGTTCCGGACCAGTTTTCCGGAAAGGCTCCGGGTGAAAACTCCGACCGTCTTTCCGCCGTTTTCAAGGACCGTATCCGCCAGAAGTTTCATGGTTCCGACATTGCTGCCGCCGAACACAAGAGTGATTCCGTGAAGCGCAAGGAATCGACCGAAATCCGCCACGGCGTCCTTGTACACCTGCCCGACCTCTCCGCCCGATCCGAGATAGACCGCGACCGCGCGGATCCGTGCAAGCCGGTCCCGATATTTCTTCTCATTCATCCAGCCAATCTCCTTCCGGTTTTCCCTGCCGCGACCGGCATTGTTTCCCGGAGGATACTGTACCGCTCTCCGGAATTTTTTCAAATCCCGGATGCAAAATGGTCCGGCCCCCCGTTCGCCGTTCAGAAGCGGCGAACCGTTTCCGCCCAGCTCCGGCAGAAATCGAAGTCATACGGTTCACCGGGAGCAAGATAGAAGTTCCGTCCGGTCCCGGTTTCACTCTCCCAGGCAAGGAAGCAGACCTCGCCGCGTTTCAGAGGAAGTTCTCCCAGTTCCGCGACGCCGTTGGCCGCAACCCGGAAGGCATCCTCCCGGAGGGTTTCTCCGGCAGCCGTGGCGACCCGGAAACGTCCTTCCGCGGAGCGGAGCGTATCGTTGACCGCGTACAGATGGGGGACTCCGTCTTCCGCGGGATCCCTGCCCATCAGAGCCAACGGCTGCTGAGCAAGACGCAGAAAGTCGAACGGCAGTTTCTTCCGGAAGAGCGAATCCACCACCGAGTAGTTGAACGCCATCGGCCACATGTCCAGGAGCGACCACCAGACCACGCCGGTCCGGCGGAACTTCTGAACACGCCACGACTCCACAACGAATTTGAACAGATCGGCAACATAGAAATTGAGTGCGGCGATCAGCTCCTCCGGATGATCGGGAGAGAAGGAACGCCCGAACATTTTTTCCGTAACCTTCCGGGCCGTCCGGCACCAGACGGCGCAGTAGTGATCGGACTGGTGGATCATCTCCCCCTCCAGCGGGACATCCTCCGGGGCGACATTCCAGAAGCGGCGGAGACGGGGCAGCTCCCGCTCGACAATCTCCGGGGATTCGGACATCGCACAGACACCGATCGGTCCGGTTTCACTGCTGAAATGTGCCGCCGAACGCCGGAAGAACTCCCGGAATCCCCCCGGAGGCAGATCCGGACCGGCGGTGTAGACGTGCTGTTCCGGAGCAAATGCGAGAATATCGTCCTGCTGCGGGAAACACCATCCGTCGCGTCCGGTCATGGAATCGGCGATATAGGGGGAACTCGGCAGAAAATCGCGCGCGGGATCGAAGTTCAGTACCGCCTCCGGAAGAACTCCGCGCGACAGACGGTTGTGCGAAGGACGGATATGACGTTCGATTCCCGGTCCCCAGAAAAACGCCGCGTCGGTCTCATTGTCGCCGCACCAGAGGACGAGCGACGGATGGTTGCGGAATTTCCGGATCACGCTTTCCGCCTCTTTTGCCACCTCCTTCAGGAAAAACTCCTCGCGGGGCGGGAATTCGCAGGCGAACATGAAATCCTGCCAGACCATAATGCCGTGCCGGTCGCAGAAGTCGAAAAATCCGGTATCTTCGTAGACCCCTCCGCCCCAGACCCGCACCAGATTGCAGTTGCATTCGCAGAGCAGATTCAGCGCCCGTTCCAGCTTCTCCGGCGTCTGGGACGGATAGGGCGACAGCGGCTTCCAGTTGGCGCCGCGCACATAGATTTTTTCACCGTTGCAGTAGAACTGGAATTCTCCATGTCCTTCCGCATCGGTTGTTTCGGTCCGCTCCAGACGGATTTCGCGGATCCCGAACGAATGCGTATGCCGGGCGACCGTCTCCCCGGCTTTTTCCAGCATCAGAACGAAATCGTACAGCGGCGCTTCGCCATAGCCGGCAGGGAACCAGAGCGCCGGATCCGTCACCCGGAGAGATTTCAGAATGCCGGTCGTATGCCTTGCCGGAAATGTCGCCTCAAAGGCTCTCTTCCCGTCCCGTTCCAGCGTGAGACGGAGACGGTAGGAGGAAAGATCGCGCTCCGGCACCGTGAACGCATAACTGCAGCAGAGTTCCGCCTCGTTCCGTTCCGGGATCAGGCGCTCCGTATACGCATACACCGACTCAAACCGGCATTCCGGCAGGAATTCCAGAGCGGCCTCCCGCCAGAGGCCGGCACTCAGACGGCGGGGAGCATTGTCCCACCCCCACATGTGCCGGGCCTTCCGCAGATAGACCGACGCTTCCCGGGTGACTCCGGTCCAGTGAAACGGCGGAGGCGGCGGAAATTCCCGGGCGGCGATTTCCGGCGCAGCAATCCGGATGCGGAGATGGTTGTCTCCGATCCGGAGACGCCCGGTCACTTCAACGCGATGCGCAAGAAACATGTTGCAGCACTGCAGGATCTCCTCCCCGTTGAGAAACACCTCTCCGACAGTGTCGACGCCCTCCAGAACCAGATCAGCACGGACCGCGGAAGACGGAAGACCGTCAAAACGGAAAACCGTTTCATACTCCCAGTCCGTCAGATCAATCCAGTGTTCGGCGTTTTCCCGGTCCGGAGGGATCGGGTCGCCGGAAAGCAGGCCGGCACGGGCGAGATCCAGTTCCACATTCCCGGGAACGGTCGCTGGAATGCGGTGTTCCGCGCCCGTGAACGGATGGGTGAAATGCAGCGTCCAGCTGCCGTCGATGCGAAAACGTTCCATTTCTCTTCCTCCTTTTCGATGCTCCTGTCATGCGGCGTCCACGGGAATCTCTCCGCTCCGGACCGCCTCCGCCGGAAAAGAGAACTTTTCCGGGGTCTCTTGATTTTTCTAAAATCTGCCTTATACTATAAAATAATCCGGGGAAAACCGGGAAACCACGCGCAGAAGGCAATAAAATGATACAATCCGGCAGAAAGCTGAAATTTGAAAAGGTTCCGCTTTCCGAGGAATCCAGCATCGTTCTGACACCGTCCAGCGGACCGCTTCTGGAATGCAGTCTTCATTATCATCCGGAGCTGGAGATCACGATGGTGCTTTCCGGGAGCGGACAGGCACTGTTCGGCTCGAATCTGACGGTGTTTCATCCGGGCGACCTGGCGCTGATCGGAAGCAGTGTTCCCCACCTTTACATCTCCGTCCCGGACGACTCCGGCAGACCGGCGGAGACCTGGGCGCTGAAGTTCGATTCCCGCGTTACGGAATGCGGTCTTCTGAATCTGCCGGAGTTCAAAGAGGTCGCGGCAATGCTGCGGGAAAACCGCAGCGCGACCATCTTTCCGAATGCGCCGGAATTCCGGCAGGACTTCGCGCGACTGGCGGCAGCGGCGGGAGCCGACCGGATGCTGGCGTTTCTGGAACTTCTGGTCCGCATGAGCCGGAAACCGAAACAGGTTCTTCAGGAAAACGTCGCACCGCCGCGGCGTCTCTGGAGTTCGGACCGGGAGCCGGTGGAACGGGCCGTCCGTTTTCTCCAGCAGCACTTCCGGGAAAAGCTTTCTCTCCGGGATGTCGCGGAAGCGGCCGGAATGGAGCAGGAGAGTTTCCGACGCTTTTTCCGGCGTACAGTGCAGGTCAGCTTTTCCGATTATCTGATCGAGTTGCGCCTGGTCTGCGCGGGAAGGCTTCTGCGGGAGACCTCCAGAAGCATTTCCGGGATTGCGGAGGCTTCGGGGTTCCGGAATCTGGCGAATTTCAACCGCCTCTTTTCCAGACGCCGCGGAGTTTCTCCCCGGGAGTACCGGAAGCTGTGCGCCTGTCCGGAGGTCCCGCCGGTCCGTTCCGGATGGACGGGTGTTCCGCAGACCTCCGCAGGCGGAACGCGCGGAAAATAAAAAATCACTCCTCCCCCGCGTTTTTCCGGCGGAACGAGATCCGGTATTTCCGCGGAGTCGTATTCAGATAACGGTGAAACAGAACAATCATCCGGCTTTGATCGCGAATGCCGGAAATCTCGGCGATCTCGGCAAGTTTATAAGACGACTCCTCCAGCAGACGGCAGGCGCTTGCGATTCTCAGACGCTGGAGCCAGTCGCTGAACGCGTATCCCGTTTCCGTGCGGAACAGATGCAGAAAGCGGGAAACGCTCAATCCGCATGTCTCCGCCGTCTGTTTCGCCGTCAGCGGCTCGCCGCAGTGCTTCCGCATGTAATGGGCGGCCCAGAGAATCCGGCGGTCCGGGGAACTGAGCTGGGTCAGCAGCGGCTTTTCCGGACCGGGAAGCCATTCCGAGCAGAAAAGGTTGTCCATTCGCTGTTTCAGGTACTCTCCCAGCTGATTCAGCCGGGTGTCCGGAAGAAAAGGAAACTCAAAAGAGAGCGGAAGCCGGCTTCCTCCCGCGAACGGACCGGCAAACAGCACACCTTTCAGTTCGCCGGAGACCTTCATTCCCACGGCCAGAGTCTTCAGTCCCGCATGGCACTCGGCGATCCGGAAACCGCGTCCCGTTCTCAGCGCCCGGAACGATTCATCGTGGTGAAAATGAATGCACTGATTCAGTTTCCGGTAGGGATTGCCTTTCATCATCCGGCAGTACGGATGATCGTGTTCGCTCTGCTCCGGAAGGACATTCACCAGAAGATCGTTGTCGGAAAAATGCCAGACGAAGCCGCAGTCGAAAAGCGCTGCGAGGCTTTTCAATTCTTCGGAAAAGGTCTGCAATTTTTCCTGAAAATCGGTTTTCAGCATGATCTCCCTCTTTTTCAGCATGAAATATATATATTTTTTCAGAGGTTTCAAGTATAATATAAAAAAAGAGCGAGGGAAAGAATGAAAATTACGGAAATCAAAACGTTTGTGATGGATGCGTTCCGGACGAACTGGACCTTTCTGAAAGTGGAGACCGACGAGGGTCTGCACGGATGGGGAGAGGCATCGCTGGGAACGCAGGAGGGGGCGCTCTCCGGATGCGTGGAGGATCTGAAACGCCGGATTGTCGGGCGGGATCCGCGGGAAATCGAACGGATGTGCTTCGAGGTCTACCGCGACATCTACTGGAAAGGAGGCCCCGTTCTCATGTCCGCGATCAGCGGAATCGAAATGGCGATGTGGGACATCACGGGGAAATACTTCAACGCACCGGTTTCCGCTCTGATGGGAGGAAAACTGCGCGATTCTGTACGGATGTACGCCAACGGCTGGTTTGTCGGAGCGCGGACCCCGGAGGAGTTTGCCGCCGCCGCGCGGAAAGCGGTGTCTCTGGGCGTGACGGCGCTGAAGTGGGATCCGTTCGGGAAAGCGCACATGACGCTGGAAAACCGGGAGTTGAATCTGGCGTCGGCGATTGTCGGTGCAGTCCGGGACGCGGTCGGTGCGGAAGTCGATCTGCTCATCGAGTGCCACGGGCGCTTCAACGGCTATACGGCTCTGCGGATCGCCCGGGAACTCCGGCAGTATGGAATCATGCTGATGGAGGAGCCGTGTCCGCCGGACAATCTCTCTGTTCTGGCAGAGATCCGTTCCAGATCTCCCGTTCCGATCTCCGCCGGAGAGCGGGTCTACACGAAATTCGGATTCGACGATCTCTTCTCGAGAAATGCGGTGGACATTGTCCAGCCGGACATCTTCCATACCGGCGGACTGTTCGAATCGAAAAAGATTGCCGCAATGGCGGAGGCGAAGCATATTCCGGTATCATTCCACAACCCGAGCGGACCGGTCTCCAATGCGGCGATTCTCCAGCTGGCCGCCTGCACGCCGAACTTCCTGATCCACGAAATCATGCTGACGGACGGAAGTTTCCGGAAACGCATCACCAATGAATGTGTTGAATTCGAGAAAGGGTTCATCCGGATCCCCGACCGTCCCGGACTCGGAATCGAAGTGAATGAATCGGTTCTGTCGGAGTACCCTTACCGTCCGCGCAATCTGCGGCATTATACGGGGAATGTCACCGACATCCGGCCGAAAGGAGATACCGTTTATTACTTCAAAGGACTGGAACATGAAACTTTCGGATGAGCTGAAAAACACGCGACTGATCGGGATTCTGCGCCGGATTCCCAAGGAAAAAATTCTTCTCTGTGCGGAGGTCTTTGCCGCGCAGGGAGGAAAATTTCTGGAACTTACGTTTGATCCCTCCGATCCGGAAACGCTCCGAACGACCGGAGACGCGCTCCGGGAAATCCGGAGGGAGTTTCCGTTCCTCCACATCGGCGCGGGGACGGTGCTGAGCGTTCCGATGGCGGAGAGTGCGGCAGAGGCGGGCGCGGAATTTCTGGTCTCGCCGGCGACTTCGCGTCCTGTAATCGAAACCGCGCACAGACGGGGAATTGCCGCTATCCCGGGCGCGTTTACGCCGAATGAGATTCTGGCGGCATGGGAGGCGGGCGCGGAGATGGTAAAGCTCTTTCCGATTCTCCCGGGGGGAGAAGTTTATGTGAAGACGGTGATGGCGCCGCTGTCGCATATTCCGTTTCTTGTAACAGGAGGCGTGAATCCGGCGACCGTTCGTTCCATGCTGGCGACGGGAGCCGCGGCGGTCGGAGCGGGCGCATCTCTCTTCCCGCGGGAGCTGGTGGAGCGGAACGACTGGAATGGAATCGGCAAACAGATTGAACTTCATTTCAAGGAGATCGGCCATGTCGGATGAACTGACAGGAAAACGGGCGCTGGTCACCGGATCGGCGCAGGGGCTCGGACGCGCCATTGCGGAGGCGCTCGCGGAACAGGGATGCCAGGTGCTGATCAACTGCGCGCACTCCCCGGAAAAGGCGGAAACGGTCTGCCGCGTGCTGCGGGAAAAGGGATTTGTCGCGGAACAGCTGATCTGCGACATCACAAACGAAGCGGAAGTACGGGAAAAAATCGGGAATGCGGGGATTGATATTCTGGTCAACAACGCCCGCCAGGATCCTTACCGGCGTCCGCCGGAAATGAGCGACGGCGTCTGGTTCAATCATCTTCTGAACGTCAATCTGACCGGAGCTTATCTCTGTGCGCAGGCTGTCCGGGAAGGGATGAAACAACAGCGCTGGGGACGGATCCTGAATGTTTCCAGTGTCCAGGCGCATATCGGGATGGAAGAGAGACTTCTTCCGTATGCCGTATCGAAAGCGGGCATGCACGCGCTGACGCGCTGTCTGGCGCTGGAGCTCGGAGATTTCGGGATCACGGTCAACACGCTCGCCCCGGGGATGGTGGAAACGGAAAATATGCGTCTGCGCCTTTCCGACGAGGAGATTGAGCGGAAACTTTCCCGTTTTCCGCTCCACCGTGCCGCGACGGCCAGGGAAGTGGCGGAAGCTGCGGTCAGCACGATTCGCTGCGGCGCCATGACCGGAGAAACCGTCAATATCAACAGCGGAATCTACTTTGCTCCGTAAGAATAACAAATGGAGGGAAAAATGCGATTGCATGAGTGGAAAGAACGATTGGCGGACCGGATTGTTCCACCGGTTCCGCAGAAGAATTTCTGGACGGACCCGTATCACTTCAATCTTCAGGAGGATCCGATGGAACATTTTCCTGGAGCGGAACGGCTGGGTCGTTTCCCCTCCAAGAAGAGCAGAGATGTAAAACGGTCGATTCTGGGAATCGGTTTTGAAACGCTGGATCGGGACACCTTTGATCCGCGGGCAACCTTTCCTTTTCTTGCGGAAAGCGGCGTGAAGTATGCACGCTGCCAGACGGGCTGGATGAAATGTGAAAAAGTTCCCGGTCACTATGATTTCCTCTGGCTGGACGACGTGGTGAATCCGCTTGCGGAGATTGGAATCGAAACCTGGTTCAGTTTGAGTTTCGGGCATCCGGTTCACACCCCGGCGGAGGCGTATGAAGCGGCGTGGAGGAAAGCGAACGGGAAAATGGTTCCCGGATGGGCGCGGGGCTGGGTCGGAGAGACTCCTCTTTATCATGGGGAAAAAGGAATGCGGGCATGGTTTTCCTATGTCCGGGCGCTCTGCCGTCATTTCCGTGGCCGAGTCCGCTTTTTTGAGATCTGGAATGAGCCGGAGGCCTTCTGGACCCACAACGGCATTCCGCTCCGGGAGACGATGTCTCTGGAGGAAAAGGCGAAGGACTACACGGAATTTGTCGCCCGGACAGCAGAAGTGATCCGCTCCGAAATTCCCGATGCGCAGATCATTGCCGATGTTGCCCAGACAGCCACCAGCTACATCAAAGCGCTCGGGAAAAACAAACTGGCCGATCATATTGACATTTTCAGCTATCATTTTTACGGACCCGTTCCGGAGGAGTTCATCGAAGCCCGGGTTGCGAACCTCCGGGCGAACCTGATTCCTTCCGATCCGGCAAAAAAACTCCATTTCTGGCAGGGAGAAAGCGGCCGCGCCAGCGGAAAATCCAGTCTTTTTTCCTTCCCGACAGAACTGGCGCAGGCGAAGTATCTGGTCCGGCGCAATCTGACCGATCTTGCCTGCGGAGCGGAACTGAGCTCCATCTTCACGGTCACGGATTTTCTCTGCTACTATCCCGACGGGCGCGACCAGTACTACGGCGTCATCGACGCAAAGAACAACTGCGGAAAACTTGCCTACTATGCAATGCAGGCAATGGGATTTCTGCTGGATGGACTGGAGAATGCTCCGGATAATTTCTGCGCATTCCGTCCCGGGAACTGGCAGGCCTTCGAACCGCGCATGCCCTACCGGATTGAAGCGCACGCATTCCGGCGCAGCGGAAAAGCGGTCTTTGCGTTCTGGACGCCGGAACATGTCGAACTTTCCGCAGCGACCGTCCGCGGATCAATCTACATGCTGATGGATGAGTCGGAAAAACCGGAACATCCGGTCGTTCTGGATCCCATCCGACGGAATGTCTGGCTTCTTCCGAAAGAGCTTCTGGAGACCACATCCGACGGAAGCAACTTCAATGGAACGCTTTGCATCCGGAATTTTCCCGTGACGGACTGTCCGCTGCTTCTTGCGGATCTCTCCATTTTCGATGAAATCAAAAACGAAGCATAAGGAGAACGGTGTCAAATTGAGATCGCCGTCCGGATGCTCCGCTCCTCATGGCCGATCTCCGGACGACAACAACCGGGGGAGAAAAACGTTTCTGAAAGCGTTTTTTCTCTCTCAGAAAACCGCATGCTGCGAGCGGTCCGCGAGACGGTAGACTCCGCCCGAGGTCAAAAACCCGTTCGGAGAGGCGCCGTTCTTCAGATATTCAAACAGAAGAGAGGCGGGTTTCCGTGCCATGACATGTCCATCGCCGTAAAGGATGCTCGCATTCCCCGAATGACGGAAATGAAACCCTCCGGAAGATCCGTCGTAATCATACCAGAGCACCGCTGTACTCGGAACCGTATATCCGGCCGGATCCGTCGGCATAATCGAATCAAACAGCCAGGTAAACGACGAGGAGTTCTTCATCCGGGACGGAATCAGCACAAACGCTTTTGTCGCATCCGTATCCCCCTCCAGAAAATATGCATCATTGAATGTCTTCTGATAGCTGGCGTTGGCGCTTGCATGAGTGGTGCCGTAGATCTGCTGAATCGGGCTGAATGGATCCCTCCCTACCGTCAGCTGGAGCGAAGGGCACATCACCGAACGGGTTTTCGAGTTCTTTTCACTCCCGTCCATCCGGTAGTTCACGATCATTCCGCTCCGGACCAGATAATGTCCGTAGTAACTGCTGTCCGCTTTCTGCCACATCAGGATTTTTCCATCGTGATCGTTTCCGTAAATGCTCAGCATCAGCGAGGTCTGCTTCAGATTGTTGATGCAGCTGATCCCTTTGCTCTTCTCGCGGGCGGCATTCAGCGCGGGAAGAAGCATTCCCGCAAGAATGGCAATGACCGCAATTACAACCAGAAGTTCTATCAGAGAAAACTCCTGTTTTCTCACCGCCATGAGATCCTCGTTCTTCATTGTTCTCTCCTTTTTTTCAATCCTCTCTGAACAGAAAGATTTCAGTAAATTCATATTTTTCACTGTTTCTTCCTTGATCTCCTTTTCAAATCAAAGCACCAGCAGGAAAATTCCCGCACAGATGGAAGCGGCGGCGCCCCACGACAGGAGGGAGAAGCCTTCCCGGCGGAATACGCCTTCAAACATCAGGAATCCGGCAATGCTGCATCCCTGAGCG
The DNA here is from genome assembly GCA_949297765.1 of uncultured bacterium. Lineage (GTDB taxonomy): Bacteria > Verrucomicrobiota > Lentisphaeria > Victivallales > UBA1829 > UBA1829. The sequence continues at coordinate 70,062 of CASFTV010000014.1, read as the reverse complement.
ACCGGATAACCGATCGAACCGCAACCGTGCTCCGCAACGATGTTCAGTCCGCGGTAAAAGAAAAAGAACAGCGCCAGGATCTGAACCGCGGCCAGAAGGAAGACCGTATTCCATGTGCCGGACGGACGCAGTTTTCTTTTCCGGAACGGCAATCCGGCACCGAACGCCGCCATTGTACCGACCTGAACCAGACACGCTCTCAGTTCACTGCTCATCGCACATTCTCTCCAGTAGGACGGGAGATTGGCGAAACACTGGGCCATTCCGGATGCGGCAAAGGATGCGAATGTCGGCAGCAGCCAGCGCCAGGAGGCGCAACCTCTGTGTCCGCTTTTCCGACGGCTGAACAGCAGGATCCCGCACAGAACCAGAGAGATTCCAATCAGACGCCCCGGCGTCGGCTCCACCCCGAACAGCACCATTCCCATCATAAACGGACAAATCATCGCACTCTGCGCAATCCCCCATACCGCGCCGCAGTTTCCCATCCGCATCGCACGCCGCATCAGCTTCAGCATCAGATAGTTGCAGCATCCGGCCGCAAAGACGAATCCGCAGATCGGGAGATTCTGCCGCCATCCGCCTTCCAGCGGCGGGCGAAACAGCATCACCGCAACAGCGGCAAGCACGATCAGCGCCGCCGATGCGAACTGAATAAAATCCAGATCCAGCCGTTCCCGCGCAGCCTTCTCCACGGCGACCGCAATTCCGATCCAGCACCCGCCGGTCAGGATCAGCAGAACAACACCCGCAATCATCGGCAGACAATTTCCAGAAGACCGCCGGACGGGAACGAGTCCGCCACGACATACAGACTCGTTCCGACCCGCTCTGTCCGAACCGGCGTTTCTTTTCTATTTATCCTTGCAGCGCAAGGAGATAGATTTGAAGGAATATAAATTCTGACCGTTGTCTGTTCATGGCGGGAAAGAAGTTCGAAACGGAAAATGCACTTCTCCGGATCAAAGCGGTAATCATATTCGGCAAAAGCACCGGATGCGGTATATTCCAGCCGGACATGCGCCCGTTTTTCCCCAGCGGCGGCAAAGCGGGGAGAGATCATAACCTTGCGGAAGAGTTTTTCCTGATCGACCACGCCGGCCAGTCCGGAGCACTCCGCGTTCAGCAGTTCCGCACCGCACCAGCAGCGCGGGCCGCCGCCGATATCGTTTCCTTCCCAGTCATAGAGGAAAGCGATCTTTCCATCGCGCAACATCTTGCATCCCATACGGTTCAGAATATCGACGCCGTATTCCTCCATTCCGGATTCGAACGCGCCGAGCGCAAGCTGTCCCGCGACGAACGGAGCAAGCGCGCCATTCACATAGGCACCGGCTTTCATCCCCTTGAAACACGGATACGGCGGTTCCAGATTGCGGAAATCGTCGAGTTCTCCGCCGTACCGTTCCCGCATCGCCCGATAGGCGTCGATGATGTGTCTCCGCTCCTCCAGAGTCAGAATGCCGCGGTTCAGCGCATAGGCGTTGGAAAGGCTCATCTGCTGCGCCTCGTCGACGCCGTAATCGACCGGGTCCAGCGGAAGGAAATGCCGGAAGAAGTGTCCATTCCAGAGATTCTTCATGATCCGTTCTCTCAGGGAAGCCGCCTCCTCCTCGTGCCGCTGTGCGGCGGAGTCCTTGCCTAAAAATCGCAACATCCTGGCCATCAGCAGCTTTGCATTGAAGAGGCCGGTGTTGTCCCCGTGAAAAATTCCCATGGGATCATCCGGGAAAACGGAACGTTCATGGCTGGAACTCTCCCGGTCGAGGAAATCCCAAGTATCGAGAGTCCGCGGACGTTTGACCAGTCCGTATCCGGAGTCCCAGCGGAGCGGATCGGAGGTGAGATACCGGAGTCCTTTTTCCAGACGGGGAAGATTCCGTTCAAGCCATGCGTCGTCACCGGTCGCCTGCCAGATCATGTAGGCGCCCTCGACCATCAGGTATTCGACATCCGCCTCCAGCTCCAGACGGCAGAGGCCGAAATCCATTCCCTCTTCATAATAGCAGCATTCCGGGCTGGAGATCTGAATAGTCCGTCCGTCGCGGCTTTGGAACGGGCGTCCGGAATGAAGATCCGAAACCGGGGCGATGATCTCATAGAAAAAACCCTTCTCATGCTGTTTTTCCAGCAGCAGGTCGGGGAAGCTGGTCAGATCGCGCTCGGTATACCGGAACCCCTTGAGCGTCAGCATGTAATCTCGGATCCAATTCAAATTGACGCGCACCATCCGGTCGCCGTACAGGAACACGCGGTTGTTCCACTGCATGGCTCCGGCGCACATTCCGAACAGAAGCGACAGCGGATCCTTATGATACGAAGTCATCGCATACGGAATCTTCCCGACGGCGACAAAACTTCCCGGCAGATGATTTTTCATGTTTTCTCCCTTCCGCAAAATTTTCCGAACTTTCCATCCTCTGAATTATACTCTGAACCCGCTTGAAAAGCAATATCTGCGATGTTATATTGCTTACTGGATTGTTACCTTTTCGGAGATTTCCATGGGAGAAACTGCAGCCAGACTCGGAATCCGGGATTTTTCCCGGGCGGATTTCATCACTCTTCTGGATTATGTGCTCCAGACGGCGCCGGTCAAAACGCTGGCCATCTCCCGGCCGAAACCGGCGCCGACTCCGCACGAATGCGTGGAGGTCTATCCGAAATATGTCTTCGACCTTCCCCTCTCCGGCGTCAAACATCTGATTTACGGGAATAGACAAGAACTCTGCGAAAGCCATTTCCGGAGCGGAGAGGTTCTGTTCACTCCGCCGGAGGTCTGGAAACTGCCGCTCTGGGATTCGCCGCACGAACTGTTCTGTCTGGTCTATACGGCAGGATTCCTTCGCTGCACCTATGTCGATCACTCCCGTCCGGACGGAAGCGGACAGCGTCCGGCCTGCGTGCATTTCTATCATACGGATGCGGCGCCGACTCCGCTGCTGAACGATCTGCTCCGTCTGCTCGGAAAGGTGACCGACGAAACGGCAGGAGCCGATCTGGCACGCGCCATTTTCCGTCTGACCCGCGATTTCCTCGCGGCGGACTCGCCCGCCAACATCGGGAAAGCCGAACGGAAGTTTCTGGAAATCAAGCAGTATCTCTCAGAGAATTTCGAGCTTCCGCTGACAAGAGAAGAAACTGCGCGCCATTTTCAGCTGAATCCCGGCTATCTCTCGCGCCTGTTCCGCCAGTATGCCGGAGACACGTTCTCCGGAGTCCTGCGCACCATGCGGATGGAACACGCCGCCTTCCTGCTCCAGAAAACCGATCATCTTGTGGATGAGATCACTCTTCAATGCGGATACCAGAGCACCCCGTTCTTCACATCGGCCTTTCATCGGCACTTCGGGCTTCCGCCGGGGCAGTTCCGTCTGAAAAACAGACAGGAGCACAATTCCTGAGCGGCCGCAACTTCCATTTCCCGGGAATCAGAAGCGGCGCAGACCGGAGGGAGTCGAACCGGTGAGCTTCCGGATGACTTTGCCGAAGTAGCTGGTATCGGCAAATCCGCACTCCCGGGCGATGCGCGAAATGGGAAGATGTGTATCCCGGAGGAGTTTGTATGCGTTGTTCAGACGCATCTCCTGGAGAAATTCGCTGGGTGTGATCTGAAGAGAATTCCGGAACGCACGCCGCAGTGTCCAGCGGTTCACATTCAGAATGGACGCAAGCGTGTTGATGTCGAACGTCGGGTCCTGATAATAGATGGAGCAGACATCCGTTGCACGGCCGACCAGATCGGGATCCACCGAACACTCCTGTCCCTCGCCGCCGACCCGTGCAAGAATCGAACAGATCACGGCAACCGATTCCCGGTATCCGTAATCGTTTTTCTGGCGCATCAGTCTCTCCAGGCGCATATACAGTTCATTGGGACACGGTCCGGCATGAAAGCACCGATGCGGAAACTGATAGGATTTCAGCAGCGGTTCCGCCAGCGGCCCGGCAAATGTCAGCCAGCGGTACTCCCACGGCTCCTCCACGATTTCATGGTAATGCCGCTCCGATTCCAGACGGTAGAACACATCCCCCGGACGCATGATCTCTTCGGAACCATCCTCCAGATAGAACTTTCCGGATCCGCTGATGCACCAGTACAGTTCGACAAACGGATCCTCCCGCACCGGCAGATCCTCCATATAGGGAAAATGCCGAAGCGCATGCCCCAGCGCATGAACACAGAACGGCAGCGGAGTGGAAATTTTATTCCGCACAGATCCAAGAAGCGCATAGGAAAAACTTCGTTTTTTGGTCATAATCATCTCCGGATGTCCCATTTTTAAGATTAAAATACACTCATTTCCCCGTTTTTCAACGATTTTCAGCCCCCAAAGTCATAGTTTTGTTATAATTCTTCTCTTGTTTTTCCGTTTTGTTTATTGTATAATTATAGCGGTACAGTAAAAAACCAAGAATCTTTCCGGGAAAGCTCCCCGGATCAATCACCCTCAAACGGGAGAAAACGGATGAAAAATAGAAGGTTCACTTTAATAGAACTTTTAATCGTAATTGCGATCATTGCGATCCTCGCGGCGATGCTTCTTCCGGCGCTGAATTCCGCACGGGAGAAAGCCCGGGAGATCTCCTGCCTTTCGAATCAGAAACAGACCGGGATGAGCTGCCGTCTCTACGCGGATCAGAACAACGACATCCTCGCGATCCAGTTTGTCACAGGACAGGGCGCCGACAACTATTACTGGGGGATGGAAATCTTCGGCTCCCGGAAAGCGATTCCGAAAACCGCGTTCTGTCCCTCCTATCCCGCGGTTCTCAAAGACACGGATTTCTACGCAAAGACCTACGGCATGCGGATTTACGCGCTTCTGGGCGACACCGTGGACCGGAACCACGGCGATCCGGTCATCTCCGGCGGACTTCCTCACAACAATCCCCAGTCCATCGATTTCCGGAGGATGAAATTCCCCTCGCTCTTTCCCGTTCTGTTCGACAGCGTGGATACCGTCACCGGCCTTCCCTCCTGGAGTTTCCACGGTCCGAATTTTCGGGGGATCCATTTCCGTCACGGGAACCGCACCAACAACTGGTATGCGGACGGTCACGCGGGCGGAACCGACTTCTACTCCTGCTACGCCAAATACTCCCCCACCCGCTGGCTCTACACAAACGGCGGACGATTCCGCAGAGCCGATTACCGCCTGACCTATCCATAAAAAATACACCCTGTACTTTGGAACCATATAACGGAGATCTGATTCATGAAACTTCATCTGCTTCTTGCAGCGGGGATGCTGCTGCCCCTCTCTCTCGCCGCGGTTCATTCCGGACGGGTTCATCTGCACGGTTCAGTCAATCTGAACGATGCGAAAATCGAATCCGGCGGGAAAGCCGTCTATCTGAAATTTCCCAAACGACCGGAACTCAACGGAAAGGCGGTCTCGTTTGATCTGACCGGGAAAGAGGGAGTCTGGGAATACCGGAAAATCTCCTTCATTCCGGAAAAGGACGGCATTGTCTCCGTCCAGTTCTTCAGTCTCTACTCGAAGGGGAGGAAAGCGGTTTACGGGACTTTCTTTGACAACATCTCCCAGAACGGCGCTCTGCTTCCGAACGGCGACTTTGAACAGAAAAGTCCCACCTGGAAGGTCCGGAATTATGCGGACGGAGCCAAGTATCCGGTCCGGATCACGGCGGATCGCGGAATTGTCAAATACGGGAAACAGTGCATTCTCACGTCGGCGGACTCCCGCGCCGTTTTCACGATCAAAGTCAAAGGAGGAGTCCCGACGGAACTCTCCTTCCAGCACCGCTTCGCCGGAGCGCTGAACATCGGAAGCGATGTCACGCCGGTGGATCTGCGGCCCTGGGCGAACCGGGATTTCAGCGATCAGACGGCTGGAGACGGCAAGGGCGGATGGTCCGATCAGGGTCCCCTGGAGGATCTCCACGGCATTGATCCGTCCCTCGTCTCCTTCGGCGGCATGGAGTTCCGTCTGATCGACCCGAAAACCAACAACGGGAAAGCGGTCCTGACCTTCCACTCCCCATATTGCAAAACCGATCTGAAAGAGGCGAAAATCTCCTTTTCGAAACCGTATCCGCGCCGGAAATACTTCTATCTTCTCCACACCTCCTGCTGGACGCCAAAAGGGAAAACCCTCGGCAGCGTCAAGTTCCATTTCGCCGACGGACTGAATGCCGAATACGAGATCCGTTCCGGACGGGATGTTCTCGACTGGATCTCCATCACCGGAGCACCCAATGCGAAAAAAGTTTACGATGTGCCGGTCAAGACCGGCAAAGGCGGTTTCTATCTCTCCCGCTTCACGCTGCCGGGAAAAGAGGTTGCGGCAGTCAGCTTCACCGCAAAAGGGGATTCGGTGTGGATCATCGGTGCGGCGAGCTTTGCTTCCCGCGAAGTCACGATCGGCATGAACGAGTTCAAGCCGGATGCCTCGTGGAAAATCGTCGATTTCCCGAATCTTCAGGTGGAGAAGGGTTCCGCACTGGATCTCGACCGGTTTCTGGAAGCGGGACCGGCCGGAAAGCACGGACGCGTCCGCTTCTCTGCGAACGGCGGACTCGAATTTGAAAATCTTCCCGGAGTCGAACAGCGGTTCTTCGGGTTTGCCGAGTGGGGGTGCGACCGGCTCTATCGAATCGGCGAACGAAAAGGAATCAAACGCGACCGCACAAAAGATGTTCCCCTCTTCTGCTCCCTCATGCGCCGTCAGGGATACAACGCCCTCCGCATCGGCCCCATTCCGGACAACCGGAATATGAACAATCTCCAATACGATGCAAAATGGCTCGACTTCATGGACTATCTCGTCGCGGAAGGGAAAAAGCAGGGCATCTATTTCTATATGAATCTGACCTACGGCGCAATGGGGAAGCGCTACTGGAACAGTCAGGATACCGTGGAAAACCGCTTCCGGTTCATCATCGGCGATCCGATTGTCCGGAACGCGTGGAAAAGACTGGTCGGCGAACTGCTGAACCATGTGAATCCGTATACGGGAATCGCGTGGAAGGACGAACCGGCGATTCTCTGCATGGAGTTCAGCAATGAACTGGAACTCGGGATTCACTATTATGCGCGTCTCCCGCAGAATCTGAAACAGCTCCTTCTGGACCGGTGGCATGCCGCTCTTCTGAAGAAATACGGGTCGCTCGACGGCGTGAAGAAGGCATGGGGAAACAGGAACGAGGCGAAAACAATCCGGGATCTCGACTATCCCCAGCAGTACTGGGTGAACAATCAGGAGAACCGGGACTGGAACGAATTCCTGTTCCGAAACCTTTCCGATCTCCAGATGTGGTGCGCGGCCGAACTGCGGAAGATGGGATACAAGGGACTGGTCACACAGTACAACTGCGGAAAACAGATCCGTCACAGCGGACTGCGGGCGGAGTGCTGCGATCTGGTTTCGATCAACACCTACTTCAATCATCCCCGCGGAGGATGGGGAGGAGTCGGGACCCAGTATCTGCAGACCAGTGCGATCGAGTCCGGGGTGCCGCATTTTCTGACGGCGTCCGCATCCCGGATTGCAAACCGTCCGATTTTTGTCACGGAGCAGAACCACTGCTATGCCAATCAGTATCAGTATGAGAACGCGCTGACGTTTCCGGCGTATGCGGCGCTGCAGAATTTCGGCGGAGTGTTTGTCCATCAGGGAGCGGTCTGGCTGGACCGGAATCCGGATCTGATCTACAATCCGCCGAGCACGCTGGATCCGTTCCGGGTCTACGATTCGCCGATCCACCGGGCCAACGAGTTCCTTGGAGCGTGTCTGTTCGGCCGAGGGGATGTCCGTGCGTCGAGGAACCGGATCGACCTGGCGTACGACACCGCCTATCTGCGGAACTGTCCGCCGGAGAGCGCCGTGAATTCCGAGCAGTCGAAACTCTCGCTGCTGACCGGATTCGGACTCAACGTCACCGATGTTCCGTTCGAAAGTGCCTCGGCATTCCGTCTCCGGAAGAGTCCGGCCTGTCTGACTCTCTCCCCGGCAGGAGGATCCCAGGCGAAGATGGAACTCTTCTTCAGCGAAGTCGGCTCGGCGGACAAATCCACCTTCTCGTTGAAGAAAACCGTGGACTACCTGAAATCCAAACAGATTCTCCCCGCCGGAAACCGGACCAATCCGGATGCTCAGATCTTTGAAAGCGACACAGGAGAACTCCTTCTGAATCAGGGATCCTGCTCGATGAGCGTCTCCAGTGCGAAAACCGAAGGGGCCGCCCAGCTTGCCGGAAACACCGCAAAATTCAAAGTCCTGGAGATTCTCAAACGCGGACTCAATTCCACCATCGCCCTCACCTCCGTCGACGGAAAAGCTCTGACAGAGTCCGGACGGATGGTCCTCCTCGTCATCACGGAACAGACGGCAAGCGGCATGCGGATGACATCGGACCGGGTGACCGTCCTGAATCCGGGCAAATACCCCGCGCTTCTGCGTACCGGGACATTCCAGCTGCGGCTGAACCTCGCAGACGGAGACTACCTCCTCTACCCGCTCTCCGTCAACGGAATCCGCCGTGCGCCGATCCCGATGAAACGGACCGGAAAACAGTGGACCGTGAACCTCGACACCGCCAAACTTCCGAACGGACCAACCCCGTTCTTTGAGATCGTCCGCCGCTAACCCGACGCCTCTGCGCCCCCCGCGCAAAGGCTGCTTAAAAGTTTAGGGAAAGCGGGGAGCGCGAGGGGGGAAGAACCGCTTTTCAAAGCGGTTGTCCTCCCTCGCAACACAGCACAAACAACAAAAAATCTTCTCACTCATTGCGGAAGATCCGCCTTCTCCCGAAAAACGAAATCATCCAGATACACCTCTCCGGGAACATCCCCCTGATGAGCAACTCTCATCCGGCCCATCCGGGGAAACCCGGCGGGAACGGAAAACTCCCATTCCCCACGACTCCACTCCTGCGAAACGACAAATTCCTTCTTCAACGATTCAAACGTCAGCAGAATCGACGCATTGCGGTCCGCCTTTCCCCAGAAAACGACCTGATACACCTTTCCCGGACGGATCGGAAGCGTAGAGGAGAGCGCATACACCGCCCGGCGTTCCGTCCCCTTCTTCAAAGACAGAGAATACGAACCGACGAGGAATCCCGCATCGCGGCTCAAAGAGAGGAACTCCTCCTGCGGCCACGGCCAGGAGGGGAGAGCCGGATCGCCGGATTCCAGACCGCCGTCGGGAAACAGATTCTTCCGGAAATCGGAATCGCCGATCCGGGTGCAGCGGACATTCCGGAACTCCACCGTATCCGGCGCGGAGGGTTTCAAACTGAGCGAAAAAAGCCCCTTTTCTCTCTCCGCGTACAGGTAATTAACATGATGCGTCCACTGCTTTCCCGCGCGGAAAGCCTGATAGCGCGTTGCTCCGCCGATCAGAAGAGAGGAAATTCCGTTTTTCGATTCGACGCCCCGTCCGCAACGGACCTCGAATTCAATCCGGTAATACTCCCCCTGTTTCAAGTTCAGCGGGAAGGTAAGCGAGAGCTGACGGTCCCCGGGAAACTCGAAGCGATACACTCCGTCGGCAAACGAGCAGACGGACGGCAGACGGCCCGCCTTCAGTTCCTCCGCCGATACGCCGAAGGAAACAGCCATGACCGCCAGCAGAACGACTTGCAAAACAGCTCTTTTCACGGACGATTCTCCTTTTCGATGATGTTGAATACAAACCGGTTGCGAAACGCTTCAGGACTGCCGCCCCAGCTGACGGAACGGGTTGTCTCCCCGGGTGCGGCGGCATCGTTGATTTTGCAGTCGAATCCGATCCGGTCCCCGATTCCGAACTTGGTGCGCGGAATCCGGAAGGTCAGCGAATAACCGTTTTGCTCTCTGCGGACTTCGAGACGGCAGGAGCTTCCGTCAATCTCCCGCTCGTTCCGGTCCCAGAGACGGAATTTCCCGGAATACGGCAGGAGAAACGCACGGAAAACGGACGGTTCATACTCCGCCGGATGCGGCGAGGCGAAATTCAGCGGATCGGAATCCACAAACAGCTCAATCGAATCCTGTTTCCACGGTGCATGGGAATCCGTATTTCCCGAAGGGGTGGCATCCTGTACGGACGCCCGGAACACAAGGTCCTCCTTCTCCCATGACACGGAACAGCGGGCGGAGTTTCCGACCGTCCAGCTCCCGCCGGACACCACCTTCCGGTTCCGGAACAGAACGGGCGTTGTCCGCACCATCCGCTGATGGACCAGCGCCGAGACGGTTAGACTCTTCCCCTCGCCGGGAAGCGGAGAGACGGGAAGCGCAATCAGACGCTCCTCCCCTCCGTTCAAGCTCCATGCGGCGGGCGATTCCTGACGGACCGCGCCGAACGCGCCGATCCATCCGTTCAGACGCTGTTTTCCCGCATTGCGGATCCGCAGATAGAGAGTTCCGCCGATCTGCCGGGCAGCGGACGAAATCTCCAGCGGCTGATCCATCCGCACGGGCCGTTCCGCGATCGCGGACAGGAAGGTTTTCCGGTCCATCCCCTTCCCCGGCAGAAGATAGAACGGAGCCTGTTTCAGCGGCAGATCTTTTCCGTCCACCGGATTGCCGAAGAGATCCAGGACGCGGAACGCGCCGAAGAGTCCGTACACCTCCTTTTTGTCGAGATAGTTCCAGACGGCGGCCAGAGGAGAGCCGTTCTTCTCGTAGACGTAGAAAATGACGCCCGCATCGGCGGCGCGGTGTTTTCCGATCGGCTTCGCTCCTTCGAGAAGACGGGCAAAAGCGTTGCAGGCGGCAAAGTTGCCCGACCATTGCCAGACAAACGGTCCGTCGCCCTGATAGTGCGGAGAGAACGAGGATTTGCGAAGACGGTTCAGCGTGATCGGCATGGAGGATTCCACGCCCTCGCCGAGATCCAGCATCAGACGGGTCGCGATATGATGCGGAGCGGTCGGCCAGCGGAATCCGCCCGGTTCGTCGTGAAGGTAGTAGAGTTCCGTATTCCACATCGTCAGACGCGGATACGGGGAGAGCAGTTCCGCCAGCGCCCGGATCTGAAGATCGGCCGGAGTCGCAGATCCCAGACGCCGGCTTCTGTACGGATGGAAACTGACCGAATCAACCATTGCCCCACCGCCGCCTTTCAAGCATTTCCGCAGGAAGGGACCGATGGATTCCCCTTTGTCGCTGGTCGTGCAGAAACCGACAATTTTCGTTTCCGGGGCAAGAGCCCGGATCTCCTCCGACGCGATTTTCAGATAGCGCAGATACTGATCGGACGTCAGAAGGAACTGCGGTTCGTTGAAAACCTCAATCACGGGAAACTCCGCGCCGCCGGTTTTCACAAACTCCCGGACATAGCGCCGGAATGCGTCATCCGGAGGAAGAGCGATTTTAATGTTCCGGTTGTGAAAGACCGGTATGATTTCGCTTTTCCGGAGAACGGATTCCGGAAAAGTCGGCCGATGCCACGGACGGGTTCTCAGCGGGAAGTCGGAATTGAGCAGAACCGGAAGAGCAGTGATCCCGTGTTTCCGATACAGCGCAAGCTCCCGTTTCAGCCGCTCGGGACAGAACAAACCGGATTCCGTCTCAAACGCCGCCCAGTTCCCGAGATTGGATCCGTCGTCGTGACTGCGGAGAAGACGGCATCCCATCGCGGCAAGCTCCGCGAACTTCCGGTCCGGCGAAATCCCGAACGAAAGATACCCGATATGCCGCGGATTCTCCTCGTTCCACTGATAGCTCGCACCGCCGTTGAATCCGAGGCAGAACGTCCGGCGGACATCCGGCTTTTTCCCCCGTTCATACCGTCCGATCACAACCAGCGATCCGGGACTCGCCCGCAAATCCGGAGCGGACGCATTCAGAGAAAATCCACCGAACCGGGGAAGCGGAAAGGAGAAATCCCGCGACACCGTCTCCCCGCTCTTCACGGAAACGGGGAATTCCGCAACCGGAACCGCCTCTCCGCTGTAATCGTCGCTCAACTGAATCCGGACCGTTGCCGCATACGGCTTCGCAGACGGATTGTGAAGAGCAAAAGAAGCCTTTGCCCGGTCGTTCCTGTAATAAAAGGAACGGTCGAGCCGGAACGCCAGTTCCGGATGAGGCGTTTCCGGCGAATTCCCCTCCGATGCAAGCGAAAGGTTGTCGAGGAACAGCGCGGCCGGCTCACAGTCGTTCCGGAATGCGATCGTGCAGAAACCGTCCTCCTTTGGACGGACGGAGAACGGAAGTTCGAACGTCTTCCACTCTGTTCCGATCCGGAAGGTCCGGTTCCAGGTTGGAGAACCTTTTGCGTACTGCACCCGGGCGGAAACGAAAAGATTCATGTTCTTTTCCGCTTTTGCGGAGAAGCGCAGGACCTGCTTTGTCCCGTGCGGAACGGAGATTTCCCGGACATGAAGAGTGGTCTTTTCCGCAAAAGGGTTGCCGATGCGCAGACCCGTTTTTCCGGAAGAATCCTTTTCCGGGACGGGGTCCGTGAACTGCAGATCCGCATTGGTGTCCGGACGCAGAATCCGTTCCAGCACAAAGCCCTCCATGCCGACTTCAAACGATCCGTTGAAAATCCGGTTCTCCGCCGGAAGAACAAGCGGAATTGCCAGAAAAAGAAAGCGACAGAACGATTTCATAACATCTCTTTTTTCATTTAAAAATCGGTTGAACCGGAATCCAGCAGGAATCCGCGTTTGGTATAGTTGGTGCCGCCGAGAGTCTGCGAATAGGTAACGCTCTCCACATGGCCGTCGATCATGATGATATTGGCCCGGCCGACGGGCGGAACCGGCGTGGAAGCGGGAGGAGTCTGATCGGTCCGAAGCTCGCGCATGCCGTGACGATAGGCCATATAGGAAGAATAAGAGATGGCACCGCCGGAGGCAAAGGAGTCTCCGGCAAACAACGTAAGAGTCGGAATTTTCACCGAGCTGAGTTTTTTGATCCGGTTCTGTTCCCCCGGCGGATTCTGATCCCGCATGCCGCAGAGAAAGGTGTTCGTCTGATAATTGGAATTGGTGGAGACGTAATACTGGCCGTTTCCTCCGGGGAAGCCGTCGTCCCAGTCTTTGTAGGAAGGACAGAAGTAAGTGCTCTTCAAATGTTTGTAGCGGCCATAGACCGTTCCGAAACGGGTCAGCTGTCCGGTCCAGTAGCCGTCGAGGTTCCAGAGATTGCCTTCCGGGCCGCCGCGCCAGCGGCTGTTGTAGTTGGGAACGATCCATTCATCGAAGGCCGCCGAATATCCGGTCTGGGCGATGCCGATGGTCTTCAGATTGTTCCGGCAGGCAATTTCATAAGCCTTCTCTCTTGCCGAATTCAGCGCCGGAAGAAGAAGACCGGCAAGAATCGCAATCACGGCAATGGTCACGAGGAGTTCAATCAGGGTGAAGGGATGGGAGCGGGCTGCCTTTGTCATATCAAATCTCCTTTCTCGTTATCAGAGTTTCGGGACGCCATTCGGGGCGTCCCGTGTTTTCCGGATCAGCGGAACCATTCGGAGGGAAGATGAGAGCGCTCCGCTTCGAGAAGTTCCTCCATGATCCGTTTCGCATCGCCGAGATTGTTGACGATCGGATCGCAGGCAAGCGCGCGGTACAGGATCTTCCGGTCGCAGGAGACCGCGGCCTCCACGGTCAGTTCGTGCGTATCAAGCACCTGACGGGTCAACCCGAGCACCCCGAACGGCAGAGGAACCGCCGGAAGAGGATGCGGCCCGTTCATATCCAGATCGGAGCGAAGCTCCAGAAATGCGTCGTCCGCCATATTCGGGACCGCACCCCGGTTTGCCGTGTTGACATAGAACTTTTTGCCGAGACCGCCCCACATGGATTCAATGATGTCCGTGGCATGATCGCCCTTCCCCCGGGCGAAAAAGTCCGCGATCGGCAGCGACCCGTCCGCAAACGCGGCGGTTTCCCGCCACTGGGCGGCCATTTCGGCGGCGCGGCGGAACGCGTCGAACGGAACGATCGGCTCCGGTTCGGCGGGAGAAACCCCGTATCCCTGAAAGAAGGGAACATACTCCTTGACATGACCGAGCGCATTGGGATACGCCCCGTAAAGATCAAAGAGCTGAAGCGCATAATTGTAATTGTAATGCTGTTTGGAATCGCTCCGGTCGGCGGGACGTTCCAGCTCTTTTTCCGCCTGCGCCGCGACCCATTCCCGGAGCTGCGGCATCCGGCTGACACCGTCGTACTCGCACTTCACGACAAAATTGCAGTGATTGACGCCGAGAATCTGGAGATCGAACTTCGCATCATGTTCCGGCGCAATCGGGATTTCCGGTTTTGCGGTGATGCCGCAGCGGAAGAGATATTCCGCCCGCTTGTACGGATCGTGAAGATCGTCGCAGAGAGCAAAGCTCCTCACGCCGGGAGCATGACGCATCAAGCCGAGTCCGAGAGCGGCGGTCGGATTGACGAAGTTGATCATCCAGGCATCCGGCGCCAGTTCGCGGATGTCGCGGGCGATCCGCAGGATCTCCGGAAGTTCGCGGAGAGTCCGGAAGATTCCGCCGGGGCCAATGGTGTCGCCGGAGCACATGGTCACGCCGTATTTCCGGGCGATGCGCACATCGGTTCCGCGGTAGTGGGTGTTCCGGAACGAGAAGCTGGTGACGACGAAATCCGCCCCCTTCATCACCTCTCTGCGGTCGGCCGACCCGATCAGCTCAAACGGCGCCCGGGAATACTCTTTCGCCCGCGCGGCAAGACGCATCATGGTCTCCAGGACCTGCGGATCGGTATCGACCAGCGCCAGAGTCCCGGTCCGCAGAACGGGACTCTGCGCCATATTGTACACAACGGCACGGCCGAAGAAGAAACTCCCCGCGCCGATCACAACGATTTTCGGTCCTTTTTCCATCTGAAAACAACTCCTTTCCACGGTTGGTTTTGCAGTTTTCTGTTTTATTGTACCATAAAACGCTTGAAACGACAAGAGGAAAAGTGTATTATAATTAGCAGAAATGTCGCAAAAAGGAGATGGACGATGCAGGATCAGCACAAGCTGGCGGAAATCTACCGGCCGTATCCGTCCGGGACCATCCGCGCTCTGCTTCATGTACGCTCGGCGGGCCACTACATCACCGGTCCCGGCTGGAGCGACGGATACGCGCGGAAAGAGTTCCTCGAACTGTTCTGGGGAGTCCGCGGAGAAGGGGAATTCCGTCTGAACGGAACGAGCTGGATTCTGAAGCCCGGAGAGGTCTGTTTCTACTTCCCCGGCGAAATTCACGACCTCACCCGCCGGACGCCGCTCTGGGAGTACTACTGGCTCACAATCGACGGAGAAAACCTGCCGGATCTGATCCGCGGATTCGACCTCAAACGGGAAAGCCGGTTTGCGGGAAGCTGTCCGGTGGATCTGTTTGAAAATCTGATGAAGGAGATCCGCTCCTGTTCCCGGCGCGGCGAATTCTGCGCGGGAGCGGAAGCCTACAAAATCCTCTCGCTTGCCATGGCCGGCTCCGACACGGCAAACCGGGAACTCTGCGACGCATTCCAGAAACTGGTCCGGGAAACCTACAACGATCCCGATGTCACCGTCGAATGGATGAGCCGCGAGCTGCAGGTGCACCGTTCGACGCTTCACCGGATCGTCAGCGAGCACTTCGGCTGTCCGCCGCAGGAATTCCTGATCTCATACCGGATTCAGAGCGCCCTCCGTCTGCTTTATGAAACCCGCGCACGGATCAAAGAGATCGCGGAGGCAACCGGATTCCGCGATCAGAACTATTTCACCAAAGCCCTTCTGCACCGTCTCGGAAAAACCCCTTCCGGCCTGAGGAGAGAACGGGGATTTTTCCGGAATCCGGATGCCGCCCTCCCCGCAGAGAAACTTAAAGCGACGGAGCCCCCTTCCGGAACAGACGCGGAGAGAGCCGGTGCCGCTTTTTGAACTCCGTGGAAAAGTTCAGGGAGTTCTCATACCCGACTTTTGCGGCGATCTCCTTGACGGAAAGATCCGTCTCCAGCAGCAGACTGACCGCCCGACGCATCCGCATCTCCACGAGCATCCGGTGGGGCGTCGAAGCATAATGAAGATGGAACAGGCGCGTCAGATGCGAGACCGAACAACCGTAGCGCCGGGCCAGCTCCCGAAGCGAAAACGGCTGCGTCAGATTGTTCTCCATGAATCCCAGAAGCACCATCAGAGCATCCGGACACCGTTTGGCCGGCGAAGGTTCCTTAAGCAGAAGAATCAGGTCGTACGACCGGTGTTCCAGTTCCTGAAGCATTCCCGCGTGAAAGTTCTTTGAAAACGCCTTGAACGAGCGCAGCAGGATTTCAAATTTCTTGCCATTGACCTCCGGAAGATAGTTTTTCCCGTCAAGACCGGTCCGCTTCAGAATATCCTCCAGCAGATTTCCGGACAGAATGACCGAATCCTTGAGACAAAATCCCGGCGGGCCGGTCATGAATTCGAGATCGCCGCCGGGACGGAGCAGGAAAAAATCCCCTTCCTCCGCCAGAAACGCCGCATCGTCCTGACGGACATAGAGAGACCCCTTCCGGACATATTCCAGCGCAAGAAAATTGGAATCAATCCGGCGCATGTGGCACCCTTCCCTCATCTTCGATTCCCAGATGGAGGCACACCAGATCAGCGCATCCTGCGGCTTCTGAGGAAGAAATGTTGAACACTGCCATTCAAAATTGTTCCGCGCGAAATAAGAACACCCCTCCTTTTTCATCTGAAAACGGAGAGCGGGATCGAAAAAAACGGAATGATCCGTCAGAATTTTCATCGCAATGAGAATCCAGCAAATAAAATTAGTTGTTTTTGAAATAAAATATACTCCACAGAAAACTATTTTTCAAATATTTTGTGCTATAATAAGAACAGAAAGATCTCACAGGAACAGGAAACGTCATTGAAACGAAAGGAAAGGGATCCATGACCATCCGGCAATCCAAATTTTCACTGGTGGAGCTGCTGATCACGATTGCCGTGATCGCCATTCTTGCAGGGCTTCTGCTTCCGGCGCTGAATTCCGCGAAGGAAAAGGCGCAGACGATTCGCTGTGTCGGAAACATTCGTCAGGTCGGGACCTATCTTCTTGTCTATACGGAACAGAACGGCGGAGTGATCCCGCTCTACAATGGAAATCAGGAAGGATATTATCAGGGAAAATGGATCGACTGCGCTTATTCGGTTCATAAAAATGTTGCAGTCATGGATCACTGCTGGCTGGAAAAGACAGGAGAGCGGTATGTGGCAAAGGAACCGTTCCAGTGCCCAGCCTCGACGATCAGGGAAATCAAGAGCATCGACGATCTCCGGTACATTGTCGCCCGTCACTTCGGCATGAACAGCAAACTCAGCGGAGTGCTTCTCCCACGAGTGGCAACCCCCTCGCAGAGATCGCTGCTGTTCGACATGGATCAGCCCGGAATCGCCGGATGGGTCAATCCGGACTCCAACACAGTGGACAGAATGGTCAATCTTGACGAGGGCGGCCGGTGGCGCCACTACAACGGAGCCGGGGCCAATGTCCTGTTCGCCGACGGACATGTCACAGGAATGCGGGAATCGGCAATCCGTGCTGCAAGGAACTTCTGGTGAAAACCGTGAGGAAAAGGAGTCTGTTTCCAATGCATAAAATGATGATCCTTTCGATTCTCTTTTTTCTGACTCTCCCGTTTCTTTCCGCGGGGAATCCGCAGATTGTCGATGTGGATTTCAACCGTCACTCCGGCATTCTGCATGTTCAGGCCAGGGGCTCCTATTCTGGACCGATGCCGCAGGGGATGAATCAGGATTTCACCGCGTGGTCCTCCGGAGTCTGCCGGGCGGAAAGCGGCACTGACGAACTGGGCGACACCTTCCTGCGCTTCTTCATCGACAAGCCCGGCGTCCAGTTCAACATCCGTCTTCCGGGCCTTCAGGCGAAGAAGCTCTACAAGGCGACCTTCGTGGTCCGCAATCAGCTCACCGGCGAGATCACCCCCTATCTGCGCCGGATGTATAAGCCGTATGATTTGCCCGGCGTCAAGTTCCGCATCCCCCGAAGTACCTCCTTCCGGACCCTGGTTTTTCCCTTCTCTCCGAAGACGGTCTACAACGAACCCAATCCGCAGGGGCTGTTTCTGCACATTGCCGAAACCGGAATCCTCGACTTCAAACGCATCCGCATCGAAGAGGTCTCGAAACAGGAGTACGAACTTCTGAAAATGGAACAGATGCGCCGGGTCATCCGGAAACCGGCAGGGACCGTGAATTTTCTACGCAACAGCACGCTGCCGAAGGGTCTGCAGAGCGGATGGTGCCGGCTGGCAGGGAATCATCAGTCGCGTTCCGAGGTGGAACCGGATCCGGAGGTGACCGGTCCCTCCGGAGAAGCGGCGCTGAAACTGGATTCCTCGACGGACGGGGAAGTCGGCATTTTTTCTGAACCGTTTTCCGCGGGTGATCCGCGCCGTCCGGTCACGGTCTCCTTTTCCTACCGGGGGAGCGGGACGTTTGCGGCGGTCCTGATGGCGGATGGTCGCAAAGCCCTCTCTCGACGGAACCTTTCGCCTCAGAAGGACAAATGGAAACGGGCCGTGCTGACCGCCCGGATTCCGATCCGCCGGCTTGCGGCTGTGCTGAAAATCCAGGGGAAAGGGAAACTCCATGTCGATGCGTTCCGGGTTGCGGAAGAGGGAGAATCGGAATACCGGATGTCGGGGGAACATGAGATCTCCTTTTTCCTGCCTCCGTCCGAGACATCTGTTTCCCGCATTCAGTTTGAAGACGAGGCGCCTCTGCTGAATTACTACCTCACCGGGAACGCCGGGGATGTGTGCTTGAAAAGCACCGTTACCGATCTGTACGGAAAAACCCTCCCCCTTCCCGATGCCGAAGGGAAAAGCGGAACTCTCCGCTACCTCCCCGAAACCATGAATCCTTTCGGACAGTTCCGGATCGAAGCACAGGCCTTCCGCGACGGAAAACCGGTTTCGCCGGTCAACGAGATGGTTGTCACGCGCCTGCCGCGTCCGCGCTTCTGGAAAAAGGATGCGCCGGACAGCCCCTTCGGCATTCATGCAAATCAGCTGGAATCCTCCATCCGGGCAATGAAGGCGGGCGGTTTCAACTGGGTCCGTCTGCACGACGGCGCCCGCCACCTCTCCTGCTGGTACTTTGTGGAACCGGAAAAAGGGACGTGGCGCTTCGCCGACAAGGAGATCAAAGCCTACCGGGACAATCACATTCTTCTGTTCGGCCAGCTCGGCGGCGCACCGGTCTGGGCATCGGCGCTGAAAGATCTTCCCTCCTTCCGGAACAGATACGCCGGAGTTTACTTCACGCCGCTCCCGGAACATGAAGCCGACTTCGCCCGCTACTGTGAAACCATGACCCGGCGCTACAAGGGAGTCATCGACGACTGGTTCGTCTGGAATGAGCCCTGGCTTCCGCTCTTCTTCCACAACGGTTTCGATTCCACGAGCGGCAGATATCTCACGTTCGGAAGCCTCCGCGACAATGCCAATGCGTACGCCAGACTCTCGAAACTGGCCTGTCTCGGTGCGAAAAAAGGCAATCCGGATTGCCGGATCACGGCCTTCAGCTCTTCCCGGGGCAGTACACCGGCCTGGAATGCCGCGCTCTACGCGGCGGGCGGATACTCCTTCTGCGACGAAATTGATTATCACACCTATCACCAAAATGCACCGGCCGGATTTCCCGGCGACGGTCTGGAAGAGACCATGCACCTCTCCTTCAGCGAAATCCTGCGCAGAGAGGGCGGTATCAGCAAGCCGTTCCTGATGTCGGAAGGGCAGTCCGGCTACGCGACCGCGGACGAAGGCGATCCCCGGACCGGACTGTACAAGCACACCATTCCATGGCAGAGCAGGGAAAATTATCACCGGATTGCGGAAGCGGAGATCCGTTTTCTCCTCTCGCATCTCACGTTCGGAGTCAAACGAATCTTTCTTTACACCTCGCACGCATATTCCAGTCTGGCGCAGGGTTCGGAACTGCAGATCATGCTGGGAGCGGACGGATTTCCGCATCCGGGTCTGGTCGCGATGTCAGCCTTTGCCAGCCGGATCGAAACAAAGAAATTCATCCGCTGGCATAAACTGGCGGACGGTATCTTTGCCGCCCTCTTCTCCGACGGGAAACAGACCGTCGCCGTCATTACGGGCGATCCCCGCAGACAGGCGGAAATTCTCTGCACCGGGCCCTTCCCGCACAGTTTCGCCGATCTGTACGGAAACCCGCTTCCGTCTCTGAGCTATCAGGGGCGGCTGCTGTACCTTGCAGCGATCTGTCCGCCGGAGATGCTGCTCCCGCATCTCCGTGCGGCAGCTCCAGATGACATGAAAGAAAAACTCAAACGCAGTCAACAGAAACCATTCAAGGGAATCAACACAAAAAAAGAAAGGTAAAACGATGAAAAAACAGCTCTTTTCCGGACTGGGAGCCATGATGCTCCTCTCGCTCTCCGCATTCGCCGGAACCGTAATCTCCGAAACCGACTTCACCCGGGACGGAAAAGTCAGGAATTTCGACTACCGCGCAAAAGGATTCGGCACCTTTCACGGATTTCTTCCGAAAAGCTGGCATGAAAACGGCGCCGCATGGAAGAAATCCGATGTTGCAACGGAAATCGTGAAAGATCCCGCCGGCGATTACCTGAAATTCACCGTTTCCGGGAAGGGATCGCAGTATTTCACGAATCTTCCGAAACTGAAGAAAGACACCCCCTATCGCCTGACCGCCGTCATCCGGAACAAAAGCGATCAGCAAGGTTCGGTGCTTCTGCGGGCCGGAAAGCCCTACAAGGTCTGGACAACCATGCCCGTTCCAGTCTCCACGGAATGGCAGACACAGACAAAAACGTTCCAGTTCGCGGAAGATCCCGATCCCACCATCGTTCTTTTCCTTCTGCTCAACGGCAGCGGGGAAACCTGTGTGCGGAGCATCCGCCTGGAGGAACTTGATCTTCCTCAAACTCCCGCACAAAAGAAATAAAAGAAACCGGCAGGACCGTATGAAAAAACGATTTTCTTTCCTTCCGGGAGGAGTTCTGATGCTTCTCTCGATTGCCCTCTCCGCCGGAACCGTGATCTCCGAAACCGACTTCACCCGGGACGGAAAAGTCAGGAATTTCGACTACCGCGCAAAAGGATTCGGCACCTTTCACGGATTTCTTCCGAAACACTGGCGGGAAAACGGCGCCGCATGGCAGAAATCCGCCACAACCGCGGACCTGGTCAGAGATCCCGCAGGCGACTACCTGAAATTCACCGTTTCCGGAGCCGGAACGCAATATTATACCGATCTCCCGAAACTGAAGAAGGGCTGCACCTACCGTCTGCATGCCGTGATCCGGAACAAAAGCGACGGAATGGCATCGGTCATGCTGCGGGCGGGGAAACCCTACAAGGTCTGGACGACCCTGCCCGTGCCCTTCTCCGACGACTGGAAAACATGGACAAAAACCTTCCGGTTCGATCAGGATCCCGATCCGACCATTGTCCTGTTTCTCTCTCTGCGCGGGAACGGAGAATTCGACGTGCGGAGCATCCGCCTGGAAGAGGCGGATGGAGAAAACAGAACCCTCCTCGCCACAGATTTTTCCTCCGCGGCAAAGCAGTCGGAAATTTCCGGGAAAGGATCTTTCCGGGGCGTTCTTCCCGGCGGCTGGAAAGAGGACTATACCCATTTCATCCCCTCCGCAGTCACCACGGAAACCGGAAAACAGGGGACAGAGAAATTCCTGCGTTTTCATATTCAGGGAGCCGGCCCTCAGTTCCAGGCTCCGCTGGAAAACCTGAAAGCAGGACGCTACTACCGCCTGACCTTCTCCGGCAACAACCGGACCGGAGAACCGATCGGCTTTTCCCTCCGTCAGATCGCCGCTCCGTACACGCAGCTTGCCTATGCCAGCGCGAACGGCGATTCCGGCTGGAAGACACAGGTTCTGACCTTCGGAGTCGGGAAGGAACTCCCCGGCCCGGCGGCGCTGTTCATGACCATCCGCGGAACGGGGGAACTGGATCTCGGCACGCTCCGTCTGGAGGAACTCGCCGAGGGAGAAGTCGTTACGAAACGCCCCGACCCCAAACTTGCCAACGTTCTCCGGAACAGCCGTCTTCCCCTCGGCCTCCAGAGCGGCTGGACCCAGGAATCCATGAACTCCTGGAACAAGATCGGGAAAGACGGGCGCATCGTACCGGATTCCGCCGTCCGGGGACCATCCGGAGAAATCTCGCTGAAAATGGAATCCGAAACGGGGAAAACCATCGGACTTTATTCGGAGCCGTTCAATGTGGGCGATCCGGAAATCCGGTACAGCGCCTCGTTTGCCGTCCGCGGAAACGGAGAGTTCATCGCGGAAGTCATTACGGAAAAAAGAAACGTTCAGCCGTTGAACCGGACTCTTTTTCAGGCGGGATCGGAATGGAAACGGATCGAAGTGCCGTTTGATCCCCCCGCCGATGCTCCGGCATTCGCGCTTCATCTCCGGGGAAGCGGAAAAATCTGGCTGGATGCGTTCCGTGTCGCTCCGGAATCGGAAAAGGGATACAGACCGATGATGCGCAATGAGGTCTCCCTGGCATTCCCGGAATCCTCGGCATCGGAAGCCCGGATTCAGTTCCCGGACGAAAAACCGGAGCTGTGCTACTATGTTTCGGGAGAACTTCCGGGGAAATCGGAACTTCGCGCGTCGGTCACAAACCTCTACGGAGAGAGCGTCTCTCTTCCCGCGATTCCGGTAACGGCGGAAAATCGGAGCGGAACCATCCGTTACGACCGCTTCCCGAAGCGTCCCTTCGGACAATTCCGCGTGGAAGTTCAGTTGTTCCGGAACGGGAAAGCGGTTTCTCCGGTCAACGAGATGGTTGCAACCCGGATCGTCCGTCCGCGCTACTGGGGAAAGGATGCTCCGGATTCCGCATTCGGCGTGCATGTCGTTCCGCAGAAGGAATCGCTTCTTGCGGCAAAGGCGTCCGGAGCGAACTGGGCGCGCCTGCACGACGCGGGTCATTTCCTGATCGGCTGGGCATTTCTGGAACCGGAGAAAGGCAGATGGCTCTTCCGGGACAAGGAACTCACAGCCTACCGGAACGCCGGTCTGATGCTTCTCGGCGAACTCGGGACCGCGCCGGAATGGGCCAGTTATTTTGATCCCGTTGTCCGCTGCGATTCCGGATACTTCAAGCAGTACTTTGCGCCCCGACGTGTGGAGGAGTTTGCCCATTACGCGCGAACCGTCGCCAAACGCTACCGCGGCGTCATCGACGAATGGTTCATCTGGAACGAGCCGTGGTATGCGCCGTTCTTCGCGTTCGGATTCGACAGGACGGGAAAAAAGAATCCCTCCAGATACTGGAGCGCGCCGGACGCTCCCGAACAGTATGCCGCGCTGAGTGCGGCCGCATACGACGCGGTCAAAGAGGTCAATCCGGATGCGGTTGTCTGCGGATTCAACACCCGAGGATTCGATCCGAACCGCTGGTCGGAACGGGTCTATGACGCAGGTGCAATGCGGAAATGCGATGCGCTTGATTATCATTTCTACGCGGGCCGTCTCCTCGGATATCCGAACGACGACTACGCTCGGGAAGCGTGGCAGAGCGCATTCGGATACATCGAACAGAAAGAGGGCGGAAAAATCTCCAAGCCGATCTACATGACGGAAGGACAGGGTTCTCCGGAAAGCGCCGGAAGCAGCGAATGCCGCTACATCGGACTGCTGAAACACACCATCCCGTGGGAGGGAAAGGAGGATTATCACTGGCTGACCGACCGCAATGCGCGTCTGCATCTTTCTCTTCTGGCGATCGGGGTCAAACGGATCTTTGTCTATTCGATGCACGGGAACCGCAATTTTGTGGAACGCGCACGTCTTCGGGTCATGGTCAACACGGACGGCTATCCCGGTCCGATGCTGGCAGGCCACTCCGCGCTGACCTCGCGTCTGGAGGACAAACAATACGCCGGGACCCGGATCCTGGAACCCGGATTCGGCGCCTATGCGTTCTCCGACGGAAAATCCTCCACGGTCGTCCTCTCCGGGAAAAACGATATCCGCGGCAGAAGGGTGTCCTGCGCGCTCCCCAACGCATCCGCGGCGGATCTCTACGGGAATCCGATAGACTTTCCTGTCTGCTACGACGGACGGGTCATCTTTATTGAAGCTCCCGTCCCGGCGGAAAAGCTGAAACAATCCCTCTCCCTGCAAACGGGACCGGAAACGAAAAGGAATCAGCCATGAAAAAATCCATCTTCACCCTTGTGGAACTCCTCGTTGTCATTGCGATCATCGCGATCCTTGCGGCGCTTCTCCTGCCCGCGCTGAATGCGGCAAAGGCGTCCGCCCGGAAGATCAACTGCACATCGAACCTGAAGCAGCTCGGAATGGCGGCGGCGCAATATGCCGGAACATTCGATGATTTCATCGCTCCGCCGATGAACAACAACAAAAGCGGAATGGCATGGGGACAGTCGCTCTATCACTGGGACTTCGCCTATGGGACCCGGTTCATGAATGGGGCATTGCAGATTTCGGAATCGACCTTCCGGGAAGCGTTCGGCCCCTCGTGGAAACCGTTTCACTGTCCGGAAGACACGGTTGTGCTGGAGGATCCCGCGGCAAACGCCCGCCGGTTTCTCCCCCCGAGAAGCTACTGCATGTTCCGTCCGCTCTTTGAAGAGGTGAATGACGCTCCGGCGCCGCGGATCACCCGCCTTTCCTCTCCGGCCTCAATGTATCTGATTGCGGACCGGAATCCGGCGATTTCCGTCATGGCGGCCCCGGTCTGCGGCCGTGCGGCCTCCACTCTGGGAAGCATCATCTATATCGACTACGGGGAACGGGTCGGCGCCGTCCATCAGCTCTATGCGAACATCCTCTTCCTGGACGGACACGCAGCCTCCAGAAAACACTGGAACAAACAGTACGAAACTGGAGCTTATACCCTGACAACCGTCAAGGATCTCTGAGTCCGGATTTCCCGGCGGACAGGGAAAAATTCCATCCGCGGAAAAACCGTCTTTTCCCGGTTTTTCCGCTGGAAAGATCCTCCCGTCGTGCTACATTACGGCATGGAGAATCCACGCAAACGCATCCTTCTGCTTCTGAATTTCTATTATCCGCGACTGCACCGCGGAATCGTCGACTATGCCCGCACCCATTCCTGGGATATCGTCACCGCCTATCCCTCCCATCTGAAGGAAAGCGCCCGCAAGTGGAGAGGCGATGCAGTCATCACCGATATGGACTGCAATCTCCAGCAGCTGAGGGAACGCGGAGTCCGGATCGCCGTTCCGACAGAGTCTCTGGCGGGGAAAGCGGACTGCGCCGTCTGTCCCGACGAAGAACTCATCGGCTCCATCGCGGCGGATTATTTTCTCCACAAGGGGTTCTCTCATTTTGCCTTCTGCTCCGGAACCGCCCGCGGGAAAGCATTCCAGGCACGCATCAAACAGCATGGATACACCGCTCTTCCCATTGTCGGAACGTATCCCTACATGACCGAAAAAAGAATCCGGGAACGGAGAAAACTCCTTGTGCAGCTTCCGCGTCCGTGCGCAGTCTTCTGCGAAAATGACCAGGAATCCGGCCATATCGCCAATCTTGCACTGGATGCCGGTCTGCGTGTTCCGGAGGATCTCTCCATCCTCGGCGTCGGGAACGACGACCTTCTCTGCAACTCCACGGCGATCCCCCTCTCCAGCGTCGAAACCAGACTTTATGAACGCGGATTCCGGCTTGCAGAGGCCCTCGACAACGTCTTCCACGGGCAGGAGCCCGGATTCATCCTGAAACTTGAACCGACTCAGAAAATCATTGAACGGGAAAGCACCGGTTTTTATGCGGTCGAACATCCTCTTCTCCGCGAAATGATCCAATATCTCACCGCCCGGGCGGGAACTTCTGTCCAGGTCGCCGATCTGGCAGACAAATTTCATCTCTCCGTCTCGGCGGTCTACCGGACCTTCATGAACCACCTCGGGATCTCTCCGAAAAAACTTCTCCTTGATGCCCGGATGGATATCGCCCGCCGTCTCCTTCTTGATACAGATGATAAAATTTCCGCCATTGCCGAAGAAGCCGGCTTCCCCACAGCCGCGTCTTTTTTTGAGACGTTTCACAGGATTCACTCCTGCACCCCGCAGGCGTGGAGAAAAAGGAACCGCTGAAACTCGCTGAAATTAACGGACAAGAGCCGCCTTCAAGGCTTTCGCAGACCCCGGAAACTGAAGATACCATACCCGTTCTCCGGATTGAACCGGAAGAACAAGCGGATTCCCAAACAGATCAAACGCGGCAGCCTTGTTCAATGGACAGTCAACGGCAACACTTTTTGAAAAGCGCTTCGGAATCATGACCGCAGTTGCATCCTGTTCCGATTCAAACAGATAACACCACACGCCGGGAGCGAGTTCAAAGACCTCCCGGAATGCACGACCGTCGATGCGCCGGGCAAGAGCGGAAAACGCCGCGAGCTGAGGGGACGGGAAACCATCCGTCTGCTCCAGGACGCTGAAGGGGGCCGGCTCCATCACGCCGACATACTTCCACGGTTTTCCGCTGTAAAGATAAATCCTCTTCATTCCGCACGCGATATTGCTGACGAGATATCGCACCTGTTTCTCCGCATCGCCGATGAAATCGAATTGATTCACCCACGGGATGGAGTGAAAATTGAGTCCGATCTGCGGATGAGACGGTTTTCCGAGATTTCCGCTGGCACACCCCTGCCCTTCCGTATTCCAGACAGGCTTTCCCCAGCGGATGCCGCCGAGTGCGGTACGGATTCCGCGATCTACCGAATCACCGGGAAATCCATTCCACGCGGAAGAATAAAGATGCAGTTCCACGACATCGCAGAAATTTTCCATTCCGCGCCGAAAAAGTCCGGCCCCCCATCCCGCATTCCGGACCGTGGCATTGATTCCCGCGATGGTGAGATTCGGATCGGTCTTTTTTGCGGCCTGATATGCGACCTTCTGATATTCCGCGAAATTGCGATTCTGATCGCCGCGGATCCAGGAACCGTTCTGAAACTTTTCAAAGAAGAATCCGCCCCACGGCTCGTTTCCGATGCCCCACTCGCGGATGGCGTCCCGATACCGGGAAGTCACCACCGATACATACGTTTCAAAATGACGCAGATCCGCAGGAATCAGCCACTTGGCGCGAGAACTTGTTTTCAGAATTTCATTTTCAGGATCATTGACCGCCCAGCGGGGAGTCGTTCCGAGCATGCCGAGAATGCAGAAATTGAGCTTCCGGTAGCGGGCGATTTCCGAATCGGAAAATCTCCACTTCCCCTGCTCCGGCTCTGTGAAGAACCATCCGGTGAACTTCAATCCGCCATGATCGTGGAATCGGACATGGTTGATTCCGGCAGCCTTCATGCTAAGGAGGGAGCGGTCGAGCTCGGCAATCGCTCCGAAGAAGGACTCCGGAGCATCCTTCCCCCAGAAGAGCGGACGGGGGATCCGGGTTACAACAATCTCATGAACGGGCGAAACCGCCGTACCATCCTTCTCTGCGACCGCCTCAATCCGGAACTGTCCATACGGGCGGTGCCTCAATGCCGCGGAAAAATCGAGCATTCCGGACGGAGCGGCGACCCGTCCGAGATCAAACGATTCCCCATACAGATTCACCGCGCGGAAACGGATGGAGACCCTCTCCTTCTCTCCGGTCAGAAGATACCGGATTTCCGGTTTTTCGTCCTCGAAGAGAATTCTGGAATCGGCCGCCGCGGCGCTCTCCGGGACCGCAAGAGCGACTTCCGAACGGTTCTGAGACCGGTATACAGGATCGGGCGTATCGCAGGCGCGAACCGCATCCAGTTCAAATCGTCCGTTTCCGCGGATCTGCAGCACATGCGCGCGGGCGCTCTCGCACGGCCGATAGGCAAGCAGGACCCGTTTCCACACGCCGATCGGCGGCAGATCGACATTTTTCATCCGGAAGGAACTTCCCTCTCCGGTATAAACTCGAGCATGCCATTTCCCCTGCGCCCGGTAGGAGAACGAAACATAATTGATCTTTCCGAAATCGGCGGGATTGAACCCCTCGGAGTTCAGAGGGGTCTCCGGGACATCGGTCTCCAGAATCAGGAAGCGCTCCCCGGAAGGACCGGGCTCTTTCGACACCCGGAGCGAATCCCGGTGAACGGCTCCGGTCGACCATCCGCAGGGAAGTCCGAGCGGAAAACGGCTGCTTCGGATCAAATTCACCGAATCCTTTTGAGACGGCCGAAGGGCATAATAGGATTTCCCTGCCGGGAGGACGCGCGTTCCTATTGAATAAATCTTGTAAATCCCGGGATCGGCAAGCTCCAGCAGGAGCCAGTAACGGGAATCCTTTCTCCAGTCCGGAGCGTTCACCGTCGATTTCCATGTCCGGACACCGTTCGCCCCGTCTTCCAGACGGATTCCGGCGAGGAAGCCGCCACCCCACACGGAAGGTTCCCCGTTTCCGCCCTTCACGCTGAGAATGGTCTCATTGCTCCACTCCGGCGGACGCTCCATTGTAAGAAAGAATTCCGTCGGAGTGGCGACCTTGATTTCCGGAGCGGGAATGATGAAGTAAACCATCCCCTTTTTCAAATTGCAGAGGAAAACCGGCTTTCCGTTTTCCCCGGTGACGGAACAGGAGAATTCGCTGTCCCGGACGGTCGCCGTTTTCCAGTTCGCAGGGACGACTCCGGATGCTCTGGATTTTGTCCACGCAGGAACTTTTACCGGAACGGTTTCTGCCGTCTGCAGCAGCTCTCCGCCGGAGGCGGTTCCTCCCGGGAGAAGGACTCCGGCCAGAACAATCAGGAATCTTCCGATATGCAGAACCTTCATTTTCACACTCCTTCCATCCCCGGATCAATAATACGAAATCCATCGCCGGTCGGTCGGAGATCCGCTCCAGGAGAGCTTGAACCATGGGTGATCCGCCACGAACTCGGAATCGAACGTCGGCGAAACACCGACATGGCCGTCCAGGAACAGCACATTGGCCTTTGCCGCATGACGGTTTGCCGGCCGTCCGGAAGAAGCAGCCCCGTAATTGTAACAGTTCACATAATAGCATCCCGCCTTCCGGTCAAACGGATCGTTGCTCCATGCATCAATATACCGAACCCGGATCGACGGATTCTTCACGCTTCCCGCCTTCCGGGAACTGATCAGCGGACTGCGCGGGTCGTAATTGGAAGGATTCGCCTGAATCGCCTCTTTGCTGAGAGAGTTCATCCGGTAGTTCATTCCGTATTCCATGTACCACTGAACACTGCTCCGGATTCTGGATTCCGTGTCGAATTTGACCCGGCTCGCGTCCCGGGCCGACATGCCCGGGCAGAAAAAGACCCGGTAATCCGTCTTCATGGTCTGATGAAAATAACCCCCCGGATAATTCCAGATAACGTCGGAAGAGGAACTTCCCAGAATCTGTGGAATCTCCATCTCCTCGTTCTCCAGCGAATACTGCTGACAGAGAAGACCGAGCTGCTTCATATTGTTCACGCAGGCAATCGACCTTCCCTTCTCCCGTGCGCTGTTCAGCGCGGGAAGAAGCAGTCCGGCGAGGATCGCAAGGATCGCAATGACGATCAGGAGTTCTATCAAAGTAAATTTCGTTTTCATGAGAAACCTCTCCTTACTTCTTTCTCTTCTTCAACTATTGTATCACGGGACGAACGCGGGACGTTCCTTCCCCCGTGCACGCCCTGTCACTCCAGAGCCCGCCGGTCCGTAATGACCAGAGGATAATCCGTCACCGGAACCGTTTTCAAATGGAGGATTCCTCCCCGGGATTCAAACGATTGGAACCGGTAGATCCGGCCGCTCAGAAGATCAAGCAGAACAGGCTCCGTCATCTCCTGTCCGGCAGCGCTCTGGAAAGAATTCCCGTGCAGAGCGGAAAGCGTCTCCGATCTCTGCAGATCTCCCGGATAATAATAAAGATAGAGGGGCCAGCCGTTCCGGGTGTAGGTATCGGCAAGAAGACCGGTGAAGAAATCCCGCGGCGTCTCCGGCGAGGAACAGGGGTTATACACGTCATCATAGGCAAGAGAAAGCATCAGAGCATGCTTCTCCAGCGAGGAATCGAACAGCGCGCAGAGATTCTGCAGCACACGATAGGAGAGTTTCGGGACACCTCCCGGAGAATGTATCAGCCCCATCCGTCCGACTTTGGTCGGAACCCCGTCCCCGCTGATATACGGATGCAGCGTCAGATCGCTGGCATGATAATAACTGAACAAATCCAGATCGTTCCGGAAATCAGTGGCGACCCGGCGCGCAAGCCACTTCGCCTGAATCTCCTGACTGCTCCGGTAAAGACCGATCCACTCGTCATAATGATCCTTCGATTCGGAGGGACAGCCGCTCTCCCCGTGCCAGAGTGTGAGATGCGGCGCATATCTGCGGACCGCCTCCCGGAGATATGCGACAATATTTCCGCTGTAAAACTCGGGAAACATCGAATAGCTGTGATAGGAAAGGATGTCGCAGAAATCCCCCATTCCGCGACGGAGACACTCCACCGCGGTCGTTCCTCCGGAAAACGCTCCGGCGATGATTTTCGCTTCCGGATTCGTTTTCCGGATCTCGCCGGACGTCACGCGCACCAGCTCCATATACTCTTCGACGGAAGGTTTTCCCGGTCCCCAGAACTGTTTATTGTCCGGTTCGTTCCAGATTTCAAAATGCGTAACCTTCCCGCGGTACCGCTCCACCACGGCGCGGACAAACTTTCTCCACGCCGCCACCGCGGCCTCTCCGTAACAGACCGGCGGACAGCCGACCGCGGAAGGATGTTTCGCATCCGGAGAATAAAGCCTGTTGCCGAATGTCAATCCGATCCAGGGCTGAATTCCGATTTCGCGAAAGCGGTCGACCACCCGGTCCAGCCATGCGAAATCATAGACGCCCGGACTCTTTTCGCAGCGCGACCATCCACTCTGACAGCGCGCCCATTTGACTCCGCTTTTCCCCAGCAGTTCATAACACTCCTCCGGATCGAACAACTCCCGGTCCAGCGTCTCGAAACCGACGCTCAGCCGGAATGCGCTCGACCGGAGAGAATCGACCGTCTGCAATTTTCCGCACTCCTCCATCCGGAACGCCGGAGGAAAAGGGCCGCAGCTCGTATTGAATATCATGTTTCCCATCTCCTGTCAAAGATTGTTTTTCTTTTTTCAATTATACCTCAGAACTCTTCTTCTGTCAATACAGAAAAAA
Organism: uncultured bacterium; assembly: GCA_949297765.1. Lineage (GTDB taxonomy): Bacteria > Verrucomicrobiota > Lentisphaeria > Victivallales > UBA1829 > UBA1829. Next base: position 38,927 of record CASFTV010000014.1, on the reverse strand, counting down.
TGATACTCTATTCAGAAATCGTGCGTTTTTGTTCCATGCTTCCAGCGGGAGAGATTTTTCCCCTTCCGAAAAACCGGAATCCGTTCAGCGGAATCTTCTCCTCCGGACGTCCGCTGCGGGAGCGCCTCGGCGAAAAAGTGATTTTCTTCATAAAAATTCCCGCATTTTTCATATAATTTTATTTGCAAGTAAGATAAAAATATTCTATACTTTACCTGACGCATGAAATCATGCGGAATCCACAAATATGGAAGGAGAGAATCATGGGAAAATTTGGAAGCGGCGACACAAAATGGTTTGTCCGGGACAGGTTCGGCATGTTCATTCACTGGGGACTCTACTCCATGCCCGCGCGGCATGAATGGGTTCGCCATCACGAGAAAATCACAACGGAAGACTACCAGAAATACTTCGATCACTTCAATCCGGATCTTTTCAATCCGAAGGAGTGGGCGAAAGCGGCGCGCGAAGCGGGGATGCGCTACTTTGTCATCACCACCAAGCACCACGAGGGCTTCTGCATGTGGGACACGAAATACACCGACTACAAAATCACCAACACCCCCTGCGGACGCGATCTTCTGCGCGAGGTGGTCGATGCGTTCCGGGCGGAAGGAATCCATGTCGGGTTCTACTATTCGCTGATCGACTGGCACCATCCCGACTTCATCATCGACAACCGGATCGGCCCCTATCGCGAACTTCCCGAAGAGGAACGCAAAAAGATGAACGAGGGTCGCGACATGAAACGCTATGCGCAATATATGCGCAACCAGGTCCGCGAACTCCTGACCGAATACGGCAAAATCGACATTCTCTGGTTCGACTTCTCCTATCCCGCGCCCGACGGGGATCCGGAACACGGCAAAGGACACAAGGACTGGGAATCCGAGGAACTCGTGAAAATGATCCGCTCCATCCAGCCCGACATCATCCTCGACAACCGGCTGGACCTTCCCGAAGAGGGCGATATCCATACACCGGAACAGTACACTCCCTCCGAAGGACTCACTGACAAGGACGGCAATCCCATCGTCTGGGAAGGCTGCCAGACCTTCTCCGGCTCCTGGGGATACCATCGCGATGAGCAGACCTGGAAATCGCCGAAGCAGTGTATTGATCTTCTGATCGACCATGTCAGCCGGGGCGGCAATCTTCTGATGAATGTCGGCCCCACCAGCCGGGGCTATCTGGACCGCCGCGCCATGGACTGCCTCAAGGCCTATGCGGACTGGATGCACTACAACAAGCGCTCCATCTACAACTGCGGTCCCGCGCCCCGGGAGTTCCAGCCGCCCCTCGACGGCCGCTACACCTACAACAGGGAGACCAATACGCTCTATCTGCATCTGATGAACTGGCCGTTCAAGCATGTTCATCTGCCCGGTCTGGCCGGAAAGGTCGCCTACGCCCAGCTTCTGCATGATGGAAGCGAGGTCAAAATTCTTCCGCCGCCCGAGGCTCCGTCGCATGTCACAGCCAAGAGTCCGGCTCAGGCGGAAACCCTTCTGCTGCCCGTCAACAAGCCGGATGTGGAAGTTCCGGTTATCGAGCTGTTCCTGAAATAAGCGCAGATCTCTCATCCGGATAACAGAAGCCCCCTCCGGAAACCTTCAAAGGATGCCGGAGGGGGCTTTTTTGGCAGACGGTGCAATGGAATCAGAGAGACTTCCGAGCGGAGAAGAAACGGATGGTCTGCTCCATCCCCGCATCAAAATCGTGTTTCGGACGGAATCCGGTTGAACGGAGGCGGTCGACAGAAGCCATCGAATGTTTGACATCTCCCGGCCGCTCGTCCAGATGGACAATCCGGCTCCGGGAAGAGGTCACTTTCACAATCCGGGCGACCAGATCGTTGATCGTGATGGATCCGCCGTAGGCGATGTTGTAAACGCCCGTGAACTCATGTTCCGCCATAAAAACGTTGGCTTCGACAATATCTTTCACATAGATGAAATCACGCGTCTGTTCGCCGTCTCCGAACACGGTGATCTCCTCGCCGGCGACGGCCTTCGCCGTGAAGATCGGAACCGCGGCCGCGTAGGCGCTCTTCGGATCCTGCCGCGGACCGAACACATTGAAATAGCGGAGACAGGCGGTTTTCAGTTTTCCGGTCTGCGTGAAGAGATTGCAGTAGTACTCGCCGTCCAGCTTCGTGATGGCGTAGGGGCTTTTCGGTTCGGGAAGCATCGTTTCGACTTTCGGGACGACCGGATTGTCGCCGTAGATCGCGGCACTGCTGCTGAAGCAGAGTTTTTCGACGCCCGCCTTCGCGGACTCCTCCAGAACGGTCAGAAGACCGTTCACGTTGATATCGACACACTCCCCGATTTTGAACATGGATTCCGGCACGCTGACCATCGCGGCGAGATGAAAGACATGATCGCACCCTTCGACCGCCTTCGCTACGGCGGCGCGGTCGCGGATGTCCCCTTCGATGAATTCCACGTCGAGTCCGTCCAGATTGCTCCGGTAGCCGGAGCGCAGATTGTCAAGAATGCGGATTTCCGCCTTCCCGCTGAAGTGTTCCGCAATGTGGCTGCCGATGAAGCCGGCGCCGCCGGTAATAAGGATTCGTTTCATTTCTGGATCTCCCTGACAAGCGCGTTCATGCGGTCCATCTGCCGCTCGATGGACTGAACAAGCGCAAATTGAGTTCGTGCGCGGTCAAGATTATGGCCGTCGCGGTGGATTTTGAAATAGATGTCTCCGGCAAGGTAGTCGGCAAGGAAACGTGTTCCGATCTCCAGCGTAATCAGTTTTCCGCTGAACGGAAGGTACTCGAACTCCACCGGATTGAGAAACGCTCCGGCGGAGGCGCAGTAGCCGCGGAGAAGAGCTTCGAACATGGGGAAACGCATTTCCACCCGGCTCAGATCACGCTCGTCCTCGGCGGCTGGACTGGTCCCGGTGCGGACCATGTCGCCGAAATCATAGTGGGCGAGGCCGGGCATGACGGTATCCAGGTCGATCACGCAGATTCCGTGTCCGGACTCCGTGTCGATCAGCACGTTGTTGAGCTTGGTGTCGTTGTGAGTGATGCGTTCGGGAATCGCCCCTTCCCGGTTCAGACGGATCAGCGTTCCGGCCTCCTCCTTCCGGGAAAGGACAAATTCAATCTCCCGTTCCGCGGAACGGACACGGCCGCAGACATCCGCCCGGATCGCCTCTTCCAGCTGTGCAATCCGTTTCGGCGTATTGTGAAAATCGGGGATCGTTTCCGTCAGACGTCCGGGAAGATCGGTGAGATCCGCCTGAAACTTCCCGAACGCCTTTGCCGCCTCGTAGGCCTGATCCGCAGTTTCCAGCACGTCGAAACTCTTTGCGTGCTCGATGAACAGATAGATGCGCCAGTAGTTTCCGTCCCCGTCGCAGATCCAGACGTTTCCGTCGAGCGCGGGGACAAGGGTCAGCGTGCTGCGGGAATCTCCGTTCTTCGCGGCGAGATGCCCCGTCACGCGGCGGATGTTCTCCATCAGCCCGACCGGATCGCGGAACACCACCGTGTTGAGACGCTGGAGAATGTAGCGGATCCGGCTTCCCGCCTGATCGAACGTCACAGCATAGGTATCGTTGATATGTCCGCTCCCGTAGGGTTCCGCCGACACAAAATCACCCGGAACGGCAAACCGGGAACAGAGATTCCGGATTTCCTTCAGACTTTTCATTGCTTCACCTGGAAAAGCTGTTCCGGATAGGCGCCGGAGCGGATCAGGGCTTCCAGTCCGCGGCGGACGGTTTCCTTGTCCTCCCGATAGGTGACGCCGAACCAGGAGTCCCCGGAAGTCAGAACCTTCACAGACGCCTGACCGCGGCGGATCAGAGCATCCGCGGCAAACGGAATGTAGAATTCGCTTTTCACTTCCGATCCGTGCTCCCGGAGAAATTCCGAAAAGAGAGGCTCAAGGAAACCGAACAGCGAGTCCTGAAAGCCCCACATGTTCATGGAGACGATCTCGCTGCCCGTAAACACGGTGACGGACCCGTCCGCACCGGTGCTGACGATGCGTCCTTCCTTCCGTTCGATGCAGGTGTGTTCCCGAATGGTCTTCAAGGTGGAATCGGCATTGAGTTCACAGACGCCGCGGGAAACCGAACCGTTTTCCGACAGTGTATTCCGCAGCAGAAAACCGCACATGCAGAACTCGTCCGGAGAGCCGTCTTCCAGCGCGGCGGAGAGTTTCCGGAATCCGTCGGCCCCGTAAAAGTCGTCGGCATTGATCACCGCGAACGGCCCCCGGACCTGATGGCGCGCGGCATAGACCGCCTGTCCCGTTCCCCAGGGTTTGGTCCGTCCTTCGGGGACCTGGAATCCGGCGGGAAGATCCTCCAGCGACTGAAACGCATAGGCGATCTCGGCGGCCGACTCGTATCGTGCGCCGATCACGCGTTTGAACTCCTCTTCGATATCCCGGCGGATCACAAACACGATCTTCCGGAATCCCGCGCGGACCGCGTCATACACCGAATAGTCCATCAGAGTTTCTCCGTGCGGCCCGAGGGCGTCGAGCTGTTTGAGTCCGCCGTAGCGGCTGCCCATTCCGGCGGCGAGAAGAACCAGAGTTTTTTCCTTCATTGATCCGAACCTCCTTATGTTGATTGTCGTAACACCAGATCGCAGGGAACGATTTCCGGCGGAAGATTGGTTTTCCCCCGGAGCTGCCGTTCCAGCAGTTCCGCCGCCACCTTCCCGATCGTTCCCAGATGAAGAGAGACCGAGGAAAGCGCCGGAGTGAAAAACCGTGACGCGGCAATGTCGTCGAATCCGATCACCGCCAGATCCTCCGGAACGCGGACTCCGCGTTTTTCCGCCTCTTTCAGCAGCCCCATCGCCATCACGTCCGTAGCGCAGAGCACACAGTCGGCCTCGGGATGGCGGGTCCGGATGTAGTTCAGGGCGTTGACCCCGAAACGGAATCCCGCCCCGCCCGGAATGACCGGAATCCGGCCCGATCCGCCGAACCCGCGCTTGAATCCGAGCCGTTTTGCGCTGTCCAGATGGCCGGAAAGATAGACCGGATGGCTCCGTCCGGTCTCCCGGAAATATTTCCCCGCCAGAAACGCACCGTATTCATTGTCGTGCAGAACCGTGTTGCAGTGGAACCCGGGAATCTTCCCGATCAGGACATAGGGAACCGAACAGCTTTCCGCCATCTCCGCAAGTTTACCCGCTCCGGGAGTTCCGGCAACGACAATGATTCCCGCAATCGAGCCGTTCAGCATCCGCGTTTTCGCCGAATCAATCACATGATCGTCGTGTTCGTCGAACGGCGTCACCGTGAACACATGCTCGTTGCCGAGATGCCGTTTGATGTTCACGGTGATCTCCGCCGTGAAATAATCCGGTTCGCCCGAATAGAGTTCCGGATAGAAGAACACCAGTTCCGGAAGATCGTTCTCCGATTTCAGTTTGCGGAGACCGGAGCTGTAACCGTATTTCCGGGCAATTTCAAAAATCCGTTTCCGCGTCTCCGGGCTGATGCGTCCGTTTCCGGTGAACGCCCGCGACACCGTCGCAATAGAGACCCCCGCCTTCCCCGCAAATTCCTGAATCGTAATCCGGTTTCTCATTTCTCCGTTTCTCTCTTTTTCGCAGAAATGTATCACGCAGAATAGAAAATACAAGGTTTTATGAGAAAAGATTATGCGTAAATTTTTACGCAGAGACCGTCCGGTATCCCTTTTCTCTCCGGGAAAAAATCGGAAGACAGGAAAGAAATTTCTTAAAAAATCCTCTATTTTTCCATTCCCCGTATTGACTTTTTTCCGAATCTGATGTATAATTAACTCACTGGTGATGAAAATAAGAAAAGAGACGATTTCATGAAATTCATGGCAGGCTACCAGCTGAATGTGCGGGAGGATCTGCTCGCGGCGGTGATCCGCGCAAAGGAGCGGATTTCCGAGGTCTATTTTCCGTGGGGGGATATTCCGACCGGCCGCGGCGTCCCGCTGGAACAGGGGGAACTTCTTCCATGGGAGGCGCAGACACTGCTTGCGGAGGATCTGAAACTCCTCTCGGACGAGGGAATCGGACTCAATCTGCTTCTGAACGGGAACTGTTACGGAAGGGAGAGCCAGTCGCGGAGTTTTTTTGAGAAGATCGGCAATTCCACGGAATGGCTCGCAAACCGGTTTCTCCTCCGTTCCGTAACGACCTCCTCGCCGCTGATCGCGAAGTTTCTGAAGAAGAATTTTCCGGATCTGGAAATTCGTGCGTCGGTCAACATGGAGATCGGCACCGTTCAGGGAATGGACTACCTCGCCGAATGGTTCGACGGATACTATATGAACCGGGATTTCAACCGCTGCCGCGCCCGGATCGAAGAACTGAAAACCTGGTGCGACGGAAATGGGAAGAAACTGTATCTTCTGGCGAACAGCGGCTGTCTGAAGCACTGCTCGGTCCACAACTTTCACGACAATCTCGTGGCGCACGAACAGGAGATCCGCGCCATGGACAACGCCTATGAGTTCCGCGGTCTCTGCCACGAATATCTTGCCCGGAAGGAGAAACAGATTCACTATCTGCGGGACACCACCTTCGTCCGTCCGGAAGACCTCCCTCTCTATGCACCCTATTTTGATGTTGTGAAACTGGCGACCCGCAGCAGCCGCAATCCGGTCCGGATTCTGGAGGCATATCTGAACGGCTCGTACAGCGGCAATCTGATGGATCTGATGGAACCGGACCATGCGGAGGCGTTCTATCCGGCGGTTCTGGAAAACAGCCGGATCCCGGCGGAATTCGCTGCGCACGTTCTGGACTGCCCGGGAAACTGCGGAACATGCACCTACTGCGATGAAATTTTCAGCAACGCGAAAGTCATACTTGAATCAGGAGGAATTGCTTCATGCTGACCAGCGAAATGGTAAAGAAGGCGGCGCTCGCCGCCGGAGCCGATCTGTGCGGAATCGGCGACATGGCGCGTTTCGAAGGAGCGCCGAAGGAGATGGATCCGCGCTACATTTTCCCCGAAGCGAAAACGGTCATCGGCATGGTGTTCCGGATTCCGCGCGGGGTGCAGCGCGGAATCGAGGAGGGAACCCAGTTCTACCAGTATCCCTCGATGGCGTACGGCGGAATCAACGAAATCTATGCGCCGGCGGTCCTCTATCAGGTGGGAAAACTCATTGAGGATCACGGCTACGAGGCGGCGGTCTACCGCAACACCGGCGCCCGCGGAGTGGTTTCCGACATGGACGGTTCGCCCGGAAACTCGCTCTCGCCCGAAGAACAGATCGAGATCAATGAACAGGCGAAGACCAAAACCGCGCATCACCGGTCGGTGCAGTTCACCCGTCCGGTCCGGGAAGGAGCGGTTGCGCCGGATCTCCAGTTCCACTTCCGGCTTGCGGCGGTTGCCTGCGGTCTGGGGGAAATCGGATGGAGCAAGATGTTCCTGACCGCCGAATTCGGTCCGCTTCAACGGGTTGCGTTCATCTTCACCGACGCCCCGCTCGAACCCGATCCGCTGTACAGCGGACCGCCGATCTGCCGCCGCTGCATGGCATGTGTCCGGGAGTGTCCGGGACAGTGTCTGGATCCGAAGGAGAGCATCACGGTCTACATCGGCGGGAAAAAGTGCGAATGGAGCAAGCTCGACGAGTGGAAATGCTACGCCTTCTACACCCATGCGGGACGCAAATTCAATCCGTTTGTCCCGAAAGAGGTGTTCGATAAAAACGAGAACGGAGATCTCAACCTTCTGGAAGGCAAATGCAAAGCCTCCGAAGCGGAGATCATGAAAGTCTACGGAGCGCTGGAAAAATATTTTCCGACCTGGGTCGGATACAATATGGCGAAGTGCGGCGGCTGCATCCGCGCCTGCGTGAGCATGCTGGAAAAGAAGGGCGGCTGCATGGAACACCGGTTCAAGTCGCCGCTCCGCACCGGAAAACGCTGGATTATGGACCGCTGAAAGGATTTGCCATGCTGACTGCTGAATGGATCAAACGGAAGGCGCTGGAATTCGGCGCCGACATCGTCGGAATCGGAGACATCGCCCGCTATGAAGGGACGATTCCCCAGCGCGATCCGCGCAAAATTCTCCCCGCGGCAACCTGTGTCATCGGATTCGGATTCCGGGTTCCCCGCGCGCTGTACGGGAGCATGGAGAAAGGATCGCAGTTCTTCAACTACACCCAGCTCGGGGTCAAGTACATCGACGAGGATTTCGCGGAGATCTTTCTGCTCAAAATGGGCGGACTGATTGAAAATGAAGGCTACGACGCCTGTCTTCAGCGCAACGTCTCCAACCTGCGGATCAAAGGGGATCACACAACGAACGCCGAACTCATCGACACCTATGAGCTCGTTCATGCCGAACCGATCTCGCCCGACAAGCCCGTCCCGGACGTCATCATGGATTTCGGGCAGTCCGCGGAGATCTGCGGACTGGGCTCCGTCAGCATGCGGGGCACGGTCATCACACCGCAGTTCGGGCCGTTTGTCCGCTTTGCGTTCCTCGTGACCGACGCCCCTCTGGAGTGCGACCCCCCGTTCGCGGAAAAACTCTGCGACAAGTGCGGCGAATGCGTGAAGGCGTGTCCCGGACACGCAATCGCTCCGGACGGGGAATTCAACTCCTGGCAGTGCGCGGTCTACTACCGAGGCGCACACAAGTCCAATCCGTTCATGACGGAGGAGTTCCTGAAGGGGGATCCCGAGCGGGAAGCCGTCCTGAACGGAAGCAAGGTCTTCAACCGCGAAAGCGCGCGGGCGATCTATAAAAAACTGGATTTCCTTCCGAGCCGGTCAACCGGATACGCGCCGTGCCTCTGCGGGAAAAAATGCGATCTCGCCTGCTACCATCATCTGAAAGCGAAAGGAATTCTCTCATGAAAACGCTGAACGAACGAATCTCCGAAACGCTGAAGGCGCATGGAGCGGATCTTGTCGGTTTCGGCGGAATCGAACGATTCCGCGACACCGCCGCACGCACGATATTCCCGAAGGCGAAAACCGTCATCGGCGCGGCCTTCCGGGTCCTGCGCGGCTCGCACCGGGGTGTCGAGGAAGGATCCACCTACTATCAGTACACCACCACGGGCGTCGAGACCATTGAGGAGACCGTCATGCCGATGGCGATGCTCCGCGCCTGCGCCGTTCTGGAAGATGCCGGCTTTGAAGCCCTTCCCCAGAAGCGGAATCAGCTGATCATGCAGGAAACCGGCAGTACCAATCCGGAGGTCAACTATGCGGAAATCTACCGGGGAAAATCCGCGGAAAACCAGCTGGATTTCGAAGAAGCCGCCGTGCTCTGCGGACTCGGGGAACGCGGATTTTCCGGAACGCTGCTGACGGATGATTTCGGTCCGTTCCAGCGTCTCTGCTTCATTCTGACCGATGCGGAACTGGAAGAGACCCCGATTGCAGAACCGCACCTCTGCGACCATTGCGGAAAATGCGCGGCGGCCTGTCCGGGACATGCCATCAATCCCGGAACTGGAAATGTCGACCGCTGGCAGTGTGCCGCCTATTACGTCGGCGCCAATATGACGAAGAATCCGTTCATGCCGCCGGACGCCTATCTCCATGAACCGGACCGTCTTGCGATCATCGCCGGCGAGGCGAAGCTCTCTCCGGAGCGCGCCCGTCAGATCATCGACGAAACCTTTTTCTATCCTCCGATCAAACATGCGTATCTGACCAGCATCTGCGGCCGCGCGTGCGATGTGGCATGCTACATCCATCTGGAGGAGAAGGGTGTTCTGAAACGGTCCTTCAAAACCCCCTTCCGCAAACGTCCGGAATGGAAACTCTCCATTCAGACAGAAGCGGAGGAGAAGAAGTAAGGATCTCCACACCTGGTCTTGCCTTCCGCCGGAAAATTCCTGTTTCCCGGCGGGATTCTCTTTGTTTTCCAGTCCGCCGCCCCCGTCTCCCACTTCTTTGCGGAGATCAGGGGAAGAATCCTTTTTTACGGTATTCCTTCGGGGAAACTCCGAAAAATTTGCGGAATCCGGTCGAGAAATTCAAAGCGTCGGAACAGCCGGACAGCGCGGCGACCTCCTTGATCGACAGTTCCGGACGGAACAGCAGTCCCGCCGCCCGTTTCATCCGGCATTCGATCAGCTTCCGGTGCGGCGTGCATCCGAAGAATTTCTGAAAAAGCCGCAAAAGATGGTTGACCGAACAGCCGCACCGCTCCGCCATCTCCGACAGGGAGAACGGATGCTCCGGATGGAGTTCGAAATCCCGGACAAGATGCATCAGCACGGGCGGAATTTTCCGGTTTTCCTCCCGATAGCTGAGAAACTGAAACAGTTCCAGGCTCAGACGGGCGTTCCGGCGATGATTTTCCGTTCCTGTATAACGGATGTTTTCCCGGAAAGCGCCAATCAGCCGATCCATTTCCAGCAGATCCAGTCCGGAAAGGATATCGGTTTTTTCCAGTCCGTACAGCCGGAGGGCCTCCCGGAGCATCGGACCTTCCAGAACCAGAGAAAATTTCCGGCAGAAACCGTCCGGTCCCGTCCGGAATTCAAACGATTCCTCCGGCAGAAACAGCACCACATCTCCGGCTTCCGCCAGATAGCCGCGGTCCCCCATCCGGCAGAACAGCGATCCGGAAACAATCCGCTCCACGGAAAGCATGGAAGAATTTTCCGAACGCAGATGGGAATTTTCCAGCATCCCGGCCTCGCAGACGCCTATGCAGAAAAAAGGCTCCCGAATCGCATAGCGGTCAATGCTGACCGGCTCCATCCGCGAAACAGAGTTGTTTTTCCGGTAGTAGCACCGGTAGTTCCCCGATGACTTCCACAAGGGAAGCTCTCCGCTGAACAGAGAGAGGTTTTTCAAAGGTTTCATATTATGTTGATTTTTAAAATATATCTTGTTCTTTTTCAAATGGAATATAAGTCCTGTTTTGTTGATTTTCAAATATCAAAACGTATTTTTCTCCATGGGAAATGAAACGGGATTTTTCCCGGCAACAGCAGAAAGGAAGAAACGATGAATACGATCCGTCAATTACGGGAAAGCGGCCGGAGCCACCATTCCGTCCGGTTTCCGCACCATCCGGAGAAACCCGGCCGCAGAGGAAGCCATTTTTCTCTGATAGAACTTCTCATCGTCATTGCGATCATCGCCATTCTGGCATCTCTGCTTCTTCCGGCGCTTCAGGCGGCGCGGGAGAAGGCAAATGCACTCTCCTGCATGAACAATCTGAAAACGCTCGGGATGGGAATGGGAAGCTATCTGAATGATTCCGGGGATGATCTTCCTCCGTTCCGGGAGAAAGCGAATTTCCATTCCGCCTACTGGATTCAGGCGCTGCTCGGCTACGACTCGAATCTGCAGGAGGTTTCGGGGCACTACATTCCAAGCCAGACGCTCGGCTGTCCGGCGATGACCTCGAAGATGACGCTGAAAAAAGCGGCCAAAGACCATCTTCCGCAGTATGCGGTCAATGCCTACATCCTGACTCACTCCCTTGCGCTGGACGGTTCGACCTCCAATGAAATGCGTGCGGGCAAACATTCCAAAATCCGCAATGCGAGCGAAAAATACTTTTTCATCGACGTCTGGCGCAATACCGGCAACTCTCCGCTGACGATAGACCGCTCCGAGGGCTGGTACCGGATCGGCGGCTGGGCGCAGTACGATACCGACTACGGCACGGTCGCACTGCGCCATCAGAGCCGCGCCAATGTGCTCTACACGGATTTCCATGCGTCCTCCCTGCCCGGCAATCTCTCCGATCCGCACACGATGTTGTTCAATCTGGCCGGCTGGAATGAACGAAAAGCACATTTCTTCCCATTCTGACTGCACAATGCAAAAACAAGGACTTTGAAGTCATGCTGAAACGATTTGCTCTCCTGTTTCTTCTTTTTCTGACGGGGACCGTGCCGGGCGGAAACATCGAAAACCGTCTGCTGTCCCGGCCGGGACACACGCCGGACATCCACACCGCCGGACAGGCGGAATATCGCTCGGAACAGAACGGAATCCGGCTCCGGCTGACCGGACATCTTGCGGTTGTCGGAATCAAATTTCCCCTGCAAAAAGGAAGCACCGTCCTTCTGGTCTCCGGGGAATCCGCCTGCCGGGAGGTGAAGGAGGGACCGGAATCCTGGCAGAAGGGAGAACTCAGCCTGATCTTCTTCGACCGCGACGGCCGAAGAATGAAAAGAAAAAAGGAAAACTCGGCGCTGCGCGTTGCCGGAACACGGAAATGGACCCCTTTCCAGCTCTGTTTCAGCGTTCCTGAAGGAGCCGTCTCGGCGGAACTGGACGGAGCCAATTACGGGAAAAGCGGAATCGTCGAGTTCCGAAACCTGGAGCTGCTGGAGCGGCAGGGAAGTTTTCTGCCCGACGCGGAGAGTCCGGACGGATCCGCACAGGAACAGATCTGGTCGCTTTCCGACGCATACCGGGAATCGAACGCTCTGCGGGAGAAAGTCTGCTTGAACGGTCTCTGGCAGTTTCTTCCGGTCCGGGAAAACGCCCCTCTCCGCGTTCCTCCGCACGGGAGCGGCTGGGCCTACTTCAAGGTTCCCGGCGTCATTCCGGACAACAGCTGGCTTTCCGGTTCAACGCAGATCATCTGGTACCATCCGCAGCGGACCGACCGGATTCCCGAAGCGGAAATCAACCGGGCGTGGTACCGCCGGACCGTTCTTCTTCCGCCGGAATGGAGCGGAAAACGCCTGATTCTGGAATTCACCGGACTGCAGAGCCGCGCCGAAGTCCTCGTCAACGGACGGAAAGCCGGAAGTTCCTCCTACCCCGGAACACCGGTGGAACTGACCGGATTCCTGAAGCCGGGAGAGACGGGGGAACTGGCAATTCTGGTCTCGGCAACACGCCCGGAAGAGTCCTCCCGGGTCTACATGGCGGGCGACCGGACCGTCAAGGCGTTCGAAATGCGCAACCGGGGGATCACCGGCGATGTTTTCCTCTCCGCCGTTCCGGCCGCAACGAACATTTCGGATGTCCGGATCGAAACCTCCGTCCGGAAGCGCCGGATCCTCTTCGACTGCGGTCTGGAACGCGCTCTTCCCGGACACTATCGGATCCGCGCGGAAATCCGGGAAAAAGGGAAACGGATCAAAACCTTCGACTCCCCGGTCTTCGAACTCCAGACCGGCAAATCCCGCTTTCAATTCAACGGAGCATGGGACAATCCGAAACTCTGGGACACCGATCACCCCGAACACCTCTACACGGCGACCCTGACGCTGCTCCGGGCGGATTCCGGAACTCCGGCAGACCAGTTCGGCCCGGAAGAGTTCGGCTTCCGGGAGTTCCGGATGGAAGGCCGCCACTTCCTCCTGAATGAAATTCCCATTCATCTGCGGATGCTGGTCGCCCAGACGCCGGTCTGCCCGCCCGACATCACCAACGAACGCCACTGCGAAACCATCTGCCGGAAACTGAAGGAACTGAATGTCAACGCTCTGATTTCCGGCGCCTACAACTGCGATCCCGGCACCATCGGCTATCAGGATTCCCTCTACCGCGCCGCCGCCCGGAACGGAATTCTCACAACGCTCACCCTGCCGCATGTGAAGAACTATCCGGATCTGCTCTCCAGTGCGGAAACGGCGGAGCGCTATCGTGCGGAAGCCGAATGGTTTCTGCGCCGCTTCCAGAACAATCCTTCGATCGTGATGTATGCAATGAACCACAATTTCACCGGCTATTACGGAGACCAGAATCCGCAGAAAATCGACGGAATCCATTCTCCGGATCTCTTCGGGAAAACGGAAGCCCGGAAACGCGCCTCCGCCGCCGGGGAAATTGTCCGGAAGCTGGACCCCTCCCGACCGGTCTACCACCACGAAAGCGGAAATCTGGACGGAATCTATACGATCAACTGCTATCTCAACTGGGCGCCGATTCAGGAGAAAAGCGACTGGTTCGAACACTGGGAAATTCGCGGACGCATTCCGCTGATGCTGATGGAATGGGGCGCTCCGCACGTCGCCAGTTATTCCAGTCACCGGGGCAATCCCTTCATCCATCATGCGGCGGTCAATCAGTGGCTCCATCTTCTGGAGTGGGGCGCTCCATTTTTCGGAGAGAGCATCTATGCCTCCACGCCCGCTTTGAAGCGATACTACCGGGAAGAGAGCCGCCTTCTCCGGAGAAATGCGAAGCTCCATCTCTGGCAGCTGCAGAGCGCCTGGGGTGCGACCGATCTTCCGCAGAGAATCTGGGAAAAACAGCTTCACGACAACCTGTTCTCCCTGCGCCGGAGGGGCGTTTCCGCTCTCCTGCCCTGGGATCAGGTCCGCCTGATGAGACGAATCGCGGAATTCCGGGAAATGGAAAATCCGGACCGCTTCCGGAATCTCAAACAGCCGGGAACCTCTCCCGACCGGTTCAACACCCGGCAGATGCGCACCGACTGGATGCAGGCGCACGATCTTTCCAACTTCACCCTGACACCGTTCGGACGCACCCTCGCGGCGGGATTCGCCGAGATCACCGGACGGATCACCGGTCCCGGAAAAGAGTTCTCGGAAAAAGATCACAACTACCGTCCCGGCGAAACGGTCCGCAAGCAGCTGACCATTCTCAACGACAGCCGTCGTGAACGGACCGTTTTCTGGAGCTGGCGCATTCCGGAACTCGAGAAGAGCGAAACGGGAAGCATTGTCATTCCGGCGGGAAGCTATGGAGAAGTCCCTCTGGTTTTCCGGATACCCTCCGCCTCCCCCCTCCGGACGCTCTCCCTTCAGGCGGAATTCCGGTGTGCGGGATTTCCGGACACGGCGGACCGCTTCCACGTCGACATTCTCCCCGTCATGGAGAGCGCGGCGTTTCCTGCGGGGATCGGCCTTCTGGATCCGGAAACGTCGGCGGAACAACTTCTCCGTTCGCTTCAGATTCCGTTCCGTCCGGTCCGGAAAGCAGAGGATTTTTCCGGTCTTCGCCTGCTGATCTGCGGACGGAACGCTCTGCGGGAGCCGCTTCCCGGACTGGAAAAAGCAATGAGAAACGGCTGTGTGATTCTTGTTCTGGAGCAGTCGTACGAGACACTCTACCGCCTCGGATTCCGCGCGCAGATCCACGGTCTGCGTCAGGTCTGGACCCTTGCGGGGCCGTTCCGGAAAGAGCGGGAAATCCGTGACTGGAGAGGAAAATCCACGCTTCTCCCGGAGTATTTTCCGGATCTTCCGGCGGTGGAACCATCCGATGTTCATCAGCCGTGGGGGCATCTGAGCAACACCCGGGTCTGGCGGGCGGGCAACCGCGGCATGGTCGCAGGAGTCATTCCGGAAAAACCGACCCGCGGCAACTTTCTTCCTCTGATCACCGGCGGATTCCATCTGGAATACGCGCCTCTGCTGGAGTACCGGGGACGCGACGGACGGGCGATCTTCTGTCAGCTGGATCTCTCCGGACGAACCGTTTCCGATCCGGAAGCGGAGGAGATTCTCCGGACGTGCATCCGCTATGCGCTGAACCGGAAACCGGAACCGGTCCGTCCGCTCTACGCCGCCGGATCGGAACAGCTCCGGAACATGCTGGAAACGCTCTCCATCCCCGCGCGGGAACTGACGGGGGAGACCTCTCTTCCGGAGAATGCCCTGATCGTCTTCGACCGCACGGGAGCGGATGCGGTCCGGGCATGCACACCCGGGAACGAAAACACTCTTCTGGCGCTCAATTTGACGGCGGAGCAGATTGCCGCATTCGCGCCGGACAAAATCCATCTGGAAAGCGGGAAATTCGGATTTGAACGGGCGGAAGGGCTGAGTACCATTCCAGAATTCGAGGGGATCTCCAACGCCGATCTCCATTTCCGGACGGAAGTGGAAACCGCCTCCTTCGGGAAAGAGGGACCGGGCGGCCGTTTCCTTCGGGTTCTCCCGCGCGGAAAAGGGAAGATCGTTTTCTGCCAGATTGTCCCGTGGCATTTCAACGCGGCGCAGAACAATGAGCGGAATGCGCGCAAACACAGTCTGTACTGCGTTGCGCGTCTGCTTTACAATCTCGGCGCGGCAAGTTCGGTGGAGATGGCGCCGTACCTGGCGGGAGAAAAAAGCCATTCCGGCGGAAAAGTCTTCCTGCCGGCAGAATGGAAGGGAAGGACGGATCCGGAAAACCGGGGCATTCCGGACGGCTGGCAGAAGAGTTCTTCCGACACCGGGAAATGGCGCAGAGTACGAGTCCCCGGATATTTCAACTCTCAGGCGAAAGGCCTTGAGACCTATCTGGGCGCATTCTGGTACAAAGTCCGTTTTGATCTGCCGGTCCGGAAGGACTGCATCCTCCGGATCGGACCGGTGGACGACGAATCGTTCGTCTGGCTGAACGACCGTTATCTCGGAGAAATTTCCAGAAAAACCAATCCGAAGGATTACTGGAAAGCTCCGCGGATCTATGAGCTGAAACGCTCCGATCTGAAGGCGAAGGGCAATGTCCTGACGATTCTCTGCCGGAACATTTCCGGAAGCGGCGGCATCCCGGAACGTCCGTATCTGAAACTGGGAGAACCGACAAAACTTCTGTACGCCGACGATCCCCTCCCCGTCGACGACCCCTACCGCTACTACCGCTGGTAATCCCGCACCGTCCGCGGAGCGGTCTCCGGTCCTCCGGCGCCGCCCGCGGCACCCTCACCTCCGTTTTTCCGTTCGATCCTTTCACAAATTCCCCATCTCCGCGAATTTTTCTTTTTTTTCTGAAAAAAAACTTGACAACCCCTTTTTTCCTTGCTATATTTCCGTCAATTCACACGAGTAAAGCAATCCAGGGAGAATCTGAAAATGCCAAAGACGGGTCCGGCATTGACCATGCAGCAGATGGCGAAAGAGCTGAACCTCAGCCGCAGAGTGATTTCCGCCGTGGTGAACGGACGGTGCGACAAGGTCCGCGTCTCGGCGGCGACAGAACAGCGGGTGCGCGACTATCTGGAGGCCTCCGGCTATGTGCGCTCCCGCTCCGCGCTTCTGCTCAAACACGGAGGAACCAGCGATCAGATCGGCATCTTCTACTGCGGCAAGTTTGTTGCTCTGGAATATCTTACAACCGCTCTGACAATTCTGACGGAAGAGATTCGGAAACGGTGCGGCTTCTTTGAAATTTCCGGTGTCGACCCGGATCGTCTCTACGAAGGAGTCAGTGAAATCATCGCCAAAGGCATCCGCAAACTGATCTGGATTCACGGCAATACGCCGCAGGAGGAGTTTCTCCATGCGGAAAAACTCTTTCCGCTCTTCCGCCAGCTGGAAAAGGTTGTGATCTTCAAATACGATTTTCTCTATTCGGAACAGGAAAAAGCCTATCTTGACAACGGAATCGAACTGGTCGGATTCGACAGCATTCAGTCCTACCGCGATGTCGCCCGCCTCTTCCGGAAGAACGGCCATACGGCCGTGGGTCTCAACGATATTTTCCGGACGACCAATCTCCCGCTTCCCGGAAACGACCGGCTTCTGGAGGCGTTTCTTTCGGAAGGACTCCGGGTCTTCGGTCTCCAGCCGCCGACAGAGACTCCTTCCGACCGGATCCCGAAGGAAATTGCCGATACCATCCTCCGCCTTCACCGGGACGAAGGAATCCGCGCCGTCTTCATCCGGAACGATCTCCTGATCGCAAACGTCATGCACCTTCTGCAGAAAAACGGACTCCGAATTCCGGAAGATCTTGCGCTGGTCGGATTCAGCGGTTCCGTCTATTCCGGACTCCTCAATCCGCCCCTGACCACCTTCCATCATCCCGTCGCGGCAATGTGCCGGAGAACGATGGAACTCATCGACGCCTCCGCGGACGCAACCCGTGCGCACCGTCATATTTTTCAAAACGAATTCATTCTGCGCAGAAGTCACGACTCCTCCCCTGTGCGCGGAAAAGGAAAAACGGAGCCGTGATGCAAATCCGGGGACGGAAAGGAATATAAAATTTACTTTTATCGAATTTCAGGGCGTGGTCAGTTCTCCTCTGCCATTTTCCGGCAGATGGAGAGGCGGACAGGGAAAGTCCGGAGAGAAAAATGACCGCCGGATGAGGTTCGGCAAACGATAAAGATAGAACAGCACCGCCGCCGGAAGGAAGCGGCGGACAAGGGAAAGGATCTCTGCGATGAAAAAACTTCTGATCTCCGGTATGACGGCCGCAGTCCTGTCGATGCAGGCGGCGGCGCCTGTCATTCCGTTCACCACGGACGCCGGAAGTTCCGACGAACGGCTTCTTCCGACCGACGGGCTGAAAGCAAGCGTAAAGGACGGGATCGTCACCCACTTCCGGGAAAAACCGGGAAGACATCTTTTTTTCCGTTCGATGCTGGTATTCAGGAAACCTCTGCAGGGGGAGTTTTCCCCGGAAGAGGCGCTGGTGCTCCGCCTCCGGACTCGGAAGGACACCCGTCTCCGGGTCCGCTGGCGCAGGACGGACAAAAGTTATGTCGACATGCCGATGCCGGAACTTCCTCTGACCGGCAGTCCGGAATTTCAGGAGATCGTTCTTCCTCTTCCGGAAGGGCGGGGCAAGAAGTACACCACCCTGTTTCTGGAGTTTACGCCGGATCCGGGGAGTGTCGAATACCGCTCCGCCGCCATCGCCCGGCCCCGGAAAGTGACCCTGAAACTCGCCTGCAATCCGACAAAAGTGCAGAAGGAGCTTATTGTAACCGGAACGACCGATCAGCCGGAAGCGGATGTCACCGTGACCGTCCGCAATTCGAAAGGCGAGGAGAAGAGCCGGACCGTCAAAAGCCGGAACGGGAAATATGAACTCAAATGGCAGCGTCCGCCGATCCATATCTACCGCTGGAACACCATCTTTGCGACGGTGAACGGAGGAAAGGAAACCGCAGACCGCTCCATCGAACAGCCGCTCTACGGCTATTATGCGGATGACTCCTACGCCTGGCTGAAAGTCAAAGGACGCCATATTGTCACGAGCGAAAAGGCAAAGGAAGGCGAACAGATTTTCATTCCGGTCGGACTCGGCTATGCACGCGACGTCATTCTCCCGGCTCAGGACGAGGAGGTCATGAAGTTCTGCCGGGCGCGCGGACTCAACACGGTCCGTCTGGCGTTCTACACCCGCTTCTTCAACAACCGCGATTCGGAACCGCTGGACATCGACGAACACATCCGCGACTTCATCGTTCCGGTAGTACAGGCGGCCAAGCGGCATAACATGTATGTGATTCTGGACGACCACGGCTACTTCACCGCAAAGGTCGATGAGGCGAAGGCAAGGGAAAAGCAGACCGTTCCCCGCTGGAGCGACGCCGGATTTCAGGAATGGATCCGCCGATGGGTGAAGGTTGCGGAATTCTTCAAGGATGAACCGAACGTTCTCGGCTACGAGCTGCTGAATGAACCGCACGACATCTCGCCGGAGCTGGCCCGTCAGTGGTACACCCGCTGTCTGAAGGCGATCCGGCAGGTTGACCGCCGCCACATCCTTCTGCTGGGCACCTGCGACTGGTCGCACGCACGGGCGATGGAACGCACCTGGGGACCGACGGCAAAAACGGTCGACGCGCCTTACAACAACGTGGTCTTCTCCTTCCACGACTATCCGGAAGACAACCATCCGTGGGACGTCGACCGCTTCATCACGGCGTTTCAGAAGAAATACGAAGTTCCCGTTCTCTGCACTGAATTCGGAGCGACACACTGGAACAAGAGTGAAACGGTCTGCCGGACCTTCATCTCCGGCATGCTCACGATGTTTGCCAAACAGAAGGTCGGGTGGATGATCTGGGCGCTGGGCCGTCTGGAGGACAATCCCCGTGCCCCGTACAACGAGGTGGACAAGGTCGGACTCAATCCGCCGCGCTTCGATTCCGTCGCCTACAGCGATCAGTGGATTCCGGCGGCGAAGGTCATGGGAACGCCCTTCCCGAAAGCACGGTGAACGATGGAACCGCGGAATGGACTTCATCCGCATGTGGTCTCCCACACCCACTGGGACCGGGAATGGTATCAGCCGTTCGAGACCTTCCGTCTCCGGCTGGTGGATCTGATCGACCATCTGCTCGGGATCTTCGAGCGCCATCCCGACTTTCTCTTTGAACTGGATGCGCAGACCATCTGTCTGGAGGACTATCTGGAGATCCGCCCGGAACGCCGGGAGGAGCTTCGGCACTGGATTGAACGCGGGAACCTGAGAGTCGGCCCGTGGTATGTCCAGAACGACTTCTTCCTGACCAGCGGGGAGGCCACCATCCGCAATCTTCTGACCGGCTCCCGGATTGCGCGCTCATTCGGCCGATGCGGCGATGTCGGATATGCCCCGGACCAGTTCGGTCTGATCCGCCAGCTTCCGCAGATCCTCGCCGGATTCGGAATCGACTCCTGCATCTTCGGCCGCGGATTCGACCGGAGAACCCGGAACGAATTCTACTGGGAAAGTCCTGACGGCTCCCGGGTTCTGGCCTCCTTCCTGAGCCGCTGGTACAATAATTTCCAGCGTCTTTCGGCGGATCCCGGACGGGCGGAACGCTATGCCGCTGAAGCGATTGCCCGGCAGGATGGAGAAGCGGCAACCTCTCACCGGCTTCTGATGAACGGCGTCGATCATCTGGAGGCGCAGGAGGATCTTCCGGAACTGCTGCCGCGCCTTCCGGGATTCCGCCAGTCCACGCTCCGCGCGTTCATCAACGGCGTCCGCGAGGAGGCTGGAGAGACTCTTCCATGCGTTGCGGAGGAGATGCGCCTGAGCGATTTCTCCTCGCTCCTGAACGGCACTCTTTCCGCGCGGTCGCCGCTGAAACGCCTCAATGCAAAAGCGCAGGCCGCCCTGGAACTTCTGCTGGAACCGCTCGGAGTCCTGCTTGCGGAGGCCTCGGGCGATTTCTCCTTCTGCGAAACCGGCGCGCTGAACTACGCCTGGAAATCTCTTCTGCGGAATCATCCGCACGACTCCATCTGCGGATGCAGCACCTCCCGGGTCCATGCCGACAACGAAAACCGCTTCGCCCGTCTGAAGGATCTGACGGAGGCGCTGACTTCGCGGATCTTCCGCCGATTCCTGGAGCGGCTCGACCGCTCCGGAATGCGGAAAACAGATTATCTGATCGCCGTTTTCCATCCGGTTCCGTACCTTTCCAGCGAAGAGGTTTCCGCCACGCTCCATTTTCCTCTGGAGGAGAATGTCGGGAATTTCGAGCTTCTGGATCCTGCGGGGAATCCGGTACCCTTCACGCTTGTGTCCGAGGAGAAGCGGGCGTTCGGAAACTATCCGCCGATCAATCTCCCGGGACGGATGGACTGCAGAGAGATTGTCCTGCGCTTCCCCGCCGCCGATCTTCCGCCGATGGGATACCGGGTGTATACGGTCCGTCCGTGTGCGGGGCCGTCCCCCGTGCCGGAGAAAACGTGTGTGCTGGAAAATGAGTTTCTGGCATTCACGGTGGACGAGCGGGGGAGAATGACTCTGACGGACAAGGAAAGCGGAAAGGTGTATTCCGATCCGGCGGCCTTCCGCGACGAGGCGGACATCGGCCACACCTACAACTTCTTCCCCGCTCCCGGCGACCGGGAAATCGACATTGCGGCCGTCAGCGAAATCTCCGTACGGCAAACCGCCTGCGGAATTGAGGTGTCCTACTGCTTCGATCTGCCGGAATCCTATGATTTCCGGATGAAAAGAAGAAGTGCGGAAACGGTGAAAAACCGTCTGACCGTCCGCTATTCGCTGAAACGCTTCTCGCGCTCTCTGGATCTCGGATTCGAGCTGGACAACCGCTCCTCGAATCACCGATTCAAAGTTCTGTTCCGGCCGAACGGAAGTGCGGATCATTTCTTTGCATCGGTCCCGTTCGGATTTGAAAAGCGTCCCCGCGGAAATTATTTCCGGGGATTTCCGAACAGCGGAGTCATCGCCGCGGAGGATCTCGCGGTTTTCAACTGCGGGCTGTATGAGTGTGAATATCGCGAGGACGGGGCGTTGTCCCTGACCCTGCTGCGCTGTGTCGGGCGGGTGACAAACTCCGATTTCCCGGACCATCCGTCCGTCGCAGAGCCTCGCGAATGGGACGTGCCGGATGCCAATCTGATTGGCGTTCATCGGTTCGAAGCCGCCATGCGGCCGGGACGGACTTCTCTCGCCGTTCTGGAAAAGGAGTATCGGAAATTCCTCTGCCCGCCGCCCGCCGTGTTCGATGCCGCCGATGAACGGAAATTCACCTCCGGACGTCCCTGTGAGCAGAATTCTGATCTCGCGGAAATCTTTTTCCGGCCGCTTCCGAATGGGATCTCCCGTCTGCCGCGCGAATTTTCCATGTTCTCGCTTTCCGGAGATGTTGTTCTCTCCTGCTGCAAGCCGGCGGAGGAAAGCGAATCTGCGGTTGTCCGGATCTTTAATCCGGATTTCTGCACCGCCGTCCCGTTCCGGATTTCGGGAAGGTCCGTCTGGAAGCGGATGGATCTGGCGGAACACCCCGGCGGAGGAGATGGATGTGATGGGGTGCCGGATCTCCTGCGTCCAGGCGAAATTCTGACCTTGTCCCTGGAGTCCGCTCCCGGACAGGGGGGAGGCAGGGAGAATGAGAGAGAGGGATGAGATGGGAATTGTATTTCGTGCTGCGCACGACCAGCGTTTCGCCGCTGGACCGCGACAAGGGCAGCGGCCCTTGACCCGGAAAAATGTGCGCATTTTTCCGAATATTTCAGATGAGGAGTGAACAATGGCTGAATCCGTGTTTCAATTAACCCGTTATTCTTCGGAACCGATCCTTCTTCCGATTCCGGAAAGTCTCTGGGAATGTGAAAATGTGTTTAATCCGTCGGTGATTTACCGGGACGGGCTTTTTCACATGCATTATCGTGCGGAGGGGAAGGACTGGACCAGTCGGATCGGTTATGCCGTCAGCACGGATGGAATTCACTGGAACCGTCTCCGCAATCCGGTTCTCAAGCCCTCCTGCAAGTATGACTGGAAAGGAGTGGAGGATCCGCGCGTCACCTGCATCGACGGGGTGTATTATATGGCGTACTGCGGGAACTCCTATTACAGCGGGCAGGGAGTCAACTACTGCGGAAGTATTTATCCGATGTTCGCCCGGAGCCGGAATCTCATCGACTGGGAAGTGATCGGGCCGATGGTGGAGGGAGAGGACAATAAGGATCATGTTCTTTTCCCGGTCCGATTCAACGGGCGTTTCTGTTCCTTCCATCGCCGCAGACCGGACATCTGGCTGGCGTATTCTCCCGATCTGCGCCGCTGGGATGAATCCGAAATGCGCGAGCTCTGCGGTGCGCGTCCGGATGTCCCGTGGGAAGGGAAATATATCGGGATGAACGGCGTCCCCATCGAAACGGAAGCTGGATGGCTTGCGTTCTATCACGGTGCGGACAGGGATCATATCTATCGGATCGGCGTCATGCTGCTTGACCGGGATGATCCGTCCAGAATTCTGGCTCGTCCGCGGACCCCGGTTCTGGAACCGAGGGAACGGTGGGAATGCCGCGGAGATGTCCCGAATGTTGTCTTCAGCTGCGCGAATCTGCTGGTCGGCGATACGGTTTATGTGTATTACGGTGCCGCAGATCATGTCATCGGACTGGCGACCGCGCCGCTTCGCGATCTTCTGGAATTTGTCCGCTCCGATTCGTAATCCGGAGTCCGGAAAACGGAAAAGAGCAGGACTGCCTTCCGTCCCTGATGTTCCGGAAAACAGAAGGAATCCGCAGTCGTTGACCGGCTGCGGATTCCTTTCTTTTTTCCGTTCGGGGTGTTATTTCCCTGCGGTTTTCCGGAGAGCCGCCGTGATCTGCAGGCGGTGCCAGCCGCCGCGGATGTAATTCGGAAGTTTGAGATCGGGAACAAATGCGACCTGATCGCCTTTTTCCAGTCTGGTTTCAAACTCCATGGAAACGCCGCGTTCCTCTTTCCGGATCTCCCGATGCAGGGCGAGTTTCTCGCCGGCATTCTGTTTTCCGGAGAATTTCAGAACGCCGAACGCCACGGTGCTTCCGTCATTGGCCCACATGCGGAACGGACCCGAGCGGACCCGGAACACATAATCGCCGCTTTCCGGTGCGGTGAAACAGAGCACCGCGACCTCTTTTCCGCCCATGCCGAGGACAGGAGAAGTCTTCTCCGCTCCGGAAAAGACCGACATGCCGTCGGTTCCGGAGAAGCAGTGTCCTTCCTCAAACCACTCCGCAAATTTTTCAGCCCAGAGGGAACGGTCGATTCCTGCCGTTCCGTCCAGTTTTCCTGCGGCACTCCGGGGAAGGAGATGGATGCTCCAGAGCGTTTTTCCATCCTGCGTTTTGTAGACGGGGCCTTCGACCCAGTGTTCCGCGGGAGCCGGAAGCGGATAAAACGCGGCGGCCTCGCCTTTCGCCAGCGGGAAGGAGGCCTGGGGGAGCGGTTTTGCTTTCAGACGCGGCGGATAGACCTCCAGATTCGGAGTGATCGACCGTCCCAGTTTATGCTGGAATCCGGCGTTCGGACGGAGGAGTTCCGGGAGGGCCGAAGCGAATGCCTCATCGAAAATCCGGAATCCGGCGGCGGAAGGATGACAGGTGTCGCCGGAGAAGGTTTTCCACGGAATCTCGCCGGACTGGATTTTGCCGGCGGCGAGGAACGCGGTTCCGATGGTCGGGATTCCGTAAAATTCCGCGACCCGCTCATGGCATGCGGCGGCGAACGGAAGACGTCCCGCCTGATAATCCTTCAGATGGGATTTGTCGAGCGTGTAGAAGAAGACCAGATCCGTCCCGGGATTTTTCTGCCATGTTTTATGGACGATGCGTTCCATTTCCCGGGTCCGGTCGGTGGTGCCGTCGTTGACCGCGAATTCAACGAAAACGGCATCCGGATTGTGGCGGAGGACATCGCGGTCATACCGTTTTGCCCCGTAGTCGGATCCGGTTCCCGGAACTCCGGCGTTGCGGATGCGGATCGACGCGCCGGGATAGCGTTCCCGGAGCCATTTCCCGACATAGCTGACATAGCCCACCTGCGTATAGGATCCCATCACGGTGATGGATCCGCCGAGGAAAACCACCGTCACCGGTTTCCCTGCGGCGAGCTTTGCGGCGAGATTCGGCATTCCGTCACGAACGGTGAACAGCCGTGCCGGCATCTCTTTTTCCTCCTTTGCCGTCTCCGCTCCGGGAAGGATCAGCGGCGTCATTGCCGCAATTCCCGCGAACAGACGGAACAAACCTCCTGCAATAAATGGTTTCATACACTTTCTCCTTTTCATATTTTTTGCCGGTTTCCCGGCCTGGTCAATCATACCACCAGGCTTTCCGGATCGCGCGTTCTCCCATGAAGACGGCGTGCCCATCCCCGAACAGGACGGGCCAGCGGCCGGTGTGTGCGGCGACCCAGCGGTCAGCCAGCAATATCCGGTTGCATCCGTATTCCGACACCATCGCAGTGGTGGCGGCCTTGAAAAGACGGGGCGGCCGGTCGGCGCTGCTGCGCATTCCCCGTATGATGTAGCATCCCCAGATGACTTCCGCTTCCGCGCCCTCAGATCCGAGAGAGGCCGGTACGCCGGGCTTGTACTTCATGGTATTCCAGTCAATGGAGTTGCATTCAATATCTCCCCGGGCGGAGTTGTTGACCTGTCCGAAAAGGCCGCAGTACAGCTGCTTCGGACTGCCAAGATACTTTCCCTGAAGATAAAGCCCGAATCCGCGCCAGGAATCGAGATACCGGACACAGGCGTCTCCGGTCCCGGAGGCAAGCGGCCACGGATTGACGAAATCGTCGTTGTCATGCGCATACGCGTTCATCGCGATTCCGCCCTGTTTGAGATTGCCGATGCAGGTGGCATCCGCGGCTTTCGATTTTGCCTTCTGCAGCGCCGGAAGCAGCATGGCAATCAGAATCGCGATGACCGCGATCACGATCAGCAGTTCCACCAGCGAGAACGCAGACATCCGCCGGACCGATAATTTCCAACTCGGATTTTTCATTTTCAACTTCCCTTATTGTTTTCGTTCCGTCAATTCATAGTGAACGGCGCTTCCGACCGGAATGGTCAGGATTCCGTTCTGTCTGGAGCATTTTACCTGAGCGGTCCGCCGGCCGGAGAAATCAAGAGCGTAAACCTCCAGATCTTTCCCGGTCCGCAGCTTGACGCTTCCCCTGACCGGCTGGAAAATCTGCGGAGCGGTTCCCTGAGCGGAGATCCGGTTGCGGAGACGCGCATACTTCATACCGGTGTTCCAGCAGCGTGCAACGGTGGTCATCAGGATCCGTCCCGAGCTGGCGAGAGGCTGGTTGTCGCGGCTGGTCATGATGACGACCGCAAAGTCGTTGGAGGTCCGGAATTCCGTGTCGCGGCAGCGGACCGTCTCGTTCGGGACGAATCCGGCGAACGCCTGGGTGCAGGGAGTGTCGATCCGGAACAGCCCCCGCGAATTCCAGAACAGCTCCCCGGTCTCCGAGGCGAAGGAGTCTCCCTCCCCGCCGGCGGGACGGGAGGAAACAGACGCCGGAGAAGAGGGATCGGCAATCCGGATTCCCGCGCCGGAACGGAGACCTTCCCGCGCCAGTTTTCTGGCATCGATCCGTTTTCCGCGCGGGGTCGCGGCCTCGGAGAGCGGAAGCGTCTCGCAGAAACGGTGCTCGCTCTTCCGGACGTCGCCGCGGTGGAACATCACGGCGGTTGCCGGCCACATGTTCTGCTGGAGGACATCCCGTTCAAGATCGAATGCGCTGCCGATCCGTTTCGGCTCCGCCAGTCCGCGGTTCATGTTGTAAAGGAACTGGAACAGATTCCATCCGTGCATGGAGGCATACGCGGGCATGTAAAGCTGTGCATCCGCGCGGAATTCGTTGGTCGAGGAGACATTCCATTCCGTCAGAGTGAACGGTTTCCCGGCGACGCGGCGCGCGATAATGCTCTCCATCAGGCCGCCGGTCCCGGACTTGAGCGAAGAGTTGGGATTGAACAGGATCTGTTCGATTCCCCATCCGTTGTCCACCGCCGGATGCGCCCAGTAGGCGTGGCGGTCGATAAAGTCGGTGGAGGCGGCATTCGAATGGAAATCCAGCGGATCGGTGGTCCAGTGGTTGCTTCCGGTGACGGGCGCCGTGCAGCCGAGGGAGCGGACGTGATCCCTGATTTCCGAAAAATATTCGCTCTGGAGAGCCGCCATGAACAGCCGGTAGTCCGTTTCGCGTTCCACGGAATAGCGGTGACGGTTGTAATCCACCGGAATGGCAACCGTCCCGGCGGCGGGATCCTCGGAATCGGCGAGCGATCCCTTCCAGGCGCTCTTCAACGCATCACGCGATTTGTATTTTCCGGAGAGCCACCGGTTGAATTTCTTCTGCAGCTCCGCCTTGACCAGCGGATGGGTCAGCTTGTCCCGGACCGGCTGATCCAGGAGAGAGGTTTCGTTGAGCACCATCAGCATCGCCAGTGCGGGATCCTTCGCCAGCGGAAGGCCGGTATAGGGATTCACGGTCGTCAGAAGTTTCGTAATCAGCTCCTTCTGACGGGCGCGGATCTGCGGCATTACAAACACGTTGGGATACCAGCGGACCCCTTCCAGTTCGGGATTCTCAAATTTCTTCACGCCGCGGGAGGGGAGAAGGTCGAACTGGATGTAAATGCCGTTCTTCTTCAGCTCGGCAAGATAGAAGAAAAAGCGGTCGAGGCGCGCAGGATCGAACTCCATGCGTCCGCCGGGCTTGAAGATTCCGCCGGGCTCGTCGCCGCCGACCCCCACACGGACAATGTTCACGCCCATCCCGCGCAGACGGCGCAGAACAGCGGAGGTATAGGCCTTGTCCGCCTGGAAGAATCCAAGGACACACATGCCCATGAAACGCGCCTCTCTGCCGTTTTCAAAGCGGAAGGTTTCGCCGTCCGCCCGGACAAACCCGAATTTTCCGGCGGGTGCCGGGACCATATCCGAAACGTCGAGAATGCTCTTTTCCAGCGCCTTCACGTCGACGGGGGAATAGGGGAGCCATCCGGTGTCGTCCACGGCTGCGCCGCCCTCTTCCGCGGGGATCAGCGGAGCGCGGTCGATGGCGGTGATTCCCGCAAGCAGCAGCATGCTTTTCGTCGCGTTGTCCGCCATTTTCATGACGATGGAGGAGATCGGTTTTTCCGGATGGGGATTCCGCCACGGGTAAAGTCCGAGGCCCTTCCGGCTGTCGCCCGCGGGATCCGGAATCCAGCCGATCGCGGAGGATGCGCTGGTCCCCACGGTCCACCAGTTGAAGATATTGTCGAAATTGCGGAGAGGGATCGTTTCCGAGGAGCCGTCCGCATAGCGGACAATGTACTCTCCCGGCGATGCGTTCGCCCAGGCCGCCGCATGGAGGAAGTAAAGACCGCCCGCCTTGATGCCCTTCATCGGGATTTCAATGGAATCGGGCAGGTTCAACCCCATTTTCCTGTGCGCAACGCCGACAATGTTTTTCCCGCCGCATTTTGCGGGATCGGCGATGTCGAACGGGATCTCGTTCAGTCGCGTCAGACCTTTGCAGCGGAACAAACGGAGATCGTCTTCCGGGCCTTTGTCGGTCCAGCCGCACTTGCCGTCGTCGGCCGCGTCGTCCCAGGTGGTGTTGTTGACGGAGGAGGCGAGAGAGACCGGCGTGAAATGGAAATCCGCGCTCCGGAACGTTTCACGGGGAATGCGGATTCCGCGGTAGCGGATGTCGAATTCGCAGCCCGCTTTCCTCCACGGGCGTTCCAGCTCCTTCATGGTGAAGGTGATGATGATGGTTCCGGCCCCCCACTTCCGGAGATCGGAAATTGTCAGGTCGAGCTCTCCGGAGAACTCAACTTCCGATCCTGCGACGGGGATGCGCAGAATCCGGCATTTCCCGCGATAAAGGACAACGCGGGTGAATTTTGCGGGAACCGGCACTTTCTTCCCGTCCACAATGAACTCCCGTTCGACGGCCGGCATGGTCAGATCCACGCCGACACCGCGGATGCCGCTGCCTTCCGCCCCCAGGAAGGTGTAGCGCCAGTTGAGTTCCGAATCGGAAAAGAGGGTCAGTTTTTTCTGAAGGGTGCAGAACGGCCCCGGAGAAAACGGATGGAACCGGGTCTGCCAGATCCGGCTGTCGAGTTCGATTGTCCCCGGAGCTTTTTCAAATTTGCTGTTGGCCGCCGTTTCGCTTGCGCCGCGCCGGCCGTCGTTGACGCCGATCGCCACCCGGATATCGTCGATTTCAAACGTTCCGTTCGGCATGATTTTAATCCAGGAAGGAGCTTTCAGAGACTCGTTTCCAGAACAGGCGAAGCTGAACAGCAGTGCCGCGCAGCAGAACCATTTCCGTAAGACATTCATTGCATTTTTCCTGTGTTTGTTCTTCTTTTTCCGGACGGGGCAGCCGTCTTAATTTAACTGGGTTATATTTTGCTTTTTTTAGATTATACAACGATTTTATGAATTTGTCAATACTCAAATGGAATAAAAAAATCAAAATCTTGACTGAGTCAATTTTTAAAAATCAGGGGTTGCAAAATCATTTCGATGCGTTATAGTATGGAAACAGAAGACAGGAAACAGAACGATGGAAACAACAGGCGGAAAACGACGGAAAATTACAGAATGGCTTCTGGAACAGATCCGTGCCGGCACTCTGCGGGAGGGCGAACGGATCCCTTCCGAATACGACCTTGCGGAACAGTTCCAGGTCAACAAGATGACGGCAAACTCCGCCGTCGAGGAACTGGCGGTTCTGGGATATCTGGAACGCCGTTCGCGCGGAGGAGGAACCGTTGTGCGTCCGCATGTTTCGCGGTTCAAGGGAACGATCGCTGTCTTCATGGGAGGGGTATCGGTCTCCTACTACTCCTCGCTGCTCTGCGGCATTCAGGAAGGCGCGCAGGCGTACGGATA
The DNA here is from genome assembly GCA_949297765.1 of uncultured bacterium. GTDB lineage: Bacteria > Verrucomicrobiota > Lentisphaeria > Victivallales > UBA1829 > UBA1829. The sequence continues at coordinate 9,164 of CASFTV010000014.1, read as the reverse complement.
CAACACTCTGCTCTATTACGCCCTTGTCAACAGTGATCCGGGGGAAACGGCGCAGTTTCTGAAAATGGGCGGAGTTTCCGGCGCGATCATTGCCAACTTCTTCCACCTTTCCAATCCGGGAGTCCCGACGCTCTGGATCGACAAAAACCGCATCCCCGTCGTGGAAGGCGAGTTCAACCACCTGATGCACAATGACTTCCGCGGAGGGGAAATGCTGGCCGCCCATCTCTGCGACCTGGGACACCGCAACATCATCTATATTACGCAGTATCCCAACATTCTTTCCCGGAGGTTTGATGGGTTCCGCGGCGAACTGGAAAAGCGTTCCCTGCGGCTTCTTGCGAAGGAATCGTATTTTCATTCCGGACTTCTTCCGTCGGAGTTCCTCCGCCGCCTTCTGAAGCGCTTCCCCGAGGCAACCGCCATCGCATGCGACGGCGACAACGTGGCGTTTGAATTCTACTGGAGCCTGAAAGATATGGGCATCCGCGTTCCGGAAGACCTCTCTCTGACCGGATTCAGCGGTTTTCCCGAAGTCCAGCGGCTGATCAAACTGACCACCGTGGATGAGCACCCCCACCGGATCGGTTTTTATGCCGCCGAACTTCTGGTCGCCATTCTGGAAAAACGGGTTCAGGAACCGGTCCACGAGCTCTTTGAAGTCGAGTTCATCAACGGAGCCACAACCGCACCGCCACGAACCGCCGGACTCCCGTTCGTCCCGCAGGGCTGAGACCATTTTCCCGGAATCCCCCTTCCCCGGCCCGCGGAGAATCCCCTCCGCCTGAAAATCTGTTGGACAAATTCAGCGGATTGCATTTGAAACTTGTCCCGGATTGTTTATATTATGAAAAAACAGGAAAACCATTCAGGAGCCGATCGAGTGAAGAGGAAAACGGAACAAATCCCCCCCGTCATCATCCTGTGCGGAGGCAAAGGGACCCGTCTGCGGGAAGTGACCGAACTGCTTCCGAAACCCATGGTGCCGATCGGAGAACAGCCGATTCTGTGGCACATCATGAAAACCTATGCGGCATTCGGAGTGCGCCGGTTCATTCTCTGCCTGGGCTACAAGCGGGAGATCTTCGCGGACTACTTCGTGAATTACCATCTGCGGACCTCCGATGCGACCCTGAGACTCGGGCATCACCCCGAAATCCGGTTTTACGGAGACACCGACGAGGATGACTGGGAGGTCACTCTGGCCGGAACCGGACTCGACACCATGACCGGCGGACGCGTGGGCCGCGCCATCCGCTACCTCGCCCCGGACGACCGGGATTTCTTCCTTACCTACGGAGACAGCGTCACCGATCTGGACATCCGCGAACTCTACCGCCATCACCGGGAATCGGGCAAGCTGGCAACCGTGACCGCGATCCATCCCGCCGCCCGGTTCGGAGAAATGACTCTCCGCGGAGACCTCGTCACCGGATTCGAAGAAAAACCGGCAAAAACCCAAGGCTACATCAACGGCGGCTACATGGTCCTCAAACGGGAATTCGCCGACCGCTATCTGACAACGGAGAAAGACCTTGTATTCGAACGGGAACCCATGTGCCGGGCCGTCGCCGACCGGCAGCTTCAGGTCTTCCGGCACGAAGGATTCTGGCAGTGCATGGACACACCCCGCGAACACGCCCTCCTCAACGAACTCTGGAAATCCGGCAATGCGCCGTGGACACGGCACTGGAAATGAAGATGTTCCGCGACTGCTACAACGGGAGGAGAGTTCTGGTGACCGGTCACACCGGATTCAAAGGCTCCTGGCTCTCGCTCTGGCTGACTCGTCTCGGAGCGGAGGTCTGCGGGTTCTCGCTTCCGGGAACGGGAAACTCGCGCCACTTCGAGCTGCTCCATCCGGATCTCCGGTCGGAATACGGCGACATCCGGGACGCCCAGCACCTCCGGAAGCTGTTCCGCGAGTTTCAGCCGGAGATGGTGTTTCATCTGGCGGCGCAGCCGCTGGTGCTGCGTTCCTATGAGGATCCCGCCGGAACCTTCGCCGTCAATGTGGGGGGGACCGTCAATGTTCTGGAAGCGGTCCGGGCAGCGGATTCCGTCCGTGCGGTCGTGGCGGTCAGCTCGGACAAATGCTACGAAAACCGGGAGTGGGAACGCGGATACCGGGAGACGGACCCGATGGGCGGATATGATCCGTACAGTGCGTCGAAGGGATGCATGGAACTTGTGCTCTCCTGCTACCGCCGCTCCTTCTTCCATCCCGACGAATACGGGAAACACCATCGGGTGCTGCTGGCAAGCGGACGGGCGGGAAATGCGATCGGCGGAGGAGACTGGGCGGAAAACCGTCTGGTGCCGGATCTTGCCCGCGCGGCGGCGGAAGAACGCGTGGAGGAGATTCAAAGTCCGGATGCGACCCGTCCGTGGCAGCATGTGCTTGATCCGCTCGGCGGATATCTCCTGCTCGGGGAAAAGCTGCTGGACGGAGAAACGCGCGCAGCCGACGCATGGAATTTCGGGCCGGAGGACGACCGGCCTCTGACCGTCGCACAGCTTGCACAGGCGCTTGCGCGGCACTGGGACAAGATCCGGGTCCGTCCGAAAAACAAGGGAACGCCGCATGAGGCGCATCGTCTCCGTCTGGACTGTTCAAAAGCGGTCCGGGAGCTCGGATGGCACAGCGTATGGGACCCGGAGGAAACGTTCCGGCGGACCGCGCTCTGGTATCGCGCGTTCTATACGGAGGGAACCGTGCGCAGCGCAGAAGATCTTGATGCCTACTTGGAATCGGCGAAACGGAAAGGTGTGCAATGGATCGAATAGCCGCGCAGAAACTGCATGATGAGATTCTGGAAAAGATCCGGGAATACTGGAGAATGGTCCACGCGCCGGAGGCGGCGGAGCCGTTCCGTCCGGGAGAATCGCGCATCCGGTACGCGGGACGGGTCTTCGACGAGAAGGAGCTTTGCAATCTTGCGGATTCATGTCTGGAGTTCTGGCTGACCGGCGGACGGTATGCGGAACAGCTGGAACGGGAACTGGCAAAGTATCTCGGGCTTCCGTTTGCGCTTCTGGTGAATTCCGGTTCTTCGGCGAATCTTCTGGCGTTCATGGCGCTGACCTCTCCGCTTCTGGGGGAGCGGCGCATCCTGCGGGGAGATGAGGTCATCACCGTTGCCGCCGGTTTTCCGACAACGGTTTCTCCGATCGTGCAGTACGGCGCCGTTCCGGTTTTCGTGGATGTGGATGCCGCCACGGCGAATGTGGACCCGTCGAAACTGGAAGAGGCGTTCAGCGAACGGACCCGGGCGGTCATGCTGGCGCACACGCTCGGCAATCCGTTTCCTCTCCGCGCGGTCCGGGAGTTCTGCGACCGCCACGGACTGTGGCTGATCGAGGACAACTGCGATGCGCTCGGCTCCCGTTATGAAGGACGTCTGACCGGAACGTGGGGCGACATCGGGACTTCCAGTTTTTATCCGCCCCACCACATGACCACCGGTGAAGGGGGAGCGGTCTACACGGCGGATCCGCTTCTGCACCGGATTCTTCTTTCGATGCGCGACTGGGGGCGGGACTGCACCTGTCCGCCGGGAGTCGACAACCGCTGCGGAAAACGCTTCTCCGGGCAGTTCGGAACCCTTCCGCGCGGATATGACCACAAATACGTCTACCGTCACTTCGGCTACAATCTCAAGATGACCGATCTGCAGGCGGCGGTCGGCTGCGCCCAGCTGGAAAAGCTCCCGGAATTTGTGCGGAAGCGGAAAGAGAATTTCCGGTATCTGCTCGATATGCTGAACGGTGTCCCGCACCTGCGGTATCTTTCCATCCTTCCGGAGAGCGATCCCTCCTACTTCGGCTTTCTGATTACAGTGGCGGAGGATGCGCCGTTCACGCGGAACGGACTGGTCGCCCGGCTGGAGGAGTCCGGTGTGCAGACGCGGAATCTGTTCGCGGGCAACCTGATCCGCCATCCCTGTGTTGAAGCGCTGAAGGAGGGAACCGACTACCGCGTTTCCGGCTCGCTGGAACAGACAGATCTGCTGATGAACAACGCATTCTGGATCGGCGTCTATCCGGGCATGGACAGGGAACGGCTGGAGTACATGGCCGGCGTCATCCGCTCCTGCTGCGGGGAGGAGCGGCAATGAGGGCGAGCGACTATCTGTTCCGCACTCTTGCCGACTGGGGAGTCCGTCAGGCCTTCCTGATCACCGGCGGAGGGGCGATGCATCTGGACGACGCGATTTCACGCGAGCCGCGGATCCGCTGGCTCTGCAATCTTCATGAGCAGGCCTGCGCGATTGCGGCAGAAGCGTATGCGCGTGTTGCGGGAATTCCCGCACTGGTCTGCGTCACAAGCGGGCCGGGAGGAACCAACGCCGTGACCGGAGTGATGGGAGCGTGGGTCGATTCCGTCCCGATGATCGTCCTCTCCGGGCAGATCCGGACCGAAACGATGCTCAGCAGCTATCCGGAACTCAAGCTGCGGCAGCTCGGGGATCAGGAGATCAACATTGTGGACATTGTCCGCCCGATCACGAAATATGCGGCGGAAGTCAAGGAGCCGCGGGAGATCCGCTACCATCTGGAGCGGGCGTGTTATCTGGCGATGACGGGACGGCCCGGCCCGGTCTGGCTGGACATTCCGCTGGACGTTCAGGCAGCGGAGGTCGATCCGGACACGCTCCCGGGATATGACACGGAGGAAGATCCTCTTCCCCGTCTGAAAAAAAGCGATGCGGAAACGGTGGTGGAAGAGCTTCGCAAAGCGGAGCGTCCGGTTCTGTTTGCCGGTTCCGGGATCCGGTCCGCGGATGCGGTCGACCTGTTCCGGGAAACGGCTCTCCGCTGGAAGATTCCGGTTCTGACGGCGATCTCCGGACTGGATCTTCTGCCGTCGGAGTTTCCGTACTTTTTCGGACGGCCCGGAATTGTCGGGGGGCGGGCGGCGAATTTCATTCTGCAGAATGCGGATCTTCTTCTGGTGATCGGCAGCCGGATGAACATCCGTCAGACGGGATACAGTTTTTCCACGTTTGCCCGGGCGGCCCGGCGGATCATGGTGGATGCGGACGCGGCGGAGCTTGCAAAGCCCACGTTCCGGGTCGATCTCGGGATCCATGCCGACGCGGGGGATTTTCTCCGGGCGCTGGAGGGAACGGAGATTCCGGAGAAGCGGAAATGGCTGGAGTACTGCCGGCGTCTCCGGAAAACGTATCCGGCGGTTCTGCCCGAGCACCGGAACCGGACCGATTATGTCAGCAGTTATGCGTTTCCGGAGCTGCTGTCGCGCTTTCTGAAACCGGACTGCGTGGTGGTGACGGGGAACGGAACGGCGTATACGAGTACCTGTCAGGCGCTTCCGGTGCGGGAGGGGATGCGGATGGTCGCCAACGTCGGCTGCGCGGCGATGGGATACGATCTTCCGGCGGCGATCGGAGCGGCGGCCGCCGCTCCGGGACGGGAGGTGGTCTGCATCACCGGCGACGGAAGCATCCAGATGAACCTTCAGGAGCTGCAGACCATTCTGAACGGAGGGTTTCCGATTAAGATTTTCATGTACAACAACGCGGGGTACCTGTCGATCAAACTGACTCAGAAGGCGTTTTTCGAAGGACATTTTGTCGGATCGACCGCGGAATCCGGAGTGGTGCTTCCGGCGATGCGGAGAATCGCCGCGGCTTACGGGATGAAAACGTTTCGTCTGCGGACCAACCGCGAGGCGGAACAGCGGCTCCCGGAGATCCTTGCGGAGCCGGGGGCGGTTTTCTGCGAGGTGATGACCGATCCGATGGAGGAGCTCGGGCCGAAAGCGGCATCCGTGCGTCTTCCGGACGGACGGATGGTATCGCGTCCGCTGGAGGATCTCGCGCCCTTCCTTCCGGAAGAGGAACTCAAGAGGAACATGTGGATCCCGACACTGCGGGACAAGGAGTTGCGATGAAAAAAATCAGCATTGCGGGCGGCTGCTACAACGAGGCGGAGAATCTGGAGGAGTTTTATACGCGCTGTCTGGCCGTTCTGAAGAAGTTTCCGCAGTACGACTATGAATTTGTCCTTGCGGACAACTGCTCCACCGACGGCTCCCGGGATATTCTCCGCGCCATCGCCCTCCGCGATCGGAAATTCAAAGTCATCTTCAATTCGAACAACTTCGGACATATCCGGTCTCCGTTCAATGCGCTGCTGAACACCTCCGGAGACGCCGTCATCAGCCTGTGCACGGATCTTCAGGAACCGCCCGAACTGATGGAGACCTTTCTCCGGAAGTGGGAAGAGGGATTCAAGGTCGTCTGCGGAGTCCGGAGCGGAACACGGGCGAATCCTCTTCTGGAAGCGGTCCGGAGACTTTACTATAAACTGCTCGGGACCGCCGCACCCGGAGAAACGGTCATTCCGCGCTTCACCGGATTCGGACTCTATGACCGGGTGTTTATCGACGCGCTGCGCAAATTTCACGATCCGTATCCGTACTTCCGGGGACTGGTCAGTGAAATCGGGTTCCGCCGCGTCGAGGTGCCGTTCATTCAGGAGAAACGAAAGCACGGACGGACTCATAACAATTTCCTCACGCTGTATGACATGGCGATGACCGGATTTGTCAATCATACGAAGCTGCCGCTCCGGCTGGCGGTGTTCGCGGGAATTTTTCTCGGATTCGGCAGTCTGCTGGTCGCGCTGCTCTATCTGGTGCTGAAGCTGATCTGGTGGAACACGTTCCAGCTGGGACTGGCTCCGCTGGTCATCGGCATGTTCTTTTTCTCGGCGGTTCAGCTCTTCTTCATCGGACTGATCGGCGAATATCTGGGCGCGGTCTGGACACAGGTGAAAAACAAACCGCTGGTCATTGAGGAAGAGCGGATCAATTTCGACGAGTGACGGGGAAACGGCAATGCTGAAGCGGGAGATCGTCGATGCACTGACAGGAAAACGGATTCTGCTGACCGGCGGAACTGGTTTTTTCGGGAAAAGCATTCTGGATTATTTTCTCCGTCATCCGGTCCCGGATCTGAGGTTCACGATTCTGGCCCGGAACTGTGGTGCATTCCGGGAACAGTTGCCGGAACTCTGCGTCCTTCCCGGGCTGGAATTTCTTTCGGGAGACATCCGTCATTTTCCGTTTCCCGCAGTTCATTTTGATGCCGTTCTTCATGCGGCGGCTCCCGCCGTCACCACGCTCCCTCCGGGCAAGATGCGTTCCATTATCATGGACGGAACCCGGCATGTTCTGGCCTGTTCCGCAGAGTGCGGCGCGGAGCGGTTTCTGTTTGTCAGTTCCGGCGCGGTATACGGAATTCAGCCGCCGGATCTGGAACGGATTCCGGAAGAGTTTCCGTGCCGGCCCGTGACAGAGTATGGAATCGCAAAGCGGGACGCGGAAAAACTCTGCATGGACTCGGGACAGAAGGTGTTCATCGCCCGCTGTTTCAGCTTCATCGGCCGGTATCTCCCGCGCGATCTTCATTATGCGGCCGGAAATTTCCTGCGCGACTGCGAACAGAATTCTCCGATCCTGATCCGCGGCGACGGGTCCTCCATCCGCAGCTATATGGAAGCGGATGATCTGGTGGAATCGCTGTTTACCCTGCTCGTCCGGGGAACGCCCGGAGAGGTCTGCAACATTGGATCGGAGGAACCGGTTTCGATTCTGGAACTGGCCCATCGCATTCGCGCGCAATTCGGAAACAAAAATGAAATTCGGATTCTGAATGAACCCGGAGTCGGCGTTTCCCGTTACGTTCCCGATGTCGGGCGGATGAGGAAAATGATGGAGTAAGAGGGGATGGGAAGAGGGGATGGAACGCGGGAGATTTCGTGCTCCGCACGACCGGCGTCTCGCCGCCGGACCGCGACAAGGGCGAAGCCCTTGACCCGGGAAAAATGCGTCTGCATTTTTCCCGCTCTGAAATGCGGAAGAGACCGTTGATGGAGAAAGGAAGATGGTGGGAAGCATGATGGAACAGCTTACGTCGGAAGAACTTGCGGATTCACAGCTGCTGTATTTCACAGGGTCGAGTCTGAATGTTTCCGATGAGAGACTTTATTTTATCAGCAGTTGCGACGGAGGGAATCCGAATCTTTTCCGGAAGCATCTGGCAACCGGCGAAGTGGAGCAGCTGACCTTTCAGAAAGAGGGATTTCTGAAGAGTTATGTTTATTTTGACGGGACGCCGTATCGGGGACTTGGAAAGGCGTCGGTGGTTCTGGATGACCGTCGCGATGTTGTTTATTATATTCAGGGGTTGGAAATCCATCAGATTGCGAATGGGCAAGACCGGGTTCTGGCGACCTATCCGCGCGGCCAGATGACCGCCTTCTGTCACGTTTCGGCGGACGGGAAACGGCTCTGTGTGCCGACCGTGGATGCGGAGGCGCTCTGGGGGGAAGAAGCGTGTCCGGAGCATTTGAGGATCGACGAACGTGTGCAGTCGATGAATCTGTCGAGTTTTCTCCGGATCTATGACACGGAGACCGGACAGGAACTTCAGTGCATCGAAGTTCCCCGAAGCTGGATCACTCACGTCCAGTTTTCTCCGGTGGATCCGGAACGGATTCTTTACAACCATGAGTGGCCGTCGGATTGCGGAATTCGGCGGATGTGGTTATGGGACAACAGGTTGCAGAAGTCCATCCGGCTGCGGAATGCGGAAGGCGGGCGGAAGCGGGAGGACTGGGTCTGCCACGAAGTCTGGACGGCAGACGGGAAGGAGATCGTTTATCACGGAAAACTGGCGGGCGGACGTTATTTTATCGGAAAATGTGTGCTGGAGGACGGTTCTCTGACAGAGCTGGAACTTCCCGCCTCCTATACCGGATACGGTCATTTCACGCTGCACTCCCGTTCTCTTCTTGTTTCAGACGGCTACTACTGTGAACCTGACAATCCCGGCGGACATGAGATGATTTCCCTTCAGCGGGTTGACTGGGAGCGGAAACACATTGACTGGATCCCGCTCTGCCGTCATGGCTCCAGCTGGAACTGTCAGTGTTCCCATCCGCATCCGATTTTCGACCATGCGGGAAACTATGTTTATTTCACAAGCGACTGCAGCGGATACCGGGCCGTCTTCCGCTGCGCCGCGGATGAGAAAAAAGGCCTCTTCTGCAGTTTGTGAAAAACTCGCCTCAAATGATGATTTTGAGATTGTTGTTCGGCAGATTGAAAATCTTGAGGCGCATATATTCAAGATCTC
>CASFTV010000013.1 GCA_949297765.1 uncultured bacterium | reverse complement strand
GCGACGAACTGTGTGCCCCATTCGTCAAATTTCTTGGAGAGGTCTGCAAAATCACAGATGGATCGGGACAGTCGGTCGATCTTGTAAACCACGATGATGGCTATGGATAGGGAAACTTCTTTCATACGTTGCGGTCCCGGAGAAATAGCGGACATCCGGCTCCGGATTTTCTGAAAGGGAACGGAGACGGGGAAAAAGACGGGTGCCTGCAATGCCGCTGTCCTGCGGAAAGGATACGCGCCATTCCGGAGAAAGATCCCGGATTTCCGGGAATGCACGGATCTCTCTGTGAATTTTCTTTCCGGCGGAGTCTTCGCCTTGAAAAAACCCGGGAGCAGACGCGTGCAGGAAAATATTTCCGTTCTCCTCCTTCAGAAACGACGGAAGAATTTCTTTTGAATGACTGGCCTTCCAGGAGGCCTCGGTCAGATGCGGTCCGGAAGGTTGTTTTCGGAAGACCAGAAAAATAGAATCATTCCGCCCCAGACGAAGCGGGATTTCGGTTGTTTTTCCGTTCCAGCGATAGACGGGGTAGATTCCGACGGTTCCGTTTTCCGCGTCAAACTGTTCCGGGATCCGTGCGCCGGAACGGAGAAAAACCGTGAAATCCAGATCTGCAGGCTGTCTGGACGCATTGGTAATGAAATAAAGATCCGTCCCGTCTCCGCATCGGCGATGGAGAAATGAGATCTGACTGGCCGCAGGCCCTTTCAACTGGAGATCCGGTGGGAGATTCAGCCGTTTCAGAACCACTTCCGGAACCACCCCGCAGAAGACGCGTCCTTTCCCGATTCTCCGTTCCTGCGGAGGACGGGCGGCGGTTCCCCAGAGTTTATCCGCCAGAGCGCGGACCTTTGCATCCGATTGCGGATATCCGGACAAACCGGGAGCCCGTTTCGGTCTCGGTCCGAGAAGAATCGTCCCTCCTGCTTCCGCCAGATCCAGGATTTTCTGAAGGACCTCCTCTCCGACGGAATCAGAAAAGGGAACTATGAGCAGGGAGGACTCTGTCCCGTGCGGGAGATGAAACATTCCGTTCTTCACGGACAGCCGTTCGAGAAAAGCCGTCCGGTCCAGACAGGCACCCTGATACCCGAACGGGAGTTCCGGCTTCAGAGAGACCCCGCTCGGCGGGCGGTCATCTCCGAGATACAGAACATCGGATACCATGTTCCCCTGCTGAAGCAGATACTGGCAGCGGCTGACGTATGCAATCCAGCCGGGAAACAGTTTCCACATCGTATTGTTCCGGTTGAAATGAAATCCGTACTTCATCAGCGTCAATCCGGGGCAGAAGCGGAGAAACGGCTGATGCACATAACTGTGGAACACGAACCGGTTGACTCCGAGTGAAAACGCATAGTCTCCCTGCTGCTTGAGCGAAGCCGGAGTGGTTGACCAGCGTCCGGATTTCTCATTCGCAGTGAAACACTCCATCTGAACATATTTCTTTCCGGAGATGCGGGCGGCATTCGATGCCAGAAGCGCATTGCCGGCCTGAATGCCTCCTTTCCAGAATTCTCCCATCGGAATGTCGGACCAGGAGGTTTGAAGGATTTCATCAAAGGGCGCGCCGTAGGATTCCGTGACGAAATCCAGATGATGCCGGTGAGCCAGTTCCGCAAAGCATTTTCCAAAGGCTTCGGAATAGAGATCGGAAACGGTCCGGCGGTAATCCTCCAGAAAACGTTCCGAACGTTCCGGCGACCCGACATAACGCCCCGACAGAACCGGGAGATACGGAATCATGTCATATCCGCGCAGACGGCGGAAATCCGCCGGGAATGTCGTTGTCCAATTCTGATTTCCGGCTTCATAGCTGTCCACTTGAATCATCGAGAGTGTGCGGTCCCGTCCGCAGAGCGCTCCGGCGCGCCGAATGATCTCCGCCGGCATTCCCTTCCAGAAATTTTTCACGGCGTCCGGAGAAAGCTTGTCGCATTCGAGTCCCCTTCCGGAAGCATCCGTCGGATGGTTGAACCGTTGCAGAAAGACGGTTGAAAAACGAAGAATCGTCCACTGGCCCCGGGGAACCTGCCAGCGCAGTGTTCCTTCCGAATCCAGGTTTCCTGTCAGGTCGCGAATCGATTTTCCGTCCAGAATATTCTCACGGGAGATCGGGAGAGTGCCGGGAATCTTGCAGGACGGCGATTTGGTTCGAAACACCTTTGCATCCAGATCCGGAATGCGCTGTTCCGCTGAAAAACGGGCGGAAGCCAGAAGAACAGGAAGATAATCATGATAGATTTTCCTCACTTCCAGACGATAGAAACGGGCTTTTTTCCCCTGAAAAGCAAAGACACGGATATTGGCCGACTGACGCCGGTACTCTACCAGAGGAATGAATGCAAGACCATCTTCGGAACAGGAGATCCTGTAATCCGCCGCGCCGCTGTGACGGCCGTAGCTCAGCTCCAGACGGTTTGCGGTAACCGCTTTCGGATATTCAAACGTCAGAATAACGGCCTCTTTCTGCTGGATGGGATCCAGCATGACGTAATCGGATGTCCGCGGATTTCGAAGGACCTCCAGAGAACGTCCGGTCTTCCGGTTGAAATTCCATGGAAGCGGTTTCGGATTCAGCGAAAAATCAATATTGGAAGAAAGCTGCGGCTCCGGGAATTTTTCCTCCTCTTTCTCCGATTTCAGAGTCGGAAATGCAAGTACGGCGGTGTCGGACAGAAAATTCCGGATTTTCGGGCGCGGGAGAATCAGCGCCCTTTCTCCGGAAATCTGAGTTTCCGTAATGACAAGCTCTTTCATTCCGTCTTCCGGACGGACCCATGGGCCGCCGCTGGTCGACCAGCCCGGACAGTTGTGAAATCCGACTTTCAAGCCCAGGGATGCCGCAGTTTCGATCGTATGGCAGATCAGCTGATACCACTCCGGCGACAGCGTCCGGACCTTCCCCTGCGGCATCCGCAGACCGATATGAAAGAGAATGAATCCGCCGATTCCCGCCTCTTTCATTGCCTCCAGATCCGCCCGGATTCCCTCCCGGGACACATTTCCATCCACCCAGTGATACCAGGTCCACGGTTTTGCATCGTCCGGCGGATTGCGGAACCCTTTTTCCAGATCTCCCTCCCCGGCGTTTGACACCGGAAGAATCGCCAGGAGGACCAGAACCAGAACGGAAAAAACGTTTTTCTTGTTCATCAGAGGACAATCCTTCTTTAATTTGCTGAATTCTTCAAATCCCGGTTGCAATCCAGGTTCCGATCGGGGTGTTGACGATCAGGCGTCCCTGTTGAACGGGATCCCATTCGAGACGGATCCGGCTTTTGATCTCGGGGAGTTCCAATCCGATCTGAGTCCATGTTTTCCCGCCGTCCTCCGAGCGGAAAATGCCGGATTTCCGATCGGAATGCTTCAGGCCCCGCGGAATCGCAATATAAACCCGGTCCGGCTGATTCGGTGCCGCGACGACAGAGCTGATAAAGCCTTCTTTGAGAGCATGCCATGTTTTTCCACCGTCCTCGGAACGCCAGAGGACCGAATTGCTCCAGAAACCGTTTTTCCCGGGAGGGAAGGCGTTGACATAGATGACATCCGGATTCCCTTTGACCGGAGCGATGCAGTTCTCACGGACAGCCCCGATCTGCTCCGGGGCAATCCGTGTCCAGTTTTTCCCTCCATCCTCCGAACGGTAAAGTCCATCGCCTCCGGAACGGTTCAAGCCCGCCCAGAGAAGATTGCGGCGGTTCGGATCAAACAGCAGTTCCTCCGCTCGAAGCGGTAATGGGAGACCGTTCTGCAGAACGGTCCATGTTTTTCCCCCATCCTCCGTCCGGCAGAGTTTCCCGACACGATAGGCGGATTTCCGGTCGAATGAACTGCTGTATCCGCCATCCGCAGTAGCGCTGACAACCAGAGTGCGTCCGGACTCATCGAATGGATCAAGACGGACTTTCCAGATTCGGATCGTACTGCGGCAGCGTCCGCCGTTTTTTCTGAAATCATCCAGTTCCTTCCAGACCGGCCGGACGTGAACACGCTTCCAGGAAAGACCATGATCCTCACTGCGGAACAGATCGCTCGCACCGTAGTACATGACGCCCGGATGACGGGGATCGTAGACGACGGCGTTGCTGTTGCAGCTGTCCAGACGCAGCATGGAGGAACGATCATAACTCCATTGAGTTGATTTCCCGTTGTCCCGGCTGATTCGCAGCCCGATGTCGTGAAACGCTCCGGCGACCTCGCCGGGACGGAAGGGATTGAATGCGATCTGCTGAGGAACCGTCAAAGCCAGTCCGCCGGGCAGAAGCGCATGGGTATGGTCCGAAGGAGCAACGTTCTCCCGGGTCCACTGCTGACGGGGCAGAGGATCGCCCAGACTGCATCCTCCGCACTCCCAGCTTTCGCCGCCATCCCGGGAACAGTAAACAGACGCATTGTTCGAGAGCCAGATTCGATCCGGATCCGCGGGAGAGACCGCAAGACTGTTCATCCCCGGCACCCAGGCGGACATCCGGATCTGAATGTTCTTCTCCTGTTTCCCGATATGGAACCAGGAAAAATGTCCCGGTTTCTGCATCTGATACGCAGCGAGCTCCGCAGGAATCGGATCCCTGATCCAGAGAGTCTTTGGCGCATAGATCAGCCTCCAGTTTTTTCCGTCGGGATCCGATTTGTAGATTTTAAACCCTCCGTGCAGGCGTGCATAGTAGATTCGTCCATTCCGGTCTGTCTCCAGAATCCATGCGACAGAACGGCCGGCCGGCGAATTTTCCCGAATGATTTCAAAAATCTTCCCTTCCAGGGTTCTCCAGCGGATGCCTTCCGCATCGGAGAATCGGATTCCTCCGCGAAGAACGCCGTCCGTCGTCCGGAACGTATCCTGATTGAGATAGATTCTCCCCTTCGTGAAATGAATGCTCCGGACAGGCAGATCCGGAATTCCGGGATTCCGGGTCCAGCTTTCGCCGCCGTTCCGGGAAACGAGGAGACCGTGCGGAGTCCCGGCAAGGACAAGTCCGCGGACCGAAGGAGACACCGCAATACACAGAAGAGCATCCTGTCGTTTCGGATCCGGCACGATCCTGCACCAGGTTTTCCCGCCGTCCCTGCTTTTCAGAATATGACCTTTCGGACAAAACCGGTCATGGGTTGCCGCATAGATATTTCTGCTGTCCAAAGGATCCACCGCGATTCTGTGATAATGAATTCCGGCGAATTCCGGGAAACGATTCATCATCTCCCAAGTTTTTCCGCCGTCCGCACTTTTGTAAATTTCTCCGCTGGCCGACCAGACGATATCGGGATTCGAAGGATCCACGACCACGCTGAAGCCCCCGCCGATTCCCGGATTTTCATTGTTTTTCCCCGTTCCCAGCAGCGTCCATTTCTTTCCTCCGTCATCGGAGCGGAAGAGAGCGCCCATGTCGACCCCGGCGAAGAGGATCTCCGGATTGGACGGATGAGGGGCAATCGCCTGCATTGCTCCGCCTATCCCGGGCAGCAGAAGAAGGCGCCACAGCTCTTCGGCAAAAAGTCCGCCGGAAAAAGAGAAAAACAGGAGAAACACGCGCAGAGTGGAAAATATATGGAAATGAAACATCCGGAATCTCATGAGAAGTCTCCTTGATAAATTAACGATTTTTCGACGGTTGCCATTTTCCGCTCCAGATTTCCTGCGACAGCGGAGTCTGATCGCTCCCGGTCAGCGGAAATTCTGCAGCCCGATGGCTGGCGACATGCCCGTCGACAAATAGAATATTCGCCTGGTTCCCCCGCAGATAAACGCTCGTATCCGACGGCTGGGAAAGGTGCGGGAAAAGCAGTCCTCCGCCGAGATAGAGACGATCCGTATACGCATTCCCGATTTTTGCACATTCCGTTACAAGTCCTCTTGCGGAAGTCCTTCTCAAACGGGAAGAGCGAACCGAAAGATACGGAATGTCCACGGTTTCCACGACATCCAGCAGCCGGATCAGTCCGGAATTCATCGCATATTCCGAAAGCTGCCATTGCGCTGCGGAATTCACCGGTTTCAGGAGTGCTTTGCTCTCAATGACAGGACAATCCATCACCGGACTGTGCGAAGAGGAAAACGCCACTTTCAACGTATCATGCTTCAAAGCATTGCCGACATTGGAATTCCGGATCGGGAAACGAGCTACATCATAGAGCAGACGGCTCCAATGCATTCCACCGTCCCGCGTCAGCGGGGGAGGAAAATAATCATCGTATGCTCCCGAATAAAAGACGAAAGCCTGTCCGATTGTTTTCAGATTTCCGGAACATGTAATTCGGAATGCTGTATTTCGGGCCCTCCCAAGCGCCGGAAGCAAAAGACTGACAAGGATCAGAAGGATAGAAACTGTAATTAACAATTCTATTAAAGTAAAATTTTTCTTTTTCAAACGGAACAAAAGCATTTTATCCTCCTTTTATCATTCCAGTGCTTTCCCGTTCAACAACCTTATGACCGATAAAATGAAGAGGCTCGCGGATTTCTCCGAGCAGCATCTGAATCGCGGCTTCGCCGATCCGTTCATATTGCAGATCCACAGTGGAGAGCTGCGGTGAAAGATAGCGTCCGATGGGTGCTCCGCAAAATCCCATGACACGGATATCCTCCGGGATCCGCAGATTTTTGCTTCGGATCGCCCGATAGACCGCTGGCGCCCAGAAATCGCTGTAACAGAGGACCGCATCCAGGCGGGATGGTTTCCGCAGGAGCGGTGCCAGCGCCTGATCCGCCCGCAAGCCGGCAGTATCCGCCATGAAACACACTGTTTCATCCGGATCAAAGCCGATTTGTTTCAGCAGCGCAGGAAATTCCGCTTTTTCCCATCCGCGGATTCGATCCGGCATATATTCCGGCCAGCCGACCGCCAGACGGCGGACTCCCTGGTTGCGCAGAAACCGGAGAGCCGTTTTCCAGGCATCCTTTTCATCAAATGCAATACATGGCCAGCCGGTAAAAACATGATCCTGCGGATGCGCATGCGCAAGAACGATCGGAAGTTTCTGGTTACGGAGTTTCTGCCAGATTTCCGTCTTTTCATTGATCCGGTTTGTCACGACAATACAGCCGGACACATTCCGTTCAGAAAAACAACGGGAAATCTCTTTCTGATCCAGACCGTCCAGTTCGGAACAGGTGCTGATGGAAACGGAAAACCCCCGCTGTTCCGCAGACCGCAGGAGTCCGGGAATGATATAATTGGAGGGCATGTGCGGATCCTTGTTGTTGTCTATCCAGATGAGAATCTGCCGGTAACGGACAAACGTTCCTTTGCTCTTCAGCCGTTCGATCAGTTTTTCCTCTTCCAGATGCCTCAGGACAGCGCGAAGAGTTTTGCGGGAAACATTCCATTCAGCAGCAAAATCAATCTCTTTGGGAAACCGTTCTCCGCAGCGGTATTTCCCATCCAGAATGAAATTCCTGAGAATCTCATAAAGCTGTTTTTGTTTTTCCGGTTTTCTTGGCATACTGTATTGCAGGGTTTTCTTTCTTTAAATTTTAATTCTAGGTATCCTTACAGGTCAAGTCTTCTTTTTTTATTTTTTATAATTTTTGTGGGAAGGGAGAAGGATTCCTGTAAGATATCCATTGAGATTATGTCCCTCATATAGGAACGGAACCGGGGTATGAAAAACCAGCCTGTCACAGGATGCGGGGATATTGTGCGTACGAATAAGGATAAAGCGAATTGAATTCTTCTCCCGCTTCAGCGTTGGAAGAGCGGAAAGGGGAAAAGCGGCTTCCACAGAAAAACCATCCGGCGTTTTTTGTGCGGCAATGCGGCATGTCTCCGGAAGAATATGTTTGACGGAAGAGAAAGTTCCATTTCCGTTCTGGATGTTCCAGGCGGAATAGTGTTTCCCGGAAGGCGTAATGATGAGTTCCCAGTAGGATTTCATCCGGGGA
The DNA here is from genome assembly GCA_949297765.1 of uncultured bacterium. Lineage (GTDB taxonomy): Bacteria > Verrucomicrobiota > Lentisphaeria > Victivallales > UBA1829 > UBA1829. The sequence continues at coordinate 82,948 of CASFTV010000013.1, read as the reverse complement.
TCTGCCAGAAGAAAAATTTCCAGACTGTCGCCCCGGAAATATTTTTCCGGATGAACCACGATTTCCTCATCCAGGAATGCTGCACCGAAATAGAGATATTCGGAGTCGTGCACTATATGCCAGCGGCTTCCGTTCTCCAGATGTTCCCGGGAGGAAACGGGGAAATCGCCCATCCAGCAGAGAGATTCATTCCATTCCGGTTCAGTCAGAAAACCGTCGATCTGAAGTTTTCCCTTAAGAAATGGAATTTCGACCGTAGGAGATTGAAAAGTCCATTGAGAACCGGTTTCCAGCATCTGCCGCAGATTCAGCAGCCATTGTCGCGCCGCCGTCCGATTTCCTTTTTTCTTTCCGTTCAGAATCCGGATTGCATCCTGTGTGGACGGATGGAGAATCCGGTCTGAAGCATATTCGTATGCGGTGTTTTTCCCCTGCAGATACAGCTCCGGGGGAAAGCTGCGGATCAGATCGGCATCGGAAATCTGTTCTCCATGCACGACTGTCCATAAAATGCAGAAACAAACCGAAAAAAGCAAGAGCGGTTTCATTTTTTGATCCTCAATTTGATTCTTTGCTGCTTCTCCTTAAATTATAAAACTAAGTCTCTTTTCCTGTCAAGGGGAAAATGTGGGTTGAGTCCGCTATTTTCCGCACATTTGTTTCTGAACAAAAGAGAAAATGTCGCTGTATTGCAACGACATTCCAAACAGAAAGATATGACAATTCGCCAAATGATATCGTAATTTCTACACCGGACATACAGAAAAAACAATCAACCTCCTTCTTCCCGGAGAACGGAAATCCACTTTTTTTCGACAGCAATCTTGACAGGACAGGAAACAGAGGTTATACTCCCCTTTGTCCTCCGGATTCAGAAAGGAGTTCTGTTATGAAAAAAACGTTTTCTCCGCAGGCTTCCGCAATCACGGCGATTGTGCTTCTGCTGCTTCTGGCTTTCGGAATCGGCCTGGCGATCCATGCACGGTCCGCTCAGACCGGCCGGGAGACCGGTCAAACCCGCTACCTGAAGCTCGGCCACGGGCTTCCCACCGATCATCCGGTGCATCAGGCGATGGCAAAATTCGCGGAACGGCTCAAAGAGCTTTCCGGAGGGAAGCTGCAGATTCGAATTTATCCGTCCGGGATGATCGGGTCGGAGGCGGAATGTCTGAAACAGGTGCAGAACAATCAGATTGATATATCCAAGACCTCCACGGCTGTACTGGAATCCTCGGTTCCGGAACTGATCGCGCTCTCCATTCCGTATGTGTTCCGGGATTCGAATCATTTCTGGAAAGTGCTGGATGGTCCTCTCGGGGTACAGATCGGCGACTCGCTCCCGGGCATGCGCGCCCTCACCTATTACGATGCCGGAGAACGCAGTTTTTACACGACCCGGAAACCGATCCGCCAGGTCAGCGATCTCAAGGGACTCAAGATCCGCACGCAGCAGAGCCGCTCCGCCATGGACATGGTCACGCTGCTGGGGGGAGCGCCTACGCCGATTCCGTGGGGCGAACTTTACACCGCTCTTTCCCAGGGGACGGTGGATGGAGCGGAAAATAATCTTCCCAGTTTTGATACGGGCCGTCACATGGAGGTCTGTAAATATTTCACGTTCAGCCGCCACTCCCGCGTTCCGGATGTTCTGGTCATCAGCCGCGCGACCTGGAATAGTCTGACGCCGCAGGAGCGCAAATGGATCACGGAAGCCGCCCGGGAATCCAGTCTGTATCAGCGGGAACTCTGGCAGGAGGCGGAAAAACGGGCTCGCGAGCGGGCCGGGAAACAGGGAGTCCGCTTCCTGACCGTCGACACAACGGAATTCGCCGACCGGATGAAACCCATGTATGAGTCCATGCCGCAAAAGACTGCGGAGCTCATCCGCAAAATCCGGGAGGTGAAATAATGCTGGAACGAACGGCCGCGCTTCTTTTGAAAATTCTGAATGTCTGTCTGGCTTCGGCGGTGGCGCTTCTCTCGCTGGATGTTCTCCTAGGAGTCGGATCACGCTACCTGTGGGGAGCGCAGATCAAATGGACTGAGGAGCTGGCAACCGTGTTGCTGATCTGGGTGAGTTTCCTCGGAACCGCCGCCGCGTTTGAATCCAAAGCGCATCTGGGAATTGATCTTCTGGTGGAAAAATTCGATCCGGGGATCCGCAGGAAAACCGCGCTGGGAGTGCATGTCCTCACGTTGATTTTTGTGATTCTGGTGTTTGAAATCGGAGGGATCGGACTGGTTCTGCAGGCGATCCGGCACTGGAATGTGCTTCCGGCGCTGCAGGTTTCCGATGTGATTGAGTTTCTTCCGCTTCCGGTCAGCGGAGTGTTCATTCTGGTGTTTGAACTCCGTGCGCTGGGACGGGAAGTGCGGAGAAGGGAGGAGAAAAAATGACGGAAGTGGCGGTGGTGCTGGTTTTGATTTTTTTTGTTCTTCTGCTCTGCAATGTTCCGGTGGCGGTGGCGATCGGGGCGGCGTCGCTGGCGGCGGTTTTTGCAAACGGGGGGATGGGGGCGCCGGAGATGATTGTCGCGGATCGGATGGTCAGCGGAGTGAGTTCATTTTCTCTGCTGGCGATTCCGTTTTTCGTCCTTTCAGGAATTCTGATGGGACGCGGGGGGATGGCGCGGAGACTGATTGATTTCGCCAATGCGCTTGTCGGCCGTTTCCCGGGAGGACTTTCCTATGTCAACACGCTGACGTGCATGCTGTTCGGCTCGATTTCCGGATCGGCGGCTGCTGCGGTCTCAAGCGTCGGGGGGTTTATGCTCCCGGAGATGGAGCGGAATGGATACCAGAAGGAGTTCAGTGTGGCACTGACCACGGTTTCCGCGACAACGGGACTGGTGATTCCGCCTTCAAATATCATGATTGTATATGCGGTGGCCTGTGGATCGGTCTCGATTGCGGCCATGTTTCTCGCGGGGGTCATTCCGGGGATTGTAATGGGATTGTGCATCATGGCGGTCTGCGTGCTCCATGCGTGGATCAAAGGGGACAAAGGGGGGAAAGGTGCGAGTCTGAAAACGATTCTGCTGACGTTCAAACGGGCGTTTCTGAGTCTGTTTCTGATGGTGGTCATCATCGGGGGGATTCTCGGGGGAGTGTTCACGGCGACGGAAGCGGCGGCAGTGGCCGTTGCCTATTCCCTGATTCTCTCCATGCTGGTCTACCGGGAGGTCCGTCTGCAGGATCTTCCGGAAATCCTGCGGCAGACCGGTGTGACGACCGCCGTGGTGATGTTTCTGATCGCCGTCAGTTCAGCCATGAGCTGGATCATGACCATTGCCAATATCCCGCAGGCAATCAGCGCCGGACTGGTGTCGATCTCTCAAAATCCGTTTGTTCTGCTTCTGATCATCAATGTGATCCTGCTGCTCGTCGGAACGTTTATGGACATGACGCCTGCCGTGCTGATCTTCACACCGATCTTCCTGCCGATTGCGCGGACAATCGGGATGAGCGATCTTCAGTTCGGCATCATGATGATCGTGAATCTGTGCATCGGGCTGTGCACGCCTCCGGTGGGATCGTGTCTGTTTCTCGGCTGCGGAATCGGGAAAACCACGATTGCGGCGGTTACGCGGCCGATGCTGATGTTTTTTGCGGCGATTCTGGCGGCGCTGGCGTTGACGGCCGCTTTTCCCTCGCTGTCGCTCTGGCTCCCCGGGGTTGCCGGACTGCTGAAATAGACGGGATCGGTCCGGTCCGGCCTGCGAAGCAAACGATTGGACGTTTCACCGAAAAAGCGACGGTACATCCGCCTGAAATCGCAGAAATTCAAAGAACCGGCTTTGGCGGTGATCTCTTTCATGGGGTCCTCGGTCACCCGAAGCAGAAACTGCGCCTTTTTCATCCGGACGTTCAGCACGAGATCCTGAAACAGCCCCCTGAGCAGTTCCACGCACAGGCGGCTTGTCTGCGAAACGGAGTTCCCGGATGCCCCGTCAGATCGGAAAGAGAAATTTCTCCGCATCCGTTATTGCAGAATGAACTTCCGGATCATTTTTTTCGTCCGGAGGCGTGACTCTCCTTCCGGTTTTTCTGCATCAGGCGTGCGTAGACGCCATCTCAAGCAGAAGGTATCCTGAATGAACATCTCGCGTTTTCCCGCGAGGGACTCCGGAAGAGCGCTCCACTCGGTTTAGAACGCCTTCCTTACCGGAATCTCCGGTCCGCGGAAGGAACCAACACACCACACCTTTGACGCAGAGATCGGTGTAAAGCAGATTAGATTCTGTTCTCACGATTGCATCTATAATCCTGGCAAATAAAATGAATCCGGAGAATATAATATCCGACTAGCCCTAACAAGTGAAAATTTTACGAAAGCGCTTGATTCACAAAAAAGCGTTCGACCGTATTTCTTCGCTTATAGAGTTCTTGTTATATTCCCAAGGTGATTTCCTATTCTACTTCGGAGGAATAAGTGGAATATATCCACGATTATTCGCCAGAAGATGAGTTTTATCTCTTTCATAAGAGCGCAATCCATAATCAGATAGCGATGAACTATATTGAGAGACGCAGGGGCTACAATCTTCGTCCGTCTGATCCATCGCTTGTATTCTGCTTGAAAGTGAAAATGAAATGTCCGCATGGTAGATGGTTGCCCATGTAAATTTTTGTTGTGAGTTCTCCACGGGACTATGAACAGGATTTAGAAAAATTGTGAAGATCGTTCCAGTGTAACGTGAACCGGACCGGAGGAACGGAAACGGTCAATCGGACTCGAACTCCGTTTCTGATGTAGTGAAAAGGGCGACTGTATTCCCAGAATCTCCCGGCCTTGTTACTTTCTCTCTTCCGAGGAAAAGAAAACGGTCGACAGCTTCTTCCAGACCAGCAGCTTCCGGCTGAACTGTTGATTTACCGGTTGCCGGTCGCGGCTAAAGTCAACAAAGCAACTCAGATCGCCATTGTCGCGGAGAATCGGAGCATCATTTTCTTTTCCCATGGTCGAAAGATGAGAATTCAAGAATCATTTCATCTTTTTGTCCATAGATTTGATCAGCTCAAAAAACAGCGCCGGTTCCGGGTTGATTTGAGCAGTGTCAATCATCATCAATGCATCCTGACCATAAATTTGAAGAGGAATCTCTGCAATGCGTCGGCCGCTCAGATCCAGCGCAAAACACTGATATCCGGCTTTGCCGCGCAAACGGCAACGCAGTTGTCCGGTACGGACGAGAACAGGCAGTTTGCCGCGATCAATCATCGTCACATTGTCCGGAGTCAGCTTCATCCCGGAATTGACCGCCCGCGTGGCAAAGATCAAGACCATTTTTTCACTTTGAGTCAACGGTTTCCCGTCACGGGAAAGCAAAGCGGCACAACTGTCAACACTGCGCTGTATTTCCTGCATTGTCTGAAACGATCCCCGGACTGAGGCCGGAGCAGCAAGAACTTCCGCGCAGGGAGAAGAAATCCGAATGCTTTTCTCCGGAATATTCAGAAGGATCTGTCCGGTGTCGCTTTCAAAGACCCCGGCAGGGAAACTACTTCGATTGGCTGAATCGAGTATTCCGGCGGTCCGCAATTTCTTTTCCAGTGAGACAAGAAAATCCGTATTGTTTTCTCTGTCAACAACTTCTGAAAACCAGTCATTGCCAATAACGGAAGATCCCGGTCTCGGTTTCAGTCTAACCGCGGCTTTTGGAAGAGGAATATCCGTCTTTCCCGGCAATACGATTCCATATTTACACACCAGTCCGGCAAAACTTTGCTCGGCAGCAGGAGCATCCGCCAGGATTTCCCGATGTTTAAGCAGTATCTCCGGATATTCTGTTACCGTCCAGTTTTTTGAAGAATTCACATATCTCCGGCGGAACAGATGCGCGGAAAGGAACTCACAAGCCCGCGCCACCGGATTATGTCCGACACTGAAGCTGAGTACACCACATCTCCATGGGTTTTCGGAAACAATCACTTCCGCATGAATGCTCATGACACTGAAATCCTGCAATGCACCATACGCTCCGGCAACCGCCCCCATCTCATACTGATAAGGATTCCAGAAAACATGATAAAATTCTCCGATACCGAAGGGTCTGTCCGGGAAACGCCCTCCCATCAGATCTCGCAAGTAATTGATTCCTAAAGCAATGCTGCTTTCCGAAGGAACTTCAGATCCTACGATCATACATCCTTTTCGCGGATGCTGAAAGTAGGTGTGATTGTCCAGCATCTTCATTTTCGGCCATGAGGCTGATGCGTAAAACAAACTACGATAGTTGTTCTGAAGAGTGATTCCCTGATATCCGACAGCAGATACTTGTTCCTCACACCAGGCAAGACACTCTTTGACCAGATATTCACAAAATCCAACATAATTCGGGTTTCCTTTTTTCAGGTCGTTTTCAGAGGAACGCCGTCCAAGCCAGCGGTCATAGACGGCGCGGAATTCTTCAAAATCTCTCGGATATTCCCTGCGGATCTGGGACGCAAGAGCAAGACCTGCATAAAGCTCATTGTAGTATTCAATGAATGCTATTGCCGGCTCATCTTTCCATGCAACGCCAGTGTAGGAGTTGACATGGTTCAGCAACGATACAGCAAAACGGAACTGCTCGCGTTCATCGGAACGACCTGCATAAAACAGGAGTTTGTGCATATTTCGGGCAGCGAAAGTCTTTGCTCTCATGCTGATCGGCTCGAAGTAGGTCGGTCCCAGCATCGCAATCTGTACATAAATTCCGTTTTTCTTTAATTCAGCGAGAAGAAAATCCAAACGTCGGAGCCCATCTTCGGAAATTTCGCAGAGTCCCGTGAAACTGTTCGTATCCAATGCATTGGGCAAAGCATTGATTCTGTAGAGATTGTAACCGGCGCGGCGGAGTGCGGCCACATCGCGGCGGACAATGTTTTTATATGTTTCAAAATCCCCTGAACGGGCCACGAACTCATCCCGGGAAAGCGGATTGTTGCAGCCGCGGAAGCGGATTGGCCGGCCGGGACGTTCAGCAAATTCCAGATAACCGTTTTTCCCGATCACCACCCGCCCGAATTTCCCTGCGGGAAGATGATTCCATTCACCGAGATCCAGCGCAGATCCTGCCTGAATCAATTGATGATCAATTTGAACAGGACGATAACTCTCGTTCGCGGAAAAGGTGAGACATTTCGCGGAAGAAATGATGTTCTGTATTGCTTTTCTGCTCTCGGAATTATGGATGGTACGGCTGGAATGACCGCCCTCCGGCATCACCTGTAAATGACGCTTCAAGTGTTTGGGAAGGGCATTGTAGGCACAGTAAATTGATGTGGCGGGACAGACGCTGTCACCAAAACCCGCAGTCAGATAAACATCGGCCTTCCGGATCCGCCTTGCGAAATGGACCATATCGTAATAGGCCATCGCCTTGGCATAGGCAGGATTCCGTTTTGCGCTGATCAGTCCCCAAGACGCCCCTCCTCCGCGACGGCCATTCATGGGGCCGAGCATGTCGCACCAACCGGGTGCTTCTGCCTCAAGCAGAGTTACAGTGGAGTCCAATCCACTCACAAAGATTGCCTGCGCTCCACCTTGACTGTGTCCGGAGACAATAATGTTTTTCCCATCCCATTCAGGAAAGGTTTTCATATAGTCCAGCGCTCGGAGAGCTCGGAGAAAGATGGATTTCATGAAATAGCGATCCCGATCTCCCATATTCCGCAGCAGATAATTTTTATACTTTCCTGCACGGAGCCTGGAATAGTACTCCTGGGGCATATCGTTTGGGAGACCATGTGCATTGAAATCCGCGCGGATCACATTTCCACAATTCTGGTATTTCCTGGCCGGATAGACTCCCGCGCCATGATAGGAGATCCACAAAGGAAGACTTTTCGGCGATGCCCCGGACGGCATCGCCACATAGCCGGAAACAGGATTCCCGCCTGGAAACGATACCTTGACATCATAACAGTGAGTGCCCTTACCACCCGGTACAGATTTCTTTTCGAGAATGCGGAGCGGAGTCTTCCGCATATTTTTAACTTCTTCTGACCAGAAAGCATCAAAGTCTTCCGGTTCCGGCGACGACGTTTTCAACTCTTCCGGCGCAACAACGGCTCCGATCTGGAACTGTATGGGCAACTTCCGACGGTCAAGAAGCGTTTTTTTTGTTTTTGCATCCAGTATCCGTAATTCAACAAAGACGCCTCCAGCGTTTTCCAGCACAGTTTCCAGATGATATGTCTCTCCGAACGAAGCCTTCTGCCAGCCTCCGCCGAGTCCATAGCGTCGGGAGAATGAATATTCCAGAACGGCATTTTCCGGATCATCCCCACTCTCTGGAATAATTTTGAACTCAAACTGGATCTTCTCCCCTTTCGCATAAAGTCCGTTTTCATGAGGCTGCTTCAGGATTGCCTGATAGCAGAAAACAGGGAACGTCAATGCTCCTGCCATCAGAACGGTTAACCGTTTTTTCATTTTCCCGATTCTCCTGTATCTCTTTTTGGTGTGCTTTCCTCAGACTTAGTTCCAGACCGGTGAAAGATTCCCTGTTTCAAAGCGGATGTATTTTCCGGATACATTGCCGATCCCGCAGGCTGTTCCGAAGAGGACCTGCATATGTGCAACGGAATTCGCCATCGCATGACCGTCAAGATAAAGACTGTTCGCCCGGCCTAAATGCTGAAAATAAAGACCGAAAGCACCGGTAAAAATATAAATAGCCTTCCCGAATTCCGCTGGATCGGAATAGTGCGGCATAATGACAGAATCTCCCAGAATAAACGCCTTGGACGCCGATCGGATTTTTGTAAGATTCAGGGCCTTGTAATTCGGATTGGCAACCGGATCCGGATGACTGATCTCCGCCGAGGAAAATCCGCATTCATTATCCATCGGAGAATTACTCCAGTACGTCGTCTTGATTCCATAGGCATATTTCATATTACGAAACTGCGCAGGAGGACGTTGACGGGGACATACAATATAAGCAGACTTCGGGGAAAGATCATATTCTCCAACCCAGGAATAGTTATTGCGAGCAACCAGCTGCAGCGAGAGAATATCATTATTCTCTACCGCATACAGCTGAAAAACATTGCCCACCTGTTTCAAGTTGTTAATACAGCTTACTCCCATAGCCTTCGCCTGAGCCTTGTTCAGTGCTGGAAGTAAAAGTGATGCTAAAATTGCAATAATTGCAATAACGATGAGCAATTCTACAAGTGTAAACTTTTTTAAATCAAACATCTTCTGAAATACCGGATGAAAATTCATGATTCTGCTCCTTTTATTAATTATAGTTGAATATATATTCTTTAATATAAGATACAATAAAAAGGTTAGAATGCAAGCATGAAACAGGAAAATTTAATTTTTTTTTTGATAAAAAATCCGAATTTCTCCGGGAATGCTTCTGAAATTTCTTTCAATACAGCAGAAAATGGCTTCTTTTCTCAAAAAAAGAGACCAGGAAGCGGTGGAAAAAGTGTTCAAGCATGCTATAGTATACTCACATTTTTTACAGCAGATCCGAAATAGGAGGAAACCCGTTCACGATTTGCAGAATGAAAAAGGTTCACACAAATGATACAAGTGATACAACGAGCATATATTCTGCTGGAAAATATTGCTTTGACTCCAGAAAAGATATGGTCGATCAAGGAGCTTGCCAGGTTAATTGACGTTTCCCCTCCGACCTGTTATAATATTGTAGATACTCTGGTTCAGCTGAATCTTATTCAATGCCTCGGGAAACGGAAAGGATACTGTGCAGGCTCTCTTCAGATCCATCAGAATTTTTCAATGGATCTGCGGAAGATCAACCGCATCAATGAACTGTTCCGTCGTTTTGAACAGGAATACCACTATCTTCTGGAGCAGAGTCTCTACAATCACGGCTATCGGCTGATCACGGCTCAGATTTCTCCTCAGAATCCGCTGTTTGTGCATTACAACAGTCTGATCAGTGACGACATTCTCCTGACTCTTTCGGGGAAAATGCTCCTAGCTCATCAGGAAAAGAAAGAACAAATCCTTTTCTTCCAAAAGAAAAAGCAAGGCGACCACCTTGTCATCAATACCTGGGTACAGGATCTCTGGCCGCATGAGCCGACGCTGGAAGACTTTCTGGCAGAACTGGAAGACACACGGAAAAAATATTTTCTCGAACGCAGCATCAGAGGGTCATTCCAATTGATATTTCCCGTCTATAACGACCAGAATCAGCTCAGCTGTGTTCTAGGGACTGTTGGCCCGGCATATAGCTACACCCCAGAGCGAAAAGAAAAACTCCTTCAAACCTTTTATGATCTTTCTGTTGCATTGAAGGCCTGACACGGGGATTTATGATTTTCCGGCAGATCATAGAATGCGATGAGGCTGGAGAGAAAAGAATCGGCGGGCACAGAAAATTTACAGTTCCCATGAAATTCTTTTCTTAAAAACTATAGGATAATAAAATTCTCCAGTGGTCGCACCAGACTTCTCGACTTTCATGAAATCGGGTACATGAACTTGTATAAGTCATCTGAAGATTTGTCATATTTTTTTCGGTTTGACATTCTGAACTGGCCTCAAACCGGAACAAACCGGTCGAAGGGATCCTTCTGTTTGCTCTGGTTGTCGCGCTCTTTGCTGGATTCAGATCCCTTTACATCGCTGTTCCGCTTGGGTTGGAATTCTTTCTCACTCTGCTGTGTTCCGTCGCTTTCTGTCTGGTGCGAACCTATGATGCACGGATAAACATGTTTCTCTCTCTTCGGGGATACAAATATCCCTGTAAAATTTCTGAGAACTCGATAACGTCCGGATCATTCTGCTGCATCTCAATGGATTTGTAGATCTTTTTCCGAAAAGCAAGTTGATAGAATTCCGAGAGAATTGTTTTATAAAATCTCTCGCAGATTCCATTCGTTTGAGGTGATTTCGCTTTCTGTTTGTATGAATTCAGACGATTTTCTATTTATTTCAGACGATTTTCCATTTACTTTTCTCCTTTTCTCTGTATAATTTTATTAAAGAAAAAGCCAATCTTGCATCCGGACAATAACCAATCAGAAAGGAAAAGGAGCCATGAAAAGTTTTTTACTTCAGACAATCGTTTTGTGTATGGGAACTTCTTTACTAGCTCAAGATCTTTTTACGATCCCTTCCGACCTTGTATTTCAGCGGAATCCCGATTCCATTGCCGGGTCTTCAAAGGAATTGCCATCCTGCATTTTCCGTTTTTACACGGAACCGACTTCAAAATTCCTGGACGAGCTGCATCCCCGGGTGGAAGGGGATGTTCTGCTTCTGGATCCCAGCGCGGCATTGCAGGCCGGGGCCAGAAAGATCACCATTAACTTTATTTCAAAGACCTCATCGGCGGAGAATCTGAAAGCAGGAAATAAAACGATGACAATTACTTTTCAAGGGCCTTCCGGAACTTCTGCAATCCTATACATGGAGGGAATTTCGGAAAAAGGGAAACATACCTTTTTTGAAAAACATGTTCCGTTCAGCGGTAAACTTCAGACAGATTCTTTGCAAGCCACGTTCCCTGCGATGAAAACCCTTTTCTGCCGTTGTGACTTTACCGAAAAAGGAGTTGTCCGCATTCAGAAGGTTCTCTTTGAGAACAAATAAATACAAAAAATTCCAGGAGAAAATTATGCAGGAGAAATCCAGATCTCAAAACCTTTTTTCTCTTATAGAACTGTTGGTTGTAATTGCGATCATCGCTATTCTTGCCGGCCTCCTGCTTCCGGTACTGAAAACCGTACGGGAAAGCGCTCAAACCATTTCTTGTGTATCCAATCTTCGTCAGATCGGTCTTGCCGGAATCCAGTATTCAACGGATAATGGCGATTATATTCTTCCTGCTCAGATTGGAGTGCAGCGGTGGTTTGATCGCGATACGGGATTTCTGGAGTCCTATCTTCCGCTTCCGGAGAACGCGTCTGCAAAGGTTGGGATTCTGGGGTGTCCGTCGGGAAAGATTTCCTCTTTCGGAAGCGGGGTCGGAGAGTGGATGAACTATGCGCCCGTTCGAGGGATCAGCTATTGTGAGAATCTGGAGGATACGGTCAATCAGTATTGGAAAACCGGTTCGGTAAAAAATCCATCCCGGACAGTGTTCTTCATGGATGTCTACAACTGTTCATCCACCTGGGGAATGATTCAATGGAGTGGCTGGTATGCCCGGCATAAAAATTTCTGCCTTAACATTACTCGTCTGGACGGCAGTGTGGCAACAGAAAATATGCGGATCCTTGAGCGTGCAGACGGAAGCGATGTCTCTTATATTCCCGTTCGGGGGTACAAATCCATTTTTCCGGCTCATTCCGGTGAAATGAATCAGGCCGGCAACTTTGCGTATGTTACAATGCTGCTGCGGCAATGAAGGACAACAATTTCAGATTTCAAACCATCAAATTCAAAACAGGAATTATTATGAAAAGAATATTTGCACTTTTCCTTTCCATGATTCTGTCGGCTGCGGCAATGAATCCTTCTGAAACCGTCCCACCGTTTTTTCCCGGTGATTCGGATAATTCAAAATGGGAACTGAGTCAGTACACATCATGGGAAAAAGGGGAAGACGGTTCTCCTGTCCTCAAGGTGAATATTCCCAGCTGGACCGAAGTTGTCAATACGACTTACGGTGGATCCCGGACGCTTGATCTGTCCGCCTATCGCGGGAGACAGATCGTTCTTTCCGCAGAAATTGAAGTTGATCAGGTTCCTGCCCGGAAAGAGACCTTCCGGAGTGCCAAAATCATGGTATGCCACCGCACTTCGGAAGGAGTCCGATATATCAGCTCATCGTTTGCTTTCTGGGGATCGCAATCGTGGAAGAAGCAGTTTCTGACCATGTTTGTTCCCTTTGCTGAATCAAAAAATACGCTGCTGGTCGGGCTTCAGTACAACACAGGAATTGTCAGGATTCGCAATCTTCGTCTGGAAGAGAAGGACTTATTTCCGGTTCCGTTCAAAATACCGAAAAACTTTCGTTGCGAATATACTGAAAACATAAAAAACACTCCTCGCCTGCGTGGCGCCGGTTGCATTAGCGGAAGTGACGGCATTCCCTGCACAAATGAAAAAGATGCACGCGATTTTGCCGCTCTCGGCGGAAATGTTTTTCGCTGGTGGCTCTTCTATGATGCGTTGAATTCCGACTTTCGTGTAATGGAGAGAAGCTTGGAACAGGCCCTGGAAAAATTGGAAAAACTACTGCCGCTTTATGAGAAGCTCGGAATTCGCGTCATTCCAGTCCTTGGAGCGCTTCCAGGAGGACGTTATTCCAATCCTCTCAAGCTGGGAATCACGGATGCTCAACAGTCGGAAAAAGAACATGGCGCTCTCAATTTCCGCCTTTATTTCGACCAGAAACTTCTGGATGCCTATGTCCGGATCTGGAGAAAAATCGCCCGTCGGCTGAAACAATATCCGGCGGTTTACGGATACAGCGTAATGAACGAGCCGACTCAAATAGGAGAAGTTCCCTACAACTATCTGTTCTGTCAGTATCTTGCGGCAAAAGCCATTCGCGAAGAAGATCCTGAACGAATGATCTATATCGCGGCCAATGACTGGGACAGCGCACATGCGTTTTCATATCTGAAACCGCTTCCTCTGAAAAATATCGGGTATGAAGTTCACATGTACATTCCGTATGAGTACACTCATCAGGGTGTCGGCGACAGCATTGCAAGAATCAAGGAAGGCAAGTTTTTCTCCTATCCGGGAAAGATCGGCGATTCCGTTTACAACCGGAGCGTCCTGAAGAAACAGCTCGACGCCGTCGTTCGTTTTCAGAAGAAGTACGGAGCCAGAATTTATTGCGGGGAATTTTCCGTAATCCGCTGGGCGCCGGGTGGAGCGCAGTATTTGGATGATCTTTGCTCCATCTTTGAAGAATTGGGGTGGGACTGGGCATATCACTGCTATCGGGAATGGCTCAATTGGAGTCTGGAATATCCGAGTGCATACCCCGCACCCGACCCGGCTGAAAAACCAACTGATCGAATGAAGGTTATTCAGAGATATTTTCAGAAAAACCGTTCTGACAGCCGGAAATAAAAAACAAATTCTTCTCTGAACCAAGAAAGAGAGTGGCTTAAAAGGAGTTGTCCCATGTGGAACGTTCATTCCTGTTCACGCTATCATTTCCCTGGCATCGGACAGATTTATCCGGAAGGCTTTTTGAAAGAGTTCCTGGAACGCCAGCGCGAGGGGCTGAGCGGTCACTATAAACGAATGCACTATCCGTTTGATTCCTGTCTCTGGGCGGGAGAAATCGAACGCTCCGATGGACCGCTCTGGTGGGCGTACGAGCAGACAGCCTATCTATTGGACGGACTTTTCCGTCTTTCCTGCCTTATTCATGCTCCGGAACTGCAGGAGCTTTGTTCGGCGAATCTGCGGTATGTCCTGGATCATGCCGATTCTTCCGGGCTGCTTGCCCGAAGCCCCTGCGCTGAAAGTGAATGGCCAATGGCGGTTTTCTTCCGGATGGCCTTGGCATGGGTGGAAGCAACGGGCAGTGCCGAAGTGATTGAAGCGTTTCACCGGCATTATCAGGCCATTCCTCTGGAAACTCTTGCGAAAGTCGGCCGGAACCCGGTTAATATTGAGGGCGTTCTCCACGTTTATGGATGGACCGGCGACCGTTCCCTTCTGGAGAAGGCGGAAAAAGCCTGGGAGCTCTTCAACTTCCAGGCAGTTCGGAGTGAAAACCGGGAAGTCCTTACAGAATCCGACCTCCGCTCCGGAAAGAAACTGAATCTTCATGGCGTAACATTCTGTGAAATGGTGAAAATTCCAGTTCTTCTTTTCCTGTTTTCCGGGAAACAGCACTATCTGGAAGCGGCTGAAAACGGCTTGCATCAGGCAATGATCGATCATGAACAGGCGGTTGGCATCTTTTCGTGCAATGAACATCTCTCCGGGCGGGATCCATACCAGGGATTTGAAATTTGCTGTATCAGCGATCTGCTCTGGTCTCTGAGCTACTTCCTGCAGGCAACCGGGAAAGTGGAGTATGCGGATCGGATGGAAAAAATCGCATTCAATGCTCTGCCCGGTGCCGTTACCAGGGACTTTACCGGGACGCAATATATCAGTCTGGTGAATCAATTTACGGCAACGCCATATTCCAACCATACCCACTCTCTGCTTGGTGCAATGGATCATCAGGCGTATGCGCCGGAGCATGAGCCGCAGTGCTGTCCCGGCAATGTGAACCGGGCTATGCCGAACTATGTCCTCCGAATGTGGATGACGGATTCCGCCGGAGCACCTGTCGCAGCGTTGTATGGCCCGAGCCGTTTTTCCTGCAAACAGTTCGAAATCCAGGAAATCACCCGTTATCCGTTTGAAGATCGGATAGATTTCCTGTTTCGCATTCCATCCGGTTCGGTGAATACAAAATTTTCCTTCCGGATTCCGACATGGTGCTCCGGTGCACAAATCCTTTTGAACGGAGAAACTCAAAACGGAATCTGTGAATCAGGCTCTTTTGCCTCCATTCAAAGAAATTGGCTTGATGGAGATCGCCTTACGCTGTTCCTTCCCGCAGAACTCCGCATGCGAGGGGAACGGGAATGGCGCTGGCTGGAGCGCGGTTCCGTTGTTTTTTCCTTCCCGATTCCGGAACGGGACTCTGCGGAACGAAGCGATCGTTTTTCCGGGCATTCATTCCTGCCTGCCGGAGCCTGGAATTATGCTTTGGATCCGCACCGGGAACCTTCGGAATATTCTTCTCTCCGATATTTGAAATCACCGGATCCGCTTCTCTCCCCTGCCATGGAGCTGGAAATCCCCGTTGAAACAATTTCCGGATGGGATGACCTGAGCTATGGAAGATTCACTCCGGAATGTCCGCTTTTTTTCCACAAAACAGGGAGCTGCAGGATTCGTCTTATTCCATACGCCAATACGCTTCTGCGGCTGACCGCGTTCCCCGTGGCTGTGAAAAGGTGTTCTCTTCCGGTAACCAGCATTTGGGCGTCACCGAAATTCCCTTACAGTTGGAAACTGCCGTTGCGGGATCAGGAATTTGCTCCCCGCTATTTTTCGCATGCCCGGCTGACGGCTCTGCCGCGCGTTCAGATGGGACCGGATCTGTATTGCGACCTTGTCGCTCACTTCAAATGTTATGAACAGCATCTGGCATATTTGTACGGGGTATTTTTCTCTCCGCGGAGCGGAGTGGCTGTTTTTTCGATAGGAGTCGCATCCGGAATCCAGTGCTGGATTGATGGAGAAGAGGTCTTTTACAATGAAGGCCCCAATGAAGCCCGGGCCATGGCTCCGCTTCGGTTTGAGTATCCGGTCAGAAAAGGAGAAAACCGGATTTTAATGAAAGTGGCTTCCGGGAACAGATGCTTCCAATACTTTTCGGACTGGGGAGTTCGTCTGCAGGTTTTTTTTGAAGAATAAAAGAAGACCTTGGTCCCTCTGGAATCCGGAAAGAGATTCATTCCTGACTGCGTTTTCGGAATTCCGTAGGAGTGAGGCCGGTTTTCATGCGGAAAAATTTGGAAAAATAGAAGCTGTCATGAAAATGGAGATGCCAGGCGACTTCCTGAATCTGCATACTGGAAGAGCTCAGGAGTTGTTTTGCGGCGGCAATAATGCAGTTGTCTCTGTATTCCGTAGGAGAGCAGCCCAGCTCTTCTCTGAATTTTTGAAACAGGGAAGCCCGGGACATACCGCAAATCCTGGCAATGTCTCCGACTTTCCGATCAAATCCCCGCTCTCCGATCATCCGAATGATGGACTGCATGGAATCTCCGGCAGACAACTGTGCGGAATAAAGTGCATTTTCTGCCCGAATTAAAATAACTCGAAGCAATTGATCCATCAGTTTTTCCCATCCTGTTGGCCGAAGAAGCTGGAGTGAATACGTTTCTTGAAATTCCAAACGGATCCGTCCGAGAACGCTTTTTTCAAAATGAGTTTTCCAAACACCGGGAACCTTCGTATTGCATGGGATTTTAGAGATTTCCCGAAAAAAATTTTCCGGTACATGAAACCAGTAATAACTCCAGTCCGGATAGCCTTTGAATGTATGCAGGGGCAACCCTTTGTACAAAATCAGATCTCCCGGAGTAATCACCAGCGAATTCCCCCGGTAGAGAATTTCTCCTGAACTTCGGATGGAAAGAAGTCCTCCCGGACGATCCAGAATATGTTTTTCCCAGCATAACTGGTTCTGCATTGCATTGGAAAAACCGATAACGGTTTTCAAACCGGAAAACTGTCGTTCACCCTGATTTAATATTTTGCCCATCTTTTATTTCAATTTCATGAGGTATGGGATTGATGCTGTAAGGGTCTTTTGGATATTTTCTGTTGAAAATTCCAAAATGCTTTTCTCTTTTTTAGGTGCGAAATTCCGTTCAGCTTCTCTCGGAGTTTGCATTCCTAATTGCTTGGGTGTCGTATATTATCAAAAAAGTCAACAATGCTCTTCTCCTTTAGTTTGGATAACTTTTTACAGGAAGATTAGGAGTGAAAGTCTTTGAGTTACTATATCCCATTGTTTGCCGATTACAAGTTCCGAAATAGACTTCATCCGGCGGTCGATATTGGAGGTCCGAATGAATTCACCTGCAGTTGTAAAAATTCACATAATGCCGAACTCCGACCCCAAGCTGCGGCAAGCGGACATGCTCTTTGATTTTGATGGATGATCCATTTTGCATGATTATCAGCTCTGCTTTCCGCGCCTTGTCATCACCAATCAAGGAGCGAGCATTTTATCCAATAAAAAATTATCCGGACCCGGGAGAGACGCACTCTCCTCCTTTTCTCCACCGCCCTGTCCGGGATTGTTCGCTGTCTGTACACCGGAATCCGAATTTTCTTTCCCCGATACATCGGACGACGATCTCCCGTTCCGGCATTGCGCAATACCTGTCATCCTCTTTTACATCAACAGAATCGCCGCTATGACATGGTCAGAAAGAAAATCCCTGATAAAAACCGCTTTTTTCGGAGAAAAGGGGGTTGACATAGTCAAAAAATGTGTTATAATTAATGAAGACAGGGAAAGAGGAGAAGAGATGACCAACGACAGCGTTCGCGACAGAATCCTGATGGATATTGAGAAGGAAAAACTCCTCGCCGGAAGCAAACTTCCCGGTGCCAGAGAACTGGCAAGGAAGTACAAGGTCTCATTTCCGATGGTTCAGTGCGCCATCTCTCTGCTGGAACAGGACGGCATCTTGATGTGCCGTCCGCGGCGGGGAACCTTTGTCCGGGATGACTGGCAGAACCGCCTGGTCCATAATCATGTGGTTCTTTTCCGCAACGATCTTCCGTGGATTCCCGGATTCTGCAGACTTCTTCAGAAGGCGCTGCCCGGTCTGCGTTTCTGCTCCGGATTCCTGCGCGGCATGTTCGAATTGCGGACGACGTTCTACATTCAGCAGGATCGGGAACAGTATCTGGATCTCTCCCCCTACTTCCCGGCGGAACTGCGGAAGGAGGAAAACTGCTTTCAGGCTCCGTTCAAAGGCTTCCGGGAGCCGGACGGGCGTCTTTTCGGAATCCCGTTCATTTTCTCGCCGAGAGTCATGTTCTACAACAGAGCTCTCCTGAAACGCTGCGGAATTCCGGAACCCGTCGAAGGCTGGTCTTGGGAGCAGTTCCTGGACTTCCTGCGGATCTTGGGCGGAAAACTTCCCGCAGAGTCGGTGTTCAACTACTCCGATGCACCTTATTTCTGGATGAACTTCATTTTCCGGGCCGGAGGAAAGCTGATTGACCGGAGCGACGGAAAAGAGGTCCGGATCCTGCTGGATTCTCCCGGAGTGATCCGCGGCATGCAATGTCTCCGACAGCTGCGGAAGGTTTTGAATATCAAAGAAATGCAGAGCGAACGGCTCGGCTTCAGCAGCGGCCGTGTCGCATTTGCCGTCGGCGACCGCGAGCTGTATTCGAAGTGCAGAGCCATCGGTTTTGACGATTTCTCTGTCGTTCCGTTTCCGGTTATTCCCGGCGGAGTCTCCATGACTGCGCAGGCAACCGATCTGATCTGCATCCGTCGGGAGTGTATCGACGAGGCTTTGGCAGAGCAGTATGTGCAGTTCATGTTGAGCGACCGTGTGCAGAATCTTGTCGGAAGCGCATCCTACGGAATTCCCGTGCTGAAAAAAGCGGCCGCCGCCAGTTTCCGGAAAGAAGACGCAAGGGACGCCGTCTTCTTCCGGGAAATGGAGCATATCTCGGCGGAATACAACATTGATTCCTCGGAACTCTCTGAACTGATCTATTACGGGATGATCCGCATCCTTTGTTCGGGGCGTCCCCTGGAAGAGGCCCTGCAGGAGTTCGCCTCAGTTCTGAGAGTGTTGATAGATATAAAAAATGATCTGGCAATCCACGGGATTCCCGGGTAAGATTCATAAAGGACAACCGCAAAAGAAAAAGGGCTGACAATGAAAAAAGGCAGAAAGAAAATGTCGGAGACGGATGCCTCTTCCGCATTGGGAACGCGGCGGGGACTGTACACGCAATTTACACTCATAGAGCTTCTGGTTGTAATTTCAATTATTGCGATTCTGGTCAGTCTTCTTCTTTCCGCTCTCGGAGCAGCGAGGGAGAAGGGGCGGAGCGTTTCCTGTCTCAATAATCTCAAACAGTGCGGGACCGCCGCGCTTGTGTATACGAGTGATTTCGACGGCTGGTATCCTCCGTCGTATTTCACGCCGGTGGATCCGTCGACGCCGGACCGTCTCGGCCATCCGATGCTGGACCGCAATTTTGAGAGTCAGGGGTCCAGCTGGCTTTTCTACATGACGACGTACAGCAGCAATTTTTCCATGAAATATATTCCGACAAATATCCGCAGCAAAAACAGTCTGCTGGTTTGTCCGTCGGATCCCGACCCCGTGCGGAATGCCGGTGCATCGCCGCTTGTCTATATCAGTTATGCGGTCAATGCGCATGTTGCCGGCTATTTCTGGAACGCCGCCCGGATGTCGTGGATGAAGACCAGCGATTTCGGTCGAAACAGTTCACTTCTGAAACGGAACAATTCGGCTCAGATCCCTCTCTATATGGAGCTGGACAACAGCCGGAAGAGCAACTCCCGCTATCCGGTCCGGGAATATGGCTGGAACAGTGTGGAGTCCGCAAATCTGGCAAACTGGATCAATCTGGACAACGCACCGTCCGGTCTTGGCGCACGTCATAAACTTGCCATGTCCACGGTATTCTGCGACGGCCATGTGAAACTGATCAAGGCTCCGATTCCGAACAACGTCAGCTCCGTCCAGACCTATGTTTACTGGCTGGATCCGTTTAAACCGGATCAGAGCAGTTTATATTGAGGAAGGAATGAAAAATGAAGGTCTTGAGAATTTTCTTCTGTCTGCTTCCTGTGCTCTCTTCGGCCGCCGCGGAGTGGGCATTCCCCTCTTTTGCCGCCCGGACGGTTCTGGATGCCGATCCATATCGCTATCCGGCGAATCAGACGGTGGAGCTGGCGCTGGATTTGAACCGCTTCTGCAAGGCGGCGGGAATAAAAACGGCAGGAGTGCCGGATTTTGCAATCGCGGCAGAAACGGACGGTCGGTCGGTTCCAGTTCCGTTTTCCGCCGGAGCCGTGCTGCCCGAAAACGGCATCCTGAATCTGCGTTTCCGGATGCCGGCAACTTGCGACCGTCTGATGCTCTATTTCGACGGAAAAGGTCCCATGCCGGCGATGCCGCCCTCCGCCAATCTGCTGAGCGGCGCGCTGGATCCTGCGGCACTTCGCCGATGGCGTCCGGAACATCCGGCCATCCGGATGGAGCATACGGGAAAAGGTCTTCTCTGGCGCCTGACCGGAAGGGCCGGAATCCGTTCGGATTCCGTGCTTTCCTCGGAACGCATATTTCCTCTTCCTCCGGAGACGGCGTCCGGAGTTCCGGCCTATCTGGAGTTTGATGCGGTTTCCCGCTCCGCCGTGCTGTTCCCTCTGCATGTGGTCGTGGACCAGCTGGACGAGCGGGGAAATCGGATCGGGGAAAAGGTTTTTGATCAGCGCTGGACCACGGTTCAGACCGTTCCCGGAAAACCGCTCCATCTCCGTCAGACCGGATATCTGGATCCCCGCGCGAAAAGTCTCCGGGTCCGGATCGGCTCCAGCCGCAATCTGGACCGCAAGCCGTATTATCCGGACGGCAGTCGGATTCCGGATCCCGCCGCGTCGCTTCCGCAGCTGGAAATCACCCGTCTGGAGATCCGGGCCGGACACCGCATGTCGTTTCCGGGACCCAATCCCGAACTGTATACAGAGGGAGACCGCCCGGGATCTTCCGCTGTGAAACTGGCCGGTCATACCGCGCTTCTGTACAACAATTTTCCTTCCACCGTGTGGAGTGAGGCGATCTCCCCCCGTTCGCAGGAGGACTTCTTCTGGCCGCTCGCCGGGGGAACTCTGGAGTTCCGGATCCGACCCGAATGGGAACAGAAAACCGTCGTTCTTGCGGAAAATGCGAAAAACCGCAGAAAACCGTTTCTGAAGCTGAGTTTTGATCCGGCGGGGAAGCGTCTCCTTCTGGAGATGAACGACATCGCGGGAAAACGTCTGACAGAGTCCGTTCCCTGTACCCTTCCTTCCGGGCAGTGGCATCATCTTGCCGTCACATGGGGACCCGCGCAGGGGGTTGCTCTCTTCGCAAACGGAAAACGGATCCTGAAAAAAACAGAATTCAAACCGGCTCCGTTTGATTTGAAACAACGGGATGCCGCAGAAAAACTGGCGGAGTATACCTGCTTCGGTGCGGACTGCGGAAGATTCCACAATACGCTTGAGCGGGCGAAAGAACGGCCGTTCCTCAAAGGGGCGCTGGACAGCGTCCGGGTGTCGAAGAAGATCCGCTATGCCGGAGACTTCACTCCGCCGGAGATTCTGCCGGTCGATGCGGAGACCTGCGCGGCATTTGATTACGAACGGAATTTCGATGGGGTTTCCGGAACCGGTCCCCGCCGGATCTCCGGAAGCATTTATGCGGCGGATGTGCCTCCGCGGGCCGATACGTTCCGGGTGGAACGCCGCAGCGGGAAATCACAGCTCCTGCGCTATGTTCCGGAACGGATCCCGGAAAGCAACATGCCGCAGAACCGGCTCTGTCAGACCTCGTATCCGGTTCTTCCTTCCTCCGGGGATTTCCAGATGGCCCGCACGGACCGCAAAAAGACGGAACGGATGAAAGACGGACAGACTCTGAAAATCTCTGCTCCGTCCGGTTCCGTGATGAGCTGGATAGAGATCGCCTGTCCGCGGGATGGGAAACCTCTTTCCGCTCCATTTTTCCGCAAGACGGGAGAAGTTGATCCGCGTTCCTATGGAGATATCGCCCGGAGTCTGGACCTGAGTAATTGTCCGACTCCGCATGAAAAAGCGCGGAAGGCGTTCGATTTCATGATCCGCTCCACCGATTACTTCACATTCCAGGGGGCGGAATTCCGGAAAGGGGAAAATCTGCCGTACAGCGCGGAGAACGCCTCGCTTCTGGCGATCAACAGCTATGCGTGCTTCGAGTGCGGGCCGCTGAATACGATTGCGTCGGGCGTGTTCATTAACAGTCTCGGATATCCTGCGGTGCTGACATTCGGGAACGGTCATCTGTTCCAGCAGGTGTGGCTGAACGGGAAGCCGCGGGTGTTCGATCTTTCCGCCCAGCAGTATTTCCCCTCCCGCGACATGGACGACGCCGCCAGTCTGGAGGAACTGGAAACGGATATCTATCTGCTGGCGCGGACCCGGAAGCCGGTCGATTCCGCAAGTCATTTTTACCGGATGGGACGGCGCGGTCTCCAAACGGCTTCCCCGGCTCCCCCGGAACGTCTCATTTATACTCTCCATCCCGGTGAAAGTTTCCGGTACTGCTGGGCCAACAACGGAGAAAGCAACGATCTCAACGTGCCAGGATGGCGCGATAAAGCCATCCGCCTCTGCGAAGCAACATGGACCGATGTCCGGAAGGAGACTGGATCGGACGGGCGGATCGGACGGGTCGTGCAGCGTCCTCTTCCGCATACGGCAACGGGTCTTTTCCGCTATGGAGGCGGAGTGGATGCCGCAAACGGCGCATTCCGGATGGTCAATTCCCGGAGTTTCTGCTACCGGATCGATTCCCCGTATACGATCATCAGCGGAACGTACCGGAGCGGGGATCCCCGGGCGGAATTCGAGTTGTCCTGGAACGATGGGAAATCATGGAGAAAACTGGAATCCCGGGACGGGGTCTGCCGTGTCACGCTCCCGCTCCGCGGCAGACATGCCGCCCTGCTGAGAGTGACGACTCCGAACCGGAAGGATTTTTCGGCGGAAACCGTTGTCCAGCTGAATCCGCGCCGTTTGACCGGGGGAGTCGCCGCCGGAGAGAACATCATGTATTTTTCGGCGGATTCCGGAGAGGCCGATGTGACCGTCGCCTGGCGTGAACCCGGGAAAAAAATCGTTCTTGACGGAGGATTCTATTTCGGCACGATCCCCGGATTTGAGCGTCAGCTTTTTACCCTGCATCCCGGAGCATCCCGGAGCATTCCGGTTTCCGGAGTTTCCGCAAAGGCGTCCGTACAGGCCTCCGGTCCGCTCCGGGCGGAGCTGAAGAACGGGACTCTGCATCTTTCCGTCCCTGCGACCGCTGCTCCGCAGATCGCGGGGGTGACGATTTCAGACGGCAATGCACGGAAGTTCGCCGATGTGCTGATCGGTCCGTCGATCCGCGAGATCCCGGTGCGCACCCTGAACGGCGGAAACCGTCTGAAACCCGGCTCGGACCGTCCGATGGAAACGGTGCAGGGAACAGGACGGTTTTCCACCGCCGGACTGCCTGCGGGCGAATATGCGCTGCTCTCTCTGACCCGGCGTGACAACCGGAAGACGTCCTATCTCCTGCTGTATGTGACGGCGCCGGATGGACGGGAGTGGGTCGGCGCGAGAATCCGCAATCCGGGCGTGGACTATTACAAGGTCGTTTACGGCGGAAGGTATTCCCGGTTCCGCTGGGATTTCGCAAACGGACGGGATACCTATCCATCCCGTTCCAATATTCCCGAACTGCTGAAACTCAGCGGACGGGAAGGGGAAGAAATTTCGTTCCGGTGTGTCAACGGCGAATGCGGCGGGTTCCTGCTGGTTCCCGCGGAGGACCGGGAGTTCCTCTGGCAGGTGATTCGGAACCTGACCTCCGTCAACCGTGTCGATCACCTGTTCCGGGATATTTGAAGCAAATATGCTTCCCGGTCGGGAATCCGGGGACTGCGGAAGCGTTGGGGTTTGAAAAACATTCCGTCCTCCGGGCCGGAGAGAAAACGATTTATCAGGAGTTGAAAATGAAAAGAACAACTGTTTGTCTGCTGCTTGCCGCAGCCGCTCTGCTTTCCGCCGCTCCGGCCGGCAGAGGACCGTATCCGTCCACTGGCTCCATCACGATCAAGCGGAAGAGCGCACGTCCGGTCCGCACGGGACTGGAGCTGGTTCCTTCGTTCAACACCTGTTCCTTTTATCTGGCGGGGGAGGAGATCGCGGGACTTGCCGTTTCCTTCCGGGAAAAAGGTACGGGAACGTGGCAGAAAGGGCTTTCTCCTGTCCATATCCGCGAAGAGAAGCTGTATCGCGGCAGTCTGGTCCATTTGAAAGAGGATACCGCATACGAAATCCGCTTCACGGACCGCGATGGCCGGACGGCGGCATCCGGAGAGTTCCGTACATGGGGCGCCCCGCTGCCGGTCGGGAAAACCGTCGTGCTCGACAGCCGCAATTTCCGTCAGCATCTGACCATTTCGGAAAAAGGAACGCCGGAGGCGTGGATCAAATATACCGCAGCTCCCGGATTCGTACTGAAAAACGATCATACGGAAGCTCTGATCACACTGAAAAAGGCTTCCTGCATCATCCTGGAGAACCTCACGCTGGAAGGCGGCGGCCACAATGCGCTGGAAGTGATTGATTCCGATCATATCCGGATCATCAACTGCGACATTTCCGGATGGGGATCGCTCGGCGTCCAGCGTTTTGACCGCGACGGGAAATACTATTTCGACAAGCCGGACGCGAAAGGCCGTTTCCGGGTCGTCAATTATTCCGCCGGAATCGTTCTGGAGCGCGGATCGAATCTTGTTGTTGAACGCTGTTACATCCACGATCCGCGCAACCATGCGAACGCATGGATCTATTCCCATCCGGCGGGGCCGTGCGCGGTTTTTGTGGTCTGCCCGGTCTCGACCGTTCTGCGCTACAACGATTTTGTCGGCAGCGATCCGCACCGATGGAACGACGCCGTGGAAGGACAATACAACTTCTACGAGGACGGCGGTTTCAATCGCGATGCCGACATCTACGGCAATTTCATGATCTTCTGCAACGACGACAATATTGAACTCGACGGCGGACAGCAGAATGTCCGCTGCTTCCGAAACCGCTTTGAAGGCTCCTACTGCGGCGTCAGCATTCAGGGCAACATGGCGGGTCCCTCCTATGTCTTCAACAATCTCTTCCTCAATATGGGAGATGAATTCGGCGGAGCCGGCCAGTATATCAAAACATCGACCTCGGGAAGCGGACTTTCCGCGGAAACTTTCATTTTCAACAACTCCTTCTACGGCAGGGGAACCGGAATCGCCATGACGAAACTGCTGAAAATTACTGCGCTCAACAACGTGATGTCAGGCAGCACGATTTCGCGGAGGGAGAATATGAATGCCCGCGGGAGCGTCAGCAACTACAATCTCTGTGAAAACGCGCACGCCGGAAAGGATCCCGACGGTCTCAACGGATCTCCCCGCTATACGGATCCCGAACACGGAATCCTGACTCTTGCTCCCGACTCTCCCGCGCGGGGGCGCGGAACGGAAATCCCGAATTTTACCGGTCCTGCTCCGGTGGACATGGGGGCGTTTCAGAGTGCAGATCCCGCTGAACTGCCGTATCGCCCGGTTCCGGTGTCCGTCAATGCGGGAAAACTGAATTTTCAGGTGAAGAACGGCCATGCGGATGTGCAGAAGATCGCTGTCTCGGTCGGCGGAAACAATTTCCGGAGCAATTACCGGATTGCCCTCAACCGCGCTTTCGACTGGCTGGAAGTGACGCCTTCTTCCGGAGTTTTCCGCTCCGGCGACCGCGTGGAATTCTCCGTGAAACTGCATCCGGAGAAAATGACGGAACGAAGCATGTACCGGGGAGCATTCCTGATCCGGCTTGAGAACGGTTTTTCCCGTCCGGTGTCGGTCTATGCGGAAACGGAATTCCGCCAGAAGCCCCGTCCGGCGGATCCGCAGACCTTTGTCTGCTATCGGAACGCGGAAGCTCCGGACGGCGAACCCCCTCTTGAAACGTTCAATGATCCGGAGGCCGACGGAGGAAAAGCGCTCCGCATGAAAAAGCGCAATCACCCGTACTCCTATTCGTTCGAGGTGCCCAGGGACGGAACATATTATCTGCTGATCCGCAGCCGTCGCGGGCGGGGAAGCCATCGGGTGATGGCCGGAGTGGATGACGGGAAGATGGAGGTCGCCTATCTGACATTGCGCGATCTCTGGGGATATTCGATTCTTGCTCCCGGAAAGGGATGGGGACTTAAGGTCCATGCGTATTCTCTGAAGGCTGGCCGTCATACGCTGAAGCTGAATCCGCTGAATCTCCTGGATCTGGATCTGATCGCCGTGACAGAGGATCCGAAGCCGTTTGAGCCGCGTTGAGAAATGCGTCCGGTGCAACGGGCCGAATTCCTCTTTCCGTTTTTCCCTGATTTGCCCGGAAAAAGGCATTCTGAAGAGCGGTTGAAAAAAGGAATGCGGGAGGGAAAACCGGATGACGGATCTGCGTCTTTACGCAATTCCAGTTCCTGAAAAAGAGTTTCCTTCCCGCATCCGTCCGTTTTCTGTCGGACGGAATTATTTCTTTTTCTGCCAGGCGCCGTTCTGCATCAGATATTCCCCGGGCTTGGCGTGTTCCGCGTAGCGGATCGCGGCCCGGGCCGCGATGACTTCCCGGGTCTGATTGTTCTTTTCGGCGATCTTTTTATAGAGCTGGCGGCGGTCGCGGTTCTCTTCCCGGACGACGGATTCCTGTTCTTTTGTCGTTGTAACGAACGCCAGAAGCCCGTTGGAGTTTTCGCCGACGATTCCACGGGCTTTGAGATCCGCAATGACCTCTTTCCGGGCTTTGTAGCGCTGGATCATGGCTTCGCGGGAGTAGTCGATTTCTCCCTGTTTCTGTTTCGGCGCTGTTTTCTCCGAATCAAGAGCGGAGCTCTTTTCCGAGTCGAAATAAGTGTCCAGCTCCTTGTCCACTTTGAGATTCACGTCCAGAGTAATATGCACCGGTTTCACCTCCACCGGTTTTACATCGACCGTGTGGGAAAAGCATCCGGTCATCACCGCCGCGGCAAGCACGGACCCTGTTGCAAGCAGATTTCTGTTCATTGGCGACCTCCTGAGAGTTTTTTTATGTTGTTGATGATGCTCAGTATGTTTGCAAGGGAAAGATTGAAATTCACATCCAGACGCACTCCGGCAAAATTTGTCAGGGTGTTGATCCGCACCAGCTGCCCTCCGACGTAACGGTAGGGTAGGGGATGCGACGGCCGTCCGCTGATCTTCATCTGGAGCGTCAGCACGTCGTTCCGGCTGGAAAGATTCAGTTTTGCCCAGTCATAGGAGAAGTCCTTCAGGACGTCCTGCGAAAATTTCAGCTGTGCGTACTGCGGAATGGTTTCGGGAAGTCCGGCGGTCAGATACTCCGTGTTGGAGAGTTTCAGCGAACCCGTCACGCCCGGGGTGGAATCCAGAAAACCGTCGTGGAAGACGATGTTGTCCGGCGAGATTGTCACCGGGAGTGTTCCGCTCAAGGTTCCCTCTCCCGGAGCGACTTTCTGGCCGAGCTGTCTCAGAATTTCGCTGAGGTTCAGCCGGTCGCAGTGCAGGACCACTTCGCAGGACTTCTTTGTAAGATCGAAGCGCGAGAACTCCATCCGCACGATGCCGGACGCCCAGCCCGCTTTGACCGCCTCCACCGCCCAGACGGTCGGTGATTCCATCCGGTAGAACAGGGAAAAATCCTTGACATCAATTCCTCCGAAGCGGATGTTCTCCGCTGCGATTTTCTGTCCGGGAGAACTCCGCAGCGCGGGCAGCGAGGGAAGTTCAAAGTCCAGCGAGAGCCCCTTTACGGAAAGTTCGTGGGCGGGAAACTCCAGCGATGCTCCTGAAACCGAAACCGCGCATTTCCCTCCGCTGTGTCCGGATGCGATTTCGTAGCTCCCGGATGCCCGGATCTTTCCGGAAAGTTTCAAGCCGGCAAGATCCGGATTGATCTTCTGGAAGGGGAGGGCGGGAATCTCCGTTTCCGGAAGATCGACGCTGTTCCGGGATACGAATATTCCGTTGTCACAGCGGTTCTCTGAATGGAAGCGGATTCCGATTCCGGGGTATTCCGGAAGGAGGATTCTGCCGGAGATCTGCACGCAGTCCTGCAGAAGGTTGTCGCTTAAATGGATATCGGTTACAGCTTCGACTCGGGCGAGTTTCCGGTCTTTCCAGGAGAGCGCGCCGACAGAGAGGTTTCCTTCTGCCCGGCCTCCGCGCTGGAACGGCAGGGCGAAAACAATCTCCTCCGCGGATGTCCGGGATGCGGAATCCTCCACCCGCAGGACATGTCCGGAGAGATTTCCGGAGAGGTTTCCTTTTTCATGCCGGAGGTCAAGCGCAAGTTCTTTGACATCCGCTTTTTTCCCGGACGCGTCGAGTTTGATCCCGTTCAATTTCAGTTGGGCGGTCTGTTGTTCCAGCGACGCTTTCAGGAGAAATGCCAGAGAGTTCAGACTTCCCCGCATTCCGCCGAAGGAAATTTCATACGGCGTTTTCTCTTCCGAGCGGATGGAAAGTTCGGCTGTTTTCCGTTCCGGATCTCCGGAGGCGGAAAACAGGAAGCTGAGGCGGTTCCGTTCCGGTGTTTTCAGTTCCAGGGAGGTTTTCCCGGAGAGTGCGAGTCCGGAAAGTTCGAATTCCGTGGTTGACCGGTCCAGATGGATGCGGTCGGCAAAATTCAGATTCTCCAGCATCAGGGTTCCGTTTTTTCCGTTGAAGTTGAGCGTGCAGGAGAGCTTGTCGGAGAAGATGGCCTGTCCGCCGGAGAACACCGAGAAATTCCGGATTCGCAGGCGGGAGCTGATCTTGTGGACCGTGCCGTTTCCGTAATTGAAGTCTGCAAGGATTTCCGCGCCCATGTCTCCCTGCAGTCCTGCTTCGTTCGCGTAGAGGTCCAGCGGATGCGGCAGATTGTTCAGGACGGCGTCCCGGATCCGCAGCGAGGCGCGGATCTCCTGCCGTTCCATGTCGACCGATGTTTCCCGGATGAAAACGGTCTGTCCGTTCAGGTGGATTTGTCCGCGGACGAGGAGTTTCTTCCAGCCGTTTCCCTCCTGCCGGACGGTCATGCTGACCGGAATATACAACGCTTTCCTGCCGAAGCGCAGATTCAGTGCGCCGTTTTCAATCCGGATATATCCAAGATCCGGAATGCCGGAAAGAGCGGAATTGTTCTTTTCTTTTTCCTGTTTTTCTTTTTCCTCCTGGACGGATTTGAAAATCTCCGTAAGCGGGAAAACCACGGTTCCTTTTTCGACCGTTGCGGGGATGGTGGCTCCCGTGATGGTGATTCCGTCAATCCGTCCGCGCAGAAGGTTCAGCGGCGTGTAGGAGATCCGGCAGTGCGGCAGGGAGAGTACCGGCCGGAATCGTCCGTTCGGCATTTTCCTGCGTGCGTTCACCGAGGCGTTTGCGGAAAACAGCGTGATCTGGGAGATGCTGCACAGAATGTAGCCGCCCGCCGCGGATTGTTTCAGAATCCGGTTGACCGCAAATTCCACGGTCGGCGGAAGCAGCAGCACCGCGGCAAGACAGAGCGCAGGAAGAAGGCTCAGAATCATAAAGATCCGGGGATGGGGCCGATGAGGTTTCTGCGGATGGGATGTTTCTTCCATGGATGCGGTTCCTGTTTCATTCTTTTCCGGTAATGTACACCGGAATCGGATTCTTTCCAGTTTTTTTGGAGCCTTTCCGCAATCTTCTTCCGGCGGAAGGAGCATTTGCTGTTTTTTCCGCGTCCGGAGGAGGGGTTATTGCGGTTGCGTCGGGGACTCGTTCGGGATCGGGTGCATCGGATCGGAGTGGAAGGCCCGGGTGAGTGCAAGAGCCTCCGTGGTGTCGACTCTTTCCAGAAGTTCGCCGTAGCGCTGCAGATTGCGGCTGTAGAAACTGCGGGTATAGTGGAGCTGCATCCGGCTCCCGATGAACAGAAGCAGGGCCAGATTGATGCTCAGAAGCGCAAGAAGCAGAAGAATCTGCTGACGGGCGGAGAGTTTTTTTCCGCAGAAGAAAAGAAGTGCGCCTGCCGGGAGGGTGAACAGCGTGATTGTTTTTACAAGGCTGATCATGACGGCGATCATCGGGGGCTCTCCGTTTCTGCGGATCTGACCTGTTTCAGGAATGCGGCCGCGTTTTCCGGATGGGGGGATGACGGGAAGAAGCTCTCTCTCAATGCGGAGGCAAGGCTGGATTTTCTTCCGGAGCGGATCAGTTTTTCCGCCCGGGCGCATGCCTCCTCGTGAATGCGTCGGGCCGCGGACTGTTCTGCCCGGGGGGAGAGTGCGGAATAGAGGGAGCCTCCGATCCCCGCGGCAAGGAGAAGGAGAATCAGAACGGGTTTCCAGTGTCGTCTGTCCGGGAGGAGGCAGACTGCGAGAACGGCTGCGCATTCGGCAAGGATGATCCATACTCCGGCCCAAAGCAGCATGGCGGTCTCCTTTCTTTCTGTTTCCGGGGATGATCCGGGATAGTTTAACACTTTCCGGGGGAGATTTCAAGACGGCGGAGTTTTTTATTTTCCTTCTGCTGTTGCTTTCGGGAAAATCGGAGGTATACTATTTGTTTGTCAGGAGAGATGATGAAGGAATGGAAGAATGGAAAAAAATGTCAAAGTCCGCTATTTGAGTTCCTCGCTCTATTTCGGTCCGGAGTTTCCGTTTGCGATTGTGAAGTATCATCATACGAGGAAGCAGTTTGAATGTACGCCGCCCTCCATCCGCGATTTCTGGAAGATCACGCTGGTCGAAGGGGGAAAGGGAACTCTGGAATTCTGCGGACGGAATTTTCCGCTGGCGGAGGGGTGCATTTATCTGATGCATCCCGATTTTCTGACCAATTACAAGGTGGCGGAAGAGCCGATGATTGTCTGCAATATTCTTTTTTCCAGAGATTTCCTGGGGAATGAACTGGAGTCGCTGATGCGCCGCTCCGCGTTTTTCAAGATGTTTTCCAGTGACTATCATTTGGAGGAAAAGATTCCGTTTTATGCGTATCGGGCATCCCGTCATATCCGCTCCATTGTCGCCGAGCTGGAGCAGGAATATTTCAGGAAGGATGTGAATTATCAATGGGATATCAAGCTCAATCTGCTGCATCTGCTGATCCATTTCCAGCGCTTCCGGGATTCGGAAGAGCCGGAATCCGCGCATGAACAGGTTGTTGCCTCCATCCGGAGGATGATCGAAACGGATTTCCGGAGGCCGTTTCAGCTTTCGGACTTGTCGAAGCGGTTCGGTTTGAGTCGTCAGCATCTTTGTCATCTTTATAAGAAGTCGACCGAGCGGACGATTATTGAGGATGTCAACGAGCATCGGCTGGATTACGCCGCCGAGCTGCTCTGGAACTCGGCAAAACAAATTTCGGAAATCTGTTATGAGTGCGGTTTTAATGATTTGAGTTATTTTTACCGGATTTTCAAGCAGCGGTTCGGGTGCAATCCGGGCAGTTTCCGGAAGATTGTTCACGAGTGATTCGGATTTCGATGTGTGAGTGAGAGGTGTTTCGTGCTTTGCACGACCAGCGTGTTCGCCGCTGGAGTGCGACAAGGGCGGCGCCCTTGACCGGAGGAAAATGCAGTCGCATTTTTCTCCTTTTTTTTGGAGAATATTCAGATTTCGGATTTCTGGTTTTTTTTTGTGAAAATTCCCCAAGTCTTCTTGCTGTGTTTGTGCTATAATGGTCGGAAACCGGGAAAGGATGGATAAAATGAAGATATTGGATCAGAATGGGTTTTTATGGCGGAGGGAGAGGATGAATGGCGGCAGTTTGGTTTTTTTTCGTCGTCGGAGAGGGTTTACTCTGATTGAATTGCTGATTACGATTGCGATTCTTGCGATCCTTGTCGGTGTTTTGCTCCCGGCGTTGAATTCCGCGCGGGACAAGGCCCGGTCGGCATCCTGTGTGAACAATTTGAAGACCCTCGGGATGGGGATCATGCAATATGTGATGGAAAATGACAGCTGGCTGCCTCCTCCGCTGTTCAACTATCAGGATCCGCAGATTCCATGGACCTTCGGGGTCCTCGGGCCCAATACGGAAACCTATCCGACGAATCCGGCGAAACACTGGGATCCATGGAAGAAGAGAAAGGGACGGTATTTTGGAATCGAGACGTTCCGGTGCCCTTCCATGTCCGGAACCTATCTCATGGATGGAACCAGCAGCTGGTGGAATTACAATTCTCATTATGGAATCAATGAGAAAATGGGAAACAGTTATCTGGAGTCGAACAGGATTGACGGAGCGAAGAATCCTTCCTCAAAGCTCTATATTGCGGAAACGTGGGAGCGCAATTCCGATGGATCGTCCATTCCGGAGAAAGGGTATTATCGCTGGAATCCAACGATTCCGAATAATGTGTATTTTGGAAATGTCGCCGCCCGGCATGGCGGAGCCTGCAATACGCTGAAGCTCGACGGAAGTGTCGCCGCGATCCGGATCCCTTATCCGTTCAAACCGTTTGACGCAGGACCGTTCTGTTACGGCTGGAGTACGACCTCTTCCACGCTTCAGTGGAAGGGAAAGGCTTATTGATCGAAGATGGAAAAGGAATACAGAAGCATGAGAAAGTTGGTTTTGATGTTGACTGCATTGTTCGCGGCATTTCTTTGTGCCGGCGGAAGTTTTACGCTCTCTTCTTCCGGAGAAAAAACGTGGCAGTCGCCGATGTATGAGATTCCCGCGGGCCGTCCGCCGATGCAGATTCACATGAAGACGATTACCACGGGGCCGATTGCGCATCATATCCGGATTCACTGGTTCGACCGGAACGGAAAGGCGCTCGGATCGTTTTTCCCGCGTCCGCCGTTTCATTATCCGGAAGATTCTCTGCTGAACAAGGTCGTTTCGCGGGTTCAGACCGTGCTTCCCCGTTTCTATCCGGCCGGAGTGGAAAAATTCCGGATCGTGATTTCGACCTCCGATTACCGGACTCGTTTTCCAAAACTCCCTCCGCCGGGAAAGACAACGTTTGAAGAGCCTGAGATCCGCTGGCTCTATCGCGTCACGGCGGAAAAGCCGCTGAACTGGTTCGCTCTGACGGAGCCGGTGGCGTTTACCGCGATTCTTCCGCCGGGCGTGACCGGTCTGCGGGGGATTGTGTCGAATTCCGATGGGAAGATTCTGGCGGACCGTTCCGTGGATGGGGCGCGCTGGACTTGGAAAGCGCCGTCCCCCGGATTTTATCAGGTGAAGTTTTTCCATATCGGAAAGGATGGCGCGCAGACTCCGGTGGTGGAAACGTATTCTGTGACTCATCATCGGCAGTTCAACAATGCACCGGTCCGTCTGTGCCGGAGCGGGGCATTTACGCGGGAGTTTCAGAATTTCGCCGTCACGGAGAAGCGGGAACGGGGGGATCATGCTCATCCGTTCGGAATCAATATGATGAATGAGACGGACTATACTCCGTATTTCTGTTCGCTGCAGGATTCGTTTGCGGTTGCGCGTCTTTGCGGACTCAATGCGTTTGTCCGGTGGCATGCGGCTCCGTGGGATCAGATCGAGCGCGAACGCGGACGGTATGACTGGAGCATGGCCGATCGTTTTCTGAAGATTGCGGACGAGGAGGGGTATCCGCAGGAGCGGGTGATACTCAATACCTTCGGAACACCGCGCTGGAATTCGCCGAAACCGCAGAATACGCTCTGGGAATCTCATTACCGCTCGTATGCTCCGTTGGAGATGAAGCCGTGGGGAGAGTATCTGAAGGCGTTTGCAAAGCGGTATCCGGGGATCCGGATGTGGGAGCTGTGGAACGAGCCGCATCTGCCGGGGGGAAGCATCTTCTGGCTGGAGTCGTCGCCGGAGCAGTTTGTCGAACTGATGAAGACAGGGTATACGGCGCTGAAATCGGTCAATCCGGAAAACATGGTCATCCACGGCGGGATCGGGATGCGTTACATTCCGTTCTATGATGCCGAGACCCGGCTCGGAGTTCAGAAGTACTATGACCGGCTGGGAACGCATGTGGTGACCTCTCACAAACCGTTTTTCGAGGTGGATCGGAAATACGGCGCGCCGTCGAAGGGGTTTGTGGAAACGGAGTGGCATGTGAATCTGTACAACTGTTCCGCTCCGGTGCTGCCGACGGAGGAGGATCTCTGCTTCCGGATGCTGATCCGTCTTGCCCAGATGCTGAACATGAATGTGGAAAAGATCGCCGCGTTCAACACGTTCGCCGGAGAGAAGAATCCGGAAAGCGCGCGGTTTTTCGCTGCGGCCGGGGGGATTCAGCAGGTGAGCGGATTGTTCCGGTCGGTGCCGTTCCAGGAGCCGCGTCTTTCCGCTCTGGCTCTGCGGACGGCGACGGACCGTTTCGCGGGAAAAGTCAAACCGCTTGGCGCGTGCTATTTCGGGGATGGCGATCAGCAGATCGCGCTGTTTGAGAGTGTGGCGGGCCGGGTTGCATTTTTCTGGTCGCAGAAGGGGACCGGAACTCTGACTCCGGTTCAGGCGGTTGCGGAGATGATGAAGGGCAGAACCGTTCTTGACTGGGAAGGCCGGAAGGTTTCGTCCGGGGAAATGAAGGGGCGGCGTGTTTATTTTGTGTTGAATCCCGATCCCGCGATCCTGAAGAAGGGGGTGGCGCTGAAGGAGCTTTCGCCGCGTCCGCTTCTGCCGGAGCTGGAGCGGAGTGTGAACGGGGTGTACGCGCCGTTTTCATCGCGGGTGTGGAATCCGGTGGTGCGTTATGTCTCCCGCAATGAGAAGGAACGGAAGAAGGGATTTGCCGCCCGGTTTGCCGCATCGTTCTCGTCGGAGGGGCTTCTGCTGGATGTCGAGGTGACGGATGCCGTTCACCATCCCGAATGTGAAGGGAAAAAAGTCTGGGAGGCGGACAGCGTCCAGTTCGCGCTGGATGCCGTCGGAAAGGGGGATGAAGGGGATGTCCTGGAATTTGCGGTCGGCAAAAACGGTCTGATCTACAAGGTCCGCACGCCCGTTCTGAACGGGGATCTGCCCTCCGATTATTCGGAAGCCGGAGTTCCTCTCCGCGGCAGCCGGGCGCAGATCGTCCGTTCCGCCGGGAAGACCGTTTACCGGATTCAGGTTTCGCCGGGCGATCTCTATCCGTTCATTTACCGGAAGCATCAGCCGGTCCGGTTTGCTCTTCTGGTCAACAACAACGACTCCTCCGGACGGGAAGGGTATCTGGAATGGGGAAGCGGAATCGGCGGAATCAAGGCGGCGCACCGCTTTGGAACGCTCTGCCGGAAAGCGGAATTCCCGGAAGGAGCGTTCGGGCCGTGGCGCATTTTCCAGAGCGGAAAATTGACGCCGGGAAATCCGGTCCGGCTGAACGCGACACCGGAAGGGAGAGAAAAGGCGGCGGGAATCATCTGTCCTCTGCGGAAGATTACGCCGGGAGCGCGCTACCGGATCTCTTTCCGTGTCCGTGGAACGGGGCGTCTGCAGGCAATGGTGTACGGCAAGGTGCTTCCCCGCCGGGATTTTCCTGCCCGCGCGCTGACCGGGAAGTGGCAGGAGTTTTCTCTTCCGGTGCTCGTCCCCGAGAATGAGACGGAGCTGAATCTTGCGGTCTTTTTCTGGAAGGAGACGGAGGAGTGTTTCGAGCTGACCGGGGAATCGGTGAAGGCGGAGTGAATCCGCTTCCGGCCGCTCTCCCGCAGAGGGATCATCTCTTCGGGGGACGGAACGCGCCGGGGACTGTGCCGGTCTCCCGGCGGAACTGCTTGTAGAAATTGCTCGGATCGGAAAAACCGCAGCGGTAGCAGATCCGCTCGACCGGGAGGGGGGTCTCCCGCAGCATTTTTTCCGCCTCCCGGATCCGGAGGGTCAGGAGCGTTTTCCCGATGGTACTGCCGGTCTGCTGCCGGAACAGCGAATGCAGATAGCCTGCGGAAAGTCCGAAGTGTTCTTCAAGCCGCTCCATCGGAAGCGCTTCGGAAAGATGGTCCCGGAGATAATCCGTAATCAGCCCGGCAAGTTCCGCGTGCCGTTTTTTCGCATAGTTCCGGGTGCTGAGGCGCGCAAGATGGATCAGAAGTTCCAGCAGGTGGAGGCGGACCAGATATTCCGTGTTGATGTCCCGGGAAAGGAATTCCTGTTCCATTCTCCGGATCAGCGCGAGAATCTTCCGGTTCGCATCCAGAAGATGCAGAAGATCATGATTCCGCGAGCGGTCCGGCGACGGATCGAAAATATTGAAAAAATGGTTCGTGTTGTGAATTCCGCCGAGCCAGTCCGCAATGAACGACCGGAAGAACAGAATGTTGTAAAGCCGGATCTCCTCCGAAAGATGGTAGGTCGTGAAGTCGCGCGGATGGATGATCCCGACAAATCCCGGCGAAAGCGGATAGCTTTTCCCGTTGATCAGCAACGTTCCCCTGCCTTCCAGAATGTAAAAGATCTTGTAGAATTCCCGCTCTCCGATCCGTGCGCGTTCCGGTGCGAACTCCGCAGGGGTGTTCCGCGTCTTTTCCATCATGAAATCCGGAAAGGCGTTGCGGAAAAAATCTTTGACGGTATAGATCCGGTGCGGCACGGCGTTTTCTCCTTTTTACAGGATTTACCATATCGTATTTTTTCTGCCTTTCAAGTTCCATCTTTGAAAGAAATGCGTATTTTCCCGCGTTCCGGAAGAGAGAAAATCCGGTAAATCCTGATATTTTCCGGGAGTTTTTCCGAAATTACCGGATTGCACCCGGAAAAATCAGAAGATTCGGTGTATAATAACAGACAGAACATACGGAAGAAGGAGACGGACATGAAAGAAAAACCGCTGATCTGCAGTTATTATTTCCCGAACTGGCATGTGGATGCGCGCAACGAAACCATTCATGGAAAAGGCTGGACGGAATGGCGTGTGACGCACTATGCGACGCCCCGTTTTGAAGGCCATAAGCAGCCGAAGCATCCCCTGCGCGGATATGAGGACGAAGCCGATCCGGCCGTGATGGAACGCAAGATCGCCGACGCCGCTTCACACGGAATCGACGCATTCATTTTCGACTGGTATTACTTCAAAGACGGTTCCTATCGGGAACGCTGTCTTCAGGAGGGATTTCTTCCCGCCCGGAACTGCGCCGATCTGAAATTTGCCCTGATGTGGGCGAATCACGATCCGATTTATTCCCATCCGGGCAGCTACCGGACGCCCGCTCCGCCGCTCTGGGGCGACATCGGGAAAACCACTCCGGAGACGTTTCTGCACTGCACGGATCACTGCATCCGTCACTACTTCAATCAGCCGAATTATCTGCGGATTGACGGGAAACTTTATTTTTCGATTTTCCAGCCGTCGCGGATGATCCGGGATCTCGGAGGGGAACAGACGGCGCGTCTGCTGTTTGACGATTTCCGCGCCCGCGTGGCCGCCGCCGGACTCGGCGAAGTGATCCTGGATTCCAATCTCTACTGCTGGGACCGCTGGCAGGACGAGGATCTTGATGACCGCATCCGCCGCGCCGGTTTCGACATGACCTCCCTCTACAACTGGGGCGGACAGGGCGGCTTCCCGACCATGGAGTATGCGGACTGGTTCGAGAAAAACAAAACGTTCGCCGCGGAGATCACAAAACGCCTCAGCGTCCCGTTCAATCCGGTCGTTTCGACCGGCTGGGATGTGAGTCCGCGGACGGTGCAGTCGGACATGTTTGAAAAAGTCGGTTATCCGTTCGACACAGTTGTGGTCAACAACACGCCGGAACGTTTTGAACAGGCGTTCCGTCATTACCTCCGTTTCGCCTGTTCGGAGAACTCTTCTGCGCGCATGGTGCATCTCGCCTGCTGGAACGAATGGACCGAGGGCTCCTATCTGGAACCCTGCGAGGAATATGGATACGCCCGGCTGGAAGCGGTCCGCCGGGTTGTCGATGAACTCCGGACATTCTGAAAAGAGGAGGTGTTTGTGAAATCTTTGAAATTCACCCTGATTGAATTGCTCATCACAATCGCGATCATCGCGATTCTCGCCGGAATGCTGCTTCCTGCGCTGAATGCGGCGCGGGGAAAGGCGCGGTCCGCGGGATGCCTGTCGAATCTGAAGCAGATCGGAACCGCGTGCGCGTTTTATGCCGACGACAACGACGGATTCACCGTGCCCGCCTATCAGATTCCTCCATCGGGATCTATTTTTGCGCTGTCCAGTTATGCCTGGGTCGGGCGGATCGGACGGTATCTCGGAGACAAACGGAAAAACGAGAGCGAAAATTTTGAACTCTCCAAAATGACAACACAGCTGAAAGTCATGCTCTGTCCCGAGGTTCCGACCCGCTTCGGATACGGCCACAACGGAAGAGGGATGGGGATGCAGATCTCCGGTATTTCCGGAGAGACGAAACCTCTGGGACGGAACTTTATCGCCCGTTCATCCTCCTACGTCAACACAACGACAAAACTGCTGATCGTGGACAATTATCTTCCGCTGAAAACCGCCGAAGAAAACCGCACTTCCTATGACGCCCTGCTGAATTTCAGCGATTCCTCCTTCAGTGGATGGGGATGGGGAACACTGGACTACCGCCATCCGGGACTTCGGGCAAATGCGCTGTTTCTCGGCGGCAATGTCGGTCCTCTTCCGAAATCGCTGATGCTGGACAACAGCTCTGTAACCTATTCCACTATTCGAAGCCGTTCTTACTGGGGAGACAATTATGGGAGAAATTAAACGCTGGCTTGCGGCTGCGCTGTTCCTGGCCGCCGGAAATCTGTTGTGTGCGGCCGTCATGGAGGCGGTCGGGCAGAATGATTTGAAAACGGTCTGGGGGAACGCCTCCATGGCCCGGAACGACGATGGTTCCATCCGTCTGATCTCCAACAATGCCGAGGGCGCCGCCGCGCTGATCGCCGGAACGCCGGAGGTCCCGGAAAATTCCGAATGCCGTTTTTCGTTCGAGGTCCGCGGCAACGTCCGCTTTCAGACCATGCTCCGTTTCGCCGACGGAGCCAAAACCAAACGGGTTGACATCGTCATGCCGACTCCTCTGACCGGAGAGTGGCAGAAGATCGAACGCTCCTTCACGGTTCCGCCGGGATTCCGGAAGATCCTTCTTGATTTTCTGATCTGGAAGCAGACCGGATATGCCGAAATCCGCAATTACAAACTTGAAATTCCGCTCAAGCGCAAGGATGTGACGGTTTTCCGCAGCGACTTCCAGCGCGGCGCTCTCATCCGGAATAGGTACCATTCCCGCATTCCTTCGTTCTGGTGGGAGTTCCGCTCTCCGGATGCTCCGAAAGGAGAGATCGGAGGACTGGATTCCGCTGTGTCGCTGATTCCGAAAGGGAAGTCGCTCCGCATTCCGGCCGTCCCCCGCGGATGGTGGGGATGGGTCAGCTTCGACACCGCTCTGAAAAAACCGTTCCGGCCGATGACGCTGCGGTTCCGATATCGGCTCTCGAAGGATTTTTCGGGAAATGAGATCCAGGCGCGTCTGGTGTTCCGGAACAAGGAAAAGGAGGATTTTTCGCAGATCATCTGGCGCCTGCCGGTCTCGGAAAAAGAGAAGTGGCTGACGGCGGAGTACAGGGTCGAAGAATCGCGGATTCCGGCAAAGGCGGTCGGATTCCGGATCGCTCTCCAGCCGGGACGGATCGGCTCGGAACCGGTCCGTGGATCGGTCTGGTTCGGCGAGGCCGCCGTGACTCTCCCGGAAAACGACGGCGCTTTCGCCCGGATCCGGTGCGACCGGGATCTGTGCTGGTATTCTCTTGGAGAGACCGTCCGATTCCGCGCTCTCGGCGAACTTCCGCCGGAATGCACCGCTGTGACCGGGAAAATCCGCCGTTCCGA
This sequence comes from uncultured bacterium, assembly GCA_949297765.1. Classification (GTDB taxonomy): domain Bacteria; phylum Verrucomicrobiota; class Lentisphaeria; order Victivallales; family UBA1829; genus UBA1829. The sequence goes on along the minus strand of CASFTV010000013.1, from coordinate 42,896 downwards.
TCGAACTCCGGTTGCGGAACTCCGGATTCCCGGCGCGGAGATGAAGCGCTCCGGATGGTCGTGGACCCCGAAGGAGCCCGGCTACTACGAAGTCGAATTTTTTGCGGAGACGCCCTCCGGGCCGATTCCTCTGGCCGAGGAGTTCGCGGAGCGGGCGAGCGACGGGAGAATCGGACTTTTTGACAACGCCACGCTCTCTTTCGCCGTGATCGACCGGGACGGTCCCGCACAGCATTCGCGTCTGTTCGGTTATCAGACCTTTTTCCATCCGTGGCAGATTCAGCGTTTCGGCGACCGCGATTTCCGGATCGCCCGGACCGTCGGCGGACGCTATCTGCGGTTCGGCGCGACCTGGAGTCTTCTGGAAAAGGAAAAAGGTAAATTCGACTGGAAACTTCTGGATGACTATGTGGATCTCTGCTCCCGTTCCGGACTGAAACCTCTGCTCGGACTGAGCAGCACACCGCGCTGGGCGTCGAGTCATCCGGAGGACGACCGCTGGGTGATCTGCACATGGGGGTATTCCGCCTGGGCGCCGAAGGAGTTCCGCGACTGGGAGAACTTTATCGAACAGGCCGTTTCGCGTTACAGAAAACAGGTCTCCGACTGGGAGATCTGGAACGAACCGAATCTTCCCGGCGTCTCCTGCTTCTGGCACGACTCCCCGGAAAACTTCGTGCGTCTCCTGAAAAGCGCATACCGGACGATCAAGCGCTTTCAGCCGGATTCCAATGTCCTCGGAAGCGGGTATTCCGACCGCTATCTGACCTTCTATGAACAGATTATCCGGCTCGGCGCGGGAGAGGCGTTTGACACGCTTTCCATTCACGGCCTCAACTGCACGATTCCCGCGTTTCACGCAATCGACCGGAAATACAACTCCCCGAAACACCGCGTTTTCAACAGCGAATGGCACTGGGGTCTGCTCCGCTACGACTATCCGACAATGAAAGCCAGTGAAGAGGAGCTTGCGCTCGGCATGATGAAGGGTCTTTTCAGCATGCTTTCCAACGGCGTGGAAGGCATCAGCATTTTTGAACCCGTCAACATGGCGGAAAAGGAGACTCTGACCCTTCATGCCGCGGGCGGTGATCCGCTGACGCATACCAGCGGAATTTTCCGCGGGAAACCCCGGCTTCAGCCGCGTCTGGTCGCGGTGATTCTGGCGAATCTTTCCCGCCGCTATCTGACCGGGATTCCGACGGTGCAGTCCATGGCCCGGGCCGGAGCATTCAAAACGGTGCTTCTCCGGACCGCGGACGGACCGTATCTTGCGTTCTGGCAGGAAGGGAAAGCTCCTGTCCGTCTGTCCCCCGTTCTGGAATCGGTCGTTGCCGGAAGCCGGATCGGCGACTGGGAGGGGAGGAGTGTCGAAGCAGGCGCGAAGGGAACGTTCGCTCCGAATGTCGTGTATTTTGCCCGCGCCCCCCGCATTCCCGCCGGCTGGAAGAATGATCCCTCCGTTCTGCAGGAGGAGGCGCGTTCCCGGGAACTCCGGCATGATACCGCCGGCGTCTACAGCCGGAAGCCGATCCTGACGGAAGAGGGGCGGCCGATCCCGGAAAATATCCGCTGGAACAGCAATTTCAGCGTGTTCCACTGGGGTGGAATTCCCGCCGGATTCGCAAAGCCGACCCGCTTTGCCGCCGCAGTCACGGACAGCCGTTTCCAGCTGATCGTGGAAACGCGGGACGAACTCCATCATCCGGTGCTGGAGGGGCGTGATCTCTGGAGAGGGGATTCGCTGGAGTTTTCGGTGGACGGCCGGGGAAAAGGGTTGAATGCCGACTGCGTGGGCTTTTCCGCGGCAAAAATTCCCGGAGGAAAGAATCTGATGTTCAAAGGCCATGTGCCGACGGTGGTCGGAGACTGTCCGACGGTCTGGACTCCGGCTTCCATGCCGGTGGAAACCGGGCGGTGCGAGATCTTCGTCCAGCCGGCGGAAAAGAAAACGGTTTACCGGATTGATCTTCCTCTTACGGAACTCTTTCCCTATCTTCCGAAGTCCGGGGAGCCCCTCCGTTTCTCTCTTCTGGTCAACGAGAACAACGGAAAGGAACGGATCGCCGCGCTCTGCTGGGGCGGAGGCATCGTCGGCGGAAAGGACGCCGCAAAATACGGAGACCTCAAAGCGGAATAAGTTTCCGTTTCCGGGAAAAACTGGCGGATTTTCTAGGGATGAAAACGAGTTTTCCCGCTCTGTCTGCTCTTCCGGTACGTCATGGGCGAGCAGTGCTGATTCATCCGGCTGAAAAAGCGGGAAAACGCATAGACCGACGGAAATCCGAGTTCGACGGCGATTTCAGAAATGCTTCGGGAGGAGTAGTTCAGAAGTCGCCGGGCGCGTTTGGCCAGTTCGCGGTCGAGATATTGCTTCAGCGGAATACCGCAGGCTTTCCGGACCATCCGGTTGAGATAGTCCTTGTGGTAGGAGGTGAATTCCGCCAGGTCGGAAACCCGCACAATGGTGCCGTGGCGCAGTGCAATGAATTTGTCGATCATCCGCAGAATCCGTGGAGCCTCTTCCTCCAGCGCGCGGAAGTGACAGGCGAAAAGATCCGCAAGAAGATAGGAAATCAACTCCTCCGAGGCAGGATTCTTCTCCCGGAGCTGTTCCGTCAGAAGCGAAAGAAAATATCGGCTTTGCGGAGAATCGTCGATTTTTGAACACGGGAAGATGCCGTCCGGAATCCCCGGCTGAAATTTGATCGTGGCATAGCGTTCGCTTTCCCCGTAATCGAAGTCATGGATTTCTCCCGGCGGAATGAAGATCCCTTCTTCGCCCTCCAGCGGAACGACGGTATCCTTCAATTTGACGCGGAGAGTTCCTTCGAGGCTGATTTCGATCTGCCAGCAGTCATGGCAATGCGGACGGGTCCGGTTGTAATCCTTTTTTTCCCGGAGATCTCCGTACAGAAATTCCACGGTGTTTGGAAAGGAAAAATCGGTTGTTTTCATCGGTTTCCCCGCGCGGTGTCATTCGGTTTTCCCGTTCGCACCCGGAAGTGGACGGGGATCGGAAGTACAATATCATGATGCAGAGGATGTGTCAATCCGGGAAAAAGGTTTTTTGATAAAAATTTTCCAGGAAGCAGATCTTGTGAATTCAAAAAAAAGAGGATTTTTCTGTCTTTTCTGCAAAAAAGTCGTGTTTTGATAAAAATAAGAAGATTTCTGCCATTGTCATTTCCGGGATTGCACAGTATAATTTAAGAAAAACCAATCCTCAAATTGACAGGGAGAAGAGAATGAGACGCTGTTTTTCACTGATTGAACTGCTTGTGACGATCGCGATCATCGCCATTCTTGCGGCGGTGCTGCTGCCGGCGCTGAACAAGGCGCGGGGAATGGCACAGAAGATTTCCTGCGTGAACAATCTGAAGTCGATGGGGTATTTTGCGATGCTTTACACCGATGACAACGGTGGTTCGCTCCTTCCGGCGCGTCTTATGGCAAGCGACATGGATCTGTACTGGCCGGGCCTGATGCGGTCTTACAGCTATCAGTATTTCATGACGCGGCGGTACAGCGGAGACCGCGGGTCGCCGCCGCTGTGTCCCTCCGCACTGAGCGAGGAAAACCGGGTTCTGACCGGGAGCGGCCTGTTCGTTCCCTCCACCGTCCTTACGACAGAGGCGCAAGTTATGTGGAACATTCGCGGAACGGGTATTTCGACTACCGTCCGGGCGGCACCATTGACGCACGTTATGTGTACAAGACCATTCAGCAGATCAAGGGACCGAGCCACAAGAACCTGCTCGCTGACGGCTACAACGTCTGTGCGATGCTTCCGAACGCCACGCGGGTGATTGCGCTGCCTTCTCCGGAGATAGAGACGTTTTACGCTTGGGGACGCCATCGGTACAATGCGGTGAACTCCCTGTTCATCGACGGACATGTGGCAGATCTTTCCCTCCAGAATCCGAACAATTTGATCGGCTCAGTCACTTGGTTCGATTATTATTTTACACCAACTGCGGAGTAGTTCTATGATCAGTTTGAGAGTGATGGGAATTTCTTTTCTTTTTCTGACCGGAGCAGGAATGTCGGTGTTTGCGGATCTTTCCGTTTCGGACCTGGAAAAGACCTGGCAGACCGTTTCGGAAAGGACTGTTCCGGAAAAAGTTTCCCGCGAAGCTGCGGAAAAATGGCTCCGCTCGCAAAGAGCAGACGGGTCGTGGGCAGATATTGACTACGCCGCAAAAAATATTCTGACGGGAGAACATCAAAACCGTCTTCGCGCGTTTGCCCGCATCTGGCGGAATTCCCCCGATTCGCAGTGGATCCGGGCGATCGAACGCGGACTGATTTTCTGGAGCGGGAAGGAATATTTCGGCGGAAAGCTCTGGTGGCACCGCGATATTGGACGACCGCTGGTTGTTTCGGAGATCTTTTTCCTGCTCGGTCCCGATGTCACAACCCGGCGGATGCTGGAGGCCGCGAAGCCGTGGTTTGACCGGATCTCAACCGAAAACAGCGCCGGGCAGAACCGTCAATGGCTGGCCTCCGTCATCATGAACCGGGGAATCTTTTTCGGAGATCCGGAGTCCGCAATGCAGGGACGGACGGAATTGCTGGACACCATCTGCGTCGTAGAAGCCGGAAAAGAGGGGATTCAGGCCGACGGCGCCTATCATCAGCACGGCCCGCAGCTGCAGTTCGGAAATTATGGCCGTCATGCGCTGACCACAAATCTGCGCTTCGCGGAGATGCTCGCCGGAACAAAACTGGCTTTTCCCCGGGAAAAAATTAAAATTCTCGCCCGTTATTTTGCCGACGGTCCGCGCTGGACCATCTGGAAGAAAGCGCTGGATCTGAGCGCCTGTTCCCGCTATATCGGGCCGAAAACGGAACGGCGTATGTTTCAGGCATATTCGGAAATCGCGGCTTCGCTGAAGCGGCTTGTCCCGGAGTCGGCGGTCCCGCTGGATCCGGGGGAGGGGTGTAAATATTTCTCCAGCAGCGATTTCCTTGTGGTGCGGCGGAAGGATTGGTATTTTTCGCTGCGGATGTGTTCGTCGCGCGTGATCGGAAGCGAAACGGTCGCCAATGAAAATCTCAAAGGACGCCTCATGGGAAACGGTCTGATTCAGATCCGGCGCGACAACGGCGAATACCGGGATATCCCGCCGTTCTGGAACTGGCGGAAACTCCCGGGCATCACCGCTCCGGAAAACTTCCCGGAGAAAGAACTGGTCTGCCCCGGAGCCTGGAAGAAAACCGCCTATTTCAATGAGTCTCCGCTCGTCGCCGGATGGACGGACGGAAAAATCGCCGCCGCAATGCAGGAGATCCGTCACGGAACATTCCGGGCGAAAAAAAGTGTTTTTGTCTTTGACCGTTACATCCTCTTCCTGGGGAGTTCCATTTCCGCCGGATCGGTCACAACGGTGAACAGCTGTTTTCTGCGGGGCGGTTGTCCGGTCCGGCCCGGGAAATTCTCCGGGACCTCCCTTCTTCACGATAATGTGGAGTATCTTTTCCCCGAGGGCGGCAATCTGGAACTTGAGCCTTTTGAGCGTTCCGGGCGCTGGCGCGATGTGATCGCCTATCTTCCGGACACTCTGCTCAAGGCCCGTCTTTTCACTCTGGTCTGGCGCCACCCGAAGGAGAACGGCAGCTATTTTTATGCGGTCCGACCCGTGGCGGACGACGGGTCAAAAGCCGATTTTCTCCGTCTCCGTACAAGTTCTCCCGATATTCATGCGGTCCTGGACCGGACGGAAGGACGCGGCATGGCGGCATTTTACTGTCCCGGACGCATCTTCCTCCCGAATGGGAAAATCCTTGAACGCCGGAAGCCCGGAATCGTGAATTTTTCAATCCACGGCGCGGGACGGAAATAGAAGATCGCTCCTTTCGCTCCCCGCGGGCACGGCATTCCGGAAAAACGGATCAGCGGCGCGAACGGGATTCGCCGGAGTCGTGAAGTTCCCGGAAGTTCAATCCGAACCGGGCCAGATATTTGCTGATCCGGTCGGAATCGTTGGCGGATGTTTTTTCCCGTCTGGAAACGGCGAACAGGGTTTTCCCGGCCTCTGCGAGAGTCTTTGATTTCCGGCAGACCTCAACGACGCTTTTCAGCTGTGCCAGTTCGAAGAGATCGAATCGTTCCGCATAACTGCTTCCCAGCAGGGCGGCCAGATCCGTATCCGACGCGGAGGGGGAGGCGATATGCCGACTCCGTGCGATCTCCTGTTCGACGGTTTTCCGGTCGATGCGTCCTCCGGAGGCGAGGGTGGCCATCCGGACGACCATGGCGTTCAAATCACGGAAATTTCCGCTCCAGGCATTGGATGGATCCCGTGCGAATTCCAGAAAAAGAGTTCTTGCCTCTTTGTTGAATGTTACACGTTTGCCGTATTTTTCCGTGAAACGGTTCAGCTCATAGTCCAGATTCGGTTCGATGTCCTCTCGCCGGTCCGCGAGTCCGGGGAGTTCAAAATTCCACAGGTTGATGCGGGAAAGCAGGTCGGCGCGGAATTTCCCGGCGATGACCTCCGCCCTCAGATCCCGGTTTGTGCCGCAGATCAGTTGAAAGGAACTGGAATCCTCCCGGTCGGATCCCAGCGGAAGAAAGGTCTTTTCCTCGACGGCCCGCAGAAGCATGGCCTGTTCGTCCATGCCGAGTTCCCCGATTTCATCCAGAAACAGGATGCCGCCGTCCGCGTTTTTGAGCAGTCCGGCCCGGTCGCCGACCGCACCGGTGAAGGCTCCTTTCTTATGGCCGAAGAGCGTGCTCATCGCCTGATCGCCGCGCAAGGTGGCGCAGTTGACGTCGATAAAACTGCCTTTGATCTGGCGGTTGAGTTTTTTCAGTTCAAAGATTCGTTTTGCAAGCTGGGATTTCCCCGCGCCGGTCGGTCCGGTCAGCAGGATCGGTTCCGTGGAACGGATCGCCACACGCTCGATGGTTTCGATCAGCGCGTTGAACTGTGCGTTGCGCGTGGCGATGCCGGATTTCAGAAAGTCCAGATCGTTGCGCCGTTCCACCGCAAAACGCTGTGCCAGAAGATCGTATTTCGACAGGTCAAGATCAATGATTGTGAAGGCTCCCCGGGCACAATTCCGCTTTGTCGGCCGGGTCTGAATGAGTTTCCCCGGAAGATGGTGCGACTCGTTCAGCAGAAACAGGCAGATCTGCGCCACATGGGTCCCCGTCGTGATGTGAATATAAAAATCGTGTTCTTCGGCAGAAAAGTTTTTCCTCCGGCTGAAATCGTAGAGCTTGAAGTAGACTTCTTCAAAGTCCCAGGGATCTGAAAACGCGATTTCCTCTCCGATGACCTCCGTATCCGGCGAGCAGGACCGGATATCCGCAGTCACGGTATCGAAGAGATGTTTGAAATCCGGCTGATACAGCAGATAGTAACGGTCGAAATGCAGATTCTCCTGCATGGTCAGCGCAACGGAAGGACGCCATACGCCCCAGCGTCCTTCTCCGCGTCCGTGATTGTCCAGTGTAATCCCGAGCAGGGAAATCAGAATCTTCATGATGGTGCTATTTACTTTTATAAATTCTATTTATTTTTATAGATTATAATCTATTTCCTGTTTGCGTTTTTGCAAGTGAAAATCGTCGTTTCAATTCAAAAAACAAATTTTTCCGGTTGGCATGTCCTTTGCTGTAAAAGGAAGTGCGGCAGTTTTCCGGTTCCCGAACCGTCGGGAAAAAATATCGGATCGTTCCGGCCTTGAGCATTTCAGCCGCCGGGACGAATTCGATCTCGGAGAGGCAGAGTCCATCCTCCGTTCGTGGGATCCGAAACCCATGGTTGCGGTTCCGGCCGGCAGGAGTTTCAGCCGCTCCGATTCGTCACATTTCACACTGGCCGCCGGATGCGAAATAAAATGCTGCGTGTCGATCGTGATTTTCCCCCTTTCGCCTTTCGACGATTTTTTTCAGCTGATCTTCGCCGAGAACAAGATTTTTCGCTTCTCCCTGGAGGGGCACCGGATTGTCTCCGAGCTTCAGGATCCGCCATGCTTTCGGGATTCCGGCCGGAGAACGTTCGACCGCTTCGCCGAGTTCCGGCAGAGGAACAAATGGCGTTGTCCTTTGCGCAAACCTTTTTGTTTTGTTGAGTTTTGGGGGGCGGACGCAAAAAAAACGCACCCGGCAGGATCAGAACTGGCGGATGTGCGTCGAGGGGCCAATCAGCGCCCGGATGGTTTCAGAAAAAAAGTTTATTCAGGGAATTGGAATTTTCTTTGCCTTTCCAATATCCTTGTCAAGGAAATCCGGGGGGAAGAAGAGGAAAATCTCGCCAGTATTTTTATTTACGGCAGGCATGGAACCATAATCACATTCCTGCGCCCAATCAAAAACCCAAAAGTCTCTATATTCATAGATGGCTCCAAGTTTATTCTGCGAAAAGAAATTTTTGCGGACTTTTGCAATAGCTGTTTTCAAGTCAATCATATGGTCCCCTCTCTTTACAACATTTCTTTACATTATCCGCAAATTTCAAATGGTCAATACGGATTGCATAAGTTTTATTTCTTTTTACGCAGTTGAAATACTTTTCAAAACCCGTATCGCCGGTCTGAGGATCAATAAATCGAACCTTCCCATTGATATTTTCTGCGATAAAAACGTGACCCGTGTTGCCGCCTTGTCCCTGAACACGAACAATAGCTCCCGTTTCCTCTCTCCGCATTTTCCATCTGCTGAACAGCTTTTTGTCCGGTTCCAACTCCGTTTTTCACTCTCCTGATGTCGTTTCGAGCAGGAAAACCAGAATCTTCTTTGTGCTATTTATTTTTATAAATTCTATTTATTTTTATAGATTATAATCTATTTCCTGTTTGCGTTTTTGCAAGTGAAAATTGTCGTTTCAATTCAAAAAAAATAATTTTTCCCCGGTTGGCATGTCTTTTGCTAAAAAGGAAATGCGGCAACCGTCCGGCGCCGGAAGCAGGGCGTTCGGGGAATCAAAGCGGAAGTTCCCCGGGAAGAGCGGAATCGTTCGCTCTTCCCGGACGGCGGCAGCCTTCCGGTCCCCGGACCGGAAAACTGGTGAACTTGGCATCCGCTCTCTGTTCGGCGGGAAAGGAATGGAATTTATGATCGAAATTGACGGAAGTTTCGGAGAGGGTGGGGGACAAATCCTGCGGACCTCGCTGTCGCTTGCGGCCCTGACCGGGAAAAGCGTGCATGTTGTCCGGATTCGTTCCCGAAGGCGCAAACCGGGGCTGATGCGTCAGCATCTGGCCTGCGTAAAGGCGGTGATGGAAATTTCCGGGGGCGCGGCGGAGGGGGACGAACTCAATTCGCAGGAACTGGTCTTTGAACCGGGGAAACTCCGGAGCGGAAATTACCGGTTTGTGGTCGGCAGCGCGGGAAGCGCGGTTCTGATTGCGCAGACGGTGCTGCCGTGTCTGCTGTGTGCGGAGGGCAAGTCCACGGTGGTGATTGAGGGTGGGACTCATGCCGCCAATGCGCCCATCGCCGAATTTTTTGAACGGGTGTATCTGCCGTGTCTGCGCCGGATGGGGGCGGAGATCTCCTGTACACTGGACCGGGTCGGATTCTACCCGGCCGGCGGCGGGGCAATGACGCTCGAAATCTCCCCGCTGAAATGCTGGCGCCATCTGGAACTCATGGATACGGGAACGCTGCGGAAGGCGCGCCTTGTCGCATTGAGTCATGGGATTGATCCGAAAATCGGGGAGGATGAACTGCTCTTCTGCCGCGCGGAATTGAAGGATGATGTTCCGTTCACATCGGAGTCGCGGATGGTGGATTCCTCCGGTCCCGGAAATGTGATGTTCGCCGAACTGGAATTTGAACACATCACGGAACTTTTCAGCGTGTGCGGCGATTTTGATATTTCCCGCAGGGAGGTCGGGATGCGTGTCGCCCGGATGGTCAGGTGCTACCGTGCGCTCCGGGTGCCGGTCTGGCGGTTTCTGGCCGACCAGCTGCTGCTGCCGATGGCGCTCGGTGCCGGCGGCCGGTTCCTGACAGCATCGCCGAGCCGCCACACAGAGACGAATCTCGCCGTCATCGGAAAATTTCTTGATGTGGAGATCAAACTTGAAAACAGAGGCCGTGGACAATATTGTATCGAGGTGAAAAAATGAAATGGATCAAACAGGAAGAGAACTGGCGGATTCCCGTCAAAAGCTGGTGCGCCGATGTGGAGGAGGGCGCTTTGCGTCAGGCGGCGAATCTTGCAGAACATCCGGCGCTGGCGCATCACGCGGCGTTGATGCCGGACTGTCATCAGGGATACGGAATGCCGATCGGCGGAGTGATCGCCGTCCGTGACGCGGTGATCCCGAGCGCGGTCGGCGTGGATATCGGATGCGGAATGATCGCGGTGGAGACCGATGTGCCTGCGGAGCGGCTCGCGGAGATGTCGTTCCGGCGCGCGATTCAGGAGAAGCTCAAATGCCGGATTCCGGTCGGGGAAGCCGTGTCGCATCCTGTCGCTCAGGAATGGGACGGGTTCGAAGCCTATCTGGACAACAACGGACACATTTCCAACTTTGCCAATGCGCTCGACCGCAGAAATCTCGGAACGCTCGGCGGAGGGAATCATTTCATTGAGATTCAGAAATCCGACACGGGATTCCTCTGGCTGATGATCCATTCCGGGAGCCGGAATCTCGGGAAGCGCGTGGAGGAGCTGTATCACCGCAAGGCGCGGAGGCTCAATGAAATGTATCATGTGAAACTGGCCGATCCCGATCTGGCCTTCCTCCCGATCCGGGAACAGGAGGGGCACGACTATTTCCGGGATATGCTCTTCGCCTTGCGCTACGCCCGGGAAAACCGCCGCCGCATGATGGCGGTGATGAAGGAAACATTGACGGATTTCATCCCGGAAACCGGATTCCTGCGGGAAATCGACATTCATCACAACTATGCGGCATTCGAAGAGCATTTCGGAGAGAACCTCTGCATCCACCGCAAAGGCGCGACGAGTGCAAAGGCCGGGGAGATCGGTATCATTCCCGGCTCCATGGGGAGTGCCAGCTATATTGTCCGCGGACTTGGAAATCCGGAATCGTTCATGAGCTGTTCCCACGGCGCCGGACGCCGGATGAGCCGGATCGCCGCATGTACCACCCTGACCCGGGAAGCCTGCGACGCGGCTATGGAAGGAATCGTCTGCGAACGCTGGAAACCGTACCGGCGATACGGGAAGGCGAAGCACCTTCTGGATCTTTCCGAAGCACCGCAGGCGTATAAGCCGATCGACGAGGTCATGGAAGCGGAACGGGACCTGATCGAACCTCTGGTCCGCCTGACTCCGCTGGCCGTTCTGAAAGGATGAGACGACTCCCTCTGCTGAACGGAAATTCCGGATTTGGTCCGATGGAGGATTCCCGTGAAAAGACAGAGCAGAGATGTCCGCCCGGATGGAAAATGCTGAAATTCAGAGTCCTCCGGCCGGTCCCCGTGCGTGTTCCGCCAGTTCCAGAAGCAGATCGGCGGTTGCTGCACGGGGATCTTCATCGTCCGGAATATCTTCCATGAAGTCCCAGAGTTTCCGTCTTCCCAGCAGATCGGCGGCGGGTTCGGAGATCCCGGGAAATTCCAGGCCGTTCTTCCGCTTCATTTCGAGGAGAGTCTGGAACGTGATGAACAGATAGTCCAAATGGTCGGCCCGTTCGAACAGAAATTCGATGAACCGGCGCATTGCGCGGATCGACGGCGTTTCCCGTATTGTCCGCACAAGGCGGATCTGCTCCAGTTCCTCACCGGAAAAAACCGATTCCGGTTTCTGATCCCGGTCCATCCATCCGCCGTTCCAGCGGGAACAGAAGAGCTGTTCCCTCCGGTCGGGTTTCCAGAGAACGGTTTTGCCGCACAGCGCATCCGAAAGAATTCCGAACAGTTCTTCAAAACGGGAGAATCCCGGTTCGAACGCTTCGTAGAGGATGCCTTCCGCATGACAGGTCCGCAGAAAATCAAGATCCCGGAGATAAACGCCGGTGGCCGGCTGAAAAATCCCCTGGTTGCTCTGGAGCATGCAGTTTTCGTGAAGATAGATTTTGCCGGGACAGCGCTGCGTCCACGCTCGGATCCGTTCCGCATGGTAGACGTTCGGACTCAGGTTCGCATCCACGGGGCCGTCCGCGGCATAGGGCATGTCGCAGAGGTTGGAGGACGGTTCCCCCAGAGGGAAACGGACCTGACGGAAAAAGGTGTCGTACATCAGGTAGTCCATGTTGTCGGAGACCGTCATGTCGGAGGGAAAATCGTAACGGCGGACATAGCAGTCCGCCTCCAGTTTCAGATCCGGGCGGATCTGCCGTGCGGTCTGCTGGAAGATCTTCAAAAACGGCTGCCAGTTGTCCCGGACCGGATGGTTCCGGCAGACCGGACAGCGGCAGGAGAAAAATCCATCTGCCGAGCGCATCTGCAGAATGGAAATCTGTTTCGGGATCGTTTCCAGCAGTTTCCGGCATCCCTCCGCATAGCGTTCCAGAACGCCGGGATTCGCTCGGCAGGGCCATGTCTCGCACTCCAGACGGGTTGTGAACGGACGGCCGTCCTCCGCTTTTGCCAGATCCTGTTCCGTCCAGTCGGTGAAACGGAACACGGTCCGGGGGCCGAAAACCATCAGACGGATCTCAATCCCGGCTGCCGCGCACTCCTCCATCAGCAGTGTTCCATACCGGCGGAACCCGTAATCATAGTGAAGAATCAGCGAGTTCATGTTCAGCGACTTCATCCGCCGGACAAACCTCCGGAGCTGATCCGGAGTATGGCGCAGAACACTTTCCACCAGATTGAATCCGCGGATCGGGAATGCTTTTCCGTTCATAAAACACCTCATTACGTCCCTGGGTTGGACGAGTTTTATTAAAAGATTGGAGCAAAGACCTTTGATTTACTATATCCTGCAGATCGCCAGTTGCAAGTTCCGAAACAGATTTCATTCGGAACTTGATCTTGCAGAGCCGGAAAGAATTCTCCTGGCGTTGCAAGCGTTCCCATAATGTGGAACACCGAAGCGCACCTGTGTCAGGGCCGCCATGGTCTTTGATTTTGATGCCCTCATCTTTTGCACCAGACCGGGCTCTTCCGTTTTCGGATTCAGCCGGTTATCGTTTCCCCGGGGCGTTCCGGACGGGGGAATAGGTTTTTTCTGTCAGGAACAGGGTTTTCCGGAAGGTCTCCGCGGCGGTCCGGTCGGGCGTCCGCTTCAGGAGCCAAGCGGCGAGATTGTGCAGAAGAATGGCGTTGTCCGCATATTCGATCCGGAACGGCTGGCACCACATCACACAGGCGGAGACGGCGACACGTCCTTTCCCGAACGGTCCTCCCGCGATCACGGGAGCGCCGGCATTGTGCTCCGCATCGCCCGGGACCGAGACGAGCGCTTTCATTTCCGGATTCCTGCTCCGGAATATCATCAGCGGACGCAGTGCATGGAACTGCACTTTTTTTACTCCGGCGGTCACGGGATGCTGCGCGATTTCCGAACTCTCGAACTGGAAGGGATCGCCGAAAATCCTGTGGCGCGACGAATACGCCAGAGGATGTTCCGCCGCTCCGCCGATGCCGACACCGAAACGGGAGCCCAGTTCCAGAATGGATTTCGCCTGAATCCGGACCGTGTCGCCGGTCCCCGCCAGAATCAGCAGGGACCCTCCGTCCCGGACGTAATCCTGGACGATTTCCGCATACTTTTTCGGATTCGTCCGCGAAAACAGTCCGTGGAGTGGGATCGTATCGAATTCCGGAATGACAACCGCCGCGTATTCCCGCAGTTTTTCCGGCGTCCAGTCCGTGATCGGAAGGGAATCGGATTCATAGCCGAAGGAGCGGAAGGCCTCCGCAAGATAGGGGAAAAAGAGCCGTCCCATCGGCCCCATCCGCGGATGATCCATGTTCAGAAACAGAACCTTCTGACGGCAGTCCGGGGGAGCGTTCCTGTTCAGCGACTCGATCTTCCGGATCAGCGCATCCCGTGCCGGATTCTCCAGACAGAGCGTCAGAGGAGAGGCCGACTCCTTTTCCAGCAGAATCACCGCCGGGGTGCCGGAGTCCAGACGGAGCCGGAACTCCGTGGGCGACGTGCGCTCAAATTTCCCGACAAGGGGACGCGCCCGGAACGCCGCGTAACACTCCGGAATCGAGACCGTCAGCGGATGCGTCAGTCCGCCGTGATTGAACAGATAAAGGATGCGGCGTTCGCTGTTTCCGGCCGTCCGCGCTTCCACGAATGGATATTCCCGTTTTTCGGCAGTTGCCAGTTTGATTTCCGGTTTCGGGAGATACGGGGAGAGAAGTTTTGTGACGCCGAAGAAATCCAGACGCGCACCGACAAAGATCAGCTGTCCGCGTCCGACCTTCCGGAGGGTGACCGCGGGCGATCCGTCCGGATACGCTGCCACACATTGCGCGCCGGAAAGCCTCAGACGCACTCCTCTGCCGAGTTCGCCTTTGGAGAGCGACAGCGGAATGCGTTCCTGCCCGAAACACACTTCCATTTTGCCCGTGTAGGCGCCTTCGATCCGGACTCCTGCCAAAGTTTCGATTCCGGTCGGTTCAAACCGGTCTGTTGTTTTTTCCAGCGACCGGAAGGTCACCACCGCTGTCCCGCCGTTTTCCACATAGTTCCGGAACACCGTCCATGTTTCCGGTTCGACGAAGCGGGCGTAGGGAATGACCGCCAGCGGGTATCGGGAGACATTCTGCCGGAACGCACTCTCGGAGAGAACATCCGGGGAAACCTGATTCAACTCCATGGCATTGAAGTAGTTGAGATGATCCGAACACAGTCCGTCTCCGGGGTAGGGAAGCCCCCGCATGGAGCGGTATGCGTACAGATAGGCGACTTTCCCGCTCATCTTCCGTACATCCGGAAGGACAAAGGAGCTGACGCTGTTGATCTCTTCCGAGAGACGGCCGAGCCAGCGGAACGGATGATCTTTGGTCAGAGCCCAGTTCCAGAGAAAAATTCCGCTGGATCCCCGCATGAGACACGTCCAGAGCAGGGCGCGGTACTCCTTTTCCGAATACGGCACGACATCGTTGATCAAATCCTGAGAGAGCAGATGCAGATAGTTCCGGATGCCGTTGTCATAACCGCTTCCGTCGACCATGACCGTCAGCACGTTTTCCTCATTTTCATACTTGAGAACTGTGCTGACGTCGAACTGATAGCGGGTGTTCCATCCCTTGACCTCGCCGACTTTCCTTCCGTTCAGCCAGATTGTCCCCGACTGCGCCAGTCCGCCGCCGTAGAGATAAAAGCGCCGGGTTCCGTCGAGGAAGTCGAGCCGGACCGCTTTCGGCGCACGGAAGGTTTTCCGGTACCACGCCCGGCCGATGCGCCTGCGGTATTTCTCCGTGCGGTCCCAGCAGCCGGGAACCGTGAGGGTATCCCAGGAGGAGTCGTCGAATCCGGGAGCGTACCATTGTTCTTTCTCGCCTTCAAAGTGCTCGTCCATGCGGAATTTCCAGGTGCTGTGGAGCTGTGCCAGATCGTTCCGCTCCATCGCTTTCCATGCCGATCCGGGAACGCCGACGCGCATCAGGACGCTTTCCGTATCCAGAAACGGTTTGTCCACATTGTTGCGGAAGTAGTTGTAATTGAAGAGCGGATAGGCCGTCTGGGTGCAGAGCGTCTCCAGGTCAATCGGCGCGGAGTGCCGGAACGCCTGATACGCCTGATGAATATAGAAGATATCGGCAAAGCGGGTGACTTCCTCCGGATTCATCGCGCAGTAGCAGTCGAGAAAATGCGTATGACCGCGCACGTCGATCGAGACGGGTGTCCCCGGAGCGGTCTTCCGCACAAAGTCCGCCCAGCGGCGCACCGATTCCTGAAAATCATCTTTGCAGAATGTCAGCCAGTCGTAATAGAGTTCCGGTTCGCGTTCCCGGGCGAGTTCGCGCAGCTTGTGAATGGATTCCGATTTCAGGTCGGGACGCAGGTGCAGAGGATAGATCTGTTCCCAGGAGGAAAAGGTGGTCTTCCATGCGCGGTTTGCTTTTTCCAGTGTCCCGTACTTCCGGCGGGCATACTGGCGGAAGCCCGAGATCATGCGTTCGCCGGTCGGCGCATAGCCCGGTTCCCGGCTCAGCTCCAATGCGAACGGAGGAGCGAAGTTGTTGTATTTCAAACGGTTGCGGATAACTAGCCGGGTTGCTTCCCATCCCGTTTCGTTCCCGATGTCGGCGAAAAGAGAGTGCCCTTGAGGGGCGAAGATCTGCTGAAGAGCGGGATCTTTCGCGGTCAGCTTCCAGAGAGAAAGCCAGGAGTAGTACGGAACTCCTCCGATCAGATGGCGGTACGGCATGCCGAGCCGAAGACATTCCCGGTTCCACGACTGATCCGCCGGAAGCGCCTTCAAGCCCCGTTCTGCGCTGAAACGGCAGCCATCCGCCGTTTGCTTCAGATCGGGGAACAATCCGTAGGAGCGGTCGATCATCGCGGTATCCGAAAGCCGGGCAAGCCAGAGCGCCGGAAGGCTCAGTTCGCAGCCGTTCCCGATCCAGTAGTACGGCGATCCGTCGCGGAGCATCAGCCCGTCGCGGAGTTCGATCCGGACCGGCTGTTTCATCGGTTCATAATCCTGTTTTTCCTGTGCGGAAAGCGCCGAGGGTTCGGCAAAGGCGATGCGGAGAGGTTTCCTTGTCTGCGCCGCGGTTCCATCCGTGAGCAGAAAATCGTCGACAAACAGTGCGGCCGGTTTCTGATAGATGCTCATGTTCAGGCAGATCCGCAGATAGAGATTCTTCCGCTCAATGCCCTCCGGAAGAGAGATTTCCATCTGAACCTGTTCCCAGGAGGTTCCCGGCTTGAGTTTGCGGCGGATGGAACAGGTGCGCCCGAGCGAGTTGTTGTACGGCTTCAGTCTGCCGTCGATTTTGTGGAAGAACGAGAGTTCGCAGACCGCGTGTCCGGCTTCTCCGTCCGCCGAGCAGATCCGGAAGGAGAGGGTTCCGGAGTTCCAGTTTTCCGGAAGGGGCAGAAGACCGATCAGAAGGACTCCTCCGGGAGCCTTTGTCTTGGCCAGACGCATGGACGCTTTTCCCGAGAATGCCTTCTCCGTCACCCGGCGGACTTCGCCTTCTCCCCCGCCGAACGATGTCCCGTACCAGAAACGGTCTTTTTCCTCCTCGAAACCGGGATTCGGAATCCGGTTCCCCGCATGGAGACTGAAAATCAGAAAAAAGCAGAGAGGGAAGAGGATCGTTGTTTTCATCAGTAGTTCTTCCCGTTCAGGAAATAGTTTTTGGCAGAGTAGTAAAGCGGGATCATGTTCAGCGGATACAGCGTTGTCCCGACCGGATAGGGACGGCAGGACTGGACTCCTCCATCCATTCTCAGCGCATTGATGCGTCCACTGTGGCGATAGGAGATTTTATCCATATTGTCCTGAATATAGACCTGAACGGAAAGCTCCAGAGTATACTGGATGACCCCCGCCCGATCCTC
This sequence comes from uncultured bacterium, assembly GCA_949297765.1. Classification (GTDB taxonomy): domain Bacteria; phylum Verrucomicrobiota; class Lentisphaeria; order Victivallales; family UBA1829; genus UBA1829. Next base: position 25,485 of record CASFTV010000013.1, on the reverse strand, counting down.
CGTACCGGAGGTTTTTGCGTCGGCGATGACCATTGCTTTGCTGATCTCCCGCACCTCCGTGACCTTGTGGCTGTCCAGAGCGTTCCGCAGCCCGAAGTTCCAGCCGACGGATATCATCCGTCCCTTTTCCACCGCAGTTGCGGATGGGAGGGAGGAGGGACAGTAGTGAATCGGCGGACTCCATGGCTTCGCATCTCCCGCCTTGCCGGTAAACCCCGTGTAGGGAGCCAGGATCAGCGGCCAGTTGTGCTGGTAGCCTCCGTTCCAGATCACAGGGGGAACCCGGTCGTCATGGTCCCCGAGATAGCTGACAAGTCCCGTTCCGATCTGTTTCAGATTCCCGACACAGCTGATCGCCTGCGCCTTCTTCTTCGCACTGTTCAGCGCGGGCAGAAGCAGCCCCGCAAGAATCGCGATCAGAGCAATTACGACCAGTAATTCGATCAAAGTGAAATGACGACTCCGTTTTTTCATTGATTTTCTCCGTTTTTTCCCGATTGATTCCATCAACCGGGGAATATTATACAACATTTTTATTTCAAAAACAAGAGAAGATAAACGGAAAAAATATAAGATTTGGAGCAGGAAAGACTTGCAATATGCGGTATTTCATAGTATAATTTTTGGAGAAACTTGTTTTTTTTGCGCTTGTCGGAACCATACGGAAGGGAAGGTAGTCATGGAGAAGAACCGCACGACCTCCTATGCGGTCATCGGATCGCTGCGGAAGAAGATTTCCACCCCGCTCCCCTTTTATCCCCATGCGATGGGGCATGTGCGCTGTTTTTTCCCGTTTTCCTCGGATCTTCCGCCGCGGGAGAGGCCGTTTGTCGAGCTGTACTGGTGCATTTCCGGAGCCGGCCGTTTTTATATGGAGGACGGAAGTGTCGAGATCATGCACCCCGGGGATGTGTTTTTCCGTCTTGAAAACGAGCGGCACCGTCATGAAATTCTGGAGGAGCCTTGGGAATACCGCTGGCTGACGTTTGAAGGAGAACTTGCGGAAGCCCTTCTGCGGGCCTATCAGTATCCCCATCGGTGTTTTTATGCGGGACCGTGTCCGCAGGAGCTGTATCTCCGGCTGGAGAACCTGATCCGCGAGGATATGGATTACTGCTATCGGGAGACTGTCGCGGTGATCTGTTCCATTCTGGCCCGTGCCGGAGGAAATACGGGGAAGCAGACGCTGGATGCGGGACTTGTCGGAAAGGCAAAGGATGTGTGCAGTCTTTATTATCAGGATTCCTCGTTTGACATCAATACGCTTTCCTCGATTCTGAAAATCAGCCGCTGGTCGCTCCGCCGGGCGTTTCAGCGTCATCTGAACATTACGCCGCATGCGTTTCTGATGAATATGAGGCTGGACAAGGCGATCTGCCTTCTCAAAAACACCCGCTATCCCATCGCCCGCGTCGCGGCGGAGAGCGGATTTGCCGACACCTGCTATTTCTGCAAAATCATCCGCCAGACCACCGGATACACGCCGTCAACGCTCCGGAAATTCTGAGTTGAAACGCGGGACGCCGGAAAAAAGGTTGCAATCGTCCGGATCTCGGATATATTAACGATTATGACAAACCGGAAACAGGAATCAGTCAGCTGGCTGGATACATTGAATGCGCTGGGAAGGATTATCCGGACGGAATATCCCGACGGGGGCCGTCTGCCCTCGGCCGAGGAGATGTGCCGCCGCCTGAACGTCGCGAACCGGACCTATCTCAAGGCGCTCAAAGCGGCCTGTTCCCACGGCCTTGCCATTTCCGCACGGGGGCGCGGCGGAATTATGATTCCGCGTCCCGACAGCGTGCCGCTGAAAGTGGGATTCCTGATCGGATCGGGCGGCCTGTCGCCGATTCTGGTGTTCGGCGGCCGCGGCCGCTCCCTGATGGTTCCCGCGTTTTTCCGTTCCATCTCCCTGCGGAACCTGACCGTTCAGATGGTTACCCGTTCGCCGGGAGAGACCCTCCGCGACCATCTGATGCTGTTCAACAACCGGGCGCTGTTCTGTTACGATCCCGATCCGGAACTCCTGCCGGAACTTGCGGATGTCCTGCACAGCGGCATCCCCGTTGTACTCTGCGGTTATCTGCTGTATGAGACCTTCGTCCGGGCTCTCGAATACGGCATCCCGGTTGTGACAAAGGATCTGGAGGAGGAGGCAAAGCGGATCGCAGAGTTTGCCCGGTCCCGCGGTTTCCGGAGTCTCCGGCATGTCTGCGTTTCGTTCCCGAATGATCTTTCCGCCTCCTTTGAACGGGTTTTCTCCGAGGCCGGCTTCCCCTTTTCCGCCGGAGACAGCATCACTCTTTCGGCACTGCCGTCCGGATTCGGCCGCTTTTCTGAGACTCTCGACCGGGAAACGCTTCTGATTGTGGAAGGCGGTCTGGACGGGATCCGTTCTCTTTTCCGTTCCCTGCAGGAGCTTCCTCCGGAACGGCGCCCTTCTGTGATCTTCCGCGAGCAGCGGGATCAGCGGAAAATCCGATCCGAAGCGGCAGAATCGGGAATCCCGGCTGTCGGAATCCTGAATGTTGATTATGAGGCGATCGGTGTGCGTGCCGCGGATCTGATCGCTTCCGCGCTGAAAGGGGCTTCTCTTCCGGCGCAGACGGGCGTTGCCTGCGTTTCCATCTCTCCCGCTCCGGTCCGCCGGGAAACGGAGAGAAAAGACCCGGTCGCATAAAACGCGGGGAGAAATCCGGAGTCGGAAAAAAGAACCGCCGTTTCCCGGTTTTGAAAACGGAATCAGCCGCCGGCACTCCGGACCGCAAAGCGGATGGTGACAGTTTCACCGGCTTTGCAGTCGATTCCCTGAAAAAAGCGGTTGTCGTGATTGACTTCGATATGCTGTTTCCCAGCAGCGGAATTTTCCCGGATCAGACGGGCCTCGTTTCCGCTTCTGTTCCAGAACCGGGAGGTCGTGGAGCTCATTTCTTCAAAATCCGGATCGTTGAGCACGGTTCCGACGGCACGGAAATTGTCGTAGGCGGCAAATGGTTTCCGACCGTCCTGTGCAATGCCGCCCATCAGATAGAGGACGATACGTCCGTCCCGCTTTGCCTGAAAGGTGAAGAAATGTTCCTTCCATTCGGAGGAGGCTTTTCCGGAGATCAGCCAGCGGGTATCCTGTTTTTCTCTGAGCCAGGCGGCCTTTGCGGCGCAGGTTCCTTCAGAACAGGAGCGGACCGCAATGCCCGTTCCGTCCTGACCGACAAGATCCATGCGGAAATCGGCGGAGGAGAGGTTTTCCGACACAAATACGGAGAGTACAATGAGAAGCAGTGCGTGTTTCATAAGGAATCCTTTTCTGTTTCCGGGTGGAAGGTCAGGAAGACATCCCGGAATTCCACCGTTCCGGAGGTGTTTTCCGGAAGCCCGAGACGGATTGTGACCGTTTTTCCGGTGACGGGGAATTCCAGCTGATAGATCTCCTCCGGAAGAGTTCCGGAAAGATCCCGTTTCAGATAGTCGGTTCCGTAGTGGACGCCTTTGAATCCCGGTCCGGAAACGCCGATGACAACGCCGTTGCGTCCCTGTCCCGGACGCGGTCCGCGGACGTTTTCGCAGCGCATGGTCACATTGAGTGTCGCCGATGAAAATCTGCCTTCCGGGCAGGAGACTGTCTGCCGGACTGTCAGCTGAAGCGGCGAGGGAGTGGTCCGTTCCAGACGCAGTGTTCCGTTTTTCGCCTCGATGGAACTTCCGCCGGGAAGCACATAGTTCCACTCTGCCGGATCGCCGCAGAGTGCATCGGAAAAGTCTCCATTGCGGACCGGCTGACGGTTCGGAATCTTCACGAGCGTGTAATGAAAGCGCTTCCGGAAGGAGAGTCCGGGCTGTCCGCCGAGCGATTCCTTGGAATGTGCTCCGATTCGCGAAATTTCAATCTCCAGACCGTAGATGTCGGAGAAGGGAAGTTCGCGGAGCGGGATTTGAATCTCCATCCGGTAGCCGGTTTCTGTACGGAGAACGGTGTGAGTTGCCCCGGTCGGCATGTCGGCGGGACGGCGGGCCGCATCGCGGATGCGGCGGCGGAATGTCCCGTCTTTTGCGGGAAGCACGCCGAAAACATACTGATGCGCGGAAATGCGGTCGCTTTCCAGATTCCGGAATGGGGCGGGGTCAAGGAACACCTCCACGCAGGAGCCTTTCCAGAGAGCTCCATCCGGCGCCGCCTGGATCTTCCGGTCCGGAACCGAAATGGTGAGGCGGAGGATATTTCCGTTTTCGGAAACTTCCGCAACACTCCCCTGCGGGAGTTTCAGCGTTGCCGGCAGAATCGCCGAACGTTCGGAAATCCGCTGGATCCCTTTGGCATCCGGAGTTGTTTTCAGGCGGATCACATTGGAGTCCTTCCGGCGAAGAAATGAAAAGCGGACCGGTTTCCCCGCGACGCTCTCGCAGCTTACGCATGGAACGCCTGTCAGATTGCGCCCTTCCACATAGAGGTCGCCGCCGACACGCCGTCCGCAGAGTCCGACGCTGTTCCGGAGACGGAATTGCGACTCCTGAAGAACCCGCTGCACCGCCTCCGGTGTCCCCGTGAGGAAAAACGGTTCGAAACTCAGCGGAATACCCTTTCCCGGCGATACGGGATTCCCGTAGAGATCAAGAATCCGGACTTCTCCGGTTTTCCCCGGAATCCAGGTGCTTCCGGTGATGCGGAAATCGTACAGGAAGCCGAGCGCCCGTCTGCCGGCGGCGTCCTGAAACATTCCTGCGCGGACCTGCTCCCCGAGATCGACCTTGCGGCAGGGGAAATGCATCCCTTCCAGCAGAGCGCTGAGAGCGTTGAGCGCGGTGGCATTTTCATTCATTACAACCCGGTCGGCCACGTTGACGGCGCGGGTTTCGAATGCTCCGGGAGAAAGCGCCGGAGCCGCGGTGACTCCATGAAACATGCCGTCCAGGAAATGGCGCAGGAGTTCATTGGATCCGTAGCGGTTTTTCAGCATATAATTGTTGATCTGTCTGTATCGGGCGGTTTCAAGGTAGTAGCACTCGGTGTTCCAGAGCGGTTTGCTGTCTGTCAGGGAGCGAATGCCGGAGACGCATTCTCCATAGCGGCCGCGGATGCCGTTGATGTAGTCCATTCCGGTCGCATAGGGATGGAAGGCGATGCCGTCCAGAAATCTGGTGTAGTGCGGATCGGCGTTCCGGAGCTTCTCGCACCACTGCATGACGTTCATTCCGAAATCGCCGGTTACGCCGTTGCCGAGAACGACGGCTTCCGGACAGCGTTTCTTGATCCGGGTGTATGTGTGCTTGAGATAGTCGATATAACGTTCCGGCGTCCAGCCGAACGGTTCGTTGAAAACCTCCCAGACGCGGATGCTGCTGCCCCAGTGTTTCAGAACAAAGTCGAGATAACGGTCGTAGATCTCAAACGGAGGATGCAGTTCACTGATGTTGGGAGAGTGTTTCATCGGTTTTCCGTATTGGATCAGGTAAGCGGGGAGATTGGCCCGTCCGTTTTTGAGCGCCTCTTCGATCGCCTTTCCGTTGTAGAACGCCATCCAGCCGCCGACGACGAAGACCGGTTCGATGGCGAGCTGTTTCAGACGCGAGATTTCCGGATCGAAGATTTCGGAGGTAAACGTTCCTTTTTCCGGTTCAATCGCGCGCCAGGGACCCCAGACGCGCCAGATTCCGACGCCGGCTTTTGCAAACAGGTCGTATCTCCGGTGAAAGGCGTTCCAGTCAAGGGCGTAGAAATCCAGTCCGCCCGGTCCGTTGCTGACTCCGGGATGAGAGCCGTCCACGCCGAGACCGCCTCCCGGAGAGAGAAACGGATGGGTGACGCGCGGATGCAGAACCAGAACCGGACTCTCAATGCCGGAAAGTCTCCGTCCCGGAAGAACCAGTTCCGGAAGAAAGGAACCGTATTCTCCCGCCGTTGTGCTGACGCGGCCGGAAAAGACATTGCCGTACTCGCGTTGGAGTGTGAGTGGATGCTCCGTCGAAACCGATGGACGATATTCCCGTTTCAGCCGGAGCACTCCATGAACGCTCTCCTCCCGGACCGATGGGAGTTCCGCGCGGACATCAAAATGGATCGGATCGCCGGGAAAATAGATCTGATCGGGCCGGTCGGCAACGGCGCAGTATTCGCCTTCCGTGTCGCGTTTCCCGTCCCGGTATTCCACGCGGAAGTTGTCGATGCAGAGTCCGTTGTGGGTCTCGCCGGGCGGGAGGAATGAGGAATAGATCGCAACGGCGTAAAAGCAGGTGTAGGCTCTGACCTTGAAGGTGCGCTCGAAGTGTTTCCACTCTTTTTCCGGCAGAAAATCGAATCCGGTGAGCATCGGATAATAGGAGTCGCGGTCGCCGTCGGTGTTGCAGCGGAAATCAATGGTGAAACGGCGCGGCTTCCGGAAAATTCCTGTTTCATCCGGAACGATCTTTGCGTCGAAGGAGATCTGGATTTCCCCGTCGCGTTTCAGGTAGAAGTGCGGAAGATCGACCCGGTAGCGGGAGATTCCTTGGTATCCGGGCAGGAGCATGCAGCGTCCCTCTTTCCCGTTGGCTTCGGTGATCGCGTTGAAGATCCGGTCGGGATGAGCCGCAATGTATTTCCGGTCGCCGAACTGCACCCGGTACGCATATCCGGGTACGCCGCGTCCGGGTACCCCGAGTTCCATTCGGGCGTTGCTGTTGAGCAGTTCTCCCGCTTCTGCCAGAAACGAACCGATTCCCGCTAAAAAAAGCAGAGTCCCTCTCATGGATGAAATCCCTTCCTTGTGTTGTGCGTATGATTGCGTTTCGGAAAGTTAAAGATTGCTGCTGAAATATTTTTTCCAGATTTCCAGTCCGCGTCCGGAGCATCCGCTCCCCATGGCGTTGAGTTCGCTGAGGACATGGAAACTTTGGACGTGACCATCGGTCATCAGGGCGTTTGCGCGCATTCCGTGGACGGGGCCGATGAGGCGTCTCTTTTCCTCGACGTCGCCGTTATACAGCTCTCCTCCGTTCCGGATGTAGGAGCTTCCGGTGTTGTAGCCGACATTGCGTTCGATGATTCCGATCGTTGACGAGGGGCGCTTCACCTTGTGCGGCTGGACCGCCGTCGCGGAGCCGCTCACGTCCGGACCCGTGATGCCGATGCAGCCGTCGTTCCAGAGACCGGTCGGACTGCTGGCAGAGGTCGAGACGATGATGTAGCCATACCCGGGAGTTGTGGTCGTATCGTTTGATTTGAGCGTGCGGTGCCGTGCACACTGCAGCTTGATGAAGATGGAGCCCGGAGTCAGGCTGGGAAGATAGCGGGGACGTCCCTCCTGTCCGGTCATGAACAGCATCCAGCCTCCGATATTGTTGATGTTGTCCGGCCACATATAATATTGATTGTCGTTGGTATAGAGTCCGACGGATGTTCCGATCTGCCGCAGATTCCCGATGCAGGCGGCGGCATCCGCCTTGTCCCTGGCCGCGTTCAGGGCCGGAAGAAGAAGCGCCGCAAGGATTGCGATTATCGCAATGACGACAAGGAGTTCCACAAGAGTGAATTCCCCGTTCAAACGATTCATTTCAGCTCCTCGATTTTCTTTAAATCATGTATAAATTATACACTATTTTTAAGAAATTGTCAACCCCTTTTTTCTTTGAATTTCATAAAAAAGATTGTTGGAGGCTTCTGCTCCGGCGCAGAGGGAGCAGGGATTCCCCTGATCCGAGACGCTTCCGGGAAAATCGGAAAATCCGGATTTGCAAATGATGCGGGGAAGAGTATAGTTCCAGAAAGAGAGGAATGAAAATCCGCATTCCCGGGAATGCAGCGGGGACCGTATTTTCAATTCCCTGCGATGGAGGAACTTCGAAAGGAAAGGAGAGATCCGGATGCAGAAACGTGTTTCCGTGGAAAAGGCCTGGGAGAGGAAATATCCGGAACAGGTGGTGCTGGTAATTACAAAGAATGCGGAAGGAAGAGTGAATCTGATGGCGGTCGGCTGGGTCTGTCTGGTTTCGGATGAGCCGCCGATGTTCCTGCTTGGAATCGACGATCCCGCCTATACGCTGGAACTGATTCGGAAAAGGGGAGAATTTGTGGTTGCGTATCCGTCGGGTTCCATGGCGAAGGAAACGCTCTATGCCGGTACGGTACATGGACACCGGGAAGATAAGGGCCGGAAGGCCGGTTTGTTGTTTGCTTCAGCGGAAGTCGTTGATGTTCCGATCCTTGCGGATGCGGTTGCCAACTTTGAGTGCCGGCTTGTCACGGAGTATCGTCCCGGAAACTGTCCTTTGATTGTCGGCGAGGTGGTGGCCTCGCACGTCAATACGGACGATTCGGTCCGGCGTTTGGTCAATCTCGGAAAAGGATATCAGCTGGGCGTGACTGGAGCGGCATCTTCTCTCTGAGTTCGGAGAAAGAGAGAAAATATTATTAAGACGTTGATTTTTAATAACTTGAATCATTATTCCTGCGGTGGGAAAAAAGTCGCACTGCAGGGAATTTCCATCCGTTCTCCGGAGGCGGTGTCGCGGCGATGACGGTACTCCTGCGGTGTGCAGCCGAGATGTTTTCGGAAGAACGCCGCAAAAAGACCGGGCCGGTGAAATCCGACCGCTTCCCCTACCGCGGAAATCGAAAGACTGCTGTTGTGCAGCAGACTGCATGCGCTGAAGATTCGCAGATCATTCTGATACGCCTTGATGTTCCTGCCAGTCCCTTTCCGGAAAATCCGGTTCAGATGGCGGGGCGTCAGGCCGAAACACTCCGACAGAATTTCGGCCGGATTCGGATCCCGGACCATCGCCCACATCGCCCGTTTGATCGCGTCGATCCGGTCATGGCGGAAAACGGCACGCAGAGCCTCCCGGCCGGAAGCGTTTTTCAGCGCATCGGGAAATGTCTGCTGGATCACGGTTTCCAGAAACGCCGCCAGCAGGTGCGCCAGCAGTTCCGGCGCCAGAGGAGCGTCGGACATCCCCTGCCGCCGGAGTTCCCGGAGCAGAAACTCCATCTCTTTCGTGAGGGGGATTTCGTAGCGCAGTTCCGCGGCCCGGCAGGCGATCCGCTCGTTGACCTCCATCGCGTGCGGTCCCCCGATCAGAAAGTTGACGGAAAGATTCCAATGGATCTCTCCCTCTCCGAAACGACAGTGGTGGGAAACGGCCGGAGGCATGAAAAACAGCGTGCGTCCACCGGCGCGGTTCTCAATGGAAAGATCATCGCAAGTTGTTCGCATGGAGGATCTTTCTACAAAAGTCAGGCAGTAGCACGGATGTTCGTGTTCCGGAATCTGCAGTCCCGGTGGAAGTTCGTTGTACTGACAGGAGAGCACCGTGAATTCCAGTCCGCCCGCCTCGAATCGGAGACGGCCGTCCGCAACGGTCCGGATTGCGGTCCGGTTGAATTTCTGATAAGGATCGTCCATGCCTCTCTGGCGTCTTTCTTGTTTTCCGATGCAGAATACTATATCGTTTTCCCCGGGCTTTTCAATGGTGTTTCCGGAGAAAATGTCCGCAAAACGATTCCGATGTCCGATTTTTTACGGGAAAGCAATTTGGGTTTGTGGTTTCGGAGCGGTATACTATCCCGTCGGCGGACGGAGAGTGCAGGATGTTTTCCGTGCGGCGTCCCGTTTCAGAAAGATGGACAAAGGAGGTTCGAATGCGGAAACTGGTGCTGGGAGAGGAACAGGTGGTAGTCCGGGGAATCCGACCGGAAGAGCAGTTGTGGGGGGCGTATCAGTTCCCGAGACCGTACAATCTCGGTGACCGGCTGGTGGTCTCCGTCGATGTCTGCGAAGACAACATTCAGTCGTTCGGGAAACCCAAGCGGTGGTTTGAAAGCCGGGACGGCGGAACAACATGGCAGGAAGTCGATCCTTCCGTTTCCATCGAATGCGGACTGCGTCTTTCCAACGGCGATCTGCTCTATTTCCCGATGATTTCCGGAACCATTCTGAAGGATATCCGGATCACTCCGCAGAATCTTCTGACGCCGGGCTACGATTTTTCCCGGAAGGCGGAGGAAGGAGTGCTTCCGATTCCGGACGGCATGTGCTGCTGGATCGACGGAACGCTGATCCGCGCCTACCATGCGGACCGCCTTCCGGAAAGCCTGTCGAAAAAAGAGTGGATCGCTTTCCGGGTCCCCGCCGGAGCGGCGCAGCCGCAGGAGGAACATGTCCCGATTGAATGGCCGTATCTGACCCGGGTGGTTCATGAGCAGAACGGTGTTCAGACCTTGAAGTCTCTTTTCCCCCGCGGCAATCCGAGAATCGGACCGGACGGCGCAATCTGGGTGACGGCATTCTCGGGAGAGGGACACCTCAATCCGGAAACCGGTTTTTATTCCCCCTACTACTCGGCCGAACTCTTCCGTTCCGACGACAACGGTCACTCCTTCCGCCTCCACAGCCACATGGAGTACGAGGCCGACGGCCGGCGCTATCCCTATAAAAGCGGAGGGTTCAGCGACAGCGACATCGAATTCATGCCGGACGGCTCCATCGTCTGGTTCCTCCGGACCGCCTGGTACTGCAGCACCGGCGAGGAGGTCGCTCCCATGTACATGTCCCGCTCGACGGATTCCGGACGCACCTGGTCGCCACCCGTAAAGTTTGCGGAAACCGGCATTCTTCCGCGTCTCTGCAAACTGGAGTGCGGCGTTACGCTGCTCTGCTATGCGCGCCCGGGAATCTTCGTTCAGGCCGCGGAGGATGCGAGCGGCACCCGCTGGAGCGATCCGCTGGTTGTGATGACTCCCGATGACCGGAGCGCTTTGGCGAACCGCCGGGTCGTTCCTCCCACCTTCCACGACTGGGACGGCTGCTGCTGCAATCCGGAACTCATTCCTCTCGACCGCAACAGCGCACTGATCTTTTACAGCGACTTCTATTTCCCCGATCCGGACGGTGTCAAACGCAAAACGGTGGTCTGCCGGAAAATCACCGTGGAGGAGTGATTCTTCCCGCCGTTTCCCCTTCCGCAGATCGTACGGAAGGGGATGGGCGGAGAATGGGTTATTTGTTCTCCGCGGTTTCGCCGGATGTCTTCCGCCGGTAGAGCAGCACGGCCAGGGCGTCCTTCGGGAGAACGACCGATTCTCCTTCCATGGATACGTCGCCGGAGACGGAATCCATTCGGAGAAACTCGAATCCGGGGACCGAAAGGACGGTCTTCCGGACATCCCGGTCGCTCTGAGTCAGAAGGATGGCCAGTTCATCGCCGAGGAGGAAGGAGTTGCTCTGGATTCCCGGATTGTCCAGTGAATGGAAGCGGTCCGCGCTGAAGGTGCCCCGGTACAGAATTTCGCCGAAGCGTTCCCTGAGCGCATTGGCTTTTGCCAGATAGGCCTGATAGTGCGGCGCTGCGGCGATTGTTGCACGGCAGCGGTAGATTTCCACATCGCTCCGGCTGCCGAGAAGGAGCATCCGGTTGACCGGGAACTCCACATCGGAATCGTCGCGGATGTTCCGGTTCGAGATGACCGCTTCGGGAAACGCCGCCTTGAACAGATAGCTTGCCGATTTCAGCTGCGGAAGCTCACCCGTCTCGCGCCAGGAGGGATTCCAGACGCCCGCGGGATAGCCGAAAATATGGACGAAATCCGTATACTGGAGCGTCTGGTCGGTGGTGCATTCGATGCCGAATCCGAGATCGGGTCTGCGGGATTTCGCGTATTCATAGAGTTCGCGGAGCATCTCCCGCTTGCTCCGCATCAGTCCGGTGAAGGGAACCGGATGGCCGTGCGACGGATCGCAGCAGGGATACGACGCGAGGCCGAGCTGATCGAAAAACACCGAATCGGCGCCAAGCTCCACCGCGAAGTCGATGTGCCGTTTAAGACGCTCAATCCACGAACGGCAGGAGGGACATGCCACGACAAACGTCTTGTTCCCGAAGGTGGAGAGAAACGTTCCGGTGTTGCTGAAATTGTAGAACTCGCGGTGTTCGGTTCCGTCCGCCCGTTTGATGGAGACCTGTTTCCCTTCGCCGGACCGGTAATAGTCGGTGTCCGCATCAATAAGCTGTCCGTTGTAGTAGAGGATGATTTTTCCGCCTTTCGCCTGGACCTTCCGGATGTTGGTTTTCAGGGATTCGAATCCTCCCTGCGCGGGATCGGGGGTATAGACCGGATAGCCTGAATCCATGCCTTCGGCGGTCCAGCCGAACAGGAAAAGCGTGTCGATTCCCGCCTTTGCCGCATCGTCATACGCCTGTTCCAGAGTCTCATAGGGGAAGAAGTATTCGCCGTACTGGTGGTGCAGAATGATTCTCTGCCATCCGCTGGAACGGACAACATGATCCGGAAGACGGGGCGGCGTGAACCAGCTGTCCGCCCACTTCCGGTACTTCTGCGCGCCGACGGTCCATGGACCGGAAAAGGGCGCTGTGACAATTCTGTTTTCGTGCCACCGATTCCCGGGCTTCAGAAACGGATAGCGTGCCATGGTCACATTGGTGGAGCTGTTTTTCTCCAGTTCGAACACATGGGCGGTCATTTCAAATGTCTCATCGTGACAGGCAAAATAGAGACCGTCGTTTCCCCAGTCGATCAGGAAGCAGTTCATGGAGTTGGAACGGCCCGGATAGACGCCGCGCCGGCGGATGTATTTCTGATCCGGAGCCATGTAATTGGTGAATCCGGCGCGGATGTAGGCGGGGAGATCTGCGATCCGTTCGCTCACCAGTTCCGAGGTGATCGCCGCCGCAGGAGGCCCGGGGTCCCGGAGGCTCAGAACCGGATAATGAACTTCCCGGATCTCCTGTTTTCCGCTCCGGTTGTCGAGCGACACGCCCCAGCGGATGTCGTCGCCGTCCAGAGAGATGCTCAGTTCGATGCCGACCGGAAGACGGCCTCTCTGTTCGCATTCAACTTCCGAATAGGCGATGTGAATGCTGTCCGCCTCTTTCCTTATCTCTGCTTTTCCAGATGGAACTGCTTCCAGTTCAAGACATTCCGCATCTCCGACAATCAGCCGGATCAGAGGATGCGGATTCACCGCCGAACGGCCGCTTTTCCGATTTCGAATCTCCGCGAGAGTGCCGTTTTCCTCCAGGGCGAGCGAGACAAATTCATTTTCAAGCCGGATCATTCCAGACCTCCTTTTCTCTGTTTCCGCAACTATTATATTTCATAAACATCGTTTCTGCCCGTCTGTTTGTGCCATTTTTTATGGAAAATGTGCCAAAGAGCTTGAAAAAAGAGAAATAGAGTGGTAGACTTCCCCCGCTATGAGGAATTATCATCTCCATCTTTCCGATCTGCCGCGGACTCTGGAAGCTCCGCTGCCGCTTTCCGCCCTGGTCTCCTATGACAATGCGATGGGAACCTGGAACGGGCGTCGCGGGAATGTGATGGAGTTTGCGATTCGAATCGCCTCGTCGGATGCGTGTTCCGTCGACATCCAGGACGGCGTCGAGAGCCGGATGCCGTTTCCGCATGTGTACCTCAAATACCCGGGGACCGATTTCCATACGCCGCCGTTCGCCCCGCGGGAGGCGTTTGCCCTGCTGTACGACGGCTCCCTCTGCGGAGTGCTCAGGGAGGCGGGATTCCCGCTCGATCCCGGCGCCTGGCCGCTGAAGATCACGGAGGAAATGCGGGAGCTGATGCGGAAAATGGATGCCCTCTGTGAGAAGATGTCGCTGCCCGGCTATATCGACCGGATCGACGGCTATGCGCTCTGCCTGCTCCGGGAAGTGATGCTGCAGCGGCCCCGCGGGGAGACGGCCCGGGACGGCGCGGAGGCATTCTATGCGGAACGGATTCAGGGAGTTGCCTCCTTCCTGCGCTGCCACTACGCGGAACGGATCGACCTGAATGAGGTGATCCGGACGCACGGACTTTCCCGGCGGACTTTTTTCCGCTACTGGAAGAGGATGTTTCCCATGCCGCCCCGCCAGTTTCTGCTGGATCTCCGGATGCGGGAGGCCCGGCGTCTGCTGCTCGGCGGAACGGCGGTTTCGGAAGTCGCGTTTCATCTGAACTATCCGGACTGCTCCTGTTTCTCGGAACAGTTCCGTCAGCGGTGCGGCGAATCGCCCGACGCCTGGCGGAAACGGCAGTTCTCCGCGGAAATCTCTCCTCTTCCGCCTTCCTGAGCGCTGGTATTTTCAGGAAAAAAGTGTATAGTATGCGTCCGGGTGATCGCGGTTTGCCGGAGATTGGATTCCGGAGAACCGGGACCAGTTCCGGCTGAAGCGTCCGCGCGACCGGTGCGGCGTCCGTTCCGTCCAATGCCGTGCGGAACACTGGCAGGAATGAGAGTTGTGCGGCGGTCTGTCCGCGCGTTGCCTTCCCTTCCACCGCGTCGGGATCAGCAGAGAACCACGGCAGAGGAAGAGGCATCCATGAACAATCTTGAGGCATTTCGCGCACTCGGAATTTCCGAATGCGTTCTCGCGGCCCTGCAGCAGAAAGGGTTTGAAGAGCCTTCGCCGATCCAGAAACTGACCATTCCCCTGCTGCTCAGAGGGGAGAGGGATGTGATCGGCCAGGCGCAGACCGGAACCGGAAAAACCGCCGCGTTCGGAATTCCCGTGATCGACACGATTACGCGCGGCGACGGAACGCCCCGCGCACTGATTCTTGCGCCAACCCGCGAACTTTCCCTGCAGATCGCGGAGGAGCTCAACTCCCTGAAAGGCGCTTCTCCGCTCCGCATTGCCCCCTTCTACGGCGGGCAGTTCATCGGGATCCAGTTGAAGAAGCTGGAGGAGGGGGTTGATGTTGTCATCGGAACGCCCGGACGCATCATCGACCTGATGGAACGCGGACGTCTCCCGCTCGACAACCTCCGTTTTGCGGTCCTCGACGAGGCCGACGAGATGCTCGACATGGGATTTGTCGATGACATCCGGCGCATCCTTTCCGAAACCCCCGCAGAGAAGCGGATGCTGATGTTTTCCGCCACAATGCCGGAGGAGATTCTCGCCATCGCGGAGGAGTTCATGCGCCCCGATTACGAAATCCTCCGCGTCCGTCCGGAGAAATCCGCGCCCGTGCTGACGGACCAGCTCTGGTATGAGGTCCGCAGGGAACACAAACTGGAGGCGCTCTCCCGCATCATTGATCTGGAGGAGGAGCTCTACGCGATGGTGTTCTGCAAGACGAAGACCGATGTGGACGAACTGGCGGAGAACCTCTCCGCCCGGGGATTTTCCGTCGGCGCGCTTCACGGCGATCTGGCACAGGCCCAGCGGACAAAGGTGATCAACTCCTTCAAGGCAAAGAAGTTCCGTCTTCTGGTCGCCACCGATGTCGCCGCCCGCGGGATCGACGTGAACGATCTGACTCATGTGATCAACTATTCGATTCCGCAGAGCGCGGAAGCCTATATTCACCGGATCGGGCGGACCGGCCGTGCGGGACGGCGCGGCACCGCCGTAACGTTTGTCTCACCGGGGGAGAGCCGTCGTTTCGAGCGGATCCGCCGGGAAACCGGCGCCGGGATCCGGAAAGCCGATTTGCCTTCCGTCGAACAGCTTCTGAATGCCAAAAAACAGCGTTTTGCCGCTCAGATCCGTTCGGTTGCCGAGGCGCATGACCATGCGCCCTATCTCGGATTTGCCGAAGAGCTTCTGACTCTTTGCGATCATCCCGCGGAAGTCCTTGCGGCGATGCTGCGGATCCGGTTCGGACGGGAGCTGCTCCCGGAAAGCTGGAGCGATCTTTCCCCGGAAAAGAAAAAACGCGGAAATGCTCCGGGAAAAGGATGCGCACGAATCCGTTTCGCCATCGGGAAAGACGACGGGGTGTTCGTTTCGGAAATCCTGGAGCTGATTTTCGAGCGGACGGGAATCAAGAGTTCCCGTCTCGGGCGGATCGACTGCGGCGCGCGGGAAACTTTTGTCAGTGCTGCGCCGGAAGATGCGGAACGGATCGTCGATGCGTTCCGCGGCGAATCGTTCGAGGTTTCACCGGCAGATTCTTCCGGAGAGGAGATGTTCTTCCGGAACGGCGGACACCGGTTCGTCCGGCGGAGCCGGGCAGGCCGGCAGGAGGTCCGACGCTCCGGGCAGAAAGAGTCCCGCACAAAATCCCGTCCGGAGTTCCGCGACCGGCATCTGGAATCCCATCGGGCGGACCGGAAAAACTTCCGGAAGCGGGCTCCCGGCCGGGACCGGATCAGAAAGAAGCGGGATTGATTCCGGATTTGGTTTCCGGATCGTTTCCGGCAGATCCGTTCTGCTGTTCCTCCCGGATCTCCCGCGGACTTTTCCGGAAAATCTGGCGGATGAAACGGGTGAAACTGGAGGCGTTCCGGAATCCGCAGCGGCGGGCAATTTCCGCGATCGGGAGTGCGGATCCCTTCAGAAGGCTCTGCGCATGAATCGCCCGCTGATTTGCAATGCAGACGCCGGGGGAGGGGAGATTGTTCCGGCGGAACATCCGGGTGAGGGAACTTTGCGGAAGATTGAATTTGCCGCAGAGTGTTTTGACCGAGAGCTGGGGATCGGAATCGTTGGTCCGGATGTACTCTACGCACTGTTCAAACAGCGATTTCGTCCTCGGCCGGATGTGCGCGGCAAGTTCGGAGAGAATTTCCAGCAGAATCCCGGAAAGTTTTGCAATCCGGACCGGATTGCGGTCATAGATGTGCGTTTCCAGTTCGGAGAACAAGGCCTCGGGGAAGGCGTTCGCGTGCGAAAGACGTTCCAGTCCGTATGCCATGAAAACGGCAACCGCGAGCGGCCCTTCAAAACAGAGCCAGCGCGACTGCCAGCATTCCGACAGCCCGCGCATCACATGGGCCTCGCCGGGAAGAAAATAGAAAACGTCGCCGGGAGCCAGTTTGAATTTCCGTCCGTAGAAGTCGATCTCCCCCAGTCCCGAAGTACTCCAGCAGAGTTCGACGAAGTTGTTGCTGATCTCTCCGGTCACACTGTAGCTGTTTGCCGGCAGCTGTTTGCGTCCCACGGAACAGACGTAGAACGGCAGGGAGACGATCTCCTTTGCGTCAAATCCGCGGATGAATGTCCGGGCGCTTTTGGTTGATTTTGTCAATGGAATTCTCCAATCTGCATAGTTTTTTTCTTTCCGGTGAAGCCGTTTTCCGGATTCTGTTTCACGGGGATCTTTCCGGAAGATCTCTCTTTCAAGCTCCGTCTTTTCCCTGTTCGCCGGACCGGATCCGGCATGGAGAGACTATACGCCCGGATCCTCCGGAAATCAAATCCGGATGGTTGAAAAAGAAAAATATTTGATTGATTCTGCTGATTGTTTTGCGTGATCCATGCGGTTATATTATCTCCGGGCTCTCCTGGCTGGAGAACAGATCGGAAAATGAAACGGGGATGATTTTTGAAAATGCAGGATTTCAACAAATTGCTCCGGCAGTCGCCGGAAACGGTCGGCGCGGGACGTCTTGCTCCGCGCGCGGTGTTTTTCACGCATTCCACCGAGGCGGAGGCCCTGAAGGGCGGCCGGGGGCGGTGGTATTTTTCTCTGAACGGAAACTGGCGCTTCAAATGGTTTGAAAATCCGGACTGTGTGACCGATGAATTCCGTCCGGAAACACCGGATTCCGACTGGCCGGAAATTGTCGTCCCGGGCTGCTGGGACATGCAGGGATACGGATATCCGCACTACACCAATGTCACCATGCCGTTCCCGGAGTATCCGCCGAAGATCCCGAAGAAGTGGAATCCTTCCGGCGTCTATCGCAGAACCTTCACGCTGCCGGAGGAGTGGAAATCCCGTCGCACGATCCTGCGTTTCGACGGCGTGGAGAATCTCTTTTACGTCTTTCTGAACGGGACTCTCGCGGGGTTCAGCAAGGATTCCCGCGGAGCGACGGAGTTCGACATCACGGAATCGCTGAAGGAGGGGGAAAATGAGATTTCCGTCTTTGTCTCCCAGTTCAGTGATGCGGTGTATGTCGAGGATCAGGACCAGTGGTGGCATGCGGGAATTGTCCGCAGTGTCGCCCTGCTTTCCCGGCCGGAAAACCGGATCGAAGATATTTTCGCCGCCGCCACGCTGGACGACTCCCTCAAAAACGGACGGCTCAAACTTGAGCTGACCGCGAATCTCAAATGCACTCAGGGATCGTTCTCCACCGGAAGCGACGGGCAGATCAAATACAACGATCTCCATCCGCAGGAGGGATGGTTCTTCGATCTCCGGCTGCTCACCCCCGACGGACGCGAGATCTGGAAGGAGACAACCGAGGTCGCGCGGAAAATCGGCGCCGCCTATTACGATGTGAAGGATCCTTCCCGGCTGTACGGCTTTCTGGAGGCCGAAATTCCGGAGATCCGTCCGTGGAGCGCGGAGGATCCCTTCCGCTATACGCTGACCGTGACGCTCCGTCATGAACTCGACGGCGTGGCGGAGTCCGCCGCGTTGAAGATCGGGTTCCGCCGGGTGGAAATCCGCCGCCGCGAACTGCTGATCAACGGAAAGCCGGTCCTGATTCAGGGGATCAACCGCCACGAACACGATCCGAAAACCGGACGGTCGGTCTCCGTGGAAACCATGCGGCGCGACATCATCCTGATGAAACAGTTCAATTTCAATGCGATCCGCACCTGCCACTATCCAGACGCTCCGGAGTTCTACGATCTCTGCGACGAACTCGGCATGTATGTCTTCGACGAGGCCAATATTGAGAATCATGCCTTCTTCTACGATCTCTGCGCCAATCCGTCATGGGGACAGGCGTATCTGGATCGTGCGATCCATCTGGTCACGCGCGACAGAAATCATCCCTCCGTGATTGTCTGGTCGCTCGGGAACGAGTCGGGGGTCGGCGCGAACCATGCGTCCGCCGCCGCGTGGATCCGTTACAGCGACTCTTCGCGGCCGCTTCTCTGCGAGCGCGCCTCCTACTCCCGTCGCAAGGGCGGCTGGGCGCCGAACGTCAACCGCGCCATCACCGACATCATTGCGCCGATGTACCCTGAAATCCAGTGGATCATCAACTGGGCGCAGACGCAGACCGCGGATGACAGACCGCTGATCTGCTGTGAATATTCGCATGCGATGGGCAACAGCAACGGCTGTCTCCGGGAATACTTTGAAGCCTTCCGCACGCATCACGGACTCCAGGGCGGATTCATCTGGGAGTGGTGCGACCACGGCATCCTCAGGAAGGACGGCAGCGGACGGGAATTCTACGCCTACGGCGGCGATTTCGGCGACCGCCCCAACGACTTCAATTTTGTCTGCGACGGCATGGTTTCTCCCGCCCGCGTTCCGCATCCCGGAATGTACGAGTTCAAGAAACTGGCGGCTCCTGTCGAGTTCTCCGCCGTGGATCTGGCATGCGGACGCATTCAGATCCGGAATCGCCGCTACTTCACGTCGCTCGACGACTGCGAGATCGTCTGGACCTTGACCGTCAACGGCGTGGAAAAGGCCTCCGGCCGCTGTGCCGTCCCGCATCTCGGCTGTGAATTCGCCATTCAGAATCTTGCCGATACCTCCCGGCGCAATCTATTTGTCACTCCGCCGGAGAATACCGCCGTTCTGACCCTCCCGTACTCCGAACCGGAGGATCTGAAGATCGGCGATGAGTGCCGGCTGCTTCTCTCCCTCCGTCTGAAAAACGCCTGCGCATGGGCGGAGGCCGGCCATGAACTCGGCTGGGAGGAGTTTCTCCTGCCGTTCCGGAGTCTGACTCCCCCCATGCCGGAGAAGATCCGGAAAGGTTCCATTGAGGCGATCGGCGACGGCGTTCTCCGCATTGCCGACTCCTCCTCCGTTGTCATCGAAACCCCTGTCCGGCTGAACTTCTGGAGGGCGACCACCGACAACGACTGCCACCGTCACCGGTTTGCCACATCCCAGGGCAGAGATTTCGCCGGCAACATCTGGCGGGCGGAAGGACTCTATGATCTGACGCGCACAAATGTCCGGGTCCGCAAAGAGGGCGGCGACACCGTGATTGTTTCCACCTACGGATCCAAAGCGGAACACACGCAGATCATCCGTCCGGAGGCGGACGGCGCATTCCGCATCCTGAACACCATCGTCTATTCTCCGGAACTGACCGATCTTCCGCGGATCGGCGTGGAGCTGGAGCTGCCCCGGACGTTCACATCCGTCGAATACTGGGGACGCGGTCCGTGGGAGAACTACCGCGACCGGAATGCCGGATCGCCGGTCGGCCGCTACCGCACCACGGTCGAGGAGATGGAGGAACCCTACATCATGCCTCAGGAGTCCGGCAACCGGACCGATGTCCGCGAGCTGATCCTCTCCGACGGTTCGCACCGCCTGGCGATTGTGCCGGATATGCGGATGGAGTTCTCAATCGGCCGTTTCGCAATCCGCGACATGCAGACCACGATGCATGTTCATGAACTGAAGGATGCGGGTGTCTGCTTCCTGCGTCTTGATCTGCTCCAGCGCGGAGTCGGCACGCACAGCTGCGGACCCGATACGCTTCCGGAATACCGGATTCCGTCCGGAACGTATCAGTTCAACTTCCGGCTCTTCTGGAAAGCGTGAGCCGTCCGGGCCGTCCGGACGGCGTTATTTTCCGGTCAGAATCCCGGATTGATCCATTCCGGTGATTTCGGCCCGGACCAGCTCGCCCAGACGCAGTCCCTTCCGGAGAATGCGGACGCGGACATAGTTCCCGCTCCATCCTTCTCCGGAATCCTCCGTGCATTCCTCCGGAATGACGGTCTGCACCGATCCGATCAGCGAGCGGCGGTATGCGTCCGCCATTTCCTCTCCGAGCGAGCGGAGACGTGCCGCGCGCATTTCAACCGTTCCTTCGGGAATGCGGGGTGTCATCCGGGCCGCCCGGGTTCCCTCCCGCGGCGAAAACGGAAACACATGCAGATTTGAAAAACCGATCGAACGGACAAATTCCAGCGATTCCTCAAACAGCGCATCGGTTTCGCCGGGAAAGCCGACGATCAGATCGGTCCCGATGTGGATGCCGGGAATCGTTTCCCGGGCGCGTTCCGCGAATTCCCGGTACATGCCGGTGAGGTAGTGCCGGTTCATGCTCCGCAGAATCGTATCCGAGCCATGCTGGAGCGACGGATGCAGAAACTCGCAGATCTTTCCGCCGGATTCCGCCATCACATCCAGCACCCGCAGGAGAATTTCCCCCGGTTCCGTCGAACCGATCCGGATGCGGAAGTTCCCCGGAATGCCGATCAGGTGTTCCAGCAGGCCGGGCAGGGTGATCCCTTCGCAGGAGTAGGTGCAGGTGTTGATGCCGGTGAGCGTGATTTCCTGAAACCCCGCATCCAGCAGCCGCCGGAATTCATCGACAGTTTCCCGGAAGTCGCGCGATCTCTCCCGTCCGCGGGTGAACGGCACGATGCAGTAGGAGCAGAAGTTGTTGCATCCCTCCTGCACCTTCAGCGCCGCCCGTGATTTCCCGGGATATTCGGCAAACACCTGTTCGCGGAAGATGGTTTGCCGCCCGTCCGGAGAGGATCTGCGGACGGGGGAATGCGGAATGCCGCGCTTTTCGAGCAGAGGCGAAAGTTTTTCCTCCAGAGATTTTTTCTCTTCATTGGAGAGAATCAGGTCGAATCCCTCTGCGGGAGCGGTGGATCGGCAGCACTCTTCCGCGGCGCAGCCGGTCAGGATCAGAATGGAGTCGGGATAAAGGGCGCGGAGATGACGGAGAGTCTGCCGGCTTTTCCGGGCGGCGGTCGCGGTGACTGCACAGGAGTTGACGACAATCACATCGCATCCTTCCGGCGAGGGGCGCAGATCAATACCCATGCGGCGGAGCCGTCCGGCGATCAGAGCGGAATCCGCCTGATTCAGACGGCATCCGAGCGTGATGATCGCTCCTGTTGTCATGTGCGGAGACCCTTCAGGAACACCACCTGATACTCCGCCGGACAGGGCTCGCGATGGTTCCGGATCACCTCTTTCAGAACGGAAACCGGGGTTCCTGTATTGCCGCCGGAGGTCCCGTTCCGGTGCATGGAACGCAGAAGAGAGTGGAGATCCGGATAATCCTCGGTGTAGCGGAGGGTTTCCATGGAAAGATTGTGGAACAATCCGTTCAGGGCGTGTTCGATCTGGGAGAGGGTCGGCAGATCCGGTCCCCGGAAGACCGCGTTTTCCTCATGGAACAGCTCGCGAACCCGGGCAAGACTCTGTTCCAGCGGAATCGCCGCGAAGAATTCGCCGCCGGGCCGGAGCGCCAAATGAAAATGTTCCAATGCAATCCGCAGATTCCGGCTCCATTGCAGACTCAGCGCCGAAACCGCAAGATCAATTCCGGAAACCGGAAACGGAAGATCAAAATCGTGAACTTGAAAATGAATCGGCGTTCCGGCGAAGTGCTCCGTGCAGAAACGGATCATGCCGGGAGCAAGATCCGTCGCGAGGAACTGCGCGGTGGGGAACAGCCGGTGCAGACGGAGGGAGAGCTGCCCGGTTCCGCAGCCCGCCTCCAGAATCCGGTGCGGACAGCAGGCGGAGCGGACCGCCAGCCATGCGGCGAAATCCTCCGCGCACTGTTTCTGGAACAATGCGGCGTCGTCATAGGTGGCTGCGGCCCGGGAGAAGCTGCGTTCGAGATTTGCTTTGCTGATGATCATAAGGCGGTCATTTCGCGCAGTTGTTCGGCGCACTCCATCGGATGTTCCAGAATCATCAGGTGTCCCCATTCGGGGAAGGTGTGGCGCATGGCGGCGCAGGCGTCGACGAGGACGGCGGTCATTTCCGGATTGACGATCTGATCCGCTCCTCCGTCGAGAACGAAGACCGGAATGCGTTCCGCCAGCAGAGGAAGCTCCTGCCGGATGTCGCTTTCTTCAATCAGCGCCAGACCTTCGTCGAGGGCCTGGAGATTGAAGGTTTCGGGGTACATTCCGGGATATTTGTCCGGAACGGCGCAGGTGCGGAGAAAAGAGCGGATCACGGTGTCGGGACGTTTTTTCAGTCCGTTCCGCATTGCCGTGACTGCGGAACGTTCCCAGCCGAACGGAAAGGATTCATCGCGGACAAATTTCGGGAACGGATTGATGAGAATGAGTTTTTGTACGGCTTCGATGTTCTGGAGCGCCAGCCGCACGGCGAACAATGCTCCCATCGAATGCCCGACGATGACCGGAGGGATGTTCTCCTCCTGATCGAAGATCGGGGTATAGAGAGGGCTTTCCTCGTCGTTGAAGAATCCGTAGTTGACGATGTCGACCGAAGCGAAGGAGGTCTGCTCAAGCGCGTCGAAATAGAGTCCGCGCGGGACCCCCCAGCCGGGATAGACAATGGCTTCAGGTTTGTCAGGAACGAATCTGTCCACTGCCGCGAACCTTGTATTTGTAGGAAGTCAGCTCGACAAGTCCCATGGGACCGCGTGCGTGAAGTTTGTCTGTGCTGATTCCGATTTCCGCTCCGAATCCGAACTCGCCCCCGTCGGTGAACCGTGTTGAGGCGTTGACGTAGACCGCGGCGGAATCCACCTCATTGAGGAATTGTTCCGCATGGGTTTGATCTTCCGTCAGGATGCAGTCGCTGTGTCCGGATCCGTAGTGATTGATATGGGCAATCGCCTCGTCGAGCGAATTCACCGTGCGGACGGCGAGTTTGAGCGAGAGATATTCGCGGAACCAGTCTTCTTCCGTCGCCGGAAGGGCCTCCGGCACGAGCGCGCGGAATGCGTCGTCCGCATGAAGCTCCACGTTTGCCAGCCGTTTTGCGATCATCGGAGCGAAGACGGGGAGGGCGTTTTTATGAATCAGCAGGGTTTCGAGGGCATTGCAGACGCCCGGACGCTGGCATTTTGCATTTTCGATGATGTCGCACGCCCGGCTGAAGTCGCAGGTTTCGTCGACGAAAATATGGCAGACCCCTTTGTAGTGCTTGATGACCGGCATGGTTGCCTGTTCGACGACCGCCCGGATCAGCCGTTCTCCGCCGCGGGGGATTACAAGATCAATGAACTGGTTGAGTTTCAGCATTCTGGAGACCGCCTCGTGTCCGGTCCACGGGATCATCTGGATGGCACCTTCCGGCATTCCCTCCCGGACTCCGGCTTCGGCGATGATTCGGGCGAGGGCGAGATTGGAATGAATGGCTTCCGAACCTCCGCGGAGAATGACGGCGTTTCCGGCTTTCAGACAGAGTCCGGTCGCATCGACGGTCACGTTCGGACGGGATTCGTAGATGATGGCGATTACGCCGATCGGAACGGAGACTTTTTCGATTTCCAGCCCGTTGGGCCGGGAGATTTGTGCGAGGGAACGCCCGACGGGATCGGGAAGGGAGAGAACATGGCGAAGTCCGTCGGAGATATCCCGAATGCGTTTTTCATTGAGGCGCAGGCGGTCGAGCATAGCGGAAGAGAGTCCAGCCGCTTCGGCATTTTCCATATCGGTGCGGTTGGCGTTCAGGATGGTTTCCGTTTGGGCGTCGAGCGCGTCGGCCATGGCGGAGAGCCAGCGGTTTTTCTGTTCGGAGGATGCGGTCGCGAGCTTTCGGGAGGCCTCTTTTGCGATGCGTCCCATTCGTTCGAGTTCCTGTCCGATTTCTTCGATTGAGCAGTTTTGTTTCATCCGTGCGGACTCCTGTTCCAGAATTTTAAAATTTTAATACTATACCACAGTTTTGCTCTTTTTTCAAAATAAATCCATACAAAAAACGGTTATCAGAAACTTTCGGGAGAATGATTTTTTCTGGAAAATCGTTTTGCGGGAGAAAGATTTTCTTGAAAAAAGGCGTTTTCGGAATTATTGTAACAGAAGTTCTTGTTTGCGTACTTGATATTAGTGTATGAAGGAATGATATGCTGACGACATTGACGATGCAGTTTCTCCGGAAGCCTTTGACGACGGGGGCGATCTGTCCGAGTTCGGTCTATCTGGCCCGTCAGATGGTAAGCGGGCTGGATCTGGAGAGGGCGCGGGTGGTGGTGGAGCTTGGGCCTGGGACGGGGGCGATTACGGGGTCCATTTTGAATGCGATGCCGAAAGATGCTTTTTTTTTCGCGGTGGAGCTGAATGAATCGGTGCTTTCCGTGTTCCGGAAACGGTTTCCGTCGGAGAAGGTGTACAATGACAGTGCGTCGAATCTTCCTCGGATTCTGGATTCTCTGGGTCTCAAGACCGCGGATGTGATTTTATCGGGGCTTCCGTGGGCGTCATTTTCGGACCGTCTTCAGGATGAGCTTCTGGATGCGATTCGGGAGGCGCTTCCTCCAGGAGGGGCATTTGCGACGTTTGCGTATCTTCAGGGGACGGTGTTGCCGACGGGGATCAGATTCCGCCGGAAATTGAAGGAATTTTTCTGTTCGGTGGAGACATCTTCTGTTATCTGGCGCAACATTCCTCCGGCGTTTGTGTATCGCTGCCGGAAATAAAAAAGGGGAAAAAAACATTTTTTGATTTGCTATTTAAAAAAGAGAGGTTATATTTCATGGTTGTTTTTCCATGAGGGCGCTTAGTTCAGCTGGCTAGAACGCTACCTTCACACGGTAGAGGTCGAGAGTTCGAGTCTCCCAGCGCCCACCATTTTCAAAATTCTCCGCCGACCAGTCTTCTGGTCGGTTTTTTCGTTTTGGGGGTAAATTTGAGCTCAACTCGCGTTTTGCCCGAAAGCGGAGA
>CASFTV010000012.1 GCA_949297765.1 uncultured bacterium | reverse complement strand
TCGTTTTTCAGGAATAAGATACTGCATAATCAGAACTTTTTCTGCTGTAATTTATTCAATTTCAATAGATTTTATCGCATTCAGCAGACCCTAAATATCAATTCCAAATAAAAATATAATCTTAAAATATATTCTTTTTCAGGAGAAGAGAGATTCTTGAAAAACAATGCTCCTGAATATAAAAAACGGAACGATCCTGAAAAGATCGTTCCGTTTCTGCGCCTCTGCAAGGGATTACAAACCCAGCTTCTGCATGATTTTGGCGACGGCGTCCTCATCCGGCGTCGGTTCCGGTTCCGGTGTGCCAAGAATCTGATCCGGCGTTTCCTTCGCATAGAACTGCCAGCATTTCGCACCGCCTTTGATGAGTCCGTTCAGACCGATTTCTGCCATCGGATGGGCCGTGCAGCAGCTCGGACAGCCCGAAATCCGGATCTTGTCGATAATCGAATCCGCAAGACGGATCTTCTCCTCCTCCCGGTTTTCGAAATACTGGTCAAGCGCTTTGCCGATCCGCTCCCCGAGTTCCGGCGAGTCCAGAATGCCGATTTTGCAGACCGTGCATCCGACACAGGTCACAATCTGGCCGACAAAGGATTTCAACGTTGTATCCACCTTCGGGAGCAGCTTCAGCAGATCATCGTACAGTGCGGGAAGCGCATCGGTCGGGAAATCCACAAAATAGAAATCCCGCGCGGGCGTCAGACGAAACTCCGCCAGAGAATACTTCTCCATGATCCACGCAATGCTCTCCAGATCTTTCGTCTTCAGGTTGCCCCGCGGAATCCGGACATGGACCAGCGACTCCCCTTCCTTCACCGATGGCCGGGTGTTCAGGCGCTTCCATGCGTCAAGCCCCGGATTCAGATGGGCGCTGAAGCTCTTTGGGAGAATCCGTTCCCGGGATTTCCCGAATTCCGGTTTCAGATCCGGCGCGTCGACTTTTTCATAATACGAAAGATAGAGTTTCCGGAATTCCTCCGCACCAAGAGCTTTTGCGATGTACCGGATTCGCGCCTGCGCCCGGTTGGTCCGGTTGCCGTGTTCCGAGAAGAGGTCGATCATCGCTTTGGCCGCCCCCGCCGCCTTCGCCACTGGGATGAAATCCAGAAGAAGCACGCCTTCGGCGCTGTTGCGTCCGATTCCGCCGCCGCCCCAGACGCGGAATCCTTTCATGCCGTCTTTTTTGATTGCAAGAAAGCCGAGATCCTGAACGCGGACAAACTTCTCATCCTGCGGTGCATCGAACATCGCAATTTTGATCTTGCGCGGGAGATGAAAGGCTTCTTCCACCGTGAAAATATATTTTTTCAGCTCTTCCGCATACGGATATACGTCGAACACGGATTCTTCGCGGAGGCCTCCGAGCGGCGGGAGAAGAATGTTGCGGAACGTATCCCCGCCGCCTCCACGGAACGGAAGACCGAGGTCGAGACAAAGATCCAGAACCGGAGAAATCCGTTTCGGATCCACATTATGAAGCTGAATCGCCTCGCGTGTCGTGAAGTGGAGATATTCCGCTTTCGAGCATTTGGCAATTTCGATGATCTTGCGCAGCTTCTCCAGAGAGACGCGGCCTCCGTTGATCCGGAGACGCATCATGAACAGGCCGTTTTTCTGCTGATAGATTCCATAGGGCGAGAAGAAGCCTTTGATCTCCGCCGCGGTTTTGGTCCCCGCAAGAAATTCTTCAAGCGCCTCTTTTTCCTTCGTGTAGTCGTACATCTTCCTGCCTCCTGGGTTGCGTTCTTCCAAATATACTTGTTTTTTCCGGGATTGCAATCTATATTACCCTGTTTTTAAAAGGATTTCACCATGCCGAAAACGATACTGCTGATCCGTCATGCGAAAGCCCAGCCGTTCGGTCTGGTCCGGCGGGATTTCGACCGGACTCTCGATCCGCGCGGCGTCCAGGATGCAAAAACGGCGGGCGCGGATTTGAAAAAACGCGGAATTCATCCTTCGCTGTTTCTTGCAAGTCCCGCTCCGCGCGCTCTCTATACTCTCCGTCTGATCCTCTCGGAAATGGGACTGGACCCGGAACAGGTCCTGACCGATGCCATCCTGTATGATGCGTCGTCCGATGATCTTCTGGAGCGGATCCGGGCGTTCCCCGACGATGTCGGCTGCGCGATGCTCTGTGGTCATAATCCCGCAGTTTCCGAACTGACAGGCGCCCTGCTTGACGGTTCCTGCGCACCGATGGCTCCCTGCGATATCGCCGCGCTGACGGTGCAGAGTTCCCGCTGGGGGGATTTTGGTCTTCTGCCCGCATCCTGCGACTTCCGAATCGCTTCCGGACGGCGCGCATGAACCGGGTCCGCTGCTATTCAAAACAGACGCTCGGCTGCATCGGATGCGGCAAGTGCTGCGGCGCGTGGGCCGTCCCTGTAACAAAAGAGGAGGTCGAGCGGATCTCCGCCTTGCCGCTGACCGGCCTTCCTGTCGCAGCGGAGAGATGCTTCGAAAACCGCGGCGGCGGATGGTATCTGAAAAAATGGAACAATTGCTGCATCTTTCTCGACGACGAAAAAAAATGCCGCATCCATTCCCAGTTCGGCATCGAAGCAAAACCGCTGACCTGCCGTCTTTATCCGCTGGAGGTGTGGAGCTGGAGCGACGGTTCGGTTTCCGCATCTCTGCGCTGTGACTGCCCCGCGGCCGCAGGCGGCGCGGGAGAAGAACTGCGCCGCTGCCGATCGCAGATCCTGAAATTCGCGGAAGAACTGAGCCTCAGAAGAAAAGCTCCGGCTGTCGCGGATTATTCTCCCGTGATCGCTCCCGAGGTGGAACGTCTGCGCGAGATCGCCGCGGCATACGCACGAATCCTTTCGGAGGAGAGCGTTTCGCTGAATATCCGTTTTTTTGCCGCGGTCTGCCTGATCCATTTCCACATGAAAAAGAAAAATTCCGATGACATTCTGGAGGCGGATGAGTTCGGAAAGGACGCCTTCGCCTTTTTCAAGCGGAGTGTTCCGAATCTGAACCGCGGTCTGGAAGAGGCTCCGTCAACGATGAGGAGGGATTTGCAGGTCGCTTTCCGCTGTCTTCTCTGGGGATTTCTCCGGGCGGACGAGAGTGTCTCTCTCCGCAGCCGGATCGCCGGAACCGCGGCTTCCCTCCGTTTTATTTTAGGCGGCGGTTCTCTGAAATCCTCGCCCGCCCGTCTCGATGTGAGCGGACGGATGCTTTTCCGCGCCATGCGCGCGTGCCGCCCGGCAGAAAATGCGTTCGATCCATATCTCCGTTTTCTCCGAGGCCGTCTGGATTCTCTCCATTTCTGCGGAACCCCGGTTCACGGACTTACCTTCGAAGAGGGGATGCTCTATCTTGCAGTGTCGCTTCCCGCCGTGTATGCGCTGGCGTCGGTCCATGCGCTGGAGCGGGGAAGTTTCATCTTTGAGGCAAAGGATGTGGTCCGCACGCTGATCCTGCTGGATCACGGATTCCTGAGAACCCGTCTCTATTCCCTCCGTTCCATGCGCGCTTCGCTGGAAAAGGTGACGGAAGAGGAAAATTTCGCCGCGTTACTCCGCGCCTGTTCGAATCCGGAATGATCCTGCATCGGCATCGATCGCCTTGATCTGGTCTGCGGTCATCGTATCCGGTCCCACGAAAAGAATCGACCACAGCCGTTTGTCGGAAACCAGCAGATATTGAAGAATTTTTTTCCCGCCTTTTCTCCGATATTCCATCCGCACGGCGTCGCAGGGGCCGATCTTCAGCGTTGTCTGCCGGATGCCTCCCGCGGTTTTCGGATCGTTGGCGAGCGCTTCCGCCACCGCCTGGCGGTTGAAGTTCAAATCCCCGAAATTCTCCATCGAAAGAATATGAACAACCAGCGGCGTTTTCCCGGTGAGGTCCCGGAATGCGGTCAGTCTGGTTGAGTCCTGCCCGATGAGTTTCGAAAGCAGCGTGCTGCTCTTCCACTCTCCGGTGAGGCGGATGGAATATCCTTCCCGGTCGGATCCGAACTCTGCCGCGGCTCCGTTCAGCGCGGGCAGAAAAAGCAGGATCAGGAACAGGGACAAGCTCCGCCGTTTCATGCGCGTCCTTTCTGTTTTGCGCGGACTCTTCCCGCCGCCGTAAGAATCGCCGCTTCCAGACTTCCCGTATCTGCGATTCCCTTCCAGGCAATTTCGAATGCGGTTCCGTGATCGACGCTCGTCCGGATGATCGGCAGCCCCATGGTGGAGTTGACGCCCCGGTCGAACGCCAGCATCTTGAACGGAATATGTCCCTGATCGTGGTACATCGAAACGATTCCGTCAAAGGATTTGCGGACGGAATCAATGAACAGAGTATCCGACGGGAACGGCCCTTCCACATTCATCCCCTGCTCCCGGAGCATCCGGACTGCGGGTTTGACAATCGTTTCGTCCTCCGTTCCCATGTGTCCGTTCTCTCCGGCATGCGGGTTGAGTCCGGCAACTGCGATGCGGGGATGTTCCACGCCATCCGCCCGGGCCGCCTGTTCCAGCAGTCCGGCAACCTCCATGATCCGCTCCACCGTTACCTGTGCGGAGACCTCTTTCAGCGCGATGTGCGTGGTAACGAAAATCACCCGCAGACTGCCTGCGGACTGTATCATCGCGAAACGTTCCGTTCCGCACAGACGGGCAACCAGTTCCGTATGTCCCGTAAAAGGAATGCCCGCTTCGTTGATGGCCGCTTTGTTGACGGGACATGTGACAAGCGCGTCGGCTTTTCCCGCAAGAACGTCTTCCGTTGCCCGGACAATCGTATCATACGCGATCCGTCCCGCCTCCGGAGAGAGTTTCCCCGGAACCAGTGATGCAAAAGAACAGATCCCCGTATTGACCGTTTCCGGTTCAATTCCCGGAGCAAAACGTTCCGCCGCCGCGTGAATAATCTCTTCCGGCCCGTAAAGCCTCACACGCGCCGAACGGAGAATTTCCGCGTTCCGGAGTACACGGACCGCAATCTCCGGCCCGATCCCGGATACATCTCCGACGGACAGCGCAAGAACAGGCAGCATACCGGCTCAAAAGAGTTCGATGGAATTCCAATCAGGAATTCTTGGAGGCAAGATACATCGCCTTCTTCTCTTCCAGAAGAAGACCAACCTGATCCGAATCAATCGGGGTGTAGCCTTTTTCCTTCAGAAAATCGAGGAATCCGAGCCAGTCCTGATGGTTCCAGTTGCCCTGATGACGTTTGACAAAGTTCATCGCGATGGGGGATTTTCTCAGCTTTTTGTAGTTCGCTTCTTCTTTGGACACTGCCATAATGAACCTCCTTTAGGTTGATTTGGAGTCGCAATGCGACCTTGTTATAATATACCAATTCTTTTCCAAAATTCAAGTTTTCCCCTCCAGATTCAATTTGAGATCAGTTTCGGAGGGGACGGGATCAGTCCAGCATTTCCGGATTGTCGAAAAACTCCAGAGTGAACTGCCACCGCGCATACAGAAGCGGCAGGAGGATCATTGTCGAAAGGAACGGGAGCGCCAGCAGGAGTCCGCCGATGCAGCAGGTGATGCAGGCGAACAGAAGGATCAGCACCGAAACAAAAATGGAAAAAAGCAGAAGCCCGGTCAGATACCGCAGGAAGGTCCATGGCCGCTCCATCAGCTTCCGGTTGAGAATTCGCAGCGCCTCCGGACCCGAACAGCCGCTCCGGTACATCAGAAGCGCTCCGAAGTCCTGATACAGCAGAAGGTAAATCGCGATCGCAACCGCTAGAAGTGTGAAAATCAGCAGCGCGCTTCCGATCAGAATGACCGCCGTGGAGTTGCTGCAGATCTCTTTCCCCTGCAGGAGCGCCGAGATCCCGAGAACGGCTCCGGCTGCCGTGCAGAATCCAAAAAACACCATCGCCACCGTCAGAAGAACCTGTGTGAAGAAAAAGGAATTTCCCGGAAGTTGAAAGGTTGTCCACCGGTTCCCGAATGTTTCTGCGCGGGCTCCCCGGATCAGCATATCCAGAACAATGAACCGCGAACGGCAGCGGATCCACAGAAAAAGGATGCCCAGCGTAATGAAAATAAAAAACAGAACCGCGGCAATCTGAAGGATAAAAAGCTCCAGCGGGATCTCAAGCTCCTTTGCGATTGTGTCAAGCTGCTGGAGCAGGACTTTTCCGGTATCTTTGTCGGTGATCAGATTCCCCCGAATGTTGGGGCCGCCTTTCCCAAGTTCGGCGAGCCAGAAGCCAAGCGTCAGAATCAGCCATGTTCTCCAGTCGAACGGACAGAAGAGAACCTCTTTCATTTTTCCCCATGCGCGTGTGAAGGCTTCTCGGATGGTCGGGATCATAGGAACTCCTTACAATGATTTCCGGCAGAAATGTTCCGCCGTGTGAATAAGAATATCCGCCGCCTGTTCAATTTCCGGAAGGAAAATATGCTCGCGGAGCGAATGTGCGCAGGAGACGTCCCCCGGACCGAATACAACCGACGGAATCCGGAATCCTCTGGTGTTGCCCGCCTCCGTTGAACAGTAAAGACCGCGGATTTCCGCCGAGGGTTTGACTCTCCGCGCCTCTTCAAGCATGTGCCGCACAAACGGAGCATCCTCGTCGATTTCAAACGGCGCGGAATAAAGGGTCGGTTCGCTGAGTTCAAAATCCGCAGTTCCTTCCAGTGCGCGGCGGACTTCCGCCTCCGCCTCCGCGACCGTCTCGTGCGGCAGAAGACGACGGTCGATCATGATTTCGCACCGGTCCGGAACGGAGTTCGGCTGCGTCCCGCCGTTGATGGTCCCGACGCTCAGCGTCGGAAAACGGAGACGTCTGTGGCGGGGGCGTCCGATCAGTTCTTCGCCGAGTCGTTCGAGTGCAAGCACGATCCGCGCCGCCTTGCAGATCGCATTTTCCCCTTCCGGCACCAAACTCGAATGGACCGAGACTCCGCGCGTCGTGATCTTCCACCGGACCGTTCCCTTGTGCGCGGTGACAATATCCAGACACGTCCCCTCCATCACAATCGCCGCATCCGGAGCGAGACGGTCCGGAAGGAGGGACTCCACCCCGAGAAATCCGGATTCCTCGTCGCTGGTGCAGGCGACCGCGAAGCGGCAGTTGGCCCCTCCGCGCCGTTTCAGTTCCGTAATTGCGAGCAGAGCGGCTGCAAGCGAACCCTTGTCGTCGGTGACGCCGAGTCCGCGGCAGCAGCCGTTTTCATCGCACTCGACCTTGAACGGTTCGGGCATTTCAGGAATCCACACCGTATCGGTATGGGCGAAGCAGGCGAGCAGCGGCGCGCCCGGATCGCCGTTTTTTGCGGGAAGTTCCAGAAGGACGCTCGGCCTTCCCGCGACAGGTTCCACCCGGACGGATGCAATGCCGTTGTCCGCTGCGAATTTTTCCAGAAAATCCGCGATGCGCCCCTCTCCGGAAAGATCATCCCGCCCTTTGATGCAGCGCGGATTGACGCTCGGAATGGAAACAAGACGGCTCAGCAGTTCAAGGGTGTCCATTGCGGTTCTCCATCGGCGTTTTTCTGTAAGATATAGCATGAAAATCCGGATATGCAAACGCAAAATGAAAATAATCCGCATTCTGTTCCGGGCGGCTGCCGGCGGAGCGGGACGGGGAGATGCCGGATACGCTCAGCGGTCCGCAGACTTCCGGAAGATCTCTTCCGCCGCACGGATCTCCTCCGGTGCCGGCTCCGGTGTTGCCGCAAGGGGATCCTCCAGACCGAGCGCTTTCCATTTGAACGCCGCCATCTTGTGAAACGGGAGAAGATCGACCCGGCGGATGCACCGGTACGGTTCCAGATATTCCGCCAGCGCAGTCAGGCGTTCCCGTGCAAGCGTGATTCCCGGAACCAGGACATGGCGGATCCACACCTCTTTCTCGCTCTTTTCGCAATAGTCGAGCGTATCGAGGGCATTCCGGATTCCGGAACCGGTCAGATGGCGGCAGAGGGCGTCGTCAAGCGCCTTGATGTCGAGCAGCAGAAGATCCGCCTCGTCGATGACGCGGCGCGAGTGTTCCAGCGGATACGATCCCGCGGTATCCAGCGCCGTGTGCAGATTCGTTTTGCGGCAGCGCCGGAGCAGATCGGCGGCGAATTCCGGCTGGGCCAGCGGTTCTCCGCCCGAAAGCGTGACCCCGCCGCTGAGAAAGTTCCGGCAGGATTCAATCTCCCGCAGCACGTCGGCGGAACGGACGATGCGGCCGCCGTCCATCGCCCAGGTGTCGGGATTGTGGCAGAAGCGGCATCGCAGGGGGCAGCCCTGGAAAAAAACCACGAAGCGCACTCCCGGACCGTCCAGGGTTCCGAAACTTTCGTAGGAGTGGACCCGTCCGGAAATGCCTTCGTCCATGTCAGAACCTGCTGTGGAAGGTCCTGTTGACCACGTCGAGCTGCTGTTCGCGGGTCAGCTTGATGAAGTTGACCGCGTAGCCGGAGACGCGGATGGTCAGCTGCGGATATTTTTCCGGATGCTCCATTGCGTCCAGCAGCATCTCCCGCTGAAGAACGTTCACGTTGAGATGGTGTCCGCCTTCGGTGAAGTAGCCGTCCAGAAGCGTGATCAGATTCTTCTCTTTTTCCTCTCCGCTCTTTCCGAGCGAGTCGGGAAGGATCGAGAAGGTGTAGGAGATGCCGTCCTCCGCATAGTCGTAGGGCAGCTTGGAGACCGATTTGAGCGAGGCGACCGCTCCGTTCACATCGCGTCCGTGCATCGGATTCGCGCCCGGGGCGAACGGTTCGCCCGCTTTCCGTCCGTCCGGCGTGGAGGCGGTCTTCTTGCCGTACATCACGTTGGAGGTGATCGTCAGAATCGACATGGTCGGACGGGAGTGGCGGTAGGCGTAGTGGCTCGCGAGTTTCTTTTCGAAGTCCTTGACAATTTCGACCGCAATCTGATCGACGCGGTCATCGTTGTTTCCGAATTTCGGGAAGTCGCCCTCCGTGATGAAATCCACCGCAAGTCCGGCCTCGTTGCAGACCGGTTTGACCTTGGCGTACTTGATCGCGGAAAGACTGTCGGCCAGAACCGAAAGACCGGCGATGCCGCCCGCCATGGTCCGCACAATCTCCTCGTCGTGCAGGGCCATTTCGATGCGTTCGTAGCAGTACTTGTCGTGCATGTAGTGGATGATGTTGAGCGTGTCGATATAGAGCTTGGAAAGCCAGTCGGTGATTTCGCCGAAATTGCGCATCACGTCGTCGTAGTTGAGGGTCTCCTGCGTGCTCAGGAGGGGAATCGCGGGTGCCATCTGCTCGTTGCCGCACTTGACGTCGCGTCCGCCGTTGATCGCGTAAAGCAGCGCCTTCGCAAGATTGCAGCGGGCGCCGAAGAACTGCATCTGCTTGCCGATCCGCATCGCGGAGACGCAGCAGGCGATTCCGTAGTCGTCGCCGAACTTGACGCGCATCAGCTCGTCGTTCTCGTACTGGATGGACGAGGTCGCAACCGAGATTTCCGCGCAGTAGCGCTTGAAATTCTCCGGCAGACGCGGACTCCACAGCACCGTGAGATTCGGCTCCGGCGCAGGTCCGAGATTGACCAGCGTGTGCAGGAAACGGTAGGACATCTTTGTCACCATGTGCCGTCCGTCGACGGACATGCCGCCGAGCGATTCCGTGATCCACGTCGGATCTCCGGAGAACAGCTCGTCATACGCGGGGGTGCGGAGGAACCGCACAATCCGCAGCTTCATGATGAAGTGATCGACAAATTCCTGGATCTGCTCTTCGGTGAAGACGCCGTTCCGGAGATCCTCTTCCGCGTAACAGTCGAGGAAGGTCGAGATCCGCCCGATCGACATCGCCGCGCCGTTCTGCTCCTTGACTGCGGCAAGATACGCAAAGTAGAGCCACTGGATCGCCTCTTTTGTGTTCTCCGCCGGACGGGAGATGTCGAATCCGTATTTCGCCGCCATTTCCTTGAGTTCGTTCAGCGCCTTGATCTGTTCGGCGATTTCCTCGCGTTTGCGGATGTGGTCCGAGTCCATGACGTCGATGACCATCTCTTTTTTCGCCCGCAGTTTCCGCTCCAGCAGGAAATCCACGCCGTAGAGCGGGACGCGGCGGTAGTCGCCGATGATGCGGCCCCGCCCGTAGGCGTCCGGAAGCCCGGTGATGATTCCCGCATGGCGGGCTCGCTTCATTTCGTCCGTGTAGACTTCAAAAACTCCGTCGTTATGCGTCTTGCGGTACTGGAATACATGCTCCACGGTCGGATCCATTTTCCGTCCGTAGGCTTCCAGCTCCGTGTGGATCAGACGGATCCCCCCGAACGGCATGATCGCCCGTTTCAGCGGCGCATCGGTCTGAAGTCCCACGATCTGTTCCTGATCCCGGTCGATGTAACCTGCGTTGTGTGCGGTGATGGTGGAGATCGTCTTCTCGTCAATATCGTACACGCCGTTGCGCCGGCGCTCCTCCTTCATCAGGTCCAGAAGCCGGTTCCAGAGATTCCGGGTGCGGTCGGTCGGAGGGGCGAGAAACTCTTTCCCGCCGTCGTAGGGCGTGTAGTTGCGCTGGATGAAGTCCCGGACATTGACTTCCTCGTTCCATGCGCCTGTCTTGAAATTCATGGCTGTCCTTTCTCGTACTGGAAATGGGGGTTGAAGATTCGTGTTCCCTTGCAGAATGCTGGTAATATACACGGCTTCTCCTGTTTTTCAAATCTTTGTAATTAGACATTTCTAATTTATTGAAAAAAGATCCATTTTCCCGCTCTGTTGTGCGGCGCGGAGAGATGGAAAGGGGGCGGGAAAAGAAAAAAACACCGCGGGACTCAAAAGATCCCGCGGTGTTCCGGGCGTATGGGACGAAGCGGATCAGAGATCCTCGTCGTCTCCGTAGTCATCGCTGAGGTCATCGAGGTCGTCGATGGCGCTGAGATCATCCTCGTCGCCGAGATCGTCCTCGTCGCCGTATTCATCGTAATCATCGTCCTCCTCGTTGACGACCATGCTGGCGGAGATGAAGGCACCGCATTCGGGGCAGCACCCGTCTTCCGCTTCGATCTGCTTTTCGTTGATCTCAATGTCGCAGTACGGGCAGAACATTACCATAAGGAACCTCCTTGTCTTTGTTGCAGAAAACTCTTCCGGCGAACATTATAAAGAACGAATTGGAAAAAGTCAACCCTGAATACCGGATTTTTTTCAATTTTTTTTACTTTTCCGGGGTTTTTCATCCGGAAAAGGGCGGATCAGATGGAGCGTCCGAGTTTTTCCGCTTCTTCCAGTGCGGCATTTCCCTTGATGTCGCCGGGCAGGTTGACGTTCGGAACCAGAATTTTTCCGCGGTCCTTCCATTGCAGGTAATCGGCGATCAGCTCATAGGAGCGGACGATTCCGGCAAAGTCCTCCGTATCTTCGGTTTCGGCGGTTGCAAGCAGGACGCACTCCCGGATGTTCAGAGAGCGTTTTCCGACCAGAAGCGAGTAGAGTTTGTCGAGCGCCGCCTTGAGCTGCGATGGAAATGAAAACCAGTAGAGCGGAGTTGCCAGAACAAGAACATCCGCCTCTTCCAGACGGGGCGCAAGAATGTTGAAATCGTCGTCGAACACACAGGCGTTCCCGTGTTTGAAGCACTGGTTGCAGGCGCGGCATCCGTCGATTTCCGCAGGCGCCGTGTCGAATCGGCGGACGGTATGTCCGGCGGCTTCCGCTCCTTTTGCGAATGCGTCCGCCAGAATGAAACTGTTCCCGTTCGGACGGGGACTTCCAGTCAGAATCAGAATATTTTTGCTCATTGCAGCTTCCTCCTCGCGGTCAATATAGCCGGGGTTCCGGAGAATGTCAACCGTGGAAATGAAAAACCCTTCCGCTCACTCCAGTTTTTCCACCTCGATGCCGGGGAACTGCTGCATGAAGCGGAGGATCTGGTTGTCTTCGCGCGGTTTGCGTTCCCGGATCCAGAGTTTCACCCGGAAACTTTCCTCTCCGTCCTTCCGCTCGCTGCCGACGGAGCAGCTGACAATGTGAAATTCATTCGCGTTCAGTTCATTGGTGACCTTGATCAGGTCGTTCCGGTCGCGGGTAAGAAAAACCATGTAGAATGTGTGCATGCGGAATTTCTTCAAAAGGAAACGCAGCGCCTCCAGACCGATCAGCGTCAGAATGGTCGCCGCGATTCCGAGCGTGTAAAGTCCTCCGCCGACCGCCAGCCCGATTCCCGCCACCGCCCACAGTCCCGCCGCCGTGGTCAGCCCGTGGACGATCTGCTTCTGCATCATGATCGTTCCCGCACCGATGAAGCCGATTCCGCTGACCACCTGCGCCGCAACGCGGCTGGGATCCAGGCCGACTCCGCTCTTCTCCCATACATCCTGAAACCCCCACTGCGAGACAATCATGATCAGCGCACTGCCGAGCGACACCAGAAAATGAGTCCGGGTACCCGCTTCCTTCGCCCGGCATTCCCGTTCAAAGCCGACTGCCGCCCCCAGAATTCCGGCGGTCACCAGTCGCAGAATGAATTCCATATTCATTTTTCTTCTCTCTTTTTTCTTTTGTAAAATATTCAGTAAACACAGAGATATACTCTACTCTGTTCATCAGGATTTTTCAAGCGGATCCGCGCTCGCTGCACGTTTTTTTCCGCCGGTCAGAGCAGCGGACTCAGAAGCGCGCAGAGATTTTCCGCGGCCCGGACGGCCTTCCGTTTGTTCCGGATCTGATCGAGCGTGATTTCATCGGACTGCGCCAGCTCAGTCTCCAGTTCCCGTTTCAGCGAGGAGAGGAACGGTTCACCGCGGATGACGGCGTCCAGTTCAAAGTTGAGCCGAAAACTCCGCACGTCGCAGTTGCTGGAGCCGACCAGCGCCCATTCGGAATCCACGAGCATCGCCTTCGCGTGGACAAAAGTCCCTTTCCGCTCGAAGATGCGGACCTTGTCCTCCAGCAGAGTCTCATAAAAACTCCGGGATGCCAGCTTCACATAGAAATGATTGTTGTTCAGCGGAACAATGACCCGGACATCCACCCCGCGTGCGGCCGCCATGCGCAGCGCCATCAGGAAGGAGGTGTCCGGAACGAAATAGGGACTGATGATCCAGACGCTTTCCCGGGCGGTCGTCACCGCTGTATAGAAGACCTTTTCGCTTCCTTCGCTGCACTGGCCCCAGCCGGAGGCGACAAGACGGATCGAATGCGTTCCCGCGATCCGGACCGGCGGAAGATGGATCGTTTCCGCAAACTCCTCCGGCCGTTCGTCCGCCGCATACATCCAGTCGCGGAGGAAGATCAGTTCCAGTTCGCTGACGACGGGACCTTCGATACGGCAGTGGAGGTCGTGAATTGCGCTGTCGCCGTGGCGCCGGGTCGGGACATTCTCCGCGCTGATGTTGATTCCTCCGAGAAAGGCCACGCTCCCATCCACCACGAGAAGTTTCCGGTGGTTGCGCAGCTGGAAGCGCCAGCGCGTGAAACTGTTCATCAGGGAGAACGGACGGATGCTGAAGGTGGGAATTCCCCGTCCGAAGCGGCTGAACATGTTGCGGCACGCGGAAAAAAAGCTGCCGAAGCTGTCGTAGAGAATTTTGACTTCCACGCCGGTGGAGGCTTTGTACTCCAGGGCCTTGAGAATGTCGCGGCCGATTTCGTCGTCGGCGATGATGAAGCTCTGGAGGAAGATGAAGCGTTTCGCACTGTTGATTTCGCGCAGCATCTGCGGATAGGCGGCGGTTCCGTCGCGAAGGAGTTCCACGCTGTTGCCGCCGATTGCCCGGGTGTCGGGCAGGATCCGGTCGAGCATCTCCGCGGAGAGACTTCCCCCGGTCTTGATCAGCGGTTTGAGCTGGGCAAAATAGCGGCGCTGGCGGCTGTGGCGTTTGATTTTGATCAGAAAGTCGTCCGCGGCGGCCGCCACCCGGTCCCGGATTGTGGTCTTGCGGCTGCGGCCGGTGAGAAAATAGAGAATCACTCCGAAGATCGGAAACGCGGCGATCACCGAAAACCACAGCAGCGTGCGCTGCGGTTCATCCCCCTGATTTTTCAGAATATCGGTTGCGCACAGGGCGATCGCCAGAACAACGATCCCGACCCATATGGCATACACCACCATCACAAGTTCATGAATGCTCATGAAAGCACGTTCCTCGAAATCCGGCGGGAGGGAGCCGTTCCGGGGGAGGTGGGACGGCTTCCGTCTCCTGCCGCGCGCGGTCAGTCGCCGGAATCCGCTTTTTCCCGGTTGTATTTCCGGGCCAGCGCGACAATTTCCAGAAGTTTTTCTTTTTTCGCCTCTTCCGGGAGATCTCCGAACGCGTCCAGAAGGATCCGCTGGTCGGTATCGAGTTCCAGATAGCGCGATCCGAACGACACCGGTTTCTGCGGCTTCTTGCCCAGATACGGTTTCAGAAGAGGATGAAGTTTGTTCCAGGTCTCCTCCTTGATGGATTCCGTTTCTCTGCGCATGTATTTTTTCAGGGTGTCCGCGCTCACATTCGCAATCCGGGCGAATTCGGCAACGGAATCATGGCCGTCGGCAACGCAGCGGTGAAGGGCTTTCACAATGTCGTCTGTCAATTTCATTTTCAAGACTCCTGTCGGGGGTGTTCCCGTTTATGTTTTCAATTAAAGTACCATTTTTCCGTTCAGGAATCAAGCCGCCGGAAAAAGAAATTTGAAAAATCGCTTGAAATTTCCGCCGGAAGACTGTACCTTCCCCGGAAACGATGGAAAGGTTGTGATGGAATGGACTCTCCCGGACACTGGAAACTGCCGCCGATTGAAAAAATTCCCGAAGCCTACGGCGCCATTGCCGACGGACGGGTGCGGATGAAGGACTCCTCCGCCGAAGTCGTCTCCTCCGACGGCGCGAAGACCTATCATGTGCGCTGGACGGGCGATTTCTACTTCTCGGACGACAACGGCTCAAAGTGGCAGAAATATACCGGGTATCCGATCCTCGCCGTGCTCCTTCTCCAGGGCCGCCTTCCGCTGGACCGCGGCGTCATGGAGGCGTTCCGCGGCGTCCCGTGGCGGGAGATCAACAGGAAACATGGAAACAACTATGCCGAAGCTCTTGCGGAAATTCTGGAAAACATCCGTCGTTCCGGAGGCGATCCCGACCGGATCCGAAAAGAAATGGAGACGGTTTATGCCGCACTCGCCGCGCTGAATCTTCCGCGGAAGGGCGGCGCTCCGTCACGCGCTTCCGCGCCGGAGGCGGAACTTCTTCCCTTTTCCGCCGCGCCGGTCGAAGCCGCGGAGAAGAATTCCTTGCTGGAACGCTGCCGCTCTGCGGAGTTTTCCGCTTTTTCCGAAGAGAGCCGCAGTGTCTGGGTCGGCGGAACGGTCTACTGCTTCGACGCTCTTGAAGATGCCGAATGGGAGGCGTTCCGTGCGGAGTATTTCAAAGAGGGAATCCGCAAGATCGGACACGATCTCAAGCCGCTGATGCGCAGACTGCTGGATGACGGTTCTCCGTTCGGGGATTTCATCTTTGACACCGCACTGGCGGCGTATCTGCTCGACTCTCTGGGCGGCTGTCCTTCTGTGGGGAAGGTCGCGGAACAGTATTTGAGGCGGACCGTTTCCGATGCCGTGCAGAATCCCGCCGTGATCGCCG
This sequence comes from uncultured bacterium, assembly GCA_949297765.1. Classification (GTDB taxonomy): domain Bacteria; phylum Verrucomicrobiota; class Lentisphaeria; order Victivallales; family UBA1829; genus UBA1829. Next base: position 102,689 of record CASFTV010000012.1, on the reverse strand, counting down.
CGCTGACGCCGGTTCTCCGGGAGGCTCTGAAAAATTCCGGGATGCTGAATCTGTATGAGACCGTGGAGTTTCCGCTCTGCGAAGTCCTTGCGGACATGGAGCATGCCGGCGTTGCGGTGGATTGCGGAATGCTGACCGTTTTCGGCGAACATCTCTCCCGCAGAATTGCCGAAGTTCAGCAGAGCGTGTTTGAACTGGCGGGCGGAGAATTCAATATCAACTCCACCCGTCAGCTCGGCGAGATCCTGTTTGAGAAACTCGGGCTTCCGGCGGGGAAAAAGACCCGGAGCGGCTATTCCACCGATATCGAGGTTCTGGAGGGGCTGAAGGAGAAGCATCCGGTGGTGCCGGCGGTGATCGAATACCGGAAGCTCGGGAAGCTGAAATCGACGTATGTCGACGGACTTCTGGCGGTGATCGCTCCCGACGGGCGGATTCACACGTCGTTCAACATGATGGTGACGGCGACCGGCCGTCTGAGTTCGACAGAACCCAATCTTCAGAACATTCCGGTGCGGACGGAACTCGGGGCGGAGATCCGGCGGATGTTTGTGGCCTCTCCGGGCGGGACTCTGGTGGATGCCGACTATTCGCAGATCGAGCTGCGTCTTCTGGCGCACATTTCCGGGGACGGGGCGATGAGCGATGCGTTCCGGCGCGGGGAAGATATCCATACCGCCACGGCATCGCAGGTGTTCGGAGTGTCTCCGGACCGGGTTACGCCGGAAATGCGCCGTCGGGCGAAGGCGGTCAATTTCGGGATTGTCTACGGGATTTCGCGCTTTGCGCTTGCGGAGGATATCGGAGTTTCCCGGAAGGAGGCGGAAAACTATATGAACCAGTATTTCGCGACCTATCCCGGGGTGCGGAACTATATGGATTCGATTGTGGAATCCGCAAGGAGGAAGGGGTATGTTTCGACGATCATGGGGCGCCGCCGTTATCTTCCGGAACTGGAGTCGCCGGTGTTCAGTGTCCGGTCGTTCGGGGAGCGCGTCGCGCTGAATGCGCCGGTCCAGGGATCTTCCGCAGATATTATCAAACTTGCGATGGTGAATGTGTTCCGCCGTCTCCGCAGGGAGAAGCTGAAGGCGAAACTGATTCTGCAGATTCACGACGAACTGATTCTTGACGCTCCGTCGGACGAGGCGGAATGCGTCGCCCGTCTGCTCCGGGAGGAGATGGAAAACGCCGTGCACCTTTCCGTGCCGCTGCCCGTCGAAGTCTCCGCCGGACCCAGCTGGGGTGACGCAACATGAAAAACGGATGGTGAAAATGAACGAAACCGAACAGAAGATTGAAGCGCTGCGCACATTCCTGCGCAAATGCGATTACCGCTACTACATTCTTGACGATCCCGATGTCCCGGATGCGGAATACGATGCGAAGATGAATGAACTGAAGGTTCTGGAGCGGGAGAATCCCTCGCTGATTACGCCGGATTCCCCGACGCAGCGGGTTTCCGGAACGCCGTCCCGCGAGTTCGGGACCGTGCGTCACCGAGTGCCTCTTCTGAGCCTGGACAACACGTTTTCATTTTCCGAACTTCAGGATTTCGACCGCCGGATCCGCGCTGTCGCGCATGCGCCCGAATATCTGGCGGAACTCAAGATCGACGGACTCTCCATCGCGCTGATCTATGAGAACGGCGTGCTTGTCAACGCGGCGACACGCGGAGACGGGATGGTGGGGGAGGATGTCACCGCCAATGTGCGGACGGTCCGCAGCATTCCGCTCCGGCTCACGGCGCCTGTTTCCCGGCTGGAGGTCCGGGGAGAGATTTATATGCCGAAAAGCTCCTTTGTCCGCCTGAACGAACTGCGCGAGGAGCAGGGGGAGAAGATCTTTGCCAATCCGCGCAACGCGGCCGCCGGATCGCTCCGTCAGCTCGACGCCTCCATCACGGCGAAGCGGGATCTTGCGGCCTTTTTCTATGAGATCCTCTATGCGGAGGGGAGGGATTTCCCGACCCAGAAATCGAAAATCGACTATCTGAAGGAGGTCGGGCTGCCGACCAATCCGGAGAGCCGGTTCTGTCACAGCATCGAGGAGGTGTGGGCGGCGCGGGATGCATTCTGCGCGATGCGTCACGAACTGCCTTACGACATCGACGGCGTGGTGGTCAAACTGAACAGCAGTGCGGCGCAGAGGGAACTCGGCTCCACCTCGAAGAGTCCGCGCTGGGCGATCGCGTACAAGTTCCCCGCGGAGGAGAAGGAGACGAAACTGCTGGATGTGGAGATCAATGTCGGCCGGACCGGGATTGTGGCGCCGACCGCCGTTCTGGAACCCGTTCCGCTGGCCGGAACCATCGTCAGCCGGGCGAGTCTGCACAACTTCGACTACATCCGGGAAAAGGACCTGCGCATCGGCGATACGGTGGTGCTGCACAAGGCGGGCGACGTGATCCCGGAAATTCTCCGCTCCCTGCCGGAAAAACGGAACGGGTGCGAACGGATCATTTCCGTTCCGCAGAGCTGTCCGGCGTGCGGAGGGCCGGTGGTCCGCGTGGGGGAGGAGGTCGCTCACCGCTGCGAGAATCCCGACTGTCCTTCGCGGATCCGGGAGAGCCTCCGTTTCTTCGCCTCCCGCGAGGCAATGGATATCGACGGACTCGGACCCGCGGTGATCGAACAGCTGCTGGAACACAAACTTGTCCGCAGCATCGCCGATCTGTACCGTCTGACGGTGCTGCCGCTGGTCGCCATGGAGCGGATGGGAGAAAAGTCCGCGAAGAATCTGCTGTCTGCGATTGAGGCGAGCCGTCACCGGGATCTCTCGCGTCTGATTACGGCGCTGGGCATTCCGCAGATCGGTTCGCGCACGGCAAAGATCCTCTGCCGCCGATTCCGCACGATGGACGCATTTCTTTCCGCAACAGCGGAGGAGTTTGAAACGGTGGAGGAGATCGGTCCGGTGATGGCCCAGAGTCTGGTCAAATTCTTCGCGTCCGGGCGGAACCGCGAACTGATCGGAAAACTCCGCGAACTCGGACTCCGGATGGAGGAACCCGTCCCGGCCGACACGGATACCTCTCTTTCCGGAAAAACATTTGTCCTGACCGGAACCCTGGCTTCGATGTCGCGGCAGGAGGCGGGGGAGGCTGTCCTGAAACGCGGAGGGAAGGTCAGCGGAAGCGTCAGCAAGAAGACTTCGTATGTGGTCGCCGGAGAGGCGCCGGGAAGCAAATACGACAAGGCCGTCGAACTCGGAATCCCGATCCTTGACGAAGCCGCGTTCCTTGCGCTTCTGACTCCGCCGGGAACAGAAGGGAGCGCCGCGGAGCCGGAACAGCCGTCCTCCGCCGGAGAGGATTCCATCCCTCTCCCCCCGGATGATCTGTTCGCGAATCTCTGACGCCGGTCTCCTCCGCGCTCAGAGACCGGTGAAATTCCAATGGGGGGATTGTATTTTTTCCGGATCAGGCGTATATTAATGGAAAACGGCGAAAGGACGCAGACGAGCCATGGCGACAAAAATTCAGAAAGCGGTATCCGTTCTTCTGTTCATTCTTCTTCTGCTGATTTTCGGGCTTTCCCTGACACTTGTCTGGCCCGCGTACAACCGGTACAACTCTCTGCGCAACGATCTGGCCAAACTCAATCATGAACTTCAGATGAAGATCAATGAGAGCGTGGTCCTGAACCGCGAAGTGCATGATCTGGAACACAAACCCGCCGCAGCCGAAAAGGTGGCGCGGGAAAAATACAATCTTTGCAGGGAAGGGGAAATCATTCTGAAATACGAGGATTGATTCCGCCGAACCCCTCCAGAAAGGATCGTCCGAATGAAGATTCCGGCAGGTGCCAAACTTCTTTTTCAGGGAGATTCCGTGACGGATGCGGGAAGAACCCGCCCGGTTTCCGAAGGTCTCCACAATCCGCTCGGCGGAGGATATCCGAACATTGTCAACGGGCTTCTGACCGCGGTCTACCCCGAGCGCATGATCCGGGTCGTGAACATGGGCAACAGCGGCGACAACACCCGCGCCCTCCTGAACCGCTGGCAGACCGATACGCTCGACCTGAAGCCCGACTGGCTTTCCATCATGATCGGCATCAACGACATCTGGCGGCAGTTCGATGTGCCGTACATGAAGGAGCGGCATGTGCTGATCGGCGAATATGAGGCCAATCTCCGGAAAATCATCGAGCTTTCGAAACCCGTGATTCCGAATATCGTCCTGATGACGCCGTACTACATGGAGCCGAACCGGCAGGATGCGATGCGCGCGATGACCGACCGTTACGGCGCTGTCTGCCGGCGTCTGGCGGAGGAGTACGGACTGATCTTCGTCGATGTTCAGGCGGCGTTCGACAAGGTGCTGGAGCATTGTCACTCGTCGTACTTTTCGTGGGACCGCGTCCACCCCGCCGCGGCTCCGGGACACACCGTGATCGCCCGCGCATTTCTCCGGGCGGTTGATTTCGATTTCTGCGCGTGAGTGCGGGCCGGCGGCATCGCGATTTCCCGGACGGTGGTTCGGGAGATCCGAAAAGAGGTTCCCGCCCGGACTGGGACGGCGTTTTCCGCGAGGGCGGAGAGGATGTGCTGTGCGCACCGTTCGGGGAACCGGTCGGCTGGTTCTGTCCGGAACGGTTCCAGCTGCCGCTCTGGCCGGAGTTCCTGCTGCAGATCCGCTGGGGGAGGAATGAATCTGTCACGCATCGGGCCTCCTATGTTTATGCGCTGGAGTTTCCGCTGTACGGGAATCTGACGCTCTCCGCCCGCGATCGCGAGGAGGTGATCGGGCCGGGATCTGCCGGAATTATCCATCAGGGGGAGTATTCCATGCTGAAGACGGGTCCGGCCGGATTCTGCAGCAAACTCTCGATCGGTCTGCGGGGGCTTGCGCTTCCCTCGCTGATGGCCTCCTGCAACTTGAGCGGAAAACTGGTGGTGAAACTGAAAAATCCGGAGCGCATCCCGCGGATTTTCCATGAACTGGAACAGCTGCTTCTCCGCCGCGAGGTTCCCGAAATCCCGAGAATTTCCGCGCTGGGGATGGAGGTGTTCAATCTTCTGGTTCTTTCCGCATCCGGGCCGCCCGACGAGACATTTGCAAGAATCCTGAATCTGTTTGCATCGTACATCCCGAAACGGTGTACCGTCACGGAACTCGCCGGACGGCTTTCACTCTCTCCGGTCACACTGGAGCGTCTTTTCCGCCGGCATCTCGGGAAGTCTCCCAAGCGGTATCTCTATGAGCTGAAGATGGAGGCCGCCCGGGAACTCCTCCGCCGCGGATGCACTTCCGTTCAGGAAGCCGCATTCAATGTCGGATACGAGGATCCGCTCGCTTTCTCCCGGGAATTCCGCAAATATACCGGCCTTTCCCCAAGAGCGTTTTTGCGTGCGGGAAGAGAGGAATGTCCTTGAAAAAGTCTGGTTTTTCCATGTAATTGTCTGATTTTTCCATGTTTTTTGTCAATCGGGTCTCCCCGGAAGAAAAATCTGTGCTATAATGAAAAAAATAAAAATTCCGGAAGGTCCGAAAGAAGAAGCAGGAGAGAAAAGAAAAATGGAAAAAAAAGTGGATTCGAATACAATATTTCAACGGTTGTTTTTGCTGGAGCTGCTTCCGCCCCTGAAACGGCTTTGCCCGGTTGTTTTTCTGTTTCTGACACTGAGCGCGTTTTCCGAAGAGATTCCCGCGTGGATTCCGGAAGCGCCGGCCGTGAGAGGGGCGTATGACCTGATCCGGGCGGAGGAGATCCCCGGAACGCCGCCGGTCGTCCGGACGGTTTCGCTGAACGGGGAGTGGCGGACCTCGTGCGCGGCATCTTCCGCGGTTCCGTTCCCGGACGACGTCGACCGGAAGGAAGCGTATGCGGAAACTCATTTTGACGACAGCGCATGGAAGGTTCAAACCGTTCCCGGAAAGACGGTGTACGCCCTGTTTCCGGAACTCCCGGATACGAAACGGCCGTACATGAAGGCGTGGTCGCGGAAAAAGATCGTCCTTTCCGGACTCGGAGACCGCCGGGCGATTCTGAAGTTCGACCGCGCCGGATATGAATGCGTGGTATTTGTCAACGGAAGACGGATCGGAATGCACAAAGGCTCCTTCACACCGTTTGAAATGGATGTGACCGATGCGGTCCGGGAGGGAGAGAACGGGATCGCTCTGCGTTTCCGCGGGGATCTCGGCCATACCGGCGGAATTGCGCCCCAGAGCCATGTGTACGGAGCCGCGTTTGCTCCGGAGCATCATCCGTTCGGACTCTGCGGACCGGTCGTTCTGTCGCTGGAGCCGCCGGTCCGGATCCGCGCGATGCGGATCGTTCCCCGTACGGACGCGGGAGAACTCGAAGCGGAACTTCGGGTGGAGAACCATACCGGGAAACCGCTTTCCGTGCAGCTGGATGCCAAAGTCACGCCGGCTGTCCGGAAGGATGCGGACAAGGTCGCCGGAAGCGTTTCCCGGAAGGATTGGAACCTGCTCCCGGGAAGCAATGTCCTGACGATTCGTTTTCCGCTGAAGAATCCCCGTTTCTGGAGTCCGGGGTCGCCGTATCTGTATTTTCTCACGGCGGATCTCCGCAGAGAGGGGACGCTGCTCAGCCGCCGCTCGGAACGGTTCGGATACCGGGATTTCCGCGTCCGGAACGGGAAGTTTTATCTGAACGGAGAGGAGTGCTACCTGTTCGGCGCCTACATGCACGCGATTTCCTTTCCCGCGGGCGACCGCTGGCACGCAACCCGTCTGCTGGAATATAAAAAGCAGGGGTACAACATCGCCCGGAGTTCGCACGATCCGCTTCTTCCGGAGGTCCTTGCCGCCGCCGATGAACAGGGGTTCATGATCTATCATGAATGGGCGTGGTCGTTCCTCCACAATCTCCGCTTCCGGGAGTTCGAGGCGAACAATCAGGCGGAGCTGAAGGAGTTTATTGCGTACAGCCACAATCATCCGAGCGTGGTCATGTGGTCGCTGGGCAACGAGATCAACCATCGGAATCCGGAGGTGAACCGGCTGCTGAATCTTCAGGCGGCGACCGTCCGGACGGAAGATCTTCAGAAGCGTCCGCTCTGTGCGTTTTCCGGCTCCGGCGCGTGGAACACCTACGGTTCCGCCCGCCTGGAGACCGATTTCTTCGATGTGCACAACTACTGCGGACTCGGGAGCCCCTGGACGACTTTCCGGGAGAAAATCGACGAACTCCTGCAGGGACTCCGGAAAATCTACGGAGAACAAAAGGTTTCTGAGACGCCCTTCTGTGCCTGGGAGCTGATCGGATTCAGCTGGGGCGCCGTTCCCGACAAAACGTTCCGGCGCGGCAGCATCAGCGACTATGCCGCCTATATGGGAAAACCCTCCTCGTGGGGCGCTCCGAACGGTGTCGGATTCACCGGTTCCGTTCCGCTGTTCAAAGCTCTCCAGACCGGCTTTTCCCGCTGGGCGCAGGGATATTACGCCCACCGCATTCTGGAACTGATCCGTGTGGATGAACGGCATGCGGGATTCGCACCCTGGTTTCACAACCATCCGATGGCGTATCTCTGGAATCAGCCGGTCTATTTTTCGATTCACGACGAGCACTTTCTCTTCCCCCGCAATCTGTTCAGCGGAGAGAAAAGTTCCTGGATTCTGGAGATTGCCAACACTTCGCCGGAAACGCTGGAGAATCCGGTTCTGGAGCTGTCGCTGTTCGACGGAAAGAATCCGGAACGTCCTCTGGAGAAGATCCCGCTTTCCCGTCTCGGCGGGCATTCCCGGAGCCGGCAGCGGATGGAAATCCGTCTTCCCGGCGATCTGAAGCAGGGCAATTTCCAGCTCCGGGGCAGGCTGTGTGCCGGAGGAAGAGAGGTCTCCCGGAATTTCTACAATCTGTTTGCCGCGCCGCGTTCCCGGAAGGTTCTGAAACCCTCCGCGCCGGTGTATCTTCTCGATACGGGGTCTGCGCGGAACCTTCAGCTCCTGAGCGCTTATCTGAAGGAGCGTTCCGTTGAAGCCCGTCCGGTGAAACGGGTTTCCGAGATCGCGGGGAAGGGGATTCTGATCGTTCCTCCCGAAACGCTGGAAACGCAGCGGATTGATCTCGGCGGGGCAGACGCGTTCGACGCATTTGTCCGCCGGGGCGGAATTCTGCTGATTCTGGAACAGAAAAATCCGGAAAGCCGCATGCCCGGAGGACTCTCCCTGACGCCGGGCGGACGTCCGTTCGTCGACTTCGTGACGCCGGGCCATCCGCTGTTCCGCGGACTCGACTGGACGGAGTTCGATACCTGGACGAACGGCGAATCCGGTTTTGTTGTCTCGCACACCTATCAGCCCTATGCGCTGACGGCCCTTGCGGTCAAAGGTCCTTCTCTGGGCGGAAGCGAAATCGGCAACGCGGTCATGGAGGCAGTTCTCGGATCCGGCAGAATTCTCTGTTCGCAGCTGAACGCATTCTCCTCCCGGGAAACGGACAGCGCCGCGTGGTGCTACCTCGACAACCTGATGCGGTATGTTCTGGAATCTCCGGACTGGCAGGAGGCGATGCCTCTCGCGGCCGCCGTGACGAAACAGTATGACGTCCTGCCCGAACGCTGTGTCCCGATCGACCTGCGTCCCTACGCGACCACCTCCTTCAGCGATGAGAAGGAGGGCGACCGCAAAGGCGGATGGTTCGATCAGGGATCCAACGATTTCCGCTCCGTTCCTCTCGGGAGACAGTCTGCCGGAGGGGTCCCGTTCGACATCATCCGGCCGGCGGAGAACGGCGGACGGAGCTGCATCGTTCTCCGCGGCGGAATGCGTCCTTATTTCCCCTCATCGGTCAAAGGCATCCGCGCGGAAGGGAAATTCTCCCGTCTGTTTTTCCTTCATACCGCGGCCTGGGCGTTCACCGGCCGCTCCCCCGGATGCTACCGGATCCGCTATGAGAACGGAAAACAGGAGGAGTTCCGCCTGATCTGCAATGTCAATATCGGCGACTGGTGGAACATTGCACCGCTTCCGGAGGCGAAGACGGGACTCGTGACCGCCAACAGCAGCGGTCATACGGTCGGAAGCTATGTCGCCGCCTGGGAGAATCCGCATCCGGACTGGAAGATCGTTTCCGTCGACGTTCTCTCCGCCGAGGAGGCGCGCGGGACCGAGGTGGACTGGCTCCCCTCCGATGCTCCCGTGCCCGCCCTGATCGCTCTGACCGGCGAACGTTTCGCGGAGACTCCCCACCGCATCCTCGATTCGCAGTACCGGGGTGTCCTGGGCTGTGCGAATGTGTTCCGGAAAGACGGAATCCGCATGGTCGGGATCCGTTTCCCCGCGCGGAAACTGGGAGAGGAGGCGCATGGCGTCATCCGCTTCAACCCGGAGGGAATTGATCCGGACTGCCGTCTGCTCACCCTCCGGATCCGCAGCGACCGGGCTTCCGCTCTGCTGATCCGTCTTCCTGAACGGAAGTGGCGGGGCGTGTACAGCGGCGTCATCGCGCTGAAAGGCGACGGAAAATTCCATACCTACCGGCTCTTTCTCGGGAAGGAGCTGACCGCATATCCGCCGGTTTCCCTTCAGACCCTTCGCGGAGAACTGTTTTTCTCTCCCCGGACACCGGGGCCGCAGCCTGCACTGAACCTGACCGTCAGCGCCGCTTCACTGGAATAATGAAGAAAGAGGAGAATCTCTCATGAAGAAGAAACAGAATTTTTCCCTGATTGAACTTCTCACCGTGGTTGCGGTGATCGCGATCCTGACCGGGCTTCTGCTTCCCGTTCTCTCGAAGGGCCGGGAGAAGGCGGGAAGCATCCGCTGCCTCTCCAATCTGAAAAGCCTGATTGTCGCAGGACTCTCCTATGCCGACGAGCAGAACGGTTTCTGGATGCCGAACACCAATCAGGATTATCTGGACTGGCAGTACAACCGCAATTTCCGCAGCCGGCTCGGTCAGACAAAGGAAGGCGGTTTCATCCGCACCTCTCTTCTCTGTCCGCTTTCCGACGCGATTCTCAACACCAGCGGCACTGCCACCACCTGGGAGGATACCTCCGACGGATACCGGAGCTATGTGAACCGCTGGGTGCAGGACGACTGGACCGCGTGTCCCGCCTACCATCTTGCCCGGATCAAAACGCCTTCCCGGAAGGCCTACTGGGGGGACGGCGTCGGAGGCGCGTTCGGCAACTACGATCCGAGCAGTCTCTATTTTGTGAACGGAATGGAAAAATGGACTCCCGCGTACGGCAGCGGCGCATTTGCCTGGCGTCATGCCCAGTCCGCGAATCTCGTCTACTTCGACGGTCACGCCTCGTCCCTGCGCCGGACGGTCTGGGATGCGGGCGGCGCGCTCTTCCGCTGTGCCGTCATGCGGGATGCCTATCTGCGGTGATCCGGTCCGGTTCCGGGAGAAGCGGATCAAACCGTCTCCCGGAACACTTCCGGTGTCTTATTTCTTCAGAAGAATCTCCCCGAAATATTTCGGCGGAAGGCGTTTCAGCTGGAAGAAGCCGATTGCGGAAACATCGCCCTGTTTTTTGTATTCCGCATCGCGGTCGTTGACCGTTCCCGCACAGAAGACGCTCATTCCGGGCCGGACGTTTTCCAGATTGATGAAATGCCACGGGACGGCAACCTGATACAGGATTTCCACCCGTCCGCCGTTCCCTTTCGTGACCGTGATGCTCCGCGGGAACTCCTGGAGGGAAAGCGGTCCGGTCTTCAGCGATTCCGGATCGAAGGTGTAGGCTCTCCACGCCTCCGGTCCCTCCGGCGTAAGCCCCAGATTGATCTCGCTGAAGGCGAGCTGGCGCTGCTCTCCCACGCTGTTCGAGGTGCGCGGAACACTTCTTTTCCGGGCGAATCCCAGCTGAATGCTGTCGCCGTTCCAGAGATATCTTCCGCGGGAGTTCTGGAGGAAAACATCATCCTGCACCCGGATCTTCAGAAGGAAATACTCCTCGTTCCATCCGAAGGCGATGGCGGCGGAAAGATCCTCCGCACCCCGGTGGAATTCCGGACTGCGGAGGCACTCTCCCGGAAGCTTCAGCGAGGGAGAAGCCTTCCAGGCGGAGAAGTCGCCGTTCCGTCCGACTCCGGGCAGATAGTCGGCGGCGAGGAAGTTGAACTCCTCCTGAATCCGGGAACGGTAGCCGGTGCTCAGTTCCACCGAAAGCTCCGTATGGAAACTCCTGAACGGCGGCGGCTCGAAGCCCGGGAAGAGAAGAGTCAGAACCCTGCTCTCGTTCCCTTTCAGGGAGAATTCCGCTCTTTTCCGGGATTCGGGAACCCCCGGAATCCGGGAGGAAACCGAGCCGGAGCAGTCGGAGCCGGAAAGGTTTTTCAATGTGAAACGGAGTCCGAACGTCCCGTTGGAGGAGCAGTACGCCTGTCCGTTCTCCACGGCGACCGGCGGACGGACTCCGAGACGGATTCCTGTCGATGCAAGAATACGGCCTTTCCCGTCCGTCAGATTCAGCTGGAAGGGATAGCGCCCCTCCGGAAGGGTCTGCGGAAGACGGACTTTGATCAAGTAGCGGGAGCCTTTCTTCAAAGAGACGGCGGAATCCTTCATCCGGAGGGCGGCCGGCGCCTTCAGAATGAGCTGTCCGTCGGCCAGCACCGATCCGGAAAGCGTTGCTTCGCCGCCGGAGACGCAGGTCAGATCCGCGCTGTCGGGCCGGATTTTCCGTTCGGCGTTCCGGCCCCAGAGCTTCGGATCCGCGTCCAGAATGTAGACGGGGGATTCCGTCAAGGTCAGCGCGAGGCTTCCGTTGTCGGTTTTGACGGTTTTCCGGTTGCCCATGATGTCGGCAACGTCGATGCGGTCTCTTCCGGTCTCGATCCGCACATCGGTGTTCCGTCCGCTGAAATCCCAGAGGGCGATCACGCAATGGTCGTTCCGGTCCGCGTAGGAGTAGCCGAGGACGGTGTCGCCGAGGTATTCAATCACGCCGGTCGGCCGGTGTCCTTCCAGAAGGTAGCTGGCGGCGGCGAGAGCCGGAAGAACCGGACGGGGAGCCACCTTTTCCGTCGCCCAGATGTGATGCGGAATCGTCAGATTGTAGCTCAGGCCGTAATCGCCTTCGCCGTTGGCTCCGTGATCGTAGCCGTAGAACGGCTCATTGGAAAGAATTCCTTCGCCGAGCAGAATCAGGCTGGCGCGGACCTGTCCGTGCATCTGGATCCGCTCTTCGGAAGGAGTCGCTTTCGCGGAATAGCCGGATTCGTTTGCGCGGATGCCGATGGTCCTGCCTTTCGCATATTTCCGGACCGTCTCCCTGAGCGCCCGGATGTTCTCCACAAGGCCGTTCTCCTCCACCGGATACTGAATGTACGGATGCAGCGACACTTCATCCACCAGATCCAGAAATCCCTTTTCAAACAGCTTCCTGTGCGCGTCCACGGAACCGATGCCGATATGGGAGAAGCAGGGACCCAGGATCAGGGCATCCGGGTCGGCTTCGCGGATGGCCTTCCGCGCGATCCGGTAGATCCGGACGATGTCGTCGTTGGAAAGATACAGATCCGGTTCCCAGAGCGGCTGATAGCGCATGACTTTGTCAAAGCCTTTCTGTTCCAGTCCGCGTTTCGCGGTGTCGTAGTAAACCTTGGCAAACAGCGCCTCTCCCTCCTTGTTCAGCGGACGCAGCGACTGTTCGTTCCCGGTGAGTTTCCCCTTCTTCTGCGCAGGTGTCAGCTGATGGAACACGCTGCTCGGCCCGCGGAACACTTCGTACGAGTAGAAGACCCAGGGTTTGTCCTTCCGCGACTTGAGAAACTCCTCCTTGCTTTTCGCCATGATGCGCATTCCCCAGCGGCATCCGATCCACGGACCCAGTGTCGCTTTCCCGTGCGCGTTTCCATGCAGGCCGAAGAAGGAGTCCTCCGGCGGATAGATCTTTCTGGAGGCGGGGTCCGGAAGAACCGCATAGGTCAGGCAGCCCGCCGGACGGCTTCCGGTCTTCCGGAGAAGAGTCCCGTCGGAGAGTTTCGCCAGAACGCGGTAGAAGCCGTATGCATCGCGCGGAACGTTCCGGACTTCTCCGCTCCATCCGCCGTTTCCGTCCGCCTGAAACGGAATCTGCATCGTTTTCCGGCTTTTCCCGTTGTGATCCTGAAAATCCAGCAGCAGTGTTTCCTTTTTTCCGGGAGTCAGTCCGCTGACGTTGAAGAAGAGGGTGATCTCCTCGCCTCGTTTGAACAGGCTGTTGTGCGGATTCGATGTGTCGCCTGTCAGCACCGCGCCTTCCGCCGCGAACGCGGCAAAAAGGCACAATGCGGATAAAAGCAGTTCTTTTTTCATGAAAGGTCTCACTTTCCGGATTTGAGTTTGAATCTCAGGATTCCCTTCCGGTCGGGGGAGGCGGCGAGCAGCCACTTTCCGTCGGCCGCGAGCGCGGTCAGACGCTGGTTCCGGGTTGCCTGAAGTTTTCCGTTCCGGTCGAGCAGAAGGAGCTTGTCTCCGGAGACGGCGATGCAGTCTCCCACCACGGCGATGTCGTTGATGGCTGCACCGGAGAAGGTCCAGAGCGTTTTGCCGTCCTTCAGAAGGAAAACTTTTCCGGCGTTCGCGGCGACGATCTCGCCGGAGGGGAACGCATCCACCTTCACGACCGGTTCGGTCAGGTCGTTCTTCACATTCAGTTTTCCGGAATCGGCGACGATGGTCTGTCCGTTGAGAAGAGCCATGTCGGTCGGCGCGGTGAACGAGCCGCCCAGAAAGCGCATGCGGTTTTTATCGCCCCAGCGAGTCCGCGAAGGATCAAATTTCCAGATTCCCTTCTTTCCCTTGTCCAGGATCAGAATGGTTCCGTCCCCGTTGGGAAGAGCCGCAATGCCGGAGGAGCTCCAGTTTGCTCCGACTCTCCACGCTTCGTTGCCCGCGTTCTGCAGAGGCGCGTCCGGCAGGTCGTCCAGAAGAAGACGGTGGATCGCTCCTCCGCAGACGGCGAAGACATGTTCGCCGGAAATCGCTATTGCCGAGACCCAGGGAAGTCCGCCGATCCGGAAATCGCTTTCGGACGGGGAGTCCGTACGGTAATGTTTCAATCCCTGAGACGTCGCCAGAAAGAATCCGCCTTTCGGATCCTTGCAGACGGCGTAGGTGTAACGGTCCGTCTCTCCGCCCACTTTTTCCCGCTTTGCCGAGACCGGGTGATCGCGGAAGGTGGTCGCCCCCGCATCCACGCCCCAGCAGACGCCGTCCAGCGAAAAGAATTCCGACGCGGATCCCCGCACCGGCCAGTTTCCGCTCTGCGCTTTGCCGTCCGGCGTGAAGCGGTAGGTGCGCAGTTCCGGATAACCGGTCGACGCGATCAGATAGCCCGCCCCGGGAAGAAATCCCATCGAATAAAAAGGAGTCTGCGGCGTGGTTTTGGAAAGATCCAGAATTTCGCCCAGCGCAGTTCCGTCCGCCTTCCAGCCGTAGACTTTTTTTGCTTTTCTGTCGTAGGCGAAATATCTGGCGACGGCGCCGAATTCGGTTTTCGTGGCGTCGTCCGCGATTGCGATCAGATCGAATTTCCGTTTCAGATCCACCACCGGCTGTGCGGATTTCTTCCCGTTCTCAAGAGCGAACAGACGGGTGTTGTCCAGCAGATAGAGTTTTGTTCCGTCGGAGAGGACCGGTCCGGGAGTTGCCGTGCGGATCCGTTCCGCTGTCCGGCTGCCCGCCGGCAGACGCCACAGCTCGCCGCCGCCCCGGTATGGTCCGGTGATGAAATAGGTCCCGGAGGCATCCGATGCCGCGGAATAGACCGCTGTGAAAGGAACAGGAGTTTTCCCTTCCGGCTGACTCTGTCCGAGCATCCCGGAATACTCCAGAGAACTCGCGGACAGCGTGACGGAGGAGGCCAGAAGTCCGGCTAGAAAAATATGACGCATTTGAAAAAATCCTTTCGTTATCCAGTGAAAATCGCAAGGGGAATCGCCGTCTTCCGGACGGCGCGGAGAAGTCAGGTCACAACAGGTGCTTCACCTCCTTGATCTCGGTTTCATGTTCTATGGGTGAGTGTTTTTGAACAAGTCTTTTTCCGGAAGCCGTTTACAATCCCTGCCGGAGATTGCCGAAATAAAGATTGGTCTGTTTTTCCTGTTCGCAGAGGATTGCGCCGACATGTCCGTCGAAATAGTAGACGTTCGAACGCCGGTTGTGGCGGAAGGAAACCCACTCCAGATAGCCGACATTCGACGGCCAGTTGTAGCGGGGATCGGTAATATTTTCCATCAGGATCTGCGCTTTTGTCGGCTGATGGATCCGGGTGATCTTCTTGCAGACGTTTTCCGTGTCCCATTCCCCCGAGAAGAACGTGTTCAGCCCGTAGGAGTTGGAGGGATACAGCGTCCATGCCGGACAGGGAATCATATACTCTCCGTTTTTGCCCTTTCCCTTCGAGAGTCTGGCCGCCACCTCATGAACCCAGGTGAAATCCTTCCGGACCATCAGCGGCATGCAGTGTTCCGTGTCGTTCGCATACAACTGATGCGCCGTCCCGATGTTTTTCATGTTGTTGACGCACTGGATGTTGAACGCCTTTTCGCGCGCCTTGTGCAGTGCCGGCATCAGAAGCGCGATCAGAATTGCAATCACCGCAACGGCGATCAGCAGTTCCACCAGAGAAAACTTTTCCGCCCGGCGGACGGGAGTCCGAAAGAGAGAGTCCATGATGTTCCTTCCTGCGATTGTTTTCCCCGGGATGCTTCCGGCGGGAAGGCCGGCCCGCATCTCGGGAAATGGTTTTTTATTGTTGGTTTCAAACAGTTCTGCGAAGTTTCACTCCGTGATATACAAGGTCCCGTAGCGGACAGGATCTTTGCTCTCGACAATACCCTGGAAAAGACAGAGTGCCTTCCGCGATCCGGAATCCAGATCGTTTACGGCGGCGGAGAACCCGAAACGGCTTCCCGGCGCGGGCGGCTCTTTCCGTCCGATGCTCTCCCAGGGGAAGAAGACATTGTAGACGGTCAGATTTCCTTTCCGCTCCACGGTTGCCTTCACGCGATCCGCCATTCCGGGTTTCAGAACCGGATCGTAGGCGTAATGACAGTAGGTCTGCACCCCGTCCTTTGTCTGTCCCACGGTGAACTCGAAACAGCGGTGTCCCTTGAATCCGAATCCGAGATTGTTCGCATCCCACTCCCGGGATGCATCCACGTCGAAGGCGAGCTGAAGGGAATCCCCCAGCCACATTCTTTCCTGCTGATAGGGCTGCGCAAATTCGTCGTCGATGACTTCCGCAAGGACGTGGATGCCCCGTTTGTCGAATGCGATCCGCAGTTCCGGTCGGCAGTCCTTCGGATCCAGCAGCGATGTTTTCTCCTTCGGCGAAGTCCACTCCTCCGCCGGAAGCGGCTGCACCGAACGGATTCCGCGTTCCGGAAGCCGAACCAGCGGATAGAACGTCTGCCGGATTTCCTTCTCCGTGCGGAAAACCTCTCCTTTTTTCTCCGGGTTGTCCGCTGTGCAGAGAATGGTGCCGGAGACCTTCCGGAGGGATCCCAGATCCAGAAGGACTTCGTTTTTTCCTTTTTTCAGCTGGATCTTTTTTGCAATGCCTGCACAGGAGAGGGTTCCTGTCTGTTCTTTTCCGAATTTCGACACCAGCAGAATCCGCAGCTGAGGATTGGCTTTGTCTTTCCAGAGCGGCGTGATGTCCGCAATGGTGACGGCGTTTTCCACGAGGGCAGGGAGAATCCGGAGGCCGCGCCCGTCCCGGAGAATCAGGGAGTAGCGTCCCGGCTTCGCATCGTAGGAGAGACGGAGTTTTCCATTTTCGCGGCGGAATGCGGCGGGAAGAAACAGCGGTGTTCCGGAAAGCGGAAGGATGTCGCCCGGGATCAGATCCTTCCGCGGATCTTCTTTCGCCTCATACAGCGCAGAGGCGCGGGAAAACAGATAGAGCGGGGATTCCGATACGGAAATGGAACTGTCCGCAGGAAGGCTGAGTGGTTTTCCCAGATAGGTTTCCGCCGCATCGAACGGGTATGGCAGACGGATCGTTTCCGCACCCTCCGAACGCCAGAGAATCTGCACAAAATCGCCCTCGCGTTTCCCGGAGATCAGGAAAAGTTCCGGAGAAAGATGAAAAAGACGGGTGCAGCCCGTTACGCCGGTCAGATTCCGGGTCAGCGCCATGTACGCCGCAGCGGAAGGCTTGGGTGCCAGATGATCGTTTTCTCGCCGCAGAATGGAAAATCCGCTCTCTCCACGGTTGCGCGTGTTGTAGAAATCGCAGAAGTAGACGATGCTGTCGATCCGTTCCGAAGAAAGCAGCGCCATGGAACGTGTCAGATAGCGGGCCTGCGTGACTTCATCGACAGGAGTCTGCCAGGTGCCCTCCCAGGTTGTCCAGCCGAACTCCGTGTAGTGCAGGGGCATGTCGCGTTTCCCGATCTGCTTGAGATAGTCGAAGAAGGTCCTCTGAGCTTCCCAGAACTTCCCTTCCGGCCGGGTTCCGTCCACATAGCAGTGCATGACGATGCCGTCCATGGCATCGAACAGCCCGTTCTCTCCCATCTGCTTCACGAAATCCATTTCGATCCGGCTTGCGGCAGGTCCCATCACTTTTGCGTCCGGATGGATTTTCCGGACCGCTTCGGCAAAGATGCGATGGACTTCCGCAAGCTCCTTCGGCGTTCCATACCAGCGGTAGTTCGGTTCATTCACAACGCAGAGATATTTTCCGTTCATGTCCGGATGCGCCTTCGCCCAGGCTTCGACCGTTTTCCGGTAGAGATCCCAGTTTTCCGGCGGATAAAGTCCCCGTTTGGCGCGGTGTTCGGGCTTGAGAAGAAATTTCGGGACGGGGGCGTTGTCGCCGCCTGCATAGATCGGAATCCGAGTATCGTCGAACTTGTGGAACGCATTCTCTTTTTTCGGCGGGCGGAAAGTTCCGTCCGGAGCGGCCGTGCAGTTCCGCATGGAGAAGAACCGCCAGTCCCACCGGGCTCCGAGCTGACGGGCGAACGCAAAGGTCCCGTTGACAACCATCAGTCCGTAGCGGGAGCAGCGGAGAAGAGCATCGCCGATGCTTTTCCCAAGAACTGCGACCGTGAATTCCGTTGTGATCCGTTTCCCGTCCGGATAAAGGGCTTCGGCTTCACAGATCCGGTATCCGCGCCCGGAAAAGAGCTTTTCCGAATCCAGCGGAATCGTCTCCGAGGAGAGCTCCTTCCGGTTCTCGTCGAAAATACGGAGGCGGGCGGCCGGCTTCTTTTCCGGATCGGCGATCCGGATCCGGACCCGTCCTTCCTCCGCAAAAAACACATGGCGCAGAATATTGGAATTGATCCGGATTTCTCCTCCGCTGATCCGATGGTTCTCCTGTTCGATCAGATCAACCTTCAGATTCCTCATTTCCAGAACGCCTTTCGGAACGAAAAATTTCCATTCCAGCGCCAGCGAAGAGGGCAGCGCGTTGCTGAAATCAACCAGCACGTCGATCTCCTTCCAGGTCTTCGAGTCGTTGAACAGATAGCAGCTGTGGTCTCCTGTGACGCGGATCACGGGCGAAAGGGTTCCCATGCGTTTCCCGTTTTTCCCGTACTGGACGAAATTGAGTCCGATACCCTGTCCCTTATACTGCTCTGTCCGGTAGGAACAGCGGAAACGCATCCGCCACGGTCTGGAAAAGGATCCGGAAGGGGGAAGGGGAAAACGGGGAGTGGCAAGTGTTTTCTCCTTTCCCGTCCGCACAATCAGATTTCCTCCGCGGACGGACATCTGCGGACGTTCCGGCGTATTTTCTCCGCTTGGAATATACCAGCTGCGGACTGTTTCCGAACCGGAGACCTCTCCGTGGAAAAGAAGCGCGGCAGAGAAGAAAAGAAAACATAAGGTGAACTGTTTCATGAAAAAAAATCTTTCCTGTTCTGAGAATTCATAAAAAATTGAACTGGTTCCGGTTCGCCTGAATAACCGCTTTCGAAACGGATCGGACATGCCCGTCCGCATAGAGAAGGTTGAACGCACCCAGATGCGGCGGCATGATTGCGGCAATGTACCATTCGTGAATGGAGTACTCGGAACAGAGAAGGTCTGTGGACTTCAGTTTCGGGAGAAGCACGCTTGCTTCCTGCGAAGTTCCCGTCCCGCGGAGCTGCCAGCTGCAGCCGATGTTGACTTTCAGAAGATCCATGTTTTCCCTGCTCCAGTCCATCCGGATGTCTTCACTGTACTGCCCGATCGAGAGACGCTTGTGCGATTCACAGTAAAAATACTGGCTCGAGGGCAGATACTTGAGTTTGTAATGGAGTGCGATCGTTTTCCAATGCGTGCGGCGGAGATTGTTCTGCATGTCGGTATCCGTCGTGAAAACCGGCCAGATCGACTGCTGAAAATCCTCCGCATAAATGACGGCGCTTTGGCCGATGGTTCTCTGATTGGAAACACAGCGGACCTGGCGTCCCTTCTCCCGAGCCTTGTTCAGGGCGGGAAGCAGAAGACCGATCAATATTGCGATGATCGCAACTGTAATCAGAAGTTCCACCAGTGTGAAGGCATGTTGTCCTCTTGGTTTCATTGTTCTGCAGACTCCCCGTTTTTTTCCCCGGTTGTCAGAATGTAGCGCCCGGGGAAAATATATATTTTGTTTCGTTCCACGCAAATCTTTTCGCCGGAAATGTTTCGGCATTCCTTCAGCGGATGAAGATCAAAGGAGAATGTGACGTTCCTGCGCATCGTCTGGGAGACCGGCGGTTCCTTCCGGCAGTTGACATACCGGTTCGCCATGGAACGGTAGGTGCGTCCGCGGGTCGGGTCCATCAGGAATTTCTGATCGGGAAACACCTCAAGCTCCCATTCGGTCTCCGATTGCCGGAGAAGAATGTAACACCCGTTCCCACTGGAGGAGGCAGCGCATGATTTCCCCCGTCCGATGATTTTCCGGAGACGCTCGGGCGCGGGCGGAACCTCGTCCGTGTCGTTCGTGTAGATGAATGTCTCCTCCGACGCAAAGACCACAAGATCGTTTTCCCGGCGGATCTTGAAATTTTTCCCGTTCCACTCTTCCGGTCCGCACTCCACGGGACAGCCCGTTTCATTCGAGCGGAAAATCTCTCCCGCCGCGGCAAATCCGGCCGCCCGGGACGGCGTGTGCTCCAGATTCAGAAAATGGACCAGCCATCCCGGATTCCACGGCGCAATCCCCGACGGCGTGTAGGTGAAATAGGAGGCCATCTGAATCCCCGTCTGCGCATACATCGCGGCGATGGCGGCCAGCGGATAGGCCGTGGTGGAGCCGGTTGCGTCGAACTCGTAGGAGATCCGGGCAAGGCGGGTCTGCGGAGCTTTTTTAAAACGGTCGAACCAGCGGGACGCCAGCTGCAGATGGTTGGCACTGTCGGTGTTGACGGCGTCGAAAAGGCCCGACGCGTTCAGATAGGTCCCGATGGTCGCCGCCTCGATCGGCGCCTTTTCGAAGACTTCGCGCAGATCCTCGTCCGGAAGACCCGAATAGCTGATGAACTGCGCCCGGATCACACGATCGCCGAAGAAATCCGTGATGATCGGCCAGAGCGAATCAAAATAGTGATTCAGGATATGCGCGCGGAACAGGGAGAAGCATGCATCGTCGGAATGTCCCGGATGCCCGGCGCGGAACTCCTCCCACAGACGGACCAGTTTCCGCCGTTCCTCTCCGCGGGAGTAGGTCGCGGCGGACATCCATTCCGGCGTCAGCTCCAGATCCTTCTCCAGCTGCCATTTCTCCGGATAGCGCGGTTCGTTGAACAGCTCGAATACGACGATGTTGGAATATTCGTTCATCCGTTTTCCGCTGATGCGGTTCCGCCGGTTGAACAGTCCGCGCAGATAGCGGGCCTGGCAGTCGATCGCGTCCTGATCCCACAGCATGGCGTCGCAGGAGAAGAAGTTGGTGAATCCGAACGCCTCCTGCGCGCCGATGTGCCAGTAGGCGTACAGTTCCTCCTGGCGGATCTGATTGGCAACGGTGTTCCACCAGACCGTCGGGGAAAGCATCAGGTAGATCCCCTTTTTTCACATGCTTCTATCAGGTAATCCAGAAGCTCCATGTTTTCGTTTTCGATGATGTTGCCCGTCCGGTCCGTGATCTCCCGTTCGTACAGATGCATCCGGATCAGATCGATGCCGAGAAGTTCGAAATGGCGGAGATCCTCGTCGATGATCTCTCTGTGGTTCAGTCCCAGTTCCCGGATATTGAAGTAGTTGTGGTTGAAGGGAACGTAATAGTTCACGCCCCAGAGTTTGACGGTCCGCCCCTCTGCGTCCCGGATGATCCCCCCGTCGACATGAAACGGAGTCTGATAACCTCTCTTGCCGTTCATTCCATTCTCCTCGTTTTTGAGCGGAATCGTTGCTTTTTACCGTTGCTGCAGATTAATTATACACTATTGTATCCTTAAAATCAAGAGGTGTTTCCTTAAATTTTTAATAAAAAATAGATCCTTTCCTTTAAAATCTGAATTTTTTGACTCTGTTTTTTCGGGATACTTTCCGGATTCCTTAAAAAACAGAATCAGGAAAATATGGAAGAGATCTTGATTTTAAGGAAACAGCGTGTATAGTATAAGGAAACAAAGGAAGTACAACCGATGAGAATGCCTGTCAAACGCCTGGAAATCGTGAAGCACCTGAAAAGGGAAATCCTTTCCGGAGAATATGCGAACTGCAACCGCCTGCCGGTGGAATCCGAACTGGCGGACAAGCTCGGAGTCACTCGGAAAACCCTGCGCGCCGCATTTGAACTCCTGGAGAAGGACGGCCTCCTGGAACGCATCCCGGGGAAAGGTACCTTCATTTCGCAGCGGCCCGAACGGGAAAACCGGAATGTCTTTCTTCTCCTCCCCTGTTCCGACTATTTCCTGAAGTCCGATTTCCAGACGCGGACGATCATCCGCGAGATCCTCAGCGGATGCCTTCAGGAAGCGTGCCTGCGGAAAGCCCATGTCATCACGCTGCCCCTGACCACGAGCAACGATATCGGCGACTTTGACGAATCCACCCTCGACCGTCTCCCGGACGGCAGCCGGATCGTGTTTTACAGCAACTGGTATGCGCCGATCTTTCCGCTGCTCCTGCGCAAGAAGTTCCGGATCGCGCACATTCATAATCTGTCGTACCGGAACACTGCGCTGAAATCGGCGGTCGATCAGTGGATCCGCTGCCGGGCGGATGCGGAAAGCGGGGCGCGGGAGGCGGTTCTCCATCTCGCGGAGCAGGGGGCTTCCCGGATCGCGCTGGCGACCAGCTTCCTTCACAATGAATTCAATCCGGCAAAAAGCGGATATCTGCGTGCGCTGGAGGATCTCCAGGGAAAAAATCCTCCCCTGATGTGCGATATCGGAGGCATCAGCGAACCGCCGATGACGTTTGTCGAACCTCTGCGGCGGTTCTATCAGGAGTCTCGGTTCGACGGACTGGTCTTCGGACTGCACGATTCGCCCGTCCTGAATTTCGCCCGCTCCCTGAACGAAAATTTCGGGATTCCGGAAAATGTCCGGATTGTCACGCTGTTCCCCTATGATTTCAACAACAAGTTCACGCCTCCCGTTCCCGGGGTGGGATTCGACTATCAGGCGGCGGGAATCTTCGCGGTGCAGAGCCTGTTTCAGGATCGCTATTTTCCGCAGGAGATCGTTTTTTCTCCGCGGATCCTGGAGGGCGGAGCTTCCCTCTGACGTAGGGAACGTCCGTCCGCTGTTTCCGCGTTTCGGGGGGGGGAGACGGCGCGGGAGCGTCTTGATTTTCCGGAAACACGCAGTATACTATCTCCTTCCGGTTCCGCGGGGAAAGGGGTGTTCCGTTTGCCCGGAGAGTGTTCAAAACCGGATCGGGAGATGATGAAATGAGTATCCGGAACAATTACAGCCATACCCTGATGGCCAGCTACATCGGGTATATCACGCAGGCGGTGATCAACAATTTTGCGCCGCTGCTGTTTCTGACGTTTCAGAGGAGCTACGGGATTTCGCTGGACAGGATCACCGTGCTGGTGTCGGTCAATTTTGCCATTCAGCTTGTGGTTGATCTGCTTTCCGCCAGATTCGTGGACCGGATCGGCTATCGGACTGCGATTGTCGGAGCGCACGGATTCGCCGCGGCGGGACTGGTCGGTCTTGCGCTGCTGCCGGAGTGTTTTGCCGATCCGTATGTCGGACTGCTGATCGCGATTGCCCTGTATGCGGTCGGCGGGGGGATCATCGAAGTGCTGGTCAGTCCGATCGTGGAGGCGTGTCCGACGGAGCGCAAGGCCGCGGCAATGAGTCTGCTGCATTCCTTCTACTGCTGGGGACATGTGTTTGTGATTCTGGTGTCCACGCTGTTTTTCGCGACGGCCGGGATCGGAAACTGGAAGATTCTGGCGTGCCTGTGGGCGCTGATCCCGCTGGGGAATCTGTTCTATTTCGCCGCTGTGCCGCTGGCGACGCTGGTCGGGGAGACGCAGGGAATGAGCATCCGGGCGCTCTGCCGGTCGCCGCTGTTCTGGCTGCTGGTGCTGCTGATGGTCTGTTCCGGCGCGTCGGAACAGGGAATGAGCCAGTGGGCAAGCGCGTTTGCGGAATCCGGACTGGGGATTTCCAAAACGCTGGGGGATCTGGCCGGACCCTGCTTCTTTGCGGTCATGATGGGGCTTTCCCGGGTGATGTATGCGTCGTTCAGCAGCCGTTTGAATCTGCAGGGATTCATGCTCGGCAGCAGTGTGCTGTGCATTGTCTGTTATCTGCTGGCGGCGTGTTCTCCGTGGCCGCTGCCGGCGCTGATCGGGTGCGGGGTGTGCGGATTCTCCGTCGGGATTCTCTGGCCGGGGACGTTCAGCATTGCGGCGAAGGAGTGTCCGCTCGGGGGAACGGCGATGTTTGCGTTTCTGGCGCTGGCGGGGGATCTCGGCTGTGCCGCCGGCCCCGCCGTTGTCGGAACGGTCTCCGGATTCTTCCGGGACAATCTCAAGACGGGGCTTGCCGCGGCGGTGCTGTTTCCGGTTCTGATGATCGCCGGTCTGCTCCGCAACCGCCGCTGGGCCGCCGGACGGACCGCCGCCCGCTCAGAGTGACGGTCCTGCGTCTCCTCCCGTCAGGATGACTTCTCCTTCTTCCGGCCTCCGAAAAGAACCGCGAGAAGCGCCAGAAGAATGATGCCGCCGATCAGAAGATACGCGGTCCGCCTGTTCGTGGTCCGCGGAGCGGGCGGTTCCATGCGTTCCTCCTTCAGTTTCTGTCCGGTGACCTCTTCGGCTTTTTTGCGACCTTCCGCAGCTCGGCGCTGAAGGTCGAGCGCTTTGGCGATCTGCTGTTCGTAGGATTTGCGCAATTCGGGATCGCGGAGCTGTTCGCGGATCATGTCGCGCAGCTTTTCGTTCCGGACGGGCGGAAGATCGAATTTCTTCATCAGTTCCGCGTGGGTTTCGGCGATTTTCCGGACGGCGGCTTCATCGGCGTTCCAGAATTTCTTCCGGACGGCTTCCAGCATGACGCCGGTCATCTCCTGGAGGGCGGCGGGATTGTGCTTCTCGAAGTATTCCCGGAGTTTGAGCTGGAGTTTGTCGTCGACATAGATCTCCTTGTATTCCTGCCAGAGATGATCTTCAAGCATGTCGGGCTTCATGACCTCCCATCCGAAGGTGTTGCGGAAAACCTCCGCGAAGGAGCCGGTGGCCGCGGCGCCTTCCTTCATCATTTCCGAGATGTATTTCGGATTCAGAACCGTGCTGCGGGCTTCGACCATGGCGGCTTCGCCGGCCTCCTGGACCCGGGCGCGGCCCGGGGTGCGGAGATCGTTGAAGTAGGCGCCGGGATCTTTCCCTGTCACATGCCGGGCAACGAGGCTGAGTCCGCCGGTGAACTCGTAGACATGGTCGAGCGAGAGCGGTCCCCAGCTGTTGGACGAGCGGGACTGCACCACCGCGTCGGTGTTCGCAAGCGCCGCCCGGAAGACTCCCGGAACGTGTTCGCCCCAGTGCTCTTCCGTATAGAGCGCACCCATGTTGTTCAGATAAACTTCGGCGATGCCTTTCGTATCCTCCCATTTTCCGCTGTTCTGCGCCATGCCGGTGATGCCGGTGCCGAAATTGCCGTTGACGCCGCCGAACAGACGGGCGGAACTCAGCGATTTCGCCTGATCGGGCGACATGCCGCCGGCAATCAGCGCCCGGACGATCTCCAGCGATCCCTCGCGGACATAGTTGTCGTATTCGGTGTCGGTGTCTTCCGCCGCGAGTCGGACCGCCTTGTCGATCAGGCGCATCCGGCTGGTCGCCGCGCCCCGGAACTGTCCCGAGGTCTGGATGACCACGTCGATGCGCGGACGCTTCAGCTCCGCCAGCGGAAGAAGTCTCACATCCTGCACCCGTCCGCGGGAATCCCAGACCGGTTCCACGCCCAGAAGATGAAAGATCTCCGCGATGTTCGTTCCCTGTGTCCGGATGAATTCTCCTCCCCAGAGCGAGAATCCAACCTTTTTCGGATATGAACCGGTCGCTTTGACCCGGGCTGCAATCAGCTCCTCCGCAAGCTGTTTCCCGACCGCGTAACTTTCCCGGGTCGGCGTACGCTCCGGATCAATGCCGTAGAGATTTTTCCCCGTCGGGACCGTGTCCGGATTCAGCACCGGGTCTCCGCCGGGAGAGGCGGCCAGATATCCTCCGCTGAACGCATTGACCATCGAGCGGAGTTCCGCCGCCGTCGAATTCAGAAGATCCTGCTTCGCCCGGAAGACCACCTCTTCCGGACGGGGTGCCGGTTTCGGCGAAGGACGGCGCATTCTTCTGTTTTTCTGTCCGGCGGGACTGCCCGGCATGGGGCCCTTTCCCTGCATGGAGCGGAGAGCGGCGGCCATGGCGGGCGGTATTTCACGTCCGTCGGGAAGGCGGCCGGACTGCATCATTTTCCGGATTTCCGCATCTCCGGCATTTCTGTCGTGTCCGCCGCGGGGGGAGGGAGCCTGTGCTTCCGTTTTGAATTTCTCCGGATGGAGAAGTGCCTCCTGCGCCCGGATGCGGGCTGGGGAAAGATAGTGTTTCGAGTAAAAACGCAGATCCTTGCGCTGTTCCTCCCGGACTTTGCCTGTTTTGAGATCGGCCTGGAAGAGTTTGTCGGCAATGGCGTCGACGGTCATGAGGACGGCGGTCTCATCGGCTTCCGCTTCGGTGTAGGGACGGCCGATCACATACAGACCGCGGTTGACTTTCGAATCCCGGATCTCGTGAAGGAAATTGTGAAGACGGGTCAGATCTTCCTCATTCAGATTTCCCGCACGGAAGTCGGAGGAAAGTTTGAGATCCCGGTCGTAATGCTCGGCGGTGGCGATTTTGACAATGGATTTCGCGTACTCCGCCTTGAGCATCGGATTGTCCGCACTTTCATAGAGTTCCATTTTCTCCTGAAGCTGCGTGACGGCGCCGTAGCCTTCCGCAACCATGAAGGGCGGTGTCAGATGGCTGAGCATGACCGCGTAACTGCGCCGCTTGGCGATCTGCGCCTCGCCGACGTTGTTGATGATGTAGAGATAAAAATGGGGTGTTTCGCCGATCAGAACATCGGGCCAGTCGTAACTGGAGAGCGCAACCTGTTTCCAGGGGGTGAACTCCAGACTGCCGTGGGTGCCGAAGTGCATCATCGCATCCGCCCGGAAACCGTGACGGATGTAGAGATAGGTGGCGATGTAGGTGTGCGGAGGAGCCGTCTTCACACCATGGATCAGTTTGCTTTCGTCGTCTCCTTCGCCGGGAAGCGACTGCGGCATCAGGATGATGTTTCCGAAGCGGATGCAGCCCAGCGCCAGATTGCCTTCCGGCGTGCGGTAGGATTTCCCCGGAAATTCGCCATATCGTTCCGTGACGGTTTTGTAAAGATCGTCCGGCATGCTCCGCTTCACCCATGTGCGGTACTCGTCCGGCCGGATTGTGACCGTGTGAATGCGCGGAATGCTCGTTTCCGCCTCCGCTCTTCCGGCATTGGTCCCGAATGCCCGTTTTCCTGCTTCGATTTCCCTGTTCAGCTCCTCCGCGGTCTCGGGCAGCGGTCCGGTGGTGAAGCCGGCGGAACGGAGGTGCTTCAGAACATTGAGGACGGATTCGGAGATGCCGAGTCCGGCGGTGGCGGCTTCCTTGCCGATGGAACCGTAGTAAAGGATGGCGATTTTCTTCTCCGCATTCTTTTTCCGTTTCAGATCAGTCATCTTTTTCACCAGTTCCGCGAAGCGTTCCAGACGGTCCGGAATCGTGC
Source organism: uncultured bacterium (assembly GCA_949297765.1). Classification (GTDB taxonomy): domain Bacteria; phylum Verrucomicrobiota; class Lentisphaeria; order Victivallales; family UBA1829; genus UBA1829. The sequence continues at coordinate 75,565 of CASFTV010000012.1, read as the reverse complement.
GGAATTCCAGAAGTCCGCGTTTGTTGCGGTACAGCGCCGAAAGGACAAACGGCACGGTGCCTCCGTCGAGTTCCGGCATGGTGATGCTCTGGCTGAGCATTCCGCCGGTCATGCCGCGCTGGTCGCGCAGGTATGTTTCGTATTCCTGGCCGACCTTGATCGGACAGAGAAGAGGAATATTGAGTTTCTTCAGCGTTTCGACCGCCTTTTCCCCGAGCCGCCCATGCGGCTGATAAACAATCAGATCCGGCTTGATCTTCTCCAGATCCGGCAGATTCCAGATGCCGTTGGACGCAACTACGTTGAGTCCCTTTTTCTCCAGCGCGCCGATCAGATCCTCCAGCGCGCCCCCGCCGTTCCCGGAAAGAAGACAGACCAGCGCGGCGTTTTCCTTGTAACGTCCGGTTTTCCGGTACCAGGAAAGATACTCGTCGAAACTCTTGAACGCATCGTCCTCCCGGATATGGAAGAAAGGACGGTGTTCCGGCGCTTTCGGAGGAGCGGGTTTCGGGGCATTGACAAACCGCTTCCCGTCGATTTCGTAGCGGATGAAATCCAGCATCCGCCGGAAGTTCTCCCGTCCGCCGGAAAGATAGGCGCGGAGGGTTTTTTTCTGTTCGGGGGTCAGTGTGTCGAGCGCGGTCTCCCGCCGCGTGGCGGCGGTGGTGTAGACCGGAATGTTCAGTCGGGAAAGAATCTCCTGCTGTTCTTCCGTGAATTTCAATCCCATGCCGAAGAAAATCACGCAGTCGAAGCCCTTGAGCTCTCTGCCGCTTTTTTCATTCCATTGGAGCGGGACCGCCTCCACGGAGGGATTGATCTCCTGATCCAGAAGGGGCGCCAGAATGTATTCCGGATAGTTGACGAACGCCACGCGCGTCGGCGAGGCGTAAAAATGCCAGAACAGGGCAAATGCGGTCACTGCCAGAATTCCCAGCGCGGGAAACAGAATGTTCCGAACCGTCTTTTTCATGATGCTGCTTCTCCCCGGATGGTTTATTCGTTGCCCGTCAGCTCTGAGAGACGCTGACGGACCGCTTCTTCCGGGTCCTCCAGAAGGCGGTCAAGCTGCTGCTGCAGATGCTTTGTTTTCTGCTCCGTCACCGCGATTTCCGCGGACATCGCGGCGATTCCGGCTGCCAGCTGGCGGACAACCTCCTTCCGGAGCGCCGCAAGAAGAGCCGGATTCCGTTTCGAACGGTATTCCTCCGCCATTCTCCGGATCTTTTCCTCCTGCGCATTAGCCTCGGAAGAACGGAAACGCAAAGCGGGAAGGGCAAGGTTCGGGGCCGACGCCTGCACGGTGTCGTTTTCATTCGCTTCCGCCAGTTTCCTTTTCAGGACGGCAATCCGTTCCAGAGATCCTTTCAGAGCCTTTTCATGTTCCTGATTGTGCGGCGGAATGGTTTTGAGTTTCCGTTCGTACTCCGCAAGGACGGCTTTCTGAAGATTTTTCCGGTCGGTTTCGGATTTTGTGCGGCGGAACTGTTCGCCGAGGCGTTCCAGTTCACTTTTCCCGCTCCCTTTCCGGCGGGGATGGTTGAAATAGATCATGTTGTGGTTTTGAGCGAACTCCTGTGCGGCTTTCTTTCCTTCGGCGGCAGCGAGGAAGCCGAGTTTGAGTTCATCGTCCTTCCGGGTCCGGAGCTGTTCCAGAAGACGTTCGCTGGCATCCAGAATCTTCCGGTGCATTTTGACCTTGCGTTCCAGCCGGGTCCGTTCGCGCTCCAGAGCGACGCGCTCCGCTTTTGTCAGGCATTTGCGTTCTCCGGAGGATTTCTTCCCCTCTGCGAGATAGTGTTCCGCCAGTTTCCGGACGCCGGTCCGGATCGCTGTGCTGCTGTAGGTTGCCCCCGTGACGGCATCAATCTCCCGGCCGGGGATTTCCTCCATCCGGAGTCCGTTCCATCGCTCCGGAAACTTCGCCGCGCGGAGGCGGTTCAGGAACGAAGGGGTCTCCTGATTCTTTCCGATCAGGACCCCGGCAACCGTGCTGTCCTTCCCGAACAGAACGGCGATTTCGATGGTTCCGGCGTATCCCATCGGACGGTCGTCATCGGAGATCCGCTCCAGATAGAGGGTTCCGATCGTGTTCCGTTTCGCGTCCCGGACCGTGTAAATACCCTCTCCGGAGGGCGTGACCTCCGCAGCTCCGGGCAGAAGGTTCCGCATATCATCCGAAAAGTGCCGGACCTCTTCCGGAAGATTCCCGATTTCCGCCGCGGCCATCATGCTTCCCAGCAGAACCCCGCAGGCAATCAACAGTTTTTTCATTCCTCTCACCTTTTCATGTTGTGATGTTTCGAATGAGTGTAATATAATTAGAGATAACTAATTTTCAAGTGTTATTTTTACTTTTTTCTTTTTTATATCTCTTGTTTTGAATTGGAAAATCGGAGTTCCTTATTGAGTAGATGAGGATAATTCTTTGAATGGAGAGAGGCGCGTTTTTCCGGCGGGAGAACCATCGGGAAATCCTTCGTTTCCGGGAGAGGGACTCCCTTCGGGTTTTTTCGGGAAAAATCGCAAAAGCGATGTGAAATTCCGTCAAACGGATGTATATTACAAACTGATATTGCGGATTTGACAAAATCAACAGATCAGGAGGCAGTATGGCCAGTCAGGAAATGCCGAAAGCATACGAATCGGCGGAAATCGAACAGAAGTGGTACTCCTTTTGGGAGGAGAACGGACTTTTCAAAGGGAAACCGAATCCGGATAAGAAACCGTATTCCATCGTGATTCCGCCGCCGAACGTGACCGGAATCCTGACGATGGGTCATGTTCTGAACAACACTCTTCAGGATATTCTCATGCGCTGGCACCGGATGGAGGGATATGAGTGCTGCTGGTTCCCCGGAACCGATCATGCCGGAATCGCCACGGAAGCGCGGGTGGCCAAAGAACTCCGGAAGAACGAAAACATCGGTCGGGACGATCTCGGCCGGGAGGAGTTCATCCGGCGCGTCTGGGACTGGAAGGCGAAATACGGCGGAACCATCATCCGCCAGCTCCGCAAACTCGGCGCCTCCTGTGACTGGGACCGCGAACGCTTCACCATGGACGAGGGACTCAGCAAGGCCGTCCGGAAAGTCTTTGTCGAGCTTTATAAGAAGGGCTACATCTACCGCGGACGGCGGATGATCAACTGGTGCCCCGTTTCCAAGACCGCTCTCTCCGATGAAGAGGTGATCTACCGGGACGAGGCGGGCAAGTTCTACCATTTCCGCTATCCGCTGACCGACGGGTCCGGATATCTGGTCGTGGCGACGACCCGTCCGGAAACCATGTTCGGCGACACCGCCGTGGCCGTGAATCCGAACGATGAACGCTACAAACACCTGATCGGGAAAACCGTTCATCTCCCGCTGACCGACCGCGAGATCCCGATCATTGCCGACGAGCACGCCGATCCCGAAAAAGGAACCGGCTGCGTGAAGATCACCCCGGCACACGATCCCAACGACTTCCAGGTCGGTCTCCGCCACAACCTTGAATTCATCAACGTGATGGATAAAACCGCCCATCTCAATGCAAAGGCCGGAAAAGAGTTCGAAGGCATGGACCGGTTCGAAGCCCGCAAACTCATTCTGGAAAAACTGGAGGCGCAGGGGCTGCTTGAGAAAATCGAGGATCTGACCCATGCGGTCGGCTACTCCGAACGCGGCGGCGTTCCGATTGAACCGATGCTCAGCGAGCAGTGGTTCGTGAAAATGGAGGAGCTGGCGAAGCCCGCGATCGAAGCGGTGCGCAGGGGAGACATCAAATTCTATCCGGAACGGTGGACGAAGACCTATTTCCACTGGATGGAGGGGATCAAGGACTGGTGCATCAGCCGCCAGATCTGGTGGGGTCACCGCATCCCGGCCTGGTACCGCGGCGATGAAATGTACGTCGGCGAGGAGCCGCCGCAGGGGGATGGATGGGTGCAGGAGGAGGATGTGCTGGATACCTGGTTCAGCTCCTGGCTCTGGCCGTTCTCCATTATGGGATGGCCCGAACAGACGCCGGAGCAGGACTATTTCTATCCGACCAGCGATCTGGTGACCGGGCCGGACATCATCTTCTTCTGGGTCGCCCGCATGATTATGGCGGGATGCGAATTCAAAGGAAAAATTCCGTTTTCGAACGTCTACTTCACGAGCATCATCCGGGACGATCTCGGACGCAAGCTCAGCAAATCGCTCGGCAATTCGCCCGATCCGCTGGATGTGATCGCAAAGTACGGTGCCGATGCGCTGCGGTTCTCGATCATCTACATTGCGCCGGTCGGCATGGACATCAAATACTCCAACGAGAAGTGCGAGATCGGGCGCAACTTTGCCAACAAACTCTGGAACGCCTGCCGCTTCCGGCGGATGCAGGGGGAGATTTCCGCAAACTTCGCCTGCGTGGACGATCTGATCCGCGAAGGAAAGCTCACCTCCGACGAGCAGTGGATGCTTGCCAAACTCGACGCCTGCGCGGCGGATATGAAAAAAGCGCTTGACGAATTCAAATTCCATCAGGCGGTGCACGATATCTATGAACTGGTCTGGAGTTCGTTCTGCGACTGGTTTATCGAAGCGTCGAAGGTCCGTTTCAATCTCGGCGGAGAGGCGAAGGCGCAGGCGCTCCGCGTCCTCGACTACGCTCTGTGGAAACTGCTCCGGCTGCTGCATCCGTTCATGCCGTTCATCACGGAGGAGCTGGCGCACCAGATGGGATTCCTGGCGGAGAAGGAGAGCATTATGTATGCGGAATTTCCGCTTCCCGCGGCGACGCCGATTCCCGATGCGGAAAATGTGATTGTCCGCTGCGAGGCGAAATATGAACTGGTCCGTGCGGGACGCAATCTGCGCGTCTCCTACAACCTGCCTCCCGGAAAGAAGCTGAATTTCCATATCAAGGCGGCGGACGGCGCATACGAGAAATATCTCCATGAGAACTCCGACTGTCTGAAGGGACTGCTCAACGCGTCCGAACTGACGATCTCCCGCGAGGATTATGTGTGCGATGACGCCTCCGGCGCACCGTCGACACTGGTCGCCGCCGGCGCGATTTTCCTGCCGCTCAAGGGACTGATCGACGTGGAGGCGGAAAAAACCAAACTCCGGAAGCAGCAGACCGAGCTGCAGGGGTGGATCCGCTCGTCGGAAGCGAAACTCTCGAATGAGAAATTCATTGCCAAAGCGCCGCCGAAAGTGGTGGAAGAGGCAAAGGTGTATCTGGCCGATCTCAAAGAGAAGCTCGCCCGCGTGGAAGAGGCGCTCGCCCGGATGGGATGAAGGACGCGGAGAAGAGGATGGCGGAACGGAGGAAAACTTCGTGTTTTCTGATCGCCGCAGCGGGAATCCTGATTCTTGCCGCGCTGCTCCGCGTCCTTGCGTTTTCCCCCGGACTGGAGTATGACGAAATCTGGACGATGCGGAACTACTCCGCCCGGGATCTCTGGACAATCCTCAACGATCTCGCCACGCCGAACAATCATCCGCTGAACTCGCTGTTTGTGAAATGGATGCTGTTCTTTTCGGAGACGGCGTGGTCGATCCGTTTTCCATCGTTTCTGGCGGGGACTGCGGCGGTCGGGCTGACCGGATATCTGGCGTTCCTGCTGTTCCGGTCGCGTCTTGCGGCTCTGGCGGCGATGCTTCCGGTTGCGGCAAATCCGGCGCTGATCCTCTATTCGATCACCGCACGCGGATATGCCGTGCAGACGATGCTGATTCTCGTGTATGCCATTGCGGTGGTCTGCTGTTACCGGAATCGCGGAGGGTGGGGGCTTCGGGCGATTCCGGTCTGCGGGGTCCTTGCGGAGCTGGCGCTGCCGACATCGGTTCTCTGGCTGTTCCCGATATCGCTGGCGCACTGTGTCGCGGAGCTGCGCCGGGTGACAAAACGGAACTGGAAATCGCTGATCCCGCTCGGCGTGAGTTATTCCATTCTGGCGGTGATCCTGCTTGTGTGGATTCTGCTGCATTACAATGATTTCCGGGCAGGACAGAGTTTCGGTTCGGCTGTTGCCGGAATCGTGCCGTTTTTCCGTGAATTCCTGTTTCCTTCGCTGGCGGCGCTCTGCGGCTGGACAAAATACGGATGCGGAGTTTTTCTTCTGCTGACGGCTCTCTGGATGATTCCGGTCCGGAAGAGCCGGCGTGTGCAGATGGGAATGGTGCTGTTCGGGGTCTTTTTCCCGTTTTTTGGGGCGGTGATCACACTTGCGGGCCCTCCGCGCGTGTATCTGCCGTCTCTTCCGCTGATTGCGCTGGCGGCGGGAGGGATGCTCGCTTCGGCGGCGGGAATGATTCGGAAGATCTCCCGGAACGGACTTTCGATCCGCTTCTGCCGGTATGCGGTGCTGATTGCGGCCGCACTTCTTGCGGCAGGGTCGTACGGCGCGGGACGCCGGCACTGGACCCGGGTTGACTGGATCGACCGTTTCAAGGCGATCCGGGAGATTCCGGCGGATCACTTCCTCTGCATTTCGGCAACGGGAGGATATCCGGCGTTGTGGAACAACGGGACGGAGGCTGTACAGGATTATCTGATCCGTTTCCGGGCGGTCGCACCGGGGACAAGGTTCGTGCAGGTGGATCAGAAAGGGGTCGTCAACGGAATGAATCCGCAGGGAGGAGAGGATACGATTCCGCTTGCCGGACGGAAGGGCGCGTTCTCGGAACAGGGAGGGATGCTGCTGTATTCCTACCGCCTGACTCCCTGGGACGGAACGGCGGTTCCGGAGTGTGTTCTGCTTCGTCTTGAGGGGATTCCGCCCCGGTACTATACCGATCTGATTTCCGCGCTTGCGCAGACTCCGTTTGCCGCAAAGGTCCTGATCCTGAACGCCTTCTTTGTGAATGCCGCCCAGCAGGCGACGCCGGACCGGCGGATCAATGCGCTGATCGCTCTCCAGATCCGGAAAGATCTGCCGGGCCATGCGCTGTTCCGCAGATTTCATGCGGCAAACCGCGGAAAATTCGACTTTTTCACGTTGTCCGGCGAAAGCGAATAGAATTTTTTCAAAACCGTGCTATACTTCCATAAACGACGGAACGTTCAACTAAAAACGGAGAAAAAGAGATGGCAATTCATCCTACGGCGATTGTCTCCCCGAAAGCGGAAATCGGAAACAATGTGGAAATCGGCCCCTATACCGTCATTGAAGACGATGTGAAGATCGGGGACGATTGTTATATTGACGCGCATGTGAAGATCGGTCAGTATACGACGATCGGCCCGCGCTGCCGGATCTATTTCGGCGTCTACATCGGCGAACCGCAGGACCACCGTTTCTATCGGGGAATCCGTTCATTTGTGGAGATCGGATCCGATACCGTGCTGCGGGAGTATGTGACGGTGCACCGTCCGCCGTTTGAATTCCTGAAAACCATTATCGGCGATCATGTCCTGCTTCAGGCGTTCGTCCATGTGGCGCATGACTGCGTGCTGGCCGACCGGGTGACCATTTCCAACCATACCGCGCTCAGCGGACACTGTCAGGTCGGGACCGGCGCGGTGATCTCCGGCTATGTCCTGGTTCATCAGTTCTCGCGCATCGGGTCGCTGGCGATGATCGGACCGACCTGCATGATCGGGCAGGACATCCCTCCGTTCTGCATGCTCCGCGAAAGCAACTACATCACCGGACCGAACACCATCGGCCTGCGCCGCGCCGGATTCTCCAATGAGACGCGTCTCGCCATCCGCCACGCGATCAAAACCTTCTTCTTTGAAGGCCTCAACGCCAAGAACGCCATTGCCGCGATCGAATCCGATCCAAAGATCAAGGATCTTCCGGAGATCCGGCTGTTCTGCGAATTCATCAAGGAGTCGAAACGCGGCATCATGCCGGGCAATCCGAAATTTGTCGGTCTTCCCGACGATCAGCGCGACGAGCTCGATACCCGCGCCTGACGCTCCCTTCGCACGGTTCCGCTCCTGCGGAAACGCTCTCTTTTCCCGGAAACTTCCCGAAGACGGAAATCCGATGGGAAAGAGAGCATTTTCTGTCTGGAAGGGAGCGGCCGGTCAGTTGTTGAGCACGATGACGCGGGCCGGGTCGATGTGAAGACGGTACTCCGTGCCGGGGGTGCGGTGCGGAGGATCGGTTTCGAACACTGTGACCGGATCGTTCCCGGAGAAGAGATGCCATTCCGTCCGGTCGCCGAGATAGGCGCCGTCCTTCAGAACGCAGGTGAATCCGTTGGCGTCTTCCGGTCTTTTTTCGAAATGGAGATGTTCGGGCCGCATCATCAGTTCGACCTCGCAGCCGATCGCGAGTTTTCCGAATGCCGATGCGCGGATTCGTCCGCAGGAGCAGTCGATTTCCGCAATGCCGTTTTCAAACGCCGCCACCGTTCCGCGCAGGAAGTTCGCATCGCCGAGAAATCCTGCGACAAAGTTGTTGACCGGTCTCCGGTAGAGCTGGCGGGGAGTGCCGAGCTGAACGAGAAATCCTTTGTCCAGAACGGCGATCCGGTCCGCCATGCTGAGCGCCTCGCGGCGGTCGTGCGTCACATAGATGGCGGTGACTCCGCGTTCCTTGCAGATCCGGCGGATCTCCAGACGCATGGAGTCCCGGAGCCGGGCGTCGAGATTCGACAGCGGCTCGTCCAGAAGCAGAACCGCCGGATCCACCGCCAGAGCGCGGGCAAGCGCCACCCTCTGCTGCTGTCCCCCGGAGAGCGACTGGATTCTCCGTTCCGCACAGTCGGAAAGCCGGACCAGCTCCAGCATGTTCATGACCGTTTCCCGTACAGCCGCTTTCTTTTTTCCCTGAATCTGAAGTCCGAATGCGATGTTTTCAAATACGGTCATATGCGGCCAGAGCGCATAGTTCTGAAACACCATCGCCGCCTTGCGTTTTTCCGGCGGAGCATTTGTAATGTCGGTTCCGTTGAAGAGGATGGATCCGGAATCCGGTTTCAGAAGGCCCGCAATGATCCGAAGAAGAGTCGATTTCCCGCAGCCCGAGGAACCCAGAAGAAAAAAGAGCTCTCCTGCGGCAATGGTCAGATCCAGCGGATTCAGCACTCGCACGTTACGGACATAGGATTTCGAAATTCCCTTGATTTCAACAGTTGTTCCCATTTACAACCCCAGTTGTTTCATGATGAGTTCAGCGGGCGTGAGATATTTTTTTTCGTTGTTGCAGTTCTTGCAGCAGGGGACGACGTTGCCGCGGACGCTTTTTCCGCCCCGCACCACCGGAACAATATGATCCATCGTCAGCTCGGAGGGGGGAAATTTCCTGCCGCAGTAATGGCAGATTCCTCGGGCGATCTGCGCGCGCCACCAGTCGGAGTTGCGCAGTTCTCTTGCTCGAGCTCGCTCGCGGGCGACGTGAGCGTCGTCCTTCTGAATGTCGATCCAGTCGTCAGGCACCATGAGCGGACTCCTCCTGAATTCCGAACAACCGGAAGGCGTTCCGGGTGGTCCGTTCGGCGATCTGTTCGACGGAGAGGTGTTTCAGCTCCGCCAGTTTGTGCGCCACCAGCGGCAGGTATTCCGGCGCGTTCGGTTTTCCGCGGAAAGGGACCGGCGCCAGATAAGGGGTGTCGGTCTCCAGCAGAATCCTCTCTTCCGGCATCCGGAGGACGGTTTCGCGGATGTTGTCCGCCTTCTTGAAGGTCAGCATTCCGCCGACCCCGAAATACGCGCCGGTTTCCGCGAACTGTTCCATCTGCTCCACGGTTCCGGAGAAGCAGTGGACAACAAATCGGCCGCCCTGAGCGGCAAAGGCGGAGAGCTCTTCCCCGCAGATCCGGTAGGCGTCATCCGATTTCTCCGCCGCGCGGCAGTGAACCACCGCCGGAAGATTCCATTTCAGCGCAAGTTCCAGCATGGAATGAAAGACGGAAATCTGCTGTTCCAAGCCGGAAAACGAGTAGCAGGTGTCGATGCCGATCTCTCCGATTGCCCGGAGACGGGGATCCCCGGCGAGCGGATCGAACAGCGAAAGATCTCCGCGGAAGGCGTCCGCCTCGTGCGGATGGACTCCCGCCGCAAAGAAGCAGCCCGCATGAAGACGGACAAACTCCCGGAGAAGCAAAGAGTCCTCGACTCCGCCTGCGCAGAACAGCAGATTCCGGACTCCGGCCTCCTGTGCCCGGCAGACAATCTCATGATTGTCCCGGTCGGGGGAAAGGTGCAGATGTGTATCGAAAAGTTCCATGGGCCGATCCTGTATAACGCTCATAAATTATACGCATTTTCCCGAAAATCAACTTGAAAACCCCCGAAAAGGAATTTATTATACGGGAAATTCATTCGGGAGACAGGGGAAAATGATCCGTTTTCTGCTTTTCGTTTTATTGTCGGCCGCACTTTTTTCCGTTGCGGGCGAGCCGGTGTTCCTGGAGCCCGGGACTCCGCTGTTCCGAACTCCGGAGATCAACTCCGCTCCGGCCGCCATTGTACCGGATCCGGGAATGCAGGTTGAAAAAATCGGGGAAAAACTCTATCATATCCATCGCAATGCACTGGCTCACCGTCTGCGGATGGAGGAGTACCGCCTGAACCCGCAGACGACAATCTGGGGCTGCCGCATGATGGGGACCGAACAGGAGAACGGCCGCTTTGTCCGCTACTTCCCTCTGCGGGATCCGCTCCGGATGACCGTCGGAACTCTTCTGGTCCTCGCCGCGATGGTCTGTGCGCAACAGACGTTCCGCAGGAGGAATTTCTATCTTCCGGCGATCGCCATTCTGCTGTTCCAGTGGGGACTCATGCTCTACATCTCCGGATGTGTGCCGACCCTCTTTTCGCATCCGGTGGACGAGGATCAGTATTTCCGGATCGCGCTGGATCTTTCTCACGGCCGCCTGTCCGGCGTTCAGTGGAATTATACGGTCGGTCTGCCTCTGATGTATCAGCCGTTCATCTTTTTCACGGGAGCAAAATGTTTTTACGACATCGAAATGCCGTATGTGATCTTCAATGCGTTTTTCCTCGGAGCGTTCGCTCTGGTGCTTCTCTACTTCATTCTCCGGAAACTGACGGGGAGCACCGGAAAATCGCTCGGTGCGGTTTTCCTTTTCCAGCTGCTTGCGGTGTTCTACCAGTATCAGGATCAGTGGTATGATTCCATTGAGAAGTGGGGAGGAAACATCTACAAGTCTTATTTTGCGTTCCCGACGCTGGACTTTTCGTACAACCTTTATACAAAATATACGATTCTGCACTACAATGCGCTCAGCGACACGCTCTCGACCGTCTGTGTGCTCGGGTGCATTGCGCTGGTTCTGTACCGGAAACGGACTCTTCTGACGCTGGCGCTGATGTCCCTGCTGTTCGGGTATGCGTGCATCGTCCGCCTGAACAACATCTGGTTTGCGCCGCTGCTGGCGTTTCTGCTGTTTCTGAATTTCCGCGACCGTCTCCGCTCTCCCGGATTCTTTTTCCGTTTTCTTGGAACAGGGGCGGTCTGTTTCCTTGCGGTGTTCTCGCTCCAGCTGGTGGTGAACCGGATTCAGTTCGGAGACTTTCTGCGTTTCCCGTACTATCTGCACGCAAAAGAGGTGTACGAGGGATTCCGCTGGAGTGTGTTTCCGCATGGACTGCGCTTTATCTTTTCGACGCAGTACGCCTATTTTGCGCTCGGTTTGACCGGACTCTGGCTGATCCGCAACCGGACTCTGCGGACGGTCCTCGGTCTCTGGATCTTTCCTCTGCTGTTCTTCTTCGCCGGATATCCTCAGATCGGGAACAATGTTTCCCGCTTTCTCCTGACGGTTCTGATGGTTCTTCCCGGCTGTGTTTTCTGCTCGGAGGTGTTTGACAAGGCGTCTCCGCAGCAGCGGATTGCGGCGGGTGCGGCGGTTTTCCTGCCGCTGATTGCGGCGGCTCCGTCGAACTACACGTTCTCCCGGCTTCTGCAGTGGGAACTTCAGCAGTTTGAAAACGGCTTCCTGATTGCGAATGGGTTGACGGTGGCGGCGGCGCTGGCTTCCTGCGCTCTCGTGGCGGTGTTTCTGCGGAATGACCGGAGGATGCTGCTGTTTGCGGGGGTGTTTCTGCTGCTGTTCCTGTCGGGAATATGGCAGCTGCTCTGCGTTTCCGCAATGGTGCTGGCGGGACGTATGGGATATGATCTGTTTCTTCTTTTCAAGTCCTGGATGCAGGAGAAAAAACGACCGGAAAGGAATTGTGTATGAGAGATCCCGCGGAAATACTGGAAAAACTTCCCTCCAAAGTGGAGCGGATCCGCAAAGAGCTTGCCAAACGGATTTACGGACAGGACCGGCTGATTGAACTGCTTCTTGCAGGGATTCTCTCGCGCGGACACTGTCTTCTGACCGGCGTGCCGGGTCTGGCGAAGACTCTGCTGGCGTCGACGCTGGCGGAGATTGCCGAACTCGATTTCCGGCGCGTGCAGTTTACGCCCGATATGATGCCGGGCGACATCACCGGAAGCGAGATCCTCGAAGTGGACAAGATCACGGGAGAACGGGTGTTCAAATTCATGCCGGGTCCGGTGTTCACCCAGCTCCTGCTGGCGGACGAGATCAACCGTACGACGCCGAAGACGCAGGCGGCTCTGCTGGAGGCCATGCAGGAACGCAGCGTGACCGTCGCGGGAAAAAGTTATCCTCTTGCCGATCCCTTTTTTGTACTGGCGACTCAGAATCCGATTGAGCAGGAGGGGACATATCCGCTCCCGGAGGCGCAGCTCGACCGGTTCATGTTCGGCCTTTCGGTCGACTATCCTTCGTTTGAGGAGGAGCTTCGCGTGATTCGGGAGACCACGTCCGAATCGACCTGCGTTCTGGAGAAGGTTGTCACGGCGGAGGAGATCCGGGAGATGCAGGAGGCGATCCGCTGGATTCCCGTCCCGGAATCGGTTGCCGTGCGGATCGCGGAGGTCGTCCGGGCGACCCGCCCGGGACCGGACAACGAGCTGGCGTCGCGCTATTTCCGATGGGGTGCCGGGCCGCGCGCCGGACAATGTCTCGCTCTCGCCGGGAAAGCGTTTGCGGCATTTGAGGGCCGTTCCAGCGTCTCCGAAGAGGATGCCCTGCACGCTCTGGAGCCGGTCATGCGGCACAGACTGATCCTCAACTACCGGGCGGAGTCGGAACGCATTGCGCTTCCGGAGTTGCTGGATGAACTGACAAAATCCGTCCGGTGACCGATGCCCGGCCCGCGGATCAGCGATTATCTTTCTCCGGAGGAGCTGGCATCTCTGCCGAATCTGGAACTCCGGGCGCGCCGTCTGGTGGAAGGATTCCTGAACGGGCTTCACCGGAGTCCGTTTCAGGGGTGCAACGTCGAATTCAAGGAACACCGGAAGTACACGCACGGAGATGAACTGCGGAGCATCGACTGGAAAGTTTACGCCCGCACCGACCGGCTCCATGTGCGTCTGCACGAAGAGGATTCCAACCTGAGCACGTCCCTGCTGCTCGACCGCAGCGCCTCCATGGATTACCGGAGCGGAAAAGCGGCGATGAACAAATACGACTTTGCCCGGGCGGTGGCTGCGGCTCTGCTGCTGTTCCTGAGCCGGCAGAGAGATGCGTTTTCGCTGGGGCTGGTCGGCCGGAACGCCGCGGGATTTGCGAAACCGTCGTCGTCCGACATGAATTTTGAGCGTCTTCTTTCTGTCCTTTCCGCGCCGGCGGACTCCGCCGACTGCCGCTGGGAGGAGACGCTGATCCAGCTGACCCGGACGCTGCGTCCCCGTCCGATCGTGGTGCTGATTTCCGACTTCTATGTGGATCCGGAAACTCTTGTCCCGCTGCTGGAGCTGATCCGGCGCAGGAACGGGGAGGTGCTCCTGTTCCATGTTTTCGATCCTGCGGAACGGGACTTTTTCGAGGACGGCGCTCTGCTGCTTCAGGAACCGGAGACCATGGGGCGGCTGCTTGTGACGCCGGAGCTGATCCGTGCAGATTACCGGGAGGTGTTTGCCGCTCATCAGACCGCTCTTTCGAATCTGGCGTCGGACTTCGGCGGAGAGTACCTTCCGCTCTGCACGGACCGTCCGCCGCTGGAGCTTTTCGGCGCATGGCTCAGGGCGCGGGAAAAGGCGGGGAGGCGGAGATGATTCAATTCGCGCTGCCATTCTATCTGTTCGGGATCCTGCTGATTGCCGTCCCGGTGATTCTGCATCTGCTGAAGCGCCGGCCGGATCATGCGGAGCGTTTCCCGTCGCTGTTTCTCCTGCGCAAATCGCCCGCCGGACGGGAGAGACGCAATTCTCTGAGGAGGTTTCTGGTGCTGCTGTTCCGGAGTCTGGCGTTTCTGTGCCTGGCGCTTGCGTTCGCGTATCCGGTGTTTTCGGAGATTCCTCTGGAGGTCCGGAAGGCGACGGTGGTGCTGATTGATTCCTCCTTCAGCATGCCGGAAAAGGAACGGAACAAGGCGGTTGCGGCGCTGCTGGATGAACTCTCGCCGGAGCATCCGATGCTGTTGGCGGCAGTGACTACCCGCCTGCGCTGGAGCGGAAATTTTTCCGCCGACCGGGGGGCGCTGGAACGCTGGTATGGAGGATTTCGAAAGAGTGCGGAGAGTTCGTCGTTCCGTTCGGCAATTTTCGCCGCGGACAGCCGTCTCGGAGCGATCCCCGCGCGGGAACGGCGGATCGTTCTGGTGACCGACCGTCAGCGTGTTCCGTGGGAGAGAGTCGATTTCTCCCGGAAACTCCGGAATGCCACGTCGATCGAAGTCCGGAATGTGCCGCATCCGCCCGGCGGGAATCTTGCCGTTGTAAAAGTGACCCGGACGGAACCGTACACTCCCGCATCCAAAACGGTGAAAGTGACCGCAAGTGTGCGGAACTGGAATCCGAATCCGGAGACTGTGCGTCTTGCGGTCCGTCTGGACGGACGCGACGCGGGCGAAACCGAACTTCTCGTTCCCGCGGAAGGACACGCCGATGCGGTTTTTGTCCTTGATCCGGGTGCGGAGTTCCGGCCGCTCGGCGGAGAGGTGCGCCTGACCGCCTCCCGAAACGCCGCAAACCGTTACTCCGCGGACGACATCCGCTATTTCCCGTTGAATCCGGAACGAGTCCCGCGTGTGTATCTTGCCGGACGGCGTTCGGAATTCATTCCGGAAGTTCTGCCTGTTCGGCCGCTGGTGCCGGAAGTCCGCAAAGAGGCCGAGTCGGCGGAGCTTCTGATTTTCGACTCCCTCTCTCCGGAAGAGTTCCCGGATCGGGCGGAGCTGGCGGAACGGCAGATGAAAAACGGCGGAACAAGCGTGATCCTCTGGGACCGCTCCCCCGGATGCATCGCCATGTTGGAACATTTCGGATTCAAGGTGAGAAGGAAAATCCTGCCCGGCATCCTCCGCCTTGAGATGGTTCAGTTCGATCATCCCGTGCTGAAGGACTATCTGAACATCAATTCGGGATCATGGTTCGACATTTTGTTTTTCGAGGTTCCGCACCTCTCTGCGCCGCCCGGAAGCACGGTCCTTGCATCGTTCGGACGGCAGATTCCGGCGATTCTGGAGAAGAAGGTCGGCGCGGGGAAGCTGTTTGTGTTTGCGGCCCGTCCCGACCGCGCGCGGACCAACTGGCAGACATTTCCCAATTTCCTGCCGTTCTGGCGGGAACTGGCGCTCTATTCCGTGAAGCCGGAAGCGCTCCCGGATTCGCTGATTGCGGACACTTCCGCTGTCACTCTGCCGGACGGACGGGTTCTGTCGCTCGATACGCCCGGAAACTATCGTTGCGGAGAGACGGTTTACAGCGTCAACGTTCCGGATCGGGAGAGCAATCCGGCGGAAACCGGCCGGGCGGAAGCGGTCGCATCGCTTCTGGACCCGGAGCCGCATGCCGCGACGGAGGAGAACTCCGCCGGAGATCGGTTGAAGACTGCGGCGTCCAGAGTCTCTTTCTGGCGCTGGCTGATGCTGGGGGCTTTGCTGTTTTTCCTTCTGGAATTCACCCTTGCGAACAGGACGGTGCGCGGATGACGACGTCGTTGAACCGGATGCTGAATGCCGCATGGCGCGCGCGGAACTGGAACGGTCCGCTTCTTCTGCTCACGGTGGGGAATCTGACGCTGTTTCCCGCCCGGGTGGCGCCCGGACTGTGGCTCCCCGCGCTGATTCTGATCGGCGGGGCGTTTGCCGCTCTCTTTTTCCGGCGGAGAAGCCGGAAGTCATGCGCGGCGGAGCTCGACCGGCTTTCGGGAGCGGGCTCCTGCTTGGAAGCCTGTCTGGAGGTTCCGGAGGACCATCCGCTGCGGGAGCGTCTGCTCCGGGAGGCGGAAACGGCGTACCGGGGATTCCGTCCGCCGCCGCGTCTGCGTCTGTTTCCGTTCTGCGCGGGGGTCTGGATTCTTTCGTTTCTCCCGTTTGCCGTTCCGGTTTGTCCGGAGTCTCCGCGTTCGGAAAACCGTTCGTCGGAACGGTCGGCGGCGCAGACGGAAAAAAAGGCGGAAGGTGTGGCGGATTTCGCGGATCTTGCTCTGGACCTTCCGGAACCGGAGATTCGCGCAAAGCCGCTGGATGAGCTGGAATGGGGCGGCCGCGGCGTTTCATCGCGGGGATTCCGTTCGATTGCGCTGGCGGTCTATGTGAACGGCGCAAGAAAAAAAGAACTTCCGCCGGATGAATCGCCGGACCGGAAAGGAGAGATCCGCTTCAACGGCTATCTCGCACTGGAGGAGTTCGACGTGAAACCCTTCGATCTGGTCAGCTACCATCTGGAGGGAACTGCCGTGACGGCGGATGGGGAACGGAAAATCCTGAGCACGCCCCAGTTCATTGAGGTCCGCCCCTTCCGGGAGGATGTGCTGACGCCGGATATGCTTCCCGGCGGACTGGAATCGGCTGCGCGGGCAATCGACGCATACAGCCGTCTCTCCCTGCTTCTGGAAACGCAGATTGAACTGAACAAGGCGCTCTTCTCCGCCCGCATCCTGAAGAGCCGGAATACACCGGAAGCCGGAAAGGAGCTGAAGGCTCTTTATCCGCGTCTCTGCGCCGATCAGAAATCGCTTGCGGAAGAGCTGGAAAAACTCCTTGCTTCAGAGGAAGGACGTCTGATTCCTGCCGATGCGGTGAATCATCTGGAGCTGTCGCTTTCCGCGATGAAACGGGCGATCGCGGAACTGAACGGAGGCGGACAATGAGATTTCCATTTCTTTCCGTACTGTTTTTTCTGCCTCTGCTGCTCGGAGCGGAGGACCTGGAACGGGCATCTCTCCATCAGCAGACGGCGCTTGCGGAACTGATTCAGTCGCTGAAGAGTACGCGGGAGATTCTGGTCCGCTCGTCCGGAGGAGGGGAACCGCCTCCTCCGAACCCGTTCCGGAACCGGCAGGAATTCCGTCTCCCTCCGATGCCGGAAAAGGAGAATCCGGCGCGCCGGATGGAGGATTTGATTACCCGTCAGGAGGAACTGAACCGGAAGATGAGATCGTCTTCTGAAGCGCAGGATCTCGCCGGAGAACAGCGGAAACTGCGGAAGGAGGCCTCAGAACTTGCAAAACAGGGAAACCTGAATCTGAATTCCGCCGAAAAGGCCATGACGGAGGCGGAGAAAATGCTGAATTCGAACAAACCGGCCCATGCGCTTCTCGCGGGACAGAAGGCGGTTTCCGAGCTGCGTCGCCGGGCAAAGGAGTTCGGAGAAAAGGCCGACCGCCGGATGCGCGAAACGCTCCAGCGCATGCAGGAGACTCTCTCGGATGCAATGGAACACCGCCGGTCCGGACTTCCCGGGACAATGAAAAATATGGCGCACGATCTTCTTGCCGAGGCAATGGATCAACACCGGTCCGGGAAACAGACGCATGCGGATGCACTGGCACGTCTTGCCGAAAAGGCGGATCACGGAGCCAGGGCGCGAAAACCGCTGGAGGCCGCGGAAGAACTTTCCTCCGAACTGGAGACGCTCCGGATGATGGACCGCTCTCCGGAGGAGATCCTCCGCACGGGAACACAGCGCCTGACAGAGCTTGGACGGCAAATGCTCTACTCCTCCCGCCATCCGGAGACCATGACGCCGGAGGAACACCGGAAACTCCGGAGCGAACTGCGGATGGAGCTTGACGATGCACGTCTGGCGCTCTCCGAAATTCTCCGGAGCAGCGGACGGGAGGAGTCGGCGGAAACGGCGTTGAATGCCGCCCGGAATGCGCTGAAACTTCTTTCCCCGTATCCCGCCTCTTCGCATGGGGGAAGCGCGGGGAAGGCGGCTTCGTCGTCCATTGCCGCGGAGACGGCACGTCTGGTCGCCGCCGCGGAGAGGACGCTCGGCAGAATTCAGATTTCCGGAACGGTTTCCGTCTTCAATCCCGAGGATGTGCCGGAGCGCTATCGCAAAGAGGTCGGAGAGTATTTCAAGCGCCTTTCGGAAAAACAGCAGAGAAAGGAGAAGGAAAAACGATGATCCGGATCGTTGCATGGGATTTCCCCGGAGGATGGTATGGAGTCGGCGGCGTGCTGCTGATCCTTCTGGCGGTGTCGGCGCTTTCCGCATGGACAACCCGGCGTCCGGTCGGGACGGCGGTGCGCCTGATGATGACGCTGATCCGTTTCTCCGCGTTCGGAATCCTGATCTTCTGTCTCTGCGCGCCGCGGATCGAGATGAAAAAGGAGATTTCGGAAACAAAACGCTACCGCATCGCCGTTGTGACCGACGATTCCGGCAGTATGCGCAAACCCGGATTCTGGAACCGTTCCCGCCTCCAGGATGCACAGAAATTCATCGAAGAGCATTTGCGCGATTCCGACGGCGGACGGCTGACATTCGAGCATTTCCGTTTTTCCGACACCTTCCGGAAAGGCGGGGACGCACCTTCCGGCGGCGAGGAGACGGATTTCTTCGGCATGCTGGAACATCGGATTCCATTCCTCGAAAACGAGGGATTCGACGGTGTCATTTATCTGACCGACGGCATTGATTCCATGAGCCGCTCCTCTCCCGAGGCGGCGTTTTCCGCGCTTGCCGGATCGCAGATGCAGCACCTGTTCATCCCGATGACCGCGGTTCTGGAGGCTCCGCCGGCGCTTCTCCTGAAGAAAATCGAAGCTCCGACGCTTGCCTGGCTCCATACGGAAGTTCCGATGAATTTCATGGTTCGCCGTGTGAACGCCGGCAAACGGATGAATCCCCGTCTCCGGGTTCTGCGGAACGGGACGCTTCTGCAGGAATTCCCTCTGGAGCCCGGAAGCGGTTTTCAGACGGTCAGCACCCGTGTCCCTGTCCGGAATGCCGGCAGTGACCGCTTTTCCGTCGAACTCTTCCTGAAGGAGACATGTGTGGCGAAACAGAGCTGGAGCATGGAGAAGACGGTCCGGAAAAACACCCGCCGGATTCTGGTTTACAACGGCGCGCTGGAATACGGGAACCGCTTCCTGAAATATGTTTTTCTGAACGATCCCTCCATGAAGCTGGAGATTGTGTTCGCGCCCGGAGTGATCCGTTCGAAGGACTCCGCTCCGCCCATCCGCTTTGAACAGAGCGGAGTGCTGGAAAAATATGATGTGATCGTCCTGTTCAACCTGAACCGGTCCCAGACCTCTCCGGCCATGGAGCGCGTCCTCCGTGAATATGTGGAAAACGGCGGCGGAATCATCTTCATTACCGGAAATCCGATGATCGCGGCGGAGTTCGCGAACTCCCCGCTAGAAAAACTGCTTCCCGTGACCTTTTCAGAACGCTATAACGCCCAGAAACGCTACGATGTCCGGACGGCGGGAATCGCCCGGCTGATCGCCTCGGGCCGTCGGAGACCCACCGACTTCGACCGCGCACTCCAGCGCAACAGTGAGATGCGCTACAAGGAGCATCCGCTCCGTGATTTTGAACTCACGCAGATCGGCCGGGAGAGTCCGATTTTCAAACGCCGTCTTCCGGACGGGTCGTTCCGGCTGATTACGCCCCGGTTCGAAGACTTCGCTCCGGTTTCCGGGATCAAGCCGGCCGCCAACGTCCTGGCGGAGTTCCGGGATTCCGACGGAGTCCGGCATATCCTTCTGGCGTATCAGATTTTCGGGCAGGGGCGCTGCATGGTGCTGGCAACCGATCCCCTCTGGCGCTGGAAACTCAAAACCTCTTCCAAAGATCCCTCCTTCGACGTGTTCTGGAAAAATCTCTTTTCCTGGCTTGCCCTCGGACGCGACAACGATTCCCGCTGGATCATCCCGAATCTTGTTATGACCGCCGGCGGCGTGTGTGAATTCGAATTCCAGCCCGGGAGCGGACTGCCGCCCGGAACACCGGTCTCCTTTTTCCTGGAAGGCGGAACAGCGGAAAAACAGCCGCTGACGCCGGAACCGGCAGGGAAACGTCTCCGTTTCGTTCTTCCGTTCACCGGTCCGGGCGAATACCGGATTTCCGCGGTCTGCGAAGGACGAACCATTGCCGCCGCAGCCTTTTCCGTCTCGGAAGCCTCCGCCCGGACAGGGGAGTCTGCCGCGCTGGAGCCGGATACGGAAGATCTGGAGGAGTTTGCCCGTCTTCCGAATGTCCGGGTCCTTTCGGAAAAGGAGGCTCCGGATTTTGCCGCGCTCTTCCCGCCGGAACGGCTGGAACTGGTTGAACAGAGCGTCCTGCCGCTCTGGAACCGGCCCTGGATCTATCTTCTGATCGTCGGACTGGTCCTTCTGGAATATTTCATCCGGCGCAGATTCGGACGCCTTCTCTGACGCCGGTTCCTCCGTTCCTCCGTCCGACGTCGCCGCGAAGAAACAGATACACCGTCAGAAATTCCGACGCCAGCGACAATCCACAAATTGCTGTTTCCCGTACTGCGGAATCTCCCGGTTTCCGGTTTGATTTCGAACCGGGAAACATAGAACCCGACATTTCCCCCTTCCGATTTCAAGCGCCGGAAAGACATTTTCCCCTCGCAATTCCGATTTGTCGCGGAACATCCGAGATAACCTTCGACCGAACGGCGGACAGCCGTCACTTGAAAAGGTTTGGAAAAGGAAGAGCGCGAGAAGGAAAGAACCTTTCCTCAAAAGGTTTTTCCTTCTCGCATTTCCCGCATTTTCAGCATTTCAGCATTTTTCCCAATGCTTGCGCGATCTTTCCCTGATTTTCTCTTTCCGCACTTGAAAAAAAAATCCATGACGCTATATTCCAGTGCCGATTCAAGGAGATCTCCGATGGCTGAAACAAAATCGAACTGCATAGTAAAACTTCTTCCTCCGGAATTAAATGAAGTCCTGCGCAACAGCCTGTCTGTCCGCGGCTGGGAGTTCGGGGAGGTGCCGCACGCGGTGTTCAAAGCGGTCAAGAACAAAACCAACGCAGTTCTCTACGCGAGCGGCAAGCTGGTGATCCAGGGGGCGGAGGCGCAGGACTTTGTTGACTTTATCCTGGAACCGGAAGTGATGAAAGATCTTGCGTTTCAGGAACGGCAGTCGGAGTTTTCTCCGCACGCGGGAATGGACGAGAGCGGGAAGGGAGATTTCTTCGGACCTCTCGTTGTTGCGGCGGTCTATCTGGACAGGCACATGGAAACTGATCTCGGGAACGCGGGAGTCCGCGACTGCAAGCTCATCCGGAACGATGCGCAGCTCATGCGGATCGCCATGGACGCCATGCAGATCATCAAAGGGCGGATCGGACTGGTGACAATCGGACCGGAGGCCTACAACCGGATGTATGCCAATTTCCGTTCCCTGAACCATCTGCTAGCATGGGGTCATGCCCGGGCGCTGGAAAACCTTCTCGACAAAGTTCCGGAATGCACGGAAGCGATCGCGGATCAGTTCGGCAACGAGCGTCTTCTCCTTTCCGCGCTGAAGGAAAAAGGCCGCCGGATTCACCTGATTCAGAGGACCCGGGCCGAAAGCGACATGGCGGTTGCGGCAGCCTCTGTTCTGGCCCGCGCAACATTTCTCCGGCGCCTTCAGGATCTCGGGGAACAGGCGGGCATGAAACTTCCGAAAGGCGCAGGAGAACAGGTGGATCACTGCGCGGCGGAACTCGCAGCGAAAGGCGGAGCGGAGCTGCTTTCCAAATTTGCGAAAATGCACTTCCGGAACAGCAGCAAGGCACTCGGCCTTCCGCTCCCCCCGAAGGAACCGTGGAAATCGGAGAGCACAGAATCTCTCTGATCCGGGAAAAAGGCCTTCAATCCCGTTTGCGTCTGTTTTCAATTCTTTTTCGGCGTATAGCGGGGACAGTCGTCCATCGGGTTGACGCTCTGCCCGGTGAGGGCGCAACGGAGCTGGAACGGATGCGGAATCATATTTGCACAATCCTTGCAGAAGCGCTTGTCCGCATCGGAAAGAGAGAGACGGATGGGACTTTCCTCATCCGCACCGAGGAGTTTTTTGAACCGGTCCGCAGCATCCGACTGCTTCTGAGCCGGAGATCCCTCCCGGGAGCAGTCTGCAATCACCGCGGAACAGGAGGCGCATTTCAGGACTTCACCGACTTTGGTCCATCCGTCCATCACCGCTTCCTTTTTCAGGAAGGAGTCGGCGCCGCAGTGGGGACATTGGATCGGATCACCGGGTTTCATTTCGGATTCCCTGCTTTTTTCCCGTTCCCGTTTCCCCCGTTTCCATTGTCGTCGCGCCGTTCCGCGCCCTTCTTCGGCATTTTATGCTTTTCCGGGTAGACGACACGGACTTCCTCCCTGGAGCAGGTGACATTGCGGTTTGTGTCTTCCAGACAGACCACGACCTTCTGGGTCAGCAGGTTGCGGTCGACGATTCTTCCGCGCCCTTCCTGACATTCGCAGCAGTCGCCGCGCCGCGGCATGGTCTTTTCCATTTCCAGATACCCCTCATGCTCGTATTTCAGACAGCATTTGAGTCGCCCGCAGACCCCGGAAATGGTCGATGGCGTCAGGGAAAGATCCTGCTCCTTCGCCATTTTGACATTGATCGAAGCGAAATCCCGGAGGAAGGAGTGACAGCAGAGAAGCCGTCCGCAGGGAGCAATCCCCCCGATTGCCGCGGTTTCGTCCCGCACGCCGATCTGGTGCAGTTCGATACGGGTGTTCAGGGCCGCCGACAGCTGTTTGACAAGTTCCCGGAAATCGACCCGCCCTTCCGCGCTGAACTGGATGGTGACCAGCTTCCCGTCGAACGAATAGTGCGCGTTGATGAGCTTCATCGGCAGCTGGAGGAGCGCCACATGCTGAGCCGCAACCCGCATGGCGGACTTGGCACGCGCCACGTTTTCGTTTGCCTTGCTCTGATCGACCACGGTCGCTTTCCGCTGGATGATCGGCGTTTCGGTTTTTTTGTCCGGCCCCTGCGGTTCCTGCGTATGATCCTCCGGCGTCGCCTCGCGGCAGATCCGGGCGATTTTCGCGTAATCCAGATAAAAATCTTTCCGGACGACGCAGTAATCGTTCAGTTTGAGCATCAGGGATTCATCCCCGATCGCGCGATAGCGGGTGCCGCTGTCGACCTGTATTTCATAGAGTATTTCCATAAACGCTGAATTCTCCTAAAAAGTATCAATCGAGGTAGCATAACACGGAAACGCCGCGAATTCAACCCCGGATGCCGATTTATCCCGGAATTTTTTCGGATGAGAGGAAAAAAGATCCATACTTTTTCCACAGGAAAATTTGAATTTTAGCGCATGTTCCTGTAAATTGTTCCAGTTGATCGGAAAAAAGAAAGGATGGCGATCATGTTGTCAGAACAGCTTGAAAAAGTGAAAATTGTTCCGGTTCTTGTCCTGAACACTCTTGAGGAAGGACTGGCGGTTTGCGAACAGCTCTGCAGAAACGGTCTTCCCGCGGCGGAAATCACATTCCGCACAGCTGCGGCGGAGTCGGTGATCCGGGAGGCATCCAAACGGTTTCCGGACATGTTTATCGGAGCGGGAACCGTGCTGAACGTCACAGATCTGCACCGCGCATTCGACGCGGGCGCGAAATTCGCGGTTGCTCCCGGATTCAATCCGAAGGTCGTCGGCGAAGCCGTCAAATGCGGACTCGATTTCTTCCCCGCCGTCTGCACGCCGAGCGAAGTAGAACAGGCGATGGAATTCGGATGCCGGATGCTCAAATTCTTCCCCGCGGAGGCATGCGGCGGAGTGCCGATGCTCAAGTCGATCATCGCGCCGTACAAACATCTCGGCGTGAAGTTCATGCCGACCGGCGGAGTGAAACCGGCAAACGTGGAATCCTATCTGGAGATCCCGGAAGTCGCCGCGGTCGGGGGAACATGGCTCAACAAGTGCGGGGACGAGACCATCCGTCAGGCAGTCGAGATCGCTGCAAAATACATCCGCAAATAAGAACAGAAAAAGGAGTCGGGCTTATGAAAACATTGTCTCCGGAAAAATGCCGTTATGATATTCTCTCCCTCGGAGAGGTGATGCTTCGTCTGGATCCCGGCGAAGGACGCATTCACACGACCCGTTCATTCCGCGTCTGGGAGGGCGGCGGAGAATACAATGTCGCGCGCGGCCTGCGCCGCTGCTTCGGCAAACGCGCCGGCGTAGTGACCGCCTTCGCGGACAACCCGGTCGGCCGCCTCGTCGAAGATTTCATTCTTCAGGGCGGAGTCGACACCTCCCTGATCCAGTGGGTCCCCTATGACGGAATCGGCCGCTCGGTCCGCAACGGACTCAATTTCACGGAACGCGGATTCGGCGTCCGGGGAGCCGTCGGCTGCTCCGATCGCGGAAATACCGCGGTCTCCCAGCTCAAGGCAGGCGATATCGACTGGGAGTACATCTTCGGAACTCTCGGTGTCCGCTGGCTCCATACGGGCGGAATTTTTGCCGCGCTCTCCGATACGACGCCCGGCGTGGTCATCGAAGCCCTGAAAGCCGCGAAAAAGTACGGAACCGTGACAAGTTACGATCTCAACTACCGTCCTTCGCTCTGGAAGGGAATCGGCGGAAAGGAGCGCGCTCAGGAGGTTAACCGCGAGATCGCCGAATATGTCGATGTCATGATCGGAAACGAAGAGGATTTCACCGCCTGCCTCGGATTCGAAGTCGCGGGCGCGGATGAAAAACTCACAACCCTGCCGGTCGACGGATTCAAGAAGATGATCGGACAGGTCGTCGCCAAATATCCGAACTTCAAAGCCGTCGCAACAACACTCCGCACAGTCCGGACCGCCACGGTCAACGACTGGGGCGCCATCCTCTGGTACGGCGGCGAGTTCTATCAGGCCGTCCAGCGCGACGGTCTGGAGATCCTCGACCGCGTCGGCGGCGGCGACAGCTTCGCCTCCGGCCTGATCTACGGACTCATGGAAAAGGACGATCCCGCTCTTGCGGTCAATTACGGAGCCGCTCACGGCGCTCTCGCCATGACCACCCCCGGCGATACCAGTATGGCCACCCTGAAAGAGGTCGAGAAACTGGTCGGCGGCGCCGGAGCGCGCGTGGATCGCTGACCAAAAACCGGAATCCGCCTTTGCGTATCACAACGCAAAGGCGCTTCAAAAGTTTAGGGAAAGAGAGGAGCGCGAGGGGGGAAGAACCGCTTTTTCAAAGCGGTTTTCCTCTCTCGCCCCGCATTTCATCTCCGGAAACGGAATCCCGCATCCCATCTTCCTTCCCCCCCGCAGGAAATTTTATTTCGCCTTTCCGAATTGCGTATCATGCAGCTTTTTGTAACGGCCGCCGAGGGCGAGAAGTTCGTCGTGTGAACCCGCTTCGACGATATGTCCCTTCTCCAGAACGATGATGAGATTGGCATTCTGGATCGTGCTCAAACGGTGCGCGATAGCGAAGACCGTTCGATTGACCATGACGTTGTTCAGAGCATCCTGAACGAGTTTCTCCGTCACAGTGTCGAGAGCACTGGTGGCTTCGTCGAGAATCAGAATCGGGGGATTTTTGAGAATCGCGCGGGCGATGCTGATGCGCTGTTTTTCTCCGCCGCTCAGACGGAAACCTTTTTCTCCGGCAAAGGTATCGTATCCCTCCGGATGACGGCCGTCGATAATGAAGTTGTGCGCATTGGCCTGTTTGGCGGCTTCGATGATCTGTTCGCGGGAGGCGCCGGGCATGCCGTAGGCGATGTTGTCGGCGATGGTGTCGTTGAAGAGGAGCGCATCCTGGGTGACGATGCCGATCATGTTGCGCAGATCGGCAATGTCGATGTCGCGGACCTCTTTTCCGTCGATGGTGATGGAGCCGGAGTCGCAGTCGTAGAAACGGGCAATCAGATTTGCAATGGTTGTCTTGCCTGAACCGGTCTCTCCGACGACTGCAACGATGTGCCCTTTCGGAATGTCGAATGAGATTCCGTCCAGGATTTTATGCTGGTCGTAGGCAAAGGTTACGTCGCGGAAGGAGATCTTGTCGCGGAACTCCTTGAGCGGAAGCGGATTCGGCGATTCCGTCAGTGCTGTGTTGTAGTCGATCACCTGGAAATAGCGGTCCGCCGCGGCCATGCTCCGCTGAATGTAGGTTGCGATCTTTGCCAGATCCTTGATCGGACGATAGGCGATGAAGCAGGGCGCAAGCAGCTGTGCAAGCTCGGAAAGCGAGATCTCCTGACTGTAGCTGAAGATCAGGAACGCCAGCGTTGCCGCCACCGCGACAATTTCCATCAGCGGCGACATCAGCAGCTGAGCCCGGGTCGCCCGGATCACCGTTCTGAAATATTTCCGGTTTGCATATTCGAACCGGTCGATTTCGCGCTTTTCCGCGTGGTACGCTTTCACCACCATGATTCCGGTGAACACTTCGTGCATGCGGGTGACAACATCCGCGATCTGAGCAAACGATTTCTGATAGGCTTTCCGTATTTTCCTTCCGAGAATCGCCACCGGAAGAATGCAGAGCGGGGTGGCGATGAACAGAATCAGCGGCAGAGACCAGCGTCCTGACTGCACGCTCGCATAAACAATCGCCGCCGCACACGCCAGAATCTCAATCGGACAGCGTGTCGCATCGGCAATGACGTTGGCCACACTGGATTCGATTGCCGAGGTGTCGTTGGTGCAGCGGCTGATCAGCTGGCCGACATCGGTTTTCCCGTAAAAGCGCAGCGACTGGTTCAGCAGCTTGTTGAAAATTTCCGATCGCAGATCCGCAACAACCCGCGTCCCGACCCATCGGGTCAGATAGTGGTTCACATAGGTCGCCAGATTCTTGATGCACCACAGCAGAACAAATCCCACACAGAAGACCGTGAAGAACTGCCATGTCATTTTTCCCGTTTCCGTTTCGGCGGGAAAGGTCAGGAGCTCCTGCTTTGTGGAGGTTTTTTCCAGTCTCACATCGCCGTGGTCGTAAACCAGCTGGAAGGCGGAGAGTCCCAGATGGCGGAGGGTCCTGTTGGCCTTCTCCAGCTCTTTCCTGATTTTGGAAGTCTCTTCCGTTTTCGGCTTCTGCAGCAGTTTCCGGACTTCGGCAACGCCCGCTTCTCCGGAGGTGTTCCGTGCCGCGGCAACAATCTCCTCCACCGGGACCGTTTCCCCGGAACTCCCCCCGCCGGAGAATTCGATTCCGGACATCAGGCTCGGAACCAGCATCAGGCTTCCGAACAGCGATCCGCCGACCACGAACCCGGCAAGGATTCCGATCGTCATGCGGATCCAGTACGGCCGCACATATTTCAGCAGACGCCAGTAGGTCTGCCGTTTGGCTTCCAGGGAATTGTCCATTATTTCAATGCGGTCTCAATGGTTGCCACCACATATTCGCGCATTTCCGTGGTGGATTCGGGATAGATCGGAAGCGCAAGGATTTCGTCTGCGACGGCCTCGCTGACCGGCAGATCGCCCTTCCGGTATCCGAGAGACGCGAAGCATTCCTGCATGTGGAGCGGTACGGGATAGTAGATATCGCATCCGATTCCCGCCGCCTGAAGCGCCGCTTTCACCGCATCGCGTTTTCCATCCTTCACAAGGATCGAGAACTGGTTGTAAATATGGCGGCTGGAGAACGATGCCTTCACCGGCAGGGCCACCTTTTCTCCGATGGCACTTGCGGCAAAGAGTCTGCGGTATTCTTCCGCATTTTTCTGACGGGCCGCGGTCCACGAATCCAGATGTTTCAGCTTGATCGACAGCACTGCCGCCTGAAGCGCCGCCAGACGGAAATTGCCGCCGACAAAATGGTGGTAGTATTTCGGATTCATGCCGTGATTCCGGAAAATCTTGAGCTTTTCGACGCGTTCCGGTGAATCCGCAGTGACCATTCCGCCATCCCCGAATCCTCCGAGGTTCTTGCTCGGGAAGAACGAGAAACACCCGTAATTGCCCATGGAACCGGCGCGCCTGCCCTTGTATTCTGCGCCGATCGCCTGTGCGGCATCCTCGATGACAATCAGATTGTGCGCTCGGGCAATTTCCAGAATGGGATCCATTTCCGCCGTCTGCCCGAACAGATGGACCGGAATGACCGCCCGGGTCCGCGGCGTGATTTTCGCTTCGATTTTTGCGGGATTGATGTTGAAGGTTTCCGGGTCGATGTCTGCGAACACCGGTTTTGCCCCGACGCGGGCAATGGCGCCTGCCGTTGCAAAAAAGGTGAACGGTGTGGTGATGACTTCATCTCCTGCTCCGATGCCTTCGACCATCAGGGAGATCAGAAGCGCGTCGGACCCGGAGGAGACTCCGCAGGCACCGTTCGCGCGGCTGTACGCTGCAATTTCCGTTTCAAGCGCGGCCACTTTCGGCCCGAGAATGAACATCTGGGAATCGCAGAGTTCCTCGATTTCCTTCATGATTTCCGGCTTCAGTGCGGCAAATTGTCCTTTCAAATCGAGAAGAGGAACCTGCATGATTTCATTCCTTTCGAAAAAATGTGACGTTGATAACTCCTGCTGGAGTAATATACACCATGAAACTGTTTTTTCATGCGGATTCCGGAAAAATCCTGCGTTTTTATTTTCCTGCGGAGGGACGGGGTGGGCGCGGAGCTGGAGCCTCTTTCGGAAAATCGGAGGGATGAAGCAGAATTTCTCCGCTGAGCCGGTTCTTGTCATAGCGGATGACGCCGATCCGGGAGAAGGTGTCGGAACTCCCTTTTTTCTTATAGACGGCAAAAACGTCGGAGTTCAGCTTTACGGTCGCCGGAAGGGGCGTGCGGTCGTCCAGAATCCGTTTTGCGGTCACTTCACTGATCTGCCCGGTGACAAGATAGAGCCCGTTGTCCGAGACCTTGGCATAGGTGGAAACGCCATCCTCCTGATAGTCAACGATCCAGAGTCCGGGAGAAAGTTCGCGGATGGTTTTATCCTCCTTCATGAATGCGAGCAGCTGGCGCGCCGCGCCGGGCCGGAGGGCAATATAGCTTTTGGTCCGCTGGGTTTTCTGATCCAGCGAAACAAGAAGGGCTCCCGATGCACTGCTGATGCAGCGTTCCGGAAACGCGGAGGGGGGAGCCATCTGGCGAACCTGGCGGATCAGAAAATTCTTCAGTTCCGGATCGTCCGGAATGTGGAGAAGATAGAGATCCGTGGCAGTGTCCAGAATGGGAACGGTCGAAAAATCAAAGCCGCTTTTCGGCGTATTGAACAGTTTGGCTGCTTCGGACCCCGGTTTCAGAGCGAGTCCGAGGTTGAAATGAAGAGTTTCCGCGTTCGAAAAGCGGAGTCCGACAATCAGTTTTTCTGCCTGGCGGATTGTTTTTTCCACTTTCCGCGTCAGCTCGTCCGGCTGAAGATCATCGTGCTTCTCTGTGGCGGAGGCGACGCCGTTGGCGAGGGCTTCCCGGAACAGCGGAAGCTGGGAGATGGAAGCCAGATCCATCTCCAGCTGCATCTGGGGGAGGTCCCGGCGGATCGGAAAGAGGCTCGTCGCCTTTTCCCGGATCATCTTTTCGTAAAGCGGGTTTTTCCGGTAGAGGAGAGTTCGTCCGTCGGGCAGAGGGAGTGTGGAAAAGCGCATTCCGGCGTTCGGGGAATTCTTGTCGGGTGCGCCTCCTTCGCGAAGGTGGACCGCCGCGCAGAGAAAAAGATCGGGCGCGTATTCCCCGGTTTTATTTTTTACGGTTCCCGCGCCGGTCAGCAGAAGAAAGGTCATCGGACGCGCCGGATTGATGAGCGCAAAGTCCGGATTCATGCCGAACATGGCCGACAGAAGCATGACATTGCTTGCCGCCTTCGACGAAATCTGGGAAGTGAACGTGGTCGCCGCGTTGACAAATTCCGTATAGGACCGAATGTGAAGACGCAGAATTTCATGCGGCTGAAATGTCTCCGCCGCCGAGGCGGAAAGCGTCAGAACAAATGCGAGGATCAGTGAATATGCGGATCGAAAAAGCAGTTTTGCCATTGCCGGAATTCCTTTCGTGTTTGATTCCCTGTCCGTCCGTAACGATAATCCTTTTTCGGGAAATGTCAATTCCAAAAAGTTCTTTTTTCGAAATTTACGGCGTCTGGTTTTCCCGATCGGCCCAGAGGATGTTTTTCCGATCCTCCGCGGAAAATGAAACTCACGGATTGACTTTTCCCATTTGAAGCCGTATATTGTCAGAATCTTTCAGACGCATTCGGACACAGGGGACTTATGGCCAAATTTTGCAATCATTGCGGAAAAACCGTGGAAACCGCGACCGACCGGGAATCCGGGCGTCTTCTCTGTGCGGAATGCGGTGCTCCGCTCGGGTATTCGGCCGCCGCTCTGCCGTCCGGAACCGTGATCGCCGGATACCGGATCGAGGAGCCGATCGGACAGGGGGGAATGGGAGTGGTCTATCGCGCCACGCAGATCAATCTCCGCCGTCCCGCCGCGCTGAAAATCCTTTCCGATGAACTTTCCGGAGAGCCGGGATTCGTGGAGGGATTCTTTCACGAAGCGCGCGTTGCCGCCAACCTGACGCATCCCAACATCGTTCAGGCGTATGCCGCCGGGACGACGAAGGAGGGCATCAACTATTTCGCAATGGAGTTCGTGGACGGCGAATCGCTGGACTGCAAACTGAAACGTTCCGGTCCGCTGGCTCCTGTTCCCGCCATGCACGCGGCTCTTCAGCTCGCCAAAGCGCTCGAGTATGCGTGGAAGGCCAGGCGCATGTGCCATGGAGACATCAAGCCGGACAACATCCTTGTCACGCACAGCGGCGAAATCAAACTGGCGGACCTCGGACTGGCTCGTTCGGTCCATGAGGAGAGCGCCCGGCGGGATGTCATGGTGACTCCTCTCTATGCCGCCCCGGAACTGATTTCCGGAAAACAAACGGCGGTGAGTCTGCGTTCCGACATGTATTCCTTCGGTGCGGCTCTCTATCACATCGTCGTCGGCCATCCGCCGTTTGAAAGCGGGAAGGTCGAGGAGATCTACCGCCGCCATCTGACCGAAACCCCGGTGGACCCGATTGAAATCAATCCCGATATTCCGGTCGGAATTTCCCGTCTGATTCTCCGCCTTCTGGAGAAAAATCCTGAGAACCGCCCGGAGGACTGGACCGAGGTCATTGCAATACTCTCCCATATCCTTGATGCCTATGAGGCGCCGGAGGAAGAGAGTGAACCGCAGAAATCCGGGCGTTTCCCCGTCCGGAAAATCCTTCTGATCGCCGGAGGGTGTGTCGTTGCTGCGCTGACCGTGTGGTTCCTCTTCCGTTTTCTGACCGCGCCGGAAACTCCTGCCGCGATTCCTCCGGCGGAGCTCCCGAAAGGATTGACTTCCGGAGATGAAGCGGTGTCCGCCGCCGCACCCGTCCATGAAAACAATCCCGTGGAGCGCATGCGGAAGGAGTGGAGCGACAGGAAGGCCGGATTTGAAGATGATCCCACCGGTCTCGCGGAAGCCTGCTCCCGTTTCCTGAAGGAGCGTCGTCCGCCCGAACCGTTGTATTCGGAGATCGCGACGGAGCGGGATCGGCTGAACCGGATTGCGGCGGAACGGGAGCGCCTTGCCGGAGTTTACCGGGAGACGATTCGCGTGTTTCTGGATTCCTCGTATCAGATCCCGCTGGAGGATGCCCGTTCGCTTGCAAAACGGTTCCGGCTGTTCCGGATGCTGCTCCGTCAGGGGCGTCTTCCCCACCTGAACGGAGATCTGCTGAATCATGCGGATGCGCTCCAGACCGTATTCCGGATCATGGAGCTGCGGTCGCAGACGCTGAATCGTCCGGGCGGTTTCCCGTATGGGGGGAGGGGAGGCTCTTCCACGCATCCTCCTGCTGTTTCCGAGAAGTCTCCGGGGAAAACGCCTGTCCGGAGAATGGCCTCCGCCGGAGCCGATTCCCGGAAGACTCCGGAGATTCTGAATCGGGAATACCGGGCGCTGCTGGCTCCTCATGTCCGTCATTTTTCTCCGGATCTGCTGCGGTCCCAGATGGCCGGATTTGCCCGCCGGTACAGTTCCCGAGACTGTTCCGCTGTTCGAAAGGCAAAGGCGATTGCGGAATGCCTCGGCGATGCGGCGTTTCTGAGGCAGTTCTATGCTTCGCTGGACCGATTGCGCGAATTCCCGCTTTTCCGGTTTGGAGAAAATGCGTCTCTGACCGGTGCGGAACGGGGCAGTATCCGGGTGACTTTCCGGGATGGGCGAATCACTCTGCGTCAAAGAATCGGCCTGATGCCGGAAAATGTGGCGCGTCTCCGCCTTTCGATTCTGGAGGCCTGCCGTAATCCAGTGCTCCGCAAGCGTCTTTCTCCGGATTTCCTCTATTTTCTGGGACTGGTTTCCATATTCTACGATACGTCGGATGCCCGGCATTACATCCGGGAATTTGAATTGACCCCGGCGCGCAGATCTCTTCTGGAGGAGATCTTCCGGGATATCGCGGAACTTTCTTCTGCCGACTGACCGCCCTTTCCGTTTTCACGGATGAGTCCGGCGGGAGGATTGACCGGAGAAATGGTCGCAGGTGAGCGGAACCCGATCCCTCCGTGTCCCGTTTCCGGACGGGGGAATCGACTCCGGAAAGCGCATCAGTCAGAGCTTTTTCAGATTCAGATAAAAGTCCAGCATTTTCCGGGCGGCGGGGAGAAGAGGACTTTTCTGGTTTTCCCGCAGCTGAACCGCCTCTTTCTGTGCCTGAATGGCGTTGTCGAGCCGGCAGGCTGCGTAATTGGCGCGGGCGAGGGTTTCCAGCGCATCGGCAAGATAGCGGGTATTCCGGGTTTTGCGGAATTCTTTTTCCGCGGTTTCCGCCAGTTTCAGAATGTTCTGGACGGGGAGACGCTCCACGGAGGTGCTGCGCAGGAAATAATCGGCGAGGCGGAGCGCATCTTCCGGTTTCCGGTCTGCATAGGCGCTGGTTTCCGCAACGGCTTTTTCCCAGGCGGCCGCCGGGTCGGACTGCTGCAGAAGGAGATTCAGCAGCATCATCCGGGTCTGCATGGAATTTTCGGGATTTTTCCGGATGAAGTCATTCAGAAACGCGATTGCTTCCGCGTTTCGTCCCTTGAGCTGGAAGGAGTAGAGCTTTGCCTGCATTGCGATGGAATCGCGCGGGGAGAGGACGAGAATCTTGTCCGCTGTCTGGGAGACCACATCCGGCAGTCCTGCGCGCAGGGCCGACTGCAGTTCCCCCCGGTAGACCGCAATTTTCCTCTGGGTGTCCAGGGAGAATTTATCCGCCAGCAGGGCATCCATTACAGTTTCGATTTCGATGGGATGTCCGCTCCAGGCGATCGCTCCGTTCCGGGAGATGAATGTGTAGGGAAGGGAGGCAACCCCCGATGCAAACGCGCGGAAGGTTTTTCCGTTTTTGTCGGCTCCGAGATTCAGCTGAAACGGGACGGACTGGTTCCCGAGAACCCGGTTCAGATCCGCCTTCTCATTCTTTGTCACGGTCTGGATCGTGACGGAATGATTTTTCCCGGGAACGCCGTATTTCCGTTCAATGCTTTCCATCAGACGAAGGGTCTGGATGAAATCCGGAGAATATGCGTCCGCAAACGTGAGAATCCGATAGTCTTTCCGCTCCTTGGAGGGCAGGAGCGGCCGTGGCGCGGCGGGAAGTTCAATGACCCACTCCGCCGTGACTCCGGGCATTTTCGCTCCGGGCGCCAGCGAGATCTGTGCCTGCGCTGCGGCAGCGGAGAACAGAAGAATCAGAAGCGGAATTCTCATCGGGAAACCTCCATGAAATAGCCTGTCAACGCCGTTCGAATGCGTAGGCGGTGTTGAACAGCAGTTGTTCCGCAAGGGCGGGCGCCATCAGCTGCATGCCGATCGGAAGGCCGGTTGCGTCGTCTCTGCCGGCAGGGAGGCTGATGCCGCAGTTGCCGGAGAGATTCAGCGAGGTCGTGAACACGTCGCTCAGATACATCTGCAGCGGATCCGATTTCTCTCCGAACCGGAACGCCGGCGCCGGAGTGACCGGGGTCAGGAGAATATCGCATTTCCGGTACGCTTCTTCGAAGTCCCGCCGGATCAGAGTCCGCACTTTCTGGGCTTTCAGATAGTAGGCGTCGTAATATCCGCTGGACAGCACATAGGTTCCCAGCATGATGCGGCGCTTGACTTCGTCGCCGAATCCCTCTCCCCGCGATTTCATGTAGTTTTCGAGGACATCCCGCGCCGAGGGACTGCGGTATCCGTAGCGGACGCCGTCGAACCGGGCAAGATTGGCGCTTGCTTCCGCGGTCGCAACAATGTAGTAGCATGCCATCGAATATTTTGTGTGCGGCAGGGAGACCTCCACCATTTCCGCGCCCGCACTGCGGAATGCTTCAATGGTGTTTTCCGCGGTTTTCCGGACGGAGTCCGTGATTCCGTCCAGCTCGTAATACTCTTTCGGAAGGCCGACTTTCAGGCCTTTGAGCGAGGCGTTTTTGAGTCCTTCCGCGAAACCTCCGCAGGGAGCTTCCAGACTGGTGCAGTCGGCGGGATCATGGCCGCCGATGGTGTCCAGAAGAATGGCGGAATCCTCCACTGTCCGGGTGATCGGCCCGATCTGGTCGAGCGAGGAGGCGAATGCGACGAGTCCGAAACGGGAGACCCGTCCATAAGTCGGCTTGAGTCCGACGACTCCGCAGAACGCCGCCGGCTGGCGGATGGATCCTCCGGTGTCGGACGCGAGTGCGGCAGGAACCTCGTCCGCCGCCACCGCCGCCGCGGAACCGCCGCTCGAACCGCCCGGAACGCACTCCGGGTTCCGCGGATTGCGGGTTTTCTGAAACGCGGAATTCTCGCAGGAAGATCCCATTGCGAATTCGTCCATGTTGGTCCGTCCGAACGGAATGAAGCCGGAGTTCCGCAATTTTGTGATGACGGTCGCATCGTAGACCGCTTTGAAGTTTTCCAGAATCCGGGAGGCGCAGGAGCAGCGTTCGTCCCGGACGGAGATGCAGTCCTTGATGCCGACGGGGATTCCATCGTATTTGCTGAGCGGTTTCCCCTCTGCGCGCCGTTTGTCCGATTCGGCTGCCGCCGTCCTGACATGGTCCTCGTCGAGCGCGAGAAACGCGCGGATGGTGGAATCCGCTTCGCCGACGCGGCGGAGATACGCATCGCAGAGTTCGGCGGAGCTGATTTTTCCGGCGTTCAGCAGTTCTGCGGATTCCGCCACGGTAAGTCTGGTCAGTTCGCTCATGACATTCCTTCTCCCGGCAGGACCTGCGGCATCCGGATCAGTTCGCCGTCGATGACTTCCGGCGCGTTGGAGAGCATGGTCTCCCGGGGGAAGCGCTGTTCGGCGACGTCGTCGCGCAGGATATTGAATCTCGGGGTCGTGTGGGCGGTGGGTTCGATTCCTTCCACGTCCAGCTCCGAAAGCTGGTTCACATAGCCGACGATCGCCTCCATCTCGCCCTGAAACCTCTCCCGTTCAGCCGGTGACAGGTCGAGCCGCGCGAGCATGGCGACTTTCGCCGCGTCGAACGAATTTTCTCCTCCGCCCGTACTCATTCCTTTTCCGCCTGTTCGAGTTTCAGGGTTTCCGTGGTTGCGTCGCAGACCTCTGCCGGTCCGTAGTACTGGATCGGGCCGGGGAAGACAAACGACGTTGTCACTGCCCACAGAGCACGGTTTTTCTCAAATTCGCGGAACGGTTTTCCGTCGAGTTCGACCAGCGCTTTCCGGATGACCGGTTTGTCGGCGCCGTGGCGGCGTTCGACGTTCATCATCGCGGTCAGCGGAACCGCGCCCGCCTTCCACTGTTCCGCGGGGGCGACAAGGTTGCTGATGTAGGACATGTAGGCGGTTCTGCCCGCGCCGATGATGGCGGCCGCGTTGTAGCCGAGGCTGTAGCAGTAGTCGGCGTCGAAGTTGGACGGAACCGAGCAGCGGCCCTCGTAGCCGAAGAAGTGGGTCTGCGCCGAGAATTTCACTTTTTCCGGAAGTTTTTTCAGTTTCGCCTTCACCAGTTCAACCAGCAGTTTTTCCGTTTCGATCAGCGACACCTGAACGTTTCCGTGGGGATCGCGGTCGTTGGTCAGCTGGAGCTGGATGGCCTGCGGAAGCGAGGCGAAGACCGCGGCAAGTTCTTTCGGGAGACGGTCAACAACAAACGCCATCTTTTCGTCTTTGTTTTCAATCGCCGCGAACGCCTCGCCCTCTTTCGCGAGCAGTTCGTTGAGTTCGCCGATCAGCTTGTTCATCTCCGGAATGAACTCGATCAGTCCTTCCGGGATCAGGACAACACCGAAATTCTCCTTGTTCTTTGCGCGGGCGGCGACGGTGTCCGCAATGTAGGTCACGATTTCGTCGAGCGTCTGCTTCTTCGCCGCGACCTCCTCCGAGATGATCGTGATGTTCGGATGAGTCTTCAGCGCGCATTCCAGCGTGATGTGGGAGGCGGAACGGCCCATCAGCTTGACGAAGTGCCAGTATTTCTTTGCGGAGTTCGCATCGCGTTCGATGTTGCCGATCAGTTCGCTGTACACTTTGGAAGCGGTGTCGAAGCCGAAGGAGGTTTCGATGAATTTGTTTTTCAGGTCGCCGTCGATGGTTTTCGGGCAGCCGACCACCTGGATCGGGATATTTTTCTTCTTGTAGTATTCCGCCAGAAGGCACGCATTGGTGTT
Source organism: uncultured bacterium (assembly GCA_949297765.1). GTDB lineage: Bacteria > Verrucomicrobiota > Lentisphaeria > Victivallales > UBA1829 > UBA1829. The sequence continues at coordinate 38,801 of CASFTV010000012.1, read as the reverse complement.
GGAATCGTCTCCTCCGATGATGACCAGCGCGGAAATTCCGAGTTTTTTGCAGTTTTCCGCCCCTTTGTCGAACTGTTCCTCCAGTTCGAGTTTGGTTCTTCCGGAGCCGATCATGTCAAATCCGCCGGTGTTGCGGTAGGCGTTCATGAATTCGTCCGTGATTTCGACATAGTTGTTGTCCACGAGTCCGCCGGGTCCGCCTTTGAATCCGTAGAGGCGGCTTCCCGCGTTGAGGCTCTTGATTCCATCATAGAGTCCGGCGATCACGTTGTGTCCGCCCGGGGCCTGGCCGCCGGAAAGGATCACGCCGACGTTGATTGCTCCGCGTTCCGTTTTCGAATCCGCCTTCTCAAACGAGAGTACGGGCATGTTGCTGGTGGAGGGGAAGAGGGCTTCGATCTTGTCTGCGTCCGCGAACGCCTGGAGTTTTTCTCCTTCGATGCATTTGACTGCCGCTCCGCTGCGGAGGGCCGCCGGAAGTTTGGGCTGGTAGCTGAATCTTGCCTTCTGAAGTGGGGATACGGATCCGTTCATACAAAATCTCCTTCGAATTAACGGTGAGTTTTTTTACGATGCAATCATTCGGTAAGATACCCCGTTTTCCCTTGTTTCGCAAGTTTTTTCCGAAAATATTCCGAGAAAAAACCGCTTCGGGAGCGGGGAGGGCGGACGGGGAGAAGTTCTTTTCCCGCGCTTATTTGCGAATCCACACGCCGACGATTTCGCCAATGTAGAGTTTATGGAAATCGCGGGTTTCGCCATAGGTTTTCCGGGCGATCTCCCGGGGGATCTTTTCCTGCGTCAGTTCGATTCCCGCAAGACGTTTGCAGAGGAGAATCATTCTCGCCTGGACATAGGCGACTCCGCCGCCCGGGACCTTCACCGGCGTGAACCCGGATTCCCTGATCTTGTCGGCGGTCCGTCCCGACATCCGTCCGAAGACGCGCATCAGCTCCGCCCGTTCCGGATTGTCATAGAACGACAGCGTGAAATACGGCTCCTTTTCCAGAAATTCATAGGTGTAGCGCGTGTTGCGGACATAGATGCTTGCAACGTCCCGGCCCCAGAGAACGCCGAATCCTCCCCAGCCCGCGGTCATGCTGTTGTACGACGCCGGACTGCCCCCCGTAATCAGAAAACTCTCCTTCCGGAGCAGATCAAACACATTCCCTTTGATCTTCGACGTTTCAATCTTCCTGAAATACGAATGGAACACCGTTTCGTTCAGCGGCGGATATTTTGTCGGCGGAAGTGTATCCGCTCCTGCGTGAACGGAAAACAGAAGCACTGCGGAAAACAAAAAAACAGACCATCTCTTCATCGGAAAACCTCCCTGTTTCTATGAATGGACTGCCGATACTATAAACCTCCGTTTCTCCATGTCAAATCCGGGAAATCAGAATTTTCCGGTCCGGAGAAAACGTTCAACAAATTCCGCGGTTCTCCGGCGGAACAGAATATCCGTATGCCTTCCCGGCAGAATCCGGTGATCCCGCTCTCCTGCAAGACGGGTCCGGTCGACGGAAATCGCATGATCGTTCTCCGCTGCGAGAATCCCGAGTTCAATCCCTTCCGGAAGCGGCGGGAGCGAGTGAATCGCGGAATCCTCTTCCGAACTCAGGTCGTGAAGCGGGACAACCAGTTTCCCCGCCGGCGGAAAGTTTGTTCTCCAGCGGCGCGCAAGATCGGATCCCCGGTTCGGCGGAGCGATCATCACAACCCGTCCGATTTTCTGTTTCAGTTCGGGTTTATGCGCCAGAGCCGCCCGCAGGATCAGTCCGCCCATGCTGTGGGTAACCGCATCAAGGCGCGGCTCCGGCAGGCGGGACAGCACATCCGCCAGTTCCGCTCCATGAACTTCGACGCGTCGGATGCGGGTCGGATAATCATAGCCGAAACAGCGGAATCCGTTCCGGTTCAGGTGCCGCGCAATCGGAGACAGAATCCACGATCCCATGAAAAGACCGTGAATCATCAGCACCGAGCCGGCTGTGTTCCGGCTTTCCAGCTTGAAATTGATTCCGCCTCGAAAAAATCCCATGGCGGCGGGCGTTACCAGCGGATCAGCTGAGCGCCCCAGGTGAGGCCTCCGCCGAACGCGGTCAGGAGGACATAGTCGCCCCGTTTCAGTTTCCCCGCGCGGTTCAGCTCATCCAGACAGATCCCGATCGACGCGGACGAGGTGTTCCCGTAACGGAAAATATTCACATACACCCGCTCCTCAGGCACGTCAAGACGCTGGGCAACTGCCGAGATGATCCGGCGGTTCGCCTGGTGCGGAATCACCCATGCAATCTGATCCGGGGCGACGCCGGCGTCTGCAAGCACCTCTTTGCTGGCGTTGGTCATGCCGGTCACGGCCAGTTTGAAGGTCTCCTGTCCGCCCATTTTGATGAAATGGAGTCTCCCGTCCACGGATTCATGGCTGGCGGGCATCGCGCTTCCTCCCGCGGGAAGGTGCAGGATGTCTCCATAGTTGCCGTCCGCCGCGAGCTTTCCGGCAACATAGAAATCATGTTCGGCGGAGTCGTCGCGTTCCAGAACGAGAGCCGCTGCGCCGTCACCGAAAAGTACGCAGGTGGTGCGGTCGGTCCAGTCCACAATCGACGAGAGTTTTTCCGCTCCGATCACCAGGGCTTTCCGGTAATTCTTGTTTGCCTTGAGAATGCTGTGCACCACTTCCAGAGAGTAGAGAAGCCCCGAACATGCGGCTTCGAGGTCGAAACAGGGACATGCCCGTGCGCCCAGCGCTCTCTGGACCAGGGCGGCCGTATTGGGAAACAGCTTGTCCGGTGTGACGGTTGCCACGGTAATGAGATCCAGCTCATCCGGGGAGACTCCCGCCATTTCAAGGGCTTTCCGTGCGGCGTTGCAGGCAAGCATCGAGGTCGAGGTCGCTTCATCGGCAATGTGACGTTCTTTGATGCCGGTGCGGGTTGTGATCCATTCGTCGGAAGTCTCCACCATTTTTTCCAGGTCGGCGTTGGTCAGAACCCGTTCCGGAACATACATTCCGGTTCCTTTAATCACGATGCCCATGAAAAGACACTCCTACGTTATAAGTTAAGATCGCGGAAGGGGGTAAATCAACCGTGTTTTACCGCAATTCCGCATTCGTTGATTCGTTTGACGAGCCGGTCCGTCAGTCCGAGAGAGAGATAGGTGTCGGCAAGACGGATCGCGTTTTTCACGGCTTTCGGAGTTGATGCTCCGTGTCCGATGATGCAGATTCCCCGGATGCCCATCAGCGGCGCTCCGCCGAATTCTTCGGAATCGGAGATCTGTTTCAGTTCCCGGAACGCCTCTTTGGCCAGAAACGCTCCGGTCTGGCGGATCGGGTTTCTGGTGAAAGCCTCCTTCAGCCAGTGGAATGTGGCCCGGGCGAGTCCTTCCGAGGCTTTCAGAAGCGAGTTGCCGATGAAGCCGTCGCAGACGATCACATCGCATGTGTTTTTGTGGAAGATGTCATGTCCTTCCACGTTGCCGACAAAGTTGATCGGCATGCGCGAGAGAATCTTGAACACTTCCTTTGTCAGATCGTTGCCCTTGACATCCTCTCCGCCGACGGAGAGCAGTCCGATGCGCGGATTTTCAATGCCGAATGTCAGCTGAGCATACAGTTCCCCCATTACGGCAAACTGCGCAAGGTTGATCGGGACGCAGTCCGTGTTGGCGCCGACGTCGATGAGCACATTCTTTCCTCCGACGGCCGGCATCAGCGTGGCGAGTGCGGGGCGGTCGATTCCCTCCAGAGTCCGGAGACGCACCTTGGTTGCCGCTACCGCGGCCCCGGTATGTCCTGCCGAGACAATCGCACTGGCTGCGCCGGCCTTCACCAGATCGGCGCACACCGTAATGGAAGATTTCTTTTTGGACCGGAGTGCATCCGTTGAATGATCGCTCATTTCCACCACCTGTTCGGCGTGAACCAGTTCCACGCGCGGATGGTGCATCAAACCCGCCTTCTCCAGATAGAAGGAAAGTTTTTCCTGATGCCCGACCAGAATGAGTTGAAGATTCGGAAGCTCCTGCAAAGCAAGCAGAACACCTTCAATCACCACTCCCGGTGCATAGTCGCCGCCCATTGCGTCAACTGCGATCTTCATAACGCGTGCTGCTCCGGTGCGGGATCCTTACTGTTCGACCGTGAGAATCTGTCTGCCTTTGTAGGTCCCGCAGTGTTTGCAGACCGTGTGCGGCGCGGCCGGTTCGCCGCAGTTCGCGCAGAAGTTCGCCTGAACGCCTTCGTAGCTGTTCGCGGCAATACGCTGACGCTTTTTCATCTTCGACATTTTTCTTTTTGGAACGCCCATTTTCTATCTCCTCAATCGTTTGGCTGTTTTCTTTTCCGCAAAAATGCACACGAATTTTCCGACCGTGTGCAGAAAAAGGAATATAGCATATTTTTCGTTTTTTTCAACCGTTCTTCAATTTTTTTTCATGCTTTCCGCAACGTCCCGGATGATCTGTTCCAGAGAGATTTCCGCTTTCCAGCCGGTCAGCGCTCCGATTGCCGAGCAGTCCGGCGCCCGGTGGAGCATGTCTTCAAAGCCGCTTTCATACGCCTTGTCATAGGGAATATGCTCCACGCCGGAATGCGAGGAAAGCTCCGAAATCACCCTGTGCGCCAGATCCTCGATCGTGATGCTGTGCGTGGAGCCGATGTTGTAAATATGTCCGTATGCCTCTTCGCGTCCGATCAGGGACCGCAAAGCCCGGATCGTATCGGAAACATGGCAGAAGCAGCGGGTCTGTGCGCCCGTCCCGAAGATCCGGAGCGGCTCATTCCGCAGTGCGGCTCCGACAAACCGCGGGAGAACCATTCCGAACTGTCCTGTCTGCCGCGGTCCCACCGTGTTGAAAAACCGCACCACGGTTCCGCGCAGTCCTTTGTTCCGGCGATAGGCCATCAGAAGGAATTCGTCCAGCAGCTTGCTGCACGCATAGGACCAGCGCGAATGCGTCGAGGGGCCGATCACCAGGTCGTCTGTTTCGGCGAAGGGGAGGCGGGTTGATTTCCCGTAAACTTCGCTGGTCGAGGCCAGGAGAATCTCCCGGTCGTATTGGGACGCCAGCGAGAGAATCCGTTCCGATCCGTTGACATTGGTCATGATGGTTCCGATCGGATCGCGGACCACCAGATCCACGCCGACAACCGCCGCCAGGTGGAAGATCACATCCGATTCCCGGACCATCTCCTCCAGTTCCGGCGCGTCGATCATATTGGCTTCCGTGAAGTGGAAGCACGGATTTGTCCGGACTGCGTCGAGATTGCGCGGCGATCCGGTTGAAAAATCGTCGATGGAGAATACCTCGTGCCCATCCGCCAGAAGATTTTCCGTCAGATGTCCGCCGATGAACCCGGCTCCTCCCGTGATGAGTGCTTTCATGCCGCCGCCTCCTCTTCCTCAGGAGGGGAAGGCAGCAGTCCGAGTTTCCGGCCGAGCGCGCAGAGAATCCCGAGAAGAATGTATCCGTTCACGGCGATGAATGCGGTCAGTTCCAGTTTGAAACACGCGGCAGCCAGCACCACCGCCACGAGCAGAAGACGTTTCCGGTTCCGTCTCAGGGAGAGCAGCCATTTCGCAAAATGCGTGTACTGGATTTTGCTGACCATCAGGAATCCCAGCAGGGCGCAGTAGATCGGCAGAACCACTGCCAGATGACGGATCTCCATCCCGAGCGAATTGTAGTAGATCACCGCGGTGCAGATTCCCGCGGCGGCGCCGGGGGAGGGCAGTCCGGAGAATTTATCGCTGCTTTTCTTTTCCACCATCGCATGCACATTGTAGGTCGCCAGCCGGAGGGCCGCTCCGCCGAGATAGATCGCCGCCAGCGCCCAGACCAGATAGAAATTATCCTCGTGAAAATTCGGAAGACTGTGGGTCATGACGACGATCAGTGTTGCCGGCGCGACTCCGAAGGTCACCATGTCGGCAAGAGAGTCCATCTGAATTCCGTGCATGCTGGCGGCGTTCAGAAGACGGGCGGCAAATCCGTCCAGCGCATCGAAAATCATGGCGGAAAGAATCAGAACTGCGCTTTGTGCCAGAATTTCCGCCGCATCGGTGGCGCCTTCCCGGATGTACATGCGCTCATAGACGCGCAGCGTGTTGATGATCGCCGCAAAACCGCAGAGGGAGTTGCAGAGGGTCAGCGAGTTTGGAATGGCTTTCAGCCAACGGGTCCGTTCCACGAAAATCCGGATGTTTTTTTTCATTTGGCGGCCGCATGTTCCTTTTGTGAGAAATTTGCTCAGGCGCTTGTCCGGTCTGTCCGGGCGATGACGGTCAGGCCTCCCTGCACCTTGTCGCCGATCCGGACCGCGATTTCCAGATCGCTTTTTGCCGGAAGATACAATTCCGTGCGGGATCCGAATTTGATCATTCCGTATTTTTCCCCGCGTTTGAGTTTTGTTCCCGGGACCGCCCCGCAGACAATGCGCCGTGCGATTGCTCCGGAGATCTGCTTGACCGCAAGAGGATACTCCCGGCCGGCGACTGTGGCGGTTCCCGCGATCAGCTGGGATTCATTTTCCTTGATTGCCCGGTTGTCTCTTGCGTCGTAATAGCAGCCGTCTTTATGCTCGCTGAGTTTCACGGTCAGGTCGGCCGGCGCCCGGTTGAGGTGAACATTGAACACGGAAAGAAAGATCCCGATCCGGAGCATGTCATTCCCTTCAAAGATTTCCGCCAGCTGGGGACAGTCGCTGGCCCGGATCAGTTCAATATCCTTTACGAGTCCGTCCGCGGGGGAAAGCACCAGATTTTTCTCCTCCGGGATCACGCGCGCCGGATCGCGGAAGAATCCCACAAACGCCGTCCACACCGCAATTACAAGAATGGAGAGATAAAATCCGGCGTTCGAGGCAAAAAGGAATCCGCAGGTGATGGTCCCGGCCAGCAGAAGGAGAGCGATCCCTGTGGCCGTTCCCCATTCGCGTTTCCCGTATTTCGTCAGTTTCATAATCGACTTTTCTCCGTAAAAACCGTTTTTTTCTCCGGTCAAACTCTGTTTCCGATTGACAGCAGCTCCTTGTGCGCCGAATTGTTCGCATGGCAGAGTGCGAGCGCAAGTGCGTCCGTCGCATCATCCGGCACGCCCGATATGTCAATCCCGCAGAGTGCGGCCATCATTGCCGCGACCTGCTCCTTCGACGCCTCTCCACGGCCGACCGCCGCACGTTTGGCGGTTTTCGGCGAGTACTCGTAAATCGGAATCCCGTTCTCCGCAAGAGAGGCAATCACCGCACCGCGCGCCAGACTCAGAATCATCGCTGTGCGGATATTCTTGTTTACAAATGCCATTTCGATGGATGCCGCATCCGGATGGAAGGTCTGCACAATTTCCCGGATTCCTCCCGAAAGCCGTCTCAGGCATTCACTATGGGGGAGATCCTTTCCGTTCCGGATCAGTCCGCAGTCGGCCACTTCGAATCTGCCTGGCGCCGTCAGGCGGAGAACGGCGTATCCGGTTTTACGGATCGCCGTATCCACCCCGAGAATCGTGACCGGCTCGAATGCCACTTGAACTCAATCTTCCTGTGCGGCAATCTGATCGAGAATGTCTTCGGCGATCTCCGCATTCGAGTGGACCGCCTGAACGTCGTCAAGATCCTCCAGTTTGTCGATCAGGCGCAGCAGCTGCTGCGCGGTGGAAAGTTCTTTCACATCCACCTTGTTGTCCGGTTTCCGGACGATTCCCGACTCCGTCGGTTCGATGCCGGCGCCTTCCAAGGCTTTCTGAATGGCTTCGAACGCTTCCGGCGCGCCCCAGATTTCCGCGGTTCCGTCATCGACTTCGATATCTTCCGCGCCGGCGTCGAGGACGATGTCCATCAGTTTTTCCTCGTCCGCGTTTTCGCCTTCGATGGTGAAGTGGGCTTTGCGCTGGAACATCCAGCCGACCGCGCCGCTGTTGGCCATGTTGCCGCCGGTCCGGTCGAGCGTCATGCGGACGTCGCCGAGGGTGCGGTTGCGGTTGTCGGTCAGGCATTCGATGATCAGGGCGGTTCCTGCGGGGCCGTAGCCTTCGTAGGTGATCTCTTCAAATGTGACGTCTCCGAGTTCGCCCGCGCCTTTTTTAATGGCCCGGTCGATATTTTCCCGCGGCATATTGGCTGCCCGCGCCCCCGCAAGGGCAAGACGCAGACGCGGATTGGAGGCCGGATCCTTTCCGCTGGCTTTCACTGCCACCATGATCTCCTTCGCGAATTTCGAAAAGATTTTACCTTTTTTCGCGTCAGCTGCGCCTTTTTTGTGCTTGATATTTGCCCATTTGCTGTGTCCGGACATGATTTCCACCTTCTTGTTGTGTTAGAATTCAGATAATTGTTGACATATAATTTAGCATCTTTCCCGCATTTTGTCAACAAGAATCCGTCTGCCGGATCACTTTTTTTGCTGGAGCTGCTGGGTTTTCGCCTGAATTGCCCGAATCAGTTCCGGCATGTTTTTCGCGATGATTTCCTGGGTCAGCATGGAGACTTTCACGGTCAGATCGGGGGTTTTCTGCAGGAACAGCCGTCCTGTCGGGCTTTTGTAAAATGCGATCAGCTGGCGGAGTTCGTCCGGTGTGAACACCTGAAGATAGATCTTTGCCACATCTTCTTTCATCGCCTGGTAGTTCAGGCATTTCTTGTAGAACGCCTCCAGTTCCGGACGGTAGGCGGCAAGGGCCGGATTGGCCTGGATCTGGGCATTCAGCATCTGGGTTCCGCTTTCCGTCATCTGTTTCTCAAATTCCGCCGCTTCGAGAACGTCGTAGCAGAGTTTCAGATCGGCCGGGGCGGGTGTTTTTGCCTGTGCAAACAGCGCGGCTCCCGCAATACAGAGGGTCAGACACAGAATTTTTTTCATGGATCGCTCCTTTGTTTTCTTTCCTCTTCTCTTTTAAATAAGGCTTCGCTGTATAAGATATCGCATCTTTTCCGGAAATGCAAGTCGCCGGAAGACTCTTCCCGGAGAAGGCTTGAAAACACTGTCTATGCAAATTTTGCATAAAATACTAAAAAAGTGCATTACGGGTATTGACATTTGCATGGTTTTGTTGTATAATTTAAAGAAAGAACGAACGATAACGTATGAGGATCGGGAAAATGAAAATCACCAAACACCGCACAAGTTCCGGAGTCCTTGCGAAGGTTGCGCAGCGGGCGAATGTTTCCGGCGGGACCGTGAGCCGGGTGTTCAACAACAGTTTTCTCATTCCGCCCGAAACCCGGAGCCGCGTACTTTCCGCCGCACGGGAACTGGGATACCGTCCGCGGGTGGGCGTCCGCAGCAAGCAGATCGCCCTTGTGACCGAACCGCCGCATAAGACGGTCATGGGCGGGTATGTGAATACTCTGACCCAGTACATCTGCTACGCGCTCTCCTGCGCGGATGCCGGAATCACAATGATTACCGAGGACCGGATCGACAATCTCCAGAACTGCTGGTACGACGGAATCATCGGAATCGCCTGGGAGACCCGCACGATCGAACTTCTGAAGGCGCTGAAGAATATTCCGATCGTCTGGCTGAGCGACGATCATTCCAATTACTTCCATACGATTTTTCTCGACTGCGAAGCAACCGGCCGCCTTGCCGGAAACTATCTGTATTCCAAAGGACACCGCAGAGTCGCTGTGATTCACGAGTCGGATTACACCGGAGTGGGAAGAATGAAGGGACTGCGCGATTTCTTTCTTGAACAGGGGGTTGCGGCGGATCAGCTTTGTGATGTCTCCTGTTCGGCGCCTCTCCACCTCGCCGTGAAACAGGTTATGGATTTCGGGGCCACCGCACTCTGGGTGACCGGAGAGGATATGAAGGTGATCGAGGTTAACTGGCTCCTTCAGGAACTTGCCGGCGTGCGCGTTCCGGAAGATATTTCTCTTCTGGGCTTTGAGAATCCCGGGATTTCCGAATTCCAGCGTCCTTCCCTGACGACGATCGCCAGTCCGCTGCGGGAGATCGCGGAAAAGGCGGTGGAGCTGGTCTTCAGCGAAGGAATCACCTCTCTGCAGCGGATTGAACTGCCGGTGAGGCTGATTGAACGGAATTCGGTGCGGAGCATCGGGCCGGCGTCATTGAACTGAATCGAAACTTGAATCAACGATACAACAAGAAAAGGAAGAGTGAGTATGAACGGATTTCGAACATGGGCATTGCTCTTGTCGCTTTCCACACTGGCGTCTGCCGTTGCGGGAGAGCTGAACATCAAACCGGATCAGCTGGAAGCCCGCTACCGGGCCAGGGTCGGAGTGGAGAACGGCGCGTTCTTCATCCGGACCGATACGCCCGAATGGGATTCCGGTCTGCGGATCAATCCGCCGAAAGGACAGAAATTCGACTTCTCCAAGGCGAAATATCTCGCGGTTGACGTGGAGAACTGCTCGAAGGACCGTCAGCTCCGCATGACCATGCACATCACGAGCGGAAAACGCGGCGGGAAGAGTACCAGCCATGTGGATCTTCCGCATCGTGAAGTGAACACCGGAATCGGTCTCAATCCCGGAGAGAAGCGGACGATGCGGATCTATCTTCCGCATGCCTCCCTCTTCACCGCTCCGGAAGGCGGACGCAACTTCAAAAATCCGCTTGATACCACCAAAATCAACAGCATTGAATTCAAGATGCAGTGGCCGTTCGAGGCGGGCCGTCCCGATCTGCTGAACTGCAAGCTGACCAATCTGCGTCTGGAAGGCGAACCCGATCTCGCGCGGAAGGTCACCGGAATGGGCGAAAGCTATTTCCCCTTCATCGACGTCTACGGCCAGTACAAACATCTCGAATGGCCGGAGAAGATCCACAAGGATCAGGACCTGGTCGATGAGCATAAACGCGAACTCGCCGAGCTGGAAAAAACTCCGGCTCCCGCGGAGTGGAACCGCTTCGGCGGATGGGCCAACGGTCCTCAGCTGAAAGCAACCGGGAATTTCCGCGTGGCGAAGCATCAGGGAAAATGGTTCTTCGTTGATCCGGAAGGGCGTCTCTTCTGGTCCACCGGGATCGACGTTCTCCGCACCCATACCGATGCAACCAACGGACGCGGCCATGAAAAATGGTTTTCCCAGCCTTTGCCGCCGAGCGGGATCCTTCCGTTCACCGACTGGAATCTCCAGAAAAAATACGGCAAAAAAGACTATGAAAGCGATTTCTACGCCGTTCTTGCGAAACGGCTGAAAGCCTGGGGAATCAATTCGATCGGCAACTGGGCCGACGGCAAATTCATGATCCGGGGAGAAGTTCCCTACACCATGCAGCTTGCCGATTTTGCCCGCGAGTATCCCCGCTTTGCGGAAAACCGGGTTAAATTCTACGATGTCTTCGATCCCGAGTTCGATAAGAAGATGGGGAATATTCTCCGCGACCGCGCCGCTCAGGATCCGGCGATCCGGAAATCCATCACGGATCCGCTCTGCATCGGATACTTCATCGACAATGAACTGCAGTTCAACAACATCATTCCGGCGGTGATGACGGCCGTTCCGACCCAGCCGGCGAAGGTGGAATTCATCAACGACCTGAAGAAGCAGTACTCGACGATCGACAAGCTGAACAAGGCATGGAAGACCGGTTACGCAGACTGGAAGGCGTTTGCCGAAACCCGCGCCATGCCCAAGGAGAACACTCCTGCCTTCCGCAAAGACACCGAGGCTTTCTATAAACGGTTTGTGAACCGGTATTTCGAAACCTGCCGGAAGGGAATCAAGAAGACGGCTCCGGAGCGTCTTTATCTGGGCTGCCGCTTTGTCGGATTCCGTCAGAGCGGAGTGGTCTGGGAGGCCGCCGCGAAACATTGTGACGTTGTCAGTGTCAATACCTACAGCAACAGCGTCTACAACACGAACCGGGGCGATTTCCGCGACCGGCCGATCCTGGTCGGAGAGTTCCACTTCGGAACCTATGACCGCGGAATGTTCAGCTCCAGTCTTGCTCCTGTCGGCGATCAGAAGGAGCGCGCGACCAGCTACACCCGCTTCGTGCAGGGCGCTCTGGCGCATCCGAACTTCGTCGGGACGCACTGGTTCCAGTTCCGGGATCAGCCGCTGACCGGCCGTTACGACGGGGAAGGCTATCAGATCGGATTTGTGGATGTCGCGGACACCCCCTATCCGGAGCTGATCAAGGCTGCGCGCGAAGTCGGCGAGAACATGTACCGCTATCGCATGAACGGAAAACTTGAAAATTCCATGAAATGATGTAAAATAAAAAAGGGAGAAAAAAAACAATGAAAACGCATTTTCGCAGATTTACGCTTGTGGAGCTCCTCGTAGTGATTGCGATCATCGCCATCCTCGCGGCTCTGCTTCTGCCGGCGCTCGACAAGGCCCGCAAAAAGGCCCAGAGCATTTCGTGCGTGGGAAATATGACCCAGATCAGCAAGCTGATGACCTACTACCAGACGGACAATGACGACTGGTGCATGGCTGCAACTCTCTATGGCACTCCATGGGTCTCTTTCGGGGCGGAGCGGTACAACTTGAAAAAGGAGATCTATCACTGCCCGGGAGAGCCGGTTTTCAAATGGAGTGAAACCAGCATGAACGACAACTCCCAGTGGGTGAGCTACGGATTGAACATCTACAGCTTCGGCGAGTCTCTTAGCGGGTCCGGACTGAATAAAGGAGCAAAGCTCCACAAGGCGCAGGAATACTCCCGCTTCGGCCGCAATTCCTCTCTCGGAGTTTTTGTGGATACGGTTCCGCGGGACAGCATGTACAACGGAGTCATCCGGAACGGATCGGGATATGCAACCTACTGGGAAGTCGATAACGAGGTGGCACCGTACAACTCCTCCGGAGAATGGAGTGCGGCCTATGTCCGTCACAACGACCGCGCCAATGTGGTGATGTTCGACGGTCATGTCCAGTCGCTGAGTTATAAAACGCTTCGCTACGACCGTAACAGCTATGGGAATCCGACCGGATACTGGAGCACAGTTCTTTCCATTAAAAACTGGCCGAATACCTGATTTCGGGGGTCCCCCGGAAATAACAGAAAGAAAAAAAGGAGGTACGGGATGAAACGGTGTGTCAGGAGCTTTACTCTGATAGAACTCCTCATTGTAATTGCGATCATTGCGATCCTCGCGGCGCTGCTGCTGCCGGCGCTGAACAAGGCTCGCGCCAAGGCGAAGGACATGGCGTGCCTTTCCAATCTGAAGCAGGTGGGGTTTATCCTGTATCAGTATTGTGATGCCAATGAGGGATACTTCCCGAAATACAACGGTCTTCTGACTGCCGGAAAAACCTGTTATTACAACGCACAGGGGCGCTGGCAGGACGGTCTGTATGCCCTGAAATCCGGAAAGGATGTCAAGAACAAACTTCACTGGAAGACGGAGAGCAATACGGATCTGAGCCGGCCGCATGATGTTTTCGGCTGTCCCGCCCAGGACGATCTGCCCTAGAACGATACCGCAAACAAGGTCTACGGATTCATGGCCCACTATCTGATCAATGGATATATCAGCAACTACGAGAATCCGTGGACCAATTACGAAGATTATGCGACACGCAACATCGGAAAGGTGAAACAGCCCTCCCGGAAAATGGCGGTGATCGACGGGGATGCCAGAAAGCGGACCGACTGCTCCGGTCCCTACTGCGAGACCACATCCCAGATGTATTATGCGCCAAACGACCGGAAACGCCATCTCAGCGGAAGAGGGGTCAACGTCCTCTTTGTCGACGGTCATGTGGAGTCCCGTCTTTTCTCCTCCATCCCCACCAACACCAACGCGACCAACGGGTGTCCGTTCTGGGGAAAGTGATCTCTTCGCGTCTCTCCCTTCGGAGTCGCTTTCTGGACTGGCCGGATTGCTGCGGAAACGCTCAATCCGGCTTTTTGATCTGATTCAGAATGCGGACCGCGGCGCAGCCCGCACCGAAGCCGTTGTCGATGTTGACGACCGTCACGCCCGAGGCGCAGCTGTTGAGCATGGCCAGAAGGGCCGTCACTCCGCCGAAGGAGGTCCCGTATCCGACGCTGGTCGGGACCGCAATGACCGGCGCGGAGACCAGTCCCGCCGTGACGCTGGGCAGCGCTCCCTCCATCCCGGCGACGGCGATGATGACATCGGCCTGGCGCAGACGGTCGAGCTGTTTCAGAAGGCGGTGAAGTCCGGCGACTCCCACATCGGCGATCCGGTCGCAGGCATAACCGCAGATCTCGACGGTGTCGCACGCCTCCTCCGCAACCGGCAGATCGGAAGTCCCCGCGCAGATCACCGCAACACGCCCTTTCCGGGGTGTGACATGGGTTCGGATCAGGGCAGTCCGCGCCAGTTCATGGATCTCTGCTTCCGGGATCTCCTTCCGGAGTACGGGCAGCGCTTCCTCTTTCAGACGGGTGGCCAGCACCGGATTTCCCGCCGCATCCAGATCCTTCATGATCGAAACGATCTGTTCCGGAGTTTTCCCTCCGCCGAAAATGAATTCCGGAAAGCCGCACCGTTTTTCCCGTTCAAAATCCAGTTCTGCAAACGAGCTGTTCATGTGTCATTCCTCCGTTCCGGCGGTTCCGCGGGAGAACGTTCTTCCGTTTCCCCGCCGGGATTCTTATGGGTCATCTGAAAGAAGATCAGGCTCAGCTCGAACAGAACCCACGTCGGGAGCGCGAGCAGAACCTGGCTGACCACATCCGGCGGAGTCAGCACCGCGGCGATAATCAGAATCACAACAATGACCACCGGCCGCTGTTTCCGGACCGTCTCCACCCGGATGACTCCCGATGTCAGAAGCGCATAAATCAGCAGCGGAAACTGGAAGACCAGTCCGCAGGCCAGAATGGAAAACAGCGCCATGGAAATAAAACTGCCGATTCCGATCACCGGCGTCATTTCCGGACCGGCGAAGGAGAGGGAGAACTTCACGACCGCCGGAATGATGACCGCCACCGCAAAGACGATCCCGAACAGCGCCAGAAGAATCCCCGCGCAGAACGGATACCGGAAAATCCTCCGTTCCCTCTCCGTCAGCGCGGGCGCCACAAAACTCCAGATGAAATAAAACGCAAACGGAAGCGAAAGAAACAGATCCAGCGCAAGACTCATCTTCAGCCGGATGAAAAACGGTTCCAGAAGCGTGAAATAATGCAGAGAAAATCCTTCCGGAGCCGCATAGGCAAGGAGTTTGTCCACCAGAAACTGCGAAGCGAACCACGAAGGGATGAACAGAAGAAGAAATGCCGCCGCCGTCTTCAGGAGGACAAAGCGCAAATCCTCCAGATGTTCGAGAAAACTCTGATTGTCACTGTTTCCCATTGCGGATTCAGTCCTGCTCCGCATTTGTCCCGTTCTTTTTGACGTTGTCGCCGGATTCCGCCTTTTTTTCTGCGGCGTTCATCATCTCTTCGGTTTCATTGAGCAGTCCGTCCTTTGCTTTTTTGAAATCGTGGGATGCTTTGCCGAGGGCTTTGGCCAGTTCGGGGATCCGTTTGGCGCCGAACAGCAGAAAAACGACAAGAACGATCAGAATCAGTTCCGTATGGCCGATCATATGCAGACTCCTCTCTGGTTTTTTTTACAATGTATCACGCGTTGCGGAAAAATCAAACGGGAAACGCGTTCCGTTTCCGTCTGTTCCGGGCGGCGGGACGGGATCAGTTCCGGATCCGGTCGATGAACGGGAGCATGTAGTCGTGATCGACGAGAACATGTTCTTCGGATTCCCGCGGCAGCTCCGGGGCAAGTCTTTCCGCAATATTCTGATAGATTTCCGGCTCGACCGTGTAGAACTGTTCCCTGCGTTCGTTGTCCAGAACGGAGAAGACCGGCCGTCCATTCTCATCCTTTGCGCAGAAGAGGAGGCCGGCGCACTCCTTGTGATCCCGTTTCAGCATGGCGGCAAATGCTGTTTTGACGGCGAACATGATCCGGTCGTCGAATCCGGCGTCGAAGATGCGGATCGTCTCCCGGAGCGCGTTGTAGCCGATCACCACGCGGTGCGGAAATTCATTCGAGAGCCTCATCTCGCGCATCATGGTCCGGATGTTTTCATTCTGTTCATTGATCGCCTCCCAGCCTTCGCGTTTCTGGCAGCACTGGATCAGAAGCGGGTGATCGGCGGACATGTCATGATAGAGAGTGTCGTACCGGACGACCGTTTCGCCGCCGCATGCGTGGCATTTCAGCTTGAACAGAGAACCGTCCAGCACGCGTTCCTTGAGTTCCGGGTTGAGCGTGACATTGATGGAGTCATAGATCCGGAAACGGTTTTCCGCCCGGCAGGCCGGACAGATCAGGGTTTCTTCACGTTCAAGGGACATGGTTTTTCTCCGGTCAGGAATTGCGGAAAGCGGGCGGTTTCTCCGACGGACCGGTTCTCCGGTTCCGGTTTGATTTCCCTGGTCAGCCATCCCGAGCGGTGAACGGTCAGAAGGGAGTAAGGCCCGATCCACGACAGCGCAAGAAAATTGAAAAATCCGAACACATACGCCCACAGCGATTCATTCTTCTCATACTTCGCCGCATAAATCAGAGCCGGAAATGTCGACCAGATGACCGTCACGGAAAAGACGCTGTACAGAAACGCCGGAGCGTCCAGAGCCAGACAGTAAAGCGCGGAAAACAGGAAAAACAGCGGCGTGAACATCCACACACTCTGCATGAGCCAGTTGATCTGGAGTCCGAGAAGATTGGAATCCCGCAGGCGGATCCGGCGGAACAGAAACGCCGCCATCGCCAGATTTTCCCGGATGTTGCTGCGCGCCCAGCGGATCAGCATCTTGCAGAGCGGCGGATAGGTTGACGGCATATCCGTGAACGCCACCGCGGTGCTTTGAAAAACCACCTCGCGGCCTTCCCGGAGCAGCAGATTGGTGATTGCCCGGTCTTCCCCGATATTGGACGGCTGTCCGAGAAATGTCTGCGTTCTCCATTCGTCCAGAAAGGGTTCGACATGGCTGCGGCGGTATGCGCTGAGCGCTCCCGGCGTACACATGACGGAACGGATCACGCTCTGTGCGGAGCGGATGAAATCGAAACTGAACACGAAACTGACGTCCAGCATCCGCGGGACGGCGCCGTCCTCCAGGTTCCGGACCCGGATATTTCCCGCCACTCCGCCGAGATTCGGATCGGCGGCGAAGGGAGAGATCAGATCGCGGAGTGTTGACGGGGCTATCACGGAGTCGCTGTCGATGGTAACGAAGATTTCATTCCGGGAGAGACGGAGTCCCTGGTAGATGGCGTTGCGTTTTCCCCGGTTCCGGCTCAGATGCAGTGCATGGATGCGTCCGCCGGACTGTTCCGCGCACTGGGAGATCCATTTCCATGTATCGTCCCGGCTGCCGTCGTCCACGGCGACAATCTCAAGTTTCTCCGCCGGGTAGTCGCTTTGGAGAATGCTCTCCAGCGCAAGGAGAACCCCTTTCCCTTCGTTGTATGCGGGGACGATCACCGTGCATTTCGGGAGTTCCCTGTCGCCGACCGCCGGAACGGGTTTGTAGCGGAAATAAAGAAGAGTCTGCCATGCAAAATAGAGAATATTGGAAAAAATCATCACGAATCCGAGCAGCAGCACGACCAGATCCACCTCGTCATTGTCGAGGAGGGTCTGCACCATGGATCCCGACGTTGTGTAGAGCAGCAGGAAGGTCACCGCGATCGTCAGGAGGGAGAGCAGACGGATCTCATTGCGGAGCGCCGGACGGCGCAGCGCCACCTTCATTTTCCGGACGCTGCGGTTCAGCAGAAAAGAGCAGTCCTCTCCCGCGCACTGAAGACGGCTCTCCAGTTCGCGCAGAGCGAAGAAAACCCTTTCCCGGGGGGAAAGGGCGCGCAATGCAATATCTCCGATATTCTCTTTTTCCCGAGTATATTTCATGAAAGAATTCCATTTCAAGATTCCGGACCGGTATAAATCCATAAGATAGCATCATTTTCCGGAGAATCAAGGGAAGAAAATTTTTTTCATAAAAATGAAGCGGGAGCTTTCTTCCGGATTTGCAGAACGGTACAGATGATGCTATATTCACAAGGTAATGGAGTGAAGAAGGTTTTGGCAAGAACAATTATTTGAGGTGGATTATGGCTGAGAACATCCCGGGAGAAAACGGCGTGCAGTCCGGGAACGCCGGACATCGGACAATTAAGCTGACTCCAATGAACATGCCGTCCGGAGCGGAAGAGAGTGTCGGAACGAGCACCGTGAAGGTCAGCAAGATTCCTGTGAAACCGCAGAATCCGATTCCGCCGGTCGCATTTGCCGGAGATCTGGAGAAGACTCAGGCCATTCCAATCAAGAAAATGAAACCGGTGGCCTCCGCGCAGCCGGTTTCCTCCCCCTTCCTGAAAAAGGCCGGTCCGGGAACAACGCAGACCCTGACACCGAAAACCACCGACACCGCCACCAAGGGAATCCCGCTTTCCGGCGTCGCCAGCGTGCCGAAACCGGAACCGGAGGATATTGACCAGACGTCCACGGTCCGCCTCAACCGTCCCTCTCCGAAACCGATGGCGACGCACTCCACGCCGATTTCCATGAAATCCACGCCGATTCCGCAGAACCGGAAAACCTTTGCTTCTCCGCTGGGTGCCACTCCGCCGGAAGCGGATGCCGCTCCCACGGTGAAGATCGGTGTGCCTCCGTCCGTGCAGGCTCCCTCGACCGCAACCGGCGGAATCCGGGTCGGAACTTCCACGACCGGAATCAAACTGAACAGCATTCCCGCAAAAAAGATCAATCTTTCCGCTCCTGTCGGAACCGCGACGACCGGAATCAAGGTGGGGACTGCGACGACCGGAATCAAACTCGGTCCCAAACCGGTGATTCCGGGGGCAGCCACCATCAAGCTGGCGCCTCCCTCCGCTGCGGATAATCCGGAAACGTCGACACAGGCGATCAAAGTCGACGGCGTCCCGACCCCCGGAGCAAGCACCGTCAAATTGAAAGCTCCTGTAACGCCGGCCGCCTCTGCAGAACCCTCTTCCGTGGACAAGGTGGAGGAGACTCCCGCTCCGGCCGCCGAAGAACCCGTCGTGGAGGAGAACGTTTCCGCGGAGGCTCCGGCCGCCGAAGAACCCGCTGCGGAATCGGCTGCCGAGCCCGCCGGAGAAGCCGCTGCTTCCGAGACGTCCGCTCCGGAAGAGAACGCCGCGGAGGAAAACGCCAAGCCCGGGAAAAAGGCGAAAAAGGTCCGGGTGAAAAAGGTATCGCTCCCGGGAGAAAATCCGCACTGGGCGTTTACGGTTTCCTCCTGCGTTGCGATGATCTGTCTGCTGATCTGGGCAATTCTGATTGCGGTTCAGTTTCTGAATCAGTGGCAGGGGATGGAAATTCAGCTTCCCGGACTGCAGTTCCTCTCGCTCGGCCGATAACGGATCTGCGGTTTCCTGAGATCTCTTTTCGGGAGGGTGCATGCATTTCGGCGGTTTCTTTACGATCCTGTTTTTCGTGATCTTTGTCCTGGTCCTGATCCGGATCATCGGAAAAGCGGCTGCGGCAATGGAGAATTCCAGTCAGGAGGAACGCCGTTCTCCGTCTTCCCCGTTTGCCGGGCTGTTTGCCGGAACATCCAGAAACGAATCCTGGATGGAGGCCGCGCACGAATTCGGACTGGAATATGTCCGTCCGGCGGGAATGTCCGGATATCCCTCTTTGCGCGGAAATGTGAACGACCGGCTGATCGAGGTCCATCTTCAGATTGAGGATTCGGGGGTGTTGCAGACCGTTGCTACGGCGATGTTTTCCCGTCCGCTGGATGCCGGAATTCTGATTGTGCAGGATGACCCCTCTGTGTGCGCCCGGCGCTTTGCCGACCGGAAGGTGTATCGGGTTACGGGACTGGAAAATCCCCGTCTGCACTGTTCCGCCGCCTCGCCGGAGGCCCTGAAGCATTTCCTGACCCGTTCGCGGGTGAATGCTCTGAAAAATGCTCTGGCGTTCCACCGTTATTTTGAAATTGCCGATCGTTATGTCGTTGTGAAATTCAATGGGGACGGACGGAATCCGGAGGCATTGTCGAATCTGATAGAATTTACGTCTTCGTTCGCGGCTCTTCTGGAAGAGGAGGGCTCGCCGGATGCGGCGGCATCTTCCGTCCGGTCTTCCCCGTCCGATCCGATTCCGGTGGAAGCATGCGAACCGGTTCCGGAGCTGAAGCGTCCATCCCGTTCTCCGGCGTCCGCGGCCCGGCCCGATTCCGCGCCGGCTCCTGTTCCGAAACCGGTGGCAGAACCGCTGGCGGAACCGGCGGTCTCCGTGCCGGAAGCACCGGCGGAACCGGTTTCTGCAGAGCCGCCGTGCTCCGCAGATTCGGAGGCGAGCGGAGGCGCGCTGGATCAGACAGCATTTGCCGCAAGTCTGTTTTCCGCTTCTTTCCCCGGAAAACGGGAGAGTGAGATCTTTGATGCCGCAAAAGGAACCCGGGTGGAATGGAGCGGAATTCTGCGGTCCGCCTATCCGTTCGGAAACGATTTTGTCCTCGGTGCGGGACCCGCTGTAAAGGCGTCGTTCGAGATTGCCGAGGTGACGGGAATGTATTCCATGAAGAGCAAGATCCGGGCGACGGTCCGTCTTCCGGAGAGCGCGATGCCCCTGTTGAAGAACCATCTTGGCGAACCGTTCCGCTTTTCCGGTGTTCTGGAGAAGATGGAGCCGTATGCGCGGGAGTTCATTCTGCTGGACGGCAATCTTCTTTCAGACTGACGAAGTTCAGAGCAGAACAAAGCCGGCGGAACGCGGAATGACGTTCCGTCGGCTTCTGTGTTTTCCGAACAGCGTTTTCGGATTCGGAATCAGTGGGTCATGACCTCGCGCAGATCAATGATGCGCTCCTGTGTGATGGATTTGTAGACGGCGTCGCCGATGGAGATTGCCGCCAGACCATCTCTGGAATTGGCGAGGATGTCATAGGGACGGTCGGGATCGACGCCGAGGAAGACATCCTCCTGAATGCCGGAATCGCCGCCGCCATGTCCGCCGATGCCCGGTTTGACCGAGAGACGTTCTCTGGAGCCGAAGATCGGATAATAATCCACATAGATGTCCTCTTTTCTCGGGCAGGGGAAGGCGGTGGAACCGGCGCCGCCCCACTCTTCCGCCTCGATGCGTCCGTGGGTTCCGTTGATCGCAAGACGGTATCCCTCGTAGGGGGTCGAGAAGTTGGCGGAGTAGTTCAGAAGCACGCCGTTGGCATATTTCACGTTGGCGACGATGGTGTCGTGAATGTTGATCTCCGAGTCGAACATGCACATGTCGGGACGATAGAGTTCCGGCGTGAAGAGCAGTCCTTTTTTCTCATCGAACGCGTCCAGATGATCGTCGTGGATCCGGATGGTGGAGGCGCGGGTTTCCCAGCGGGCCTTGTAGGCGCATTTGGCGCGTTCGGTGCAGTCGGAGCAGTGGCGCCCATCCTTTTTCGACGGATTGAACGGACCGTTCGGACCGTAGTGATTCAGTGCGCCGAATGCGTGGACCGTCATCGGGTCGGGACTGCCGATCCACCAGTTGACAAGGTCGAAGTGATGACTCGCCTTGTGAATGGAAAGACTTCCGGAATTTTCCCGCATCCGGTTCCAGCGGTGGAAATAACTGGAGCCGTGCTTGATATCAATATACCAGTTCAGATCGACATGAGTGACCCGGCCGACTTTGCCGGCAAGAACCAGTTCCCGCAGCAGCTTGTGCTGAGGATTGTAGCGGTAGTTGAATGTGCAGGTGACTTTCCCTTTGGACTTCTTTTCCGCCTCGCGGACTTTAATACCGTCTTCCCAGTTGGTGGTCATGGGTTTTTCGGTGATGACGTCCAGACCTTTCTCAAGAGCCTTCAGAATATAGGTGACATGAAAACAATCGCGGCAGACCACGAAAATGGCATCCGGTTTCGTCTCTTCGATCATCTTGTCGAACTCTTCCGGCATGTAGGTCGGAACATCCGCCGATTCGGGAATCTCCCTCTTGCAGACCTTGAAACGCAGCGGATCAATATCGAGCATCCCGACAAATTCCGCGGCATGCGCGAACGCATGGTACATCGGCTGAATCCACATTCCAATCGCGCGGCTTGATACGCCGCAGACTGCGTAACGACGCTTTGCCATACTCTTCCTCCTTGGTTAGGTTATGACCTGACAACAATATACTGCCAACGATGGCAATATCAAGAAAAAAAACAAAAAAAAGCACATAAATTTTCCCTTCCGCCTCAAATTTCCCTGAAACCGTGAAGGGCGGAAAACTGCGATGGCAGTTTTCCGGGTCAAGGACAGAGTGTTCTTGTCGCGGTCCAGCGGTGAGACGCTGGTCGTGCGGAGCACGAAACCCGTTCACTCCATCAACCTCCGTTTCCCGGAAAAGAAGAAGCTCCCTCCATTTCCTCCTTGACACATCCGGCTGCTTTCCCTTTTTTCCGGTATTCACGAGGGGATATCCCGTGATATTTCCGAAACGCCGTTGTAAAACGCGAAAGCGAGTGATACCCGGTCCGGGTTGCGATCCACTTGATGGACTGCTTCCCCTGCAGGAGAAACTGCTCAGCTGTCTGCATCCGGAGGCGGGTGCTGTATTGCTGCGGACTCAAATTGAATTGCTCCCGGAAAAACGTATTCATTTTGCTGCGGGAAAGTCTGTTTGCCCGTGCAAGTTCCGGAATGGAACAGCCGTTCTGGATTTTCTGCTGAACCGATTGAAGCAGAGAAGAAATCGGTTTCCATTTTTCGTGGATTTGATCCCGGATTTCCAGAAGAATTTCAAGCGCGGAAGTCGATGCCTGGTTCAGAAGGGCCGGATCCTGTTTCCGGTACAGCGAGACCAGATGGGAAAGCATCTGCAGAATCCGGCCGGTATCCTGCAGACGGTAGATCTTTCCGCTCTCCAGACGGAACGACGCAAGAATCGGTTCCGCAAGAAAACCGCGGATTCCGAACACCGCTTTCCGGACGAATCCTTTCGGTCCCGCGCTGATCCGGTTCGGTTCGCCGATCGGAAGAAAAATCAGTTCATTGGCCTTAAGAGTGCGTCTGCCGTCCTCGAGCGTGAACTGCAGGGAGCCTTCCAGAACGATCTCGGCGGAGATGTTGGAGGGACAATGGTGGATGTAATATTCATTCTCTTTCCACGTCGCATGCGGAATGATGAACGGAAAGGAGATCGGAAGCGCCTTCTGATACAGGAGATTCCAGTTGACCACGTTCTGACGGGTGAGATCCAGCGAATATTCCTCTTCGGCAAAGGGGGCGACCATTTTTTTTCCCCGCATGAAATTTCTCCTTCCCTTCTCTTTTAAACTAACTGCTTTTTTTGAACAATCAAGAGAAAAACAGCAACTTTTTTATAAAAATCATAAACTTTATCATTCCCTTCGCTTCTTGTTTTTCAAAGGGAAATGCAATATAATTATTTCCCGGGAAAACAGCAATTGTGACAGTGCAGAAAGAGGTGCGAATGAAGCGGATTTTGTTCTCGATGCTGCTGCTGATCGGAATGATCAGTTCTTCCGGCGGCTTGTATGCGGACGTGCGTGCGCTGCCGGTTCAGGCACTTCCGGAGAGCGTCGGCGCAGTGGCCGTCTGCGGAGACGGGAAATATCTTTATCTTGCGGGAAGCGGAAAGTTCCAGGTCTGGCGGGTCGCGGATCAGCCGGAAAAACCGCGCAGGACCGCCGAACTTTCCGGCCTGCCCGACTGGGAGTGCCGTCAGATCATTGTTCATCGCGGCTATGCCTACATCACGGCGCGCAACCGCGGACTCTGGATTGTGGATGTGCGCAATCCGGAGCGTCCCCGGCTGGTCGGCAGTTTTGATACGGCGGAACTGGCGACCGGGGTCGATGCGCTTGGCGATGTGCTCTTCGTGACGTTGCGGGTCTTCGGCGTTCAGATCTTTGACATCTCCAATCCGGAAAATCCGAAGCATCTGGCGCTCTACCGGACCTTCGAGGCGCAGTCCGCGTTCTGCTCCGGGACGATTCTGGCGCTCGGCGAATGGGGAAACTCCAGTGTGCTTCTTCTGGATGTCTCCGATCCCGGAAAACCGGTCGAACTTGCCAAAATCCAGCTCGACGGGTTCGGCGACGGCGTATTTGTTCAGGATGGAATTCTCTATGCCGCAACCGGCCATCATGCCCGGAAGGGAAGCTGGAAGGAACGTTACGGAGCCGGACACGGCGTGGAGCTGTTTGATATTTCCGATCCCCGGAATCCGAAAAGAATCGGAGGGGTCAAGTTCCCGAAGTTTTATGCGCTCGGCAATGATTTCTGGTCGCCGCGTCCGGCGGGAGACTGGCTCGCGGTCGCGGATACCCACAACGGGATGTTTCTGGTGGACTGCCGGGAGCCGAAAGCGCCGAAGATTGCCGCGTCTTTGAAACTGCCGATGGTGAAGCTGGGGAAAAAAGAGGTTCCCGACTGCGTCGGCGGAGTGGTGCCGGGACGGGATGTCATCTATGTCGCCGGGGCGAAGAGCGGACTTCATGTTGTCCGTGTGCCGGGAAGCCGGCCTCTGCCGGAGCGGAAGGAGGCTCCTGTCGTTCGTTCGCGTCCGGAGCCGCCGGGGGTGCCGGGATTTGTCCGGTACGACTGCGGCGGAATGGTTCGGCATGTCGCTGTCTCGGGCGAGTTCCTGTATGTGGCGGCGTCTGCGGCGGGACTGAAAATCTTCCGCGCCGTGCCGGAGGGGCTGAAGGAGGTCGGAGCGGTGACGGGAAACCGGATTTATGATGTCGCCGTTGCCGGAGATCTCCTTGTGATGGTCGGCGATGGATTCGCCCTCACGGCATATCGGATTCAGAAGGAGGGCGCACTCCGCAGACTGGGGGAATTCCGCTCCGGATGGGTGCCGATGCAGGTCGTTCATCTGTATGAGAACGGGGCGGTTGCCGCAGTCAGCGGCGGGACCGGACGGGTGAACTTCTTCGATCTGAAGACTCCGGAAAAGCCGGTCCTGAAGAATTTTTATTCGGAAAAACGGATTTTGTACGGTGATGCGTTCCCGGAAAGGACGCTGGACGGGAAACTCCCGGTGAATGCTCATGGAGCGGGAATTTCATGGTATCGTCTCTCCGGCGGCGGGGCGGTCCGCGTCAAAGAAGCCGGATCGCCGGGGTTTCATCAGATGGATGGAATTGCCGCACTGAAAGAGCGTTTCCTGATCCCGTCTTTGAAGAAAGGGTATTATTTGCTGTCGCCCGCCGATTGCGGCGAGGAGGGAAGTAAACGGGAACTGCGCGCCGACGCGCCTGTTGCAGGAAATCCCGTCTGGGATGGAGATTCCAGGATCGCGTTCTCCCACTCTCGGGATGGAGTTGTTACGGTGTTTGATGCCGCGAATCCGGAGAAGCTGCGGCTCCTGCGCAGGATTGATTTCCTGCCCGGAACTCCCGACCGGGTCGTTTTCCTGAAAGGAAAGATGGTGGTTCCGGCCGGTTTTTCCGGACTGTATCTGGAAAAGTGATTTTTGTCGTGGATGAAGATAAAATGGAAAATGGGAGAATGAAAATGGAGAGTGGAAAAATGATGGAGGATGGGGATTCCGTGCTCCGCACGGCCAGCGTTTCGCCGCTGGACCACGACAAGGACACCCTGTCCTTGACCCGGAAAAATGCGTCTGCATTTTTCCACTTTTTGGGGGATATGAAAATGGAGGAGATGGTAGAATGAAGGTTTGGCGGAAGAAAAAATGGTTCACTCTGATTGAGTTGCTGGTGACGATTGCGGTGATTGCGATTCTGACTGCCGTGCTGCTGCCCGCATTGAACTCCGCACGGGCAAAAGGGCAGGCGATTCGGTGCACATCCCATCTCAAGCAGATGGGGACTCTGGGGTTCCTGTATGCCGAAGCGAATGACGGGTATGGAATTCCGTTTCAGGATTCGCCGGAGGGAATCGGTTTCTGCGTCTGGCCGGATTTCCTGATGCCGTATCTGAAGCCCGGGGTGGCGATGAAAGCGGGCGGGTATCGGATTTATGTCGAGTCGGGAAAGTATATTCCAAGGGATATTTTTGCCTGTCCGGGGGTCAGCAATCCGGTGGTGGACTACGGAAAGAAGGAGATCAAGCATTACGGGATGAACAAGTATCCTTCTTTGACGGGAACGTATCAGCTGCCCTCCCGCCGGATTTTGCATACGAAGCGTCCCTCCGCAAGGTCTTATATCGGCGATGTGCTCCATCCGGAGAATTATACGTCCTCGGGTGGGAAGTGTTTCCGGTATGAGAATGTGCAGGAAATGCCGTTTCTGCATGTGAGCAGGAACAATATGGTCTTTGTGGATGGACATTGTGAAGCCCGGAATTTCCAGTCGATCCGTCCCGCCTACACCGTCGGGAACAACGATTTCTGGGGATATTCCCCGACGGAAAACTGAGGAGAGGCGGATGAAGTGTCTTTGGGTCTCATGGTTGTGCTGGAACGTGTTTCTGCTTTCTGCAGCGGGATATGAATTGTTTCCCGGCTCTTCCGGAACGTTCGGCCGCTACGGCAATGCGGACGTGGAGAAGGTTGCGGAGCGGTCGGTTTCCGGGCTTCGAGTCCGTCTCGGCGGAGTCAATGAGGTCCGGTCCGGTGCGGCGGTCTTCCGCGGAAAGACGTTTGACTCCATTCCGCCGGAGGGAGAGTTCAACTGCATTACGCTGACCTTCAAGGGAAGCGGCGATCCCGGCGAATTTGTGATGCTGCTCCGGGACCGCGACGGAGGAGAATGGTGCTGGAACGGCGTTCGCTGGCAGGGGACTGCGGCAATATCCTCCTCCGTCGATCTTTGGCAGACGCGGGTTTTCCGTCTGGCGGATTTCAAACCGACCAATCCGAAAGCGAAAGGAGAACTGCCCGATCCGGGGAAACTGCGCTCCATTGATCTGGCAATCGGCCGTCGGCTGGACAATCCCGCGGAGCGCCGGGCGGTTTTTCTGATGAGCCGTCTGGCTCTGGAGAAGGATGCCCGTCCCGGAGGTGTTTCCGCCTGGAATCGTCCGGCGGAGGAGGGGGAGGGGCTTCCGGCCGGGAAGACGGCGGTGCTTCCGGCGGGAGCCGTCTTCCGGATGGTTCCGGAGGGGGAGTACCGCAAACCCGCGTGGATCGACTGGGATTTGCGCAATGCGTGGCAGAACCGCTCGGAAACCCGGTGTGAGATTTCGCTGAACAACTACTGGCAGTTCCTTCCGGTGCCGGAGTCGGATTCCGCGCGTCTGATCCGGACGGATTCCCCGATGCCGGACATGAAATCCGTTCCTTCGGCGGATGCTCCGTGGATTTATGCGCTCGTTCCGGGAACCTGGGATACTCAGAGCGGAACGGATCTGGTGGATGCAGAACGGAAAAGCGTACGGAAATTCCGGAATGTCTCTCTTTCCAATTTTGCTCAGGGGTGGTACCGCCGTTCGCTGAATCTTCCGGCGGAATGGAAGGGAAAACGGATTCTGCTGAAGATGGATGCGCTTTCCAGCCGGGCGCAGCTGTTTGTCAATGGGATTCCGGCGGGAGAGGGCATCCGCTCTGCCGGTGCCGCGGATCTGACGCCGTATCTGAAATGCGGGGTATCCAACGATCTGGTGATTTTCATGCAGTATGACGGATTCCCGTTTGCGAAATCGCATAAGAAGTATCAGGAGTTCAAGGCGCATCCGGCTTGCGGGGACTGGTGGTTCGGATGGCACAACGGTCCCGGACTCTCGGATGATGTTTCGCTGCTGGTTCTGCCGATGGAGGAGAGTCTGGACGATCTGCGGATTGTCTCTTCCGTGGAGAAGGGGACTCTGTGTGCCGATGCCGCGTTTGAGAACCGCACGGGGGAATCCGTCGAATATTGTTTCCGGGCTTCGGTGTTCGACGGAGAAAAAGAACTTCTCCGCTTTCCGGAACGGAAGCGGTGGGTTCCGGCGGGAAAACGGATCCGTCTTGAACTTCGGAGCGAGTGGAGAAATGCGGAGTGCTGGTCGCCGGAAAATCCGAAGCTCTACCGTCTGGTGTTTTCCGTGTTCCGCGACGGGAAAATCGCGGATCAGGTGAGCGACCGGTTCGGATTCCGGGAACTGACGGTCCGCGGTTCGGATTTTCTTTTGAACGGAATTCCCCGCCGCCTGAAGTTCTTCAGCAATCAGACCGACTATACGAAATGGAACGACGAAACCATCCGCGATTTCTTCCTTCTTTTGAAGGAGATGCATTTCAACGGAATCATCTACGAGTCGCTGGACCGGCGCATTGTGCGGATCGCGGACGAACTCGGGGTGATGATTGCGATGCGCCATGTGTTTCCGAAGCTGGTCCGCAACGGAGTCTATCTTCCGGGCGTGGACAATATCGGCTATCCGGCGGAGATTTATCTTTCGAGCCGGCTTCTTCCGGCGCGTCGGGTGTTTGAGCGGACGATCCGGGGGATTGTGTCGAAATTCCGCAACGATCCGTCGATCGTGATCTGGGCGATCAATCCGCTGCTCTGCTACAATCCTGAATGGATCAATCCAAACGAGATCGACCGGGAGCGTGCGCAGAACGATCTTGTCACCGCGACTCTGATGCAGGAGGCCTGGATGCGGTCTCTTGATCCGTCGCGTCTGGTTCTGCAGAGCATGGGGAGCAACACCGGCGCGGTCATTTCGGCGAATCCCTACCCGACGTTCAGCAACCAGATCGACGAGTGGGCGGACTGGCCCATGCGCTGGGCGGAACGGAAGAAAAAACCGCTTCTGCTGGAGGAGATCGCCTTGCCGTTCTGGTATAATTTTTCCAACTGGGAGGACAGCGTTGCGGGGAAGGCGAACGGTTTTTTCTCTCTGCGGCAGCTGTACTATGAACAGGCTGCGCGATATTTCGGCGATGCTGTTTATGAGCGGTCGTCGCCGGATCTGGACGACCGGTGCTGGAATCTCTCCGCGGGCGGGAAGGTCGCCGTGGAGGGCGGCGAGTGCGCCGTGATGGAGGAGACCGCGCTCGGGATCAAGTGCCTTTTTGCCGGACGCTGTCTGAACGCGTGGCGGATGTACGGCGTCAGCGGGATCTGGCCGTTCGACGATCCGAATGAAATGTTCAGCTTTTTCCGTGGAAAGCGTCCCGCGGTTTTCCGCGATGTAACGGCGCCGGGACTCAAGCTCAGGAGCGTGGATGTTTCTCCGCGTCCCGGAGCGAATGCCCTGTTCCGGACTCTGCAGTCGGCGCAGCAGCCTTTTCTCGCGTATCTCGGCGGCGCATCCTCGCTGTTCACGGAGCGCGAGCATCTTTACCTGCCCGGTGAAACGGTGGAGAAGCAGATGCTGTTTTCCAACGATGCGCCGGAAACGGTCTCCGTCCGGGCGGAATGGAGTCTGACGGACCGGAAATCCGGAAAAAGTGCCGCTTCCGGCCGCTGGACGGGATCGCTTGCGCCGGGGGAGGTGAAGCATGTTCCGTTCCGTTTCCGCATGGAGGCTCCGGGGGAGTACGAACTCCGTTTTCAGGCGCGGAGCGGGAAGACCGTCTGCCGCGACGTGTTCCCGCTGAGTGTGCTTCCGCGTTCGGAAAAACCGTCGTTTGGCAAAATGGTCCGTCTGTTCGATACGGACGGCAGAACGGAGAAGCTCCTGAAGCGCGCGGGGGTGCCGTTTACACGGGATCTTTCCGCAGAGACCGATGCGATTGTCGTCGGCGCGCTTTCTCTGAACGAGGAGTTCCTCCGCCAGGCGTCCCGCCTCGGGCTGGAGCGGCAGGTGCGTGCCGGAGCAACGCTGCTGATCTTTGCGCAGAATTCAGATTCCCCGATGAAATCGTATCTGGAGGAGCGCCGGACCCGGGCGGTGTTCCGGAAAGATCCGCTTCATCCGATTCTGAACGGTCTGCCGGAACATCTGTTTTCCTGGTGGCGCGGTTCGCCGGAGAAGAGTGTTCCGTATCCTGTGCCCGTTGCCTCGTCGGTCAACAGACGCTTCATGCACTGGGGAAGCCGCGGAACGGTGGCAACATTCGTACAGGACAAGCCGGATTCCGGTCGTTTCCGGGTTCTGCTGGACTGCGACGCCGATCTTTCCCGCTCCGCGCTGCTGGAGTATTTTGTCGGGAAAGGGCGTATTCTGTTCTGCATGCTGGATCTGGAGGAGCGCTACGGAAGTGATCCGGCGGCCACCCGTGTTGCGGACCGTCTGTTCCGCTATCTGGAAAAACCGGAAGAGCTTCCCCGCCGGAATGCCTGTTTCTCCGGTTCTCCGGAGCTGGAGAAATTCCTTTCCGGGCTTGGATTCCGTCTCCGGACGGTCGGGAATGCACTTCCCGCGGAGTGTGAGGTTCTGGTGGTCGGGCCGGGATCGGTTCTGTCTCTTCCGGAACTCCGTGCGTTTGCGGAACGCGGCGGGACTCTTCTGCTCCTGAAGCCGGACCGGAAACTGGAAGAGGGGGTGTTCGGACGGAAAACGGAGGAGGAACGGGTGCGTCTTGCCCGCCTGAATCTTCCGGCGGAATGGACGCGCGGACTCGGAAACTCGGACTGCTATTTCAATCCGGTGCGGAAGCTGCGGACCTTCGGCAATGCGGAGATTGCCCGGCATGTCCGGATCGGAAAGGGATCGGCGTCTGCGCTGCTGGTTCTGCCGGAGGATTTCTCGCAGAATTCGTCGGCGGTGAAGGCCCGGCGGATTCTGTCGGTTCTTCTGACGAATCTCGGAGTCCCCGCGGAGGATTTGTTCTCGCTTTCGGGATTTGCCTCTCCGCGCACCGATTTTTCCGGACAGGCCGTGCCGTTCGCCGTGGATCCCGCCGGAAAAGGGGAGAGCGCCGGATGGCATACAAGGGAATTCGATGATTCCGGATGGCGGAAAATCAAGCTCGGCACCTACTGGGAAAATCAGGGGATTACGATGGCGAATCCGTATTTCCGTCCGCGGCACGGGACTCCCTACGACGGCGATGCGTTCTACCGGATTCATCTGACCGTTCCGGAACACTGGAAGGGAAAACCGGTCCATCTGGAGTTCGGCCCTGTCGACGATCTCGACCGGACCTGGTTCAACGGCGTTCTGATCGGCGAGACCGGAGAAAATGTTCCGAATTACTGGGAGGTGATCCGGAAATATCCGGTTCCGCAGAACCTCATCCGTTTCGGCGGAGAGAATGTGATCGCGGTCCGTGTGCGGGATTTGCGTTCCTGCGGGGGAATTCTCGGGATTTTCCGCATCTCCGACGGAACGGAAGCGAAGAATTCTTCGCTGTTTTATCCGGTTCCGAGCCGCCTGATCTACCGGTTCGACCCGAATGCGTGGCGTCAGTGGTGAGCATCCGTCTCCCGCATCGCCGGGGTGCGGAAATTCCGGAACGGAACGAAAAATATGAAAAGTTCGGATTTTTCGTTCCGGTTCCTTGACAAATCGCGAACAGCGTATATATTAAGCCTCATATCTGAAAGTGCCGACGTGGCGGAATGGCAGACGCGCTGCGTTCAGGTCGCAGTCCGTGTACGCGGGTGAAGGTTCAAGTCCTTTCGTCGGCACCACTTTCCCTCCCGATTGATGTGTTTCTTCCTGTTTCCGTTCCGTTTGTCCGAAGACGGATAAAATCCGGAATTTCTTTTTCGGGACGGTTGATTTCTTCCGCGGGAGAGAATACAGTAATGATCCCGGGATTTCAAGGATCGGATTCAGCAGAGATGGATGCGGCGTTTTTTTCAAAAGTCAGAGTGGTGGTCATTGCATTTTTTGTGTTTTTCATTTATGCGGTGATCGTGATCCGTCTCTGGGCGGTTCAGGTATGCAGCGGAGAGGAGATTCAGCAGAAGGTTTCCCGGCAGTATGTGCGCAACATCCGCATTCCGGCGGTGCGCGGAAGGATTTTTTCTTCGGACGGCGTGATGCTTGCGGGGAACACGGCGTCGTACGAGATCGTGTTTCATATTTCGGAGATGCGGCGCCCGGGACGGCGCAGCCGGACGGTCAACCATGTGCTCTTCGAGGCGGACCGCCTGGCGGGAGCGATCGGACGGACTCCGGTTCTGACTCGGGAAAACATCAACCGGCACATGAATTACTATCCGGGGCTTCCGATTACCGTGTTCAAGGACATCACAGCGTTCGAGCTGGCGAAGGCATACGAGATTTCGCCGATGATCCGCGGAATGGATATTGTCACGACGCCGGTCCGGACGTATCCCCACGGGAAGACCGCCGGGCAGCTGATCGGCTATGTGGGCCGGGAGGATCCCCGCTCCGCCGAAGACCGGCTCAGCTATTTTTACTATGTTCCCGACACCGTCGGGCGGGCCGGACTCGAACGGGCGTATGACACCTGGGATCCCGGTCAGCGGATTCCCGGCTCTCCGCTGACCGTTGCCGACGGCAATCCCGCGATTCCGAATGAACGGCGTGCCCTTCTCCGGGGATTCCCCGGAAAGAAGCTGGTTCTGGTCGACAGCCGGGGATTTGTCCGGGAGACCATCGGCGCGGAGATCCCTGCCGACAATGGGAAGGATCTGGTTCTCACGCTCGATTTCCGCGCCCAGAAAATAGCGGAGTCGCTGCTGGAGGGCGTTACCGGGGCGATCGTCCTTCTGGATGCCTCGAACGGAAACATTCTTGCGATGGCCTCCAGTCCGTCCTACGATCCCTCGGAGTTCGTGCCGCGCATTTCGACCGCCGACTATGCCAGACTCCGGAACGATCCGCGCAAACCGCTGTTCAACCGGGCATACCAGGGGGCGTTCAGTCCGGGATCCATCATCAAACCGCTGGTCGGGATCTCTCTTCTGGAGAACGGCGGGTTCCCGGAGGAGAGCGTGTACTGCGACGGTTATACTCGCGTCGGCGGACATCCGATCCGCTGCTGGATCAAGGCCGACGGACACGGAGAGGTGACGCTGAACGATGCGCTCGCCGTCTCCTGCAACGATTACTTTATTGAAACAGGACTTCGGCTTGGCGTGGACCGTCTTGCCGCCACCTTCAAAAGCGCGGGCATCGGTTCAAAAACGGGATTCATTCTGCCGGAGACGGCGGGCCGTCTGCCCTCCCGTTCCCATAAACGCCGCTGGACCTCGTTCGACACGGCCCTGATCTCAATCGGGCAGGGCGATGTGCTGATCTCTCCGCTTCAGGCGGCGGTCTATACGGCTGCGATCGCCAACGGCGGCACGCTCTGGAAACCGAATCTTCTCAAAGAGGTGCTGAATGCGGGGGGAAGCGTGGTCTATTCGGAACGGCCGCGGGTTCTGGGCCGTCTTGCCGCGTCGCCCGAAACGCTGGAGAAAATCCGCTACGGGATGTTCCTTTCGGTCAATTCGGACATCGGCGGATCGAAACGGGCGCGCAACCGGACCATTCAGCTGTCCGGCAAAACGGGAACCGCCGAAGTGGGTCCGCGGGCCACCCGCTACAAGAATACATGGTTCATCGGATTCGGGACGCATCAGTCCAGAACCTATGCCATCGCGATTCTCGTGGAACATGGCGCTTCCGGAGGCAAAACCTGCGCCCCGCTCGCCGCCCGCTTCTTCACGGAATGGCTCGGCGGAACGGGAGAATGACGGTTCAGCAGTCCGCTTCCGGTATCCGGACAGGGGGGACATCCTTTCCGCGCAGCCAGACACAGAGCGTGTTCGTCTCTTCGAAACGGTTTCCCGCGGAGGCGTAATCGCAGAGACGCATTCCGTTCTTCCATTGGTAGAGCGCTGCAATTTCCGGATGGGAACGGCGTTCCGGTTCGCCGTCGGGGAGAATGCAGGGGCTGTCCACATCGGCGATCCGGGAGTCCTGAACCAGCAGGACCGGTCCTCGCTTCAGAGCGAAACGCGAACTCCCGTCGGGAGCGGGAATGCGGCGGACCGGCATCGGAAGGGTGAGATGGATTCGGTCGCCCGGTTTCCAGATTCTCCGGAGTTCCGCGAAACGGCCCGGGGCGGGAGAATAGCTTCCGTCGCCGGTCTCCAGTGTCGCATCGGAGCACCAGGAGGGAATGCGGAGGGCCAGAGTGAATTCGATCGGATGTTCCGGGCAAAGATGGATCGTAATGCGGCCGTCGTCCGGATAGCTGCCGGAGACGGTCATGGAAAATGCGTATCCGCCGATCTCCGTCCGGAGGGAGAGCGGTTCGTAAAAGAGGAGTGCGATGCCGCCGTCGTTCCGGCGCATGACGGCGGAACAGGCGGCGGTCCCGAGCGCTTCGGGGCCTTGCGCCAGACAGCAGTCCTCGCCGTATCCGGGAATCTGGTCGCCCGCGGGACGTTTGAAGGAGACTCCCGCAAGGGGGGTCGGATTCCGATGCATCCAGCTGGAACCGTCGAGCTTCATTGCGCCGAGGATGCCGTTGCAGAGCATGGTTTCCATGACGTCGGCAATTGCGGGATCCCCGGTCATGCGCAGCAGATGATTCGCCAGACGGAAAACCGTGGTGGTGACGCAGGTTTCCCCGAGGGCGGTTTCTGGGGGGGCCTGCATCTGCTTCTGTGCGCCGTTGTCCCAGAACTCCCCCCAGAAGTCTTTGAGTCCGCCCGCGCCGGTGATGAACAGTTCGTTGCGGACGACATCCCGGAAATAGGCGAGAACGGTATCAAGCGCCTCTTTTTCTCCGGTGTCGCGGCAGAGTTCCAGGAGTCCTTCGAAACAGGAGGTCATTTCATAGGCTTTTCCGTTGCCGAGATCGGCCGGTTTTTTCCCTGCGCGGGACTCGCGGAACAGATGCATGGAATCCGCGCAGCCGGAGTCGGCGAGTCTGCGGGCAAAGTCGGAAAAGCTCCGCTCTCCGGTGAGACGGGCGGCAATCGCGACGGCGCCGAGGATGGAGTTTGCGGGCATTCCGTCATGCCAGAGACCGTCGCCCGGACGTTTCCCCGCGGGGAAACAGGAGATCAGATGGGCGGTCGTTCTGCGGATCGTTTCGAGTACGAGCGGATCGGATTCGATGTACCGGAAGTACCGGCAGAGTCCGAGCAGAACATATTTTCTTCCCCAGACATCCCAGGCGGAAAGGCGTTTTTCGGGCGGATAGGTGGAGATGCAGCCGTCCGGCTCCATGCAGTTGCAGAGTTCCCGCACACTCCCGCGGATCATCGCTTCCAGCGCAGGATCGGGGTTGACCTGCAGGATGCGAATGGCGGAGCGGACGATTTTTCCCCAGAACTCTCCGCGCCAGCGCCCGTCGCGGTCCTCGTGATCGCGGAAGGAACGGACCAGTTTTGCATAATCCACTTTTTTAAGCCGGTTTTCCACCGTGAGGCGGACGGCGTTCCCGATCCGGCCGTGGAGCGTGACCGAGCCGGCGGGAAACAGGGTGAGACGATCCTGATACATGAATGATTCAATCCTTATAGCTTATTTCAAAAAACGGGGTTCCATTGTCCAGTTTTGACGTATCCAGCGAGAGGTGCAGTTTTCCGTTTTTCAGTTCACACGGCAGTTTTGCAAACCGGGTCCCGTCCAGATGGAGAGCATACACGTCCGGAGATTTTTTCTGCGAGGTCTCCAGTTCGATCGTGCCGCGGACGGACTCCATCAGAACCGGAAGATTCCCCGGATTCACACAGCAGAACATGGAGGCGTTTTCAAACGTCATATTGGAGTTGAACGCATTGGTGGCGACGACAAGAAGAACGCGCGAAGCATCCTTCAAACTCTCTTCCGCATTCAGCGATGCGGCGACAACGGAGGTGGGAACCGTCAGATTCCGGACACGGAGAATGGGAAGATCGGCATTCTGTCCTTTTTTGAGGATCGCCCCCTCCAGACGCGGCGTGACCACGGTCAGTTTGAGTTTCTGCGCATCCAGCGTGAGTTCTCCGGTCTCGCTCTGATAAATCCGGCGGGACCAGTCGGTTTTGTTGTCCGCGGGAAGGATTTTCCGCTGTTTCAGGCGGGCAAGAAGATCCGGGAAAATGGATCCGTCGGAGTTGTCCGCGCTCACATACCATGTCGTAACCTTCAGCGGGGAGAAGTGTTTCGGCTCCAGAAGAAGAGTCGGACGGAACGTCCCGACTCCGGAGAGCGGTTTCCCCTCCGGATAGAGAAGACCGATTTTTGTCAGCATGGAGAGTTTTCCATAATCATCGCCGATCGCGGAAAGATAGTTCCCGGGAAACAGGTTGCTGTTTTTCAAAAGGAAACCCACCGAATGCTCTGCCTCCTTGACATCCCTCCGAAGGAACACCAGCGCCGCGACGACTTCCGAAGCCCGGGAAATCGGATCCATTCCGTGTTCAAACGTCCACATCGGATCGACCGTCAGACGGATGTTGTCGCCGTGCGGCGTCAGATCGTCCCATCCCTGCAGCGCCGCATACGATCCGAAGTAGAGTCCCCGCTCATGGCGGTAGCGGTTGAACGCGCTGTGCGAATATTCCGTAATCATGAACGGACGGTCCAGAAAACGCGCGGACGCCGCAGATCGGAAATAACTCGAATTCAGGGAACTGTTCTGACTAACCGTAGTATCCTCTGCAAGAGTTCCGGTGTAACCGGAGCGTGCGCTTGCACTCTTTACTGCAAGATTCCGGGTCGGTACCGCATTCGGATGTGCAAAGTAGGTATGCTGGGCGATTGCCGGCACCAGGGATCGCGCAGGAATTTCCATTGTCCGCATAA
Organism: uncultured bacterium; assembly: GCA_949297765.1. Taxonomy (GTDB): domain Bacteria; phylum Verrucomicrobiota; class Lentisphaeria; order Victivallales; family UBA1829; genus UBA1829. The sequence continues at coordinate 2,348 of CASFTV010000012.1, read as the reverse complement.
TCATATCCCAGTGATGAAAGAGTCCCGGATAGCCCGCCTCCCGAAGGGTTTTGAAATACCATGTTGTCATGTTTTCCATACATTCGATTAGGAAATTTCCGGTGTCCTGTGCCGCCTTGTCTCCTTTCCGGAGAACTTCTTCCGTTATGATTCCCGCTTTGTCGAACGTCGTTGTTCTGCCCCATGCTTTTGAAAGAGCGGCTTCTGTCCCGTATTTTTTCTTCAGGTAATTTGCAAACGGTTTTTTGAGAGTTTGAATGACTGCGGGATCCGCAAGCCGGAAATCCTGTTCATTGTAGAAGTTGACAAATGCAATGGCCGGTTCGTCTTTCAATTTTGTTTTCGTATAAGGATTTGTCCTGTTCATCAGCCATTTCACTGCGGCTTCCCAATGTTTCCGGTGGCGGGAGGAAAAGAGTAAATCCGTCGGAAATGACTCTCCCGGTTCCGAAAGTCGTGCCATGGAGTAGCCGAATCTTCCCAGCAGATCAATATTGAGATAGATTCCACGCGATTTGAAGCATTTGATCAGATAATCGAAACGGTCGAGGTTGCCGGGATCAAACTGGATTTCCTCCGCTGTTTGCGGAAGTCCCGTTTGAGCGATGGTTCGAAATGGCCGCCGATGGATTTTGAAGCCGAGCAGATAACGGCAGAGATAATGAACTCGAATCAGATTATACCCTTGCATCGCAAGAATATCTGCAAATTGTTCGATATCCTGTTTTGTCCATTCGTGAGCCTTCAGACGCCAGAACCCGGGAAGAAAATTGGATCCCATGAAACGGACCTCTTCCTGTGGATTTTTCTCAAACGCCAGTTTTCCCGCGGCGTTGACAATGACACGTCCGTAAGTTCCGGCGGGGACGCGTCTGCCCGTCAGTCCGGAAAAGTCGAGGGCGGTTCCTTTTTTGACCAGATAGCGGTCGTTCGGCAGCGGACGGTATCCGGCGGACTCCGTCACCTTGAACAGACGGTGCTTCGCCTCCGGATCCGCAACATAGGGGACTGCTCCGCAGACAAAACGGCAGCCCGCGCTTCCCGCCCGCACGGTGACCGAAAGCACATTCTTTCCTTTTTTCACCGGAAGATTGAAAACATGATCTTCCGGACGGAAGGACTGACTCTGATTCCCGTGCGGCTCCGTGCTGTAGACCCGCTTTCCATTGACCGACGCCGTGAACCACCAGTCGGCGGATATGCCCAGCTGCATGAATCCTTCCCCGGCAGATTCAAATTCATTGATGAATTCAAATTCCGTCTTTTCCGGAGGATTCTTCCCGTTCCGGAGCAGACGGAACGAATTCTCTTTCAGGATCACCTTTTCCGTTTTCCCGTCAGGAAATTTCAGTGTCCATTGCGGGGAGAGTGCAAGCGGCAGATGTTCCGGTGTTTCGGACAGGGTCACCGGACCGAAAAACAGTTTGCCATCCTGCGGATAGGAAGCAACTGCCATCCGTGGCAAAGCGTAGTTCCCGGGAAGAATCTGATCCGGTTTGAAATCCAGTGTGCAGGTTTGCCAGTTCGGCGTGACATTCAAAAGGGCTTCAACGTTTTTCGCCAGATGCGAATATGGCGCCTGCAGCAGAGCGGGGTAAACCAGAATTTCTCCATTTCGATCTCCCCGATATTGAAACTGAATCCGGTAACGTTTTCCCGCTTCCAGTTTTCCGCGATAGAAACAGTTTATCTGAATTGCATGCCGAGGAGAACCGATGGCAATTCGTTTCAGAACGGCTTTCAGTACAGATTCCCCTTCAGGAGTCTTTGTTTCAGCGATGCTTTGTTCAATGGCGGATCCTTTTGCGGCGTAAAAGATGATGCGGTCTCCCTTCAGATCGCGATCGCTTTTGAATTCCCATTTTTTCACCTCATGAGCGGAAACGAAAAGAGGAATGACCATAAACAGATGGATCAGTTTCATATTTCAATCCTTTATTTATAGGGATCCCAGTTATTTCCCGTGTTGAATTCCAGATAAAGAGTATTCGGACTGCAGGCGGCAACATGTCCGTCGAAAAAGAGGGTATTTGCTCTCATATTGTGCGTATATGCCGCCCTTCCGGTTGTGAGACTCGGATCTGCGGCAGTGCGTCCCATATTCCATTTTCCTTCGGATGCTGTTGTGTTGTCTGCTCCGCGTGTCTCAATATGCAGGGGTTTCCCGGATGGAGATTTCACTCGACGGAAATCATGTGTGAAATAACCTCCAATTTCCGGAAGACTTGTTGTTGTGCTGTTCAATCCGTAAAAACGGTTCTTCTGCACTTTATGTAAAAAATGGGAATGGAATATCCGGAACCCCTGTGCAGTCAAGTCCCAATCCGGCATAATCGGTCGCGATGCTC
>CASFTV010000011.1 GCA_949297765.1 uncultured bacterium | reverse complement strand
AGATCTTGAATATATGCGCCTCAAGATTTTCAATCTGCCGAACAACAATCTCAAAATCATCATTTGAGGCGAGTTTTTCACAAACTGCAGAAGAGGCAAGTTTTCCTTCCCGGAAGAAGAATCTCCTTCCGGCTTCCGGAAAGGAAATGATCCGGAGTTTCAAAAAAAATCAAATTTATTGAATCTCAAACACTTAGAATTCATGCCGATAACTTCTGTTTTTCCGAAAAAAACCGTGTTTTCAACCTTTTTTCTTCTGAAAAGGGATTGTCAAAATGGATAAAATGTGGTATAATATGAAATAAGAGGAACAGGAACAGGAAATTTTCAGCAACACAGGTCTCCGGTATGAACAGGTTTTATTTTTACACGGTGCTGACGGCTGCTGCACTGCTGTTTGTCCCGAATCTTCCGGGGCAGACCCAGAAGTCGACAGGGAAACCGGCAGTCAAATCGACCGGGATGAAAATCAAATACAATCCTCCGGCCAACACAGCCAATCTCAATATTTCCAGAGCGAAGTACGACTTCATCGAACGGGTCATCAAAGTCCACATGGATGCGGGCGAAGATATTATGAACAAGGCGGTCGCCAACGCGATCCTCGGGGATGTGGCAACGGAAATTCCGTTTAAGCCGACCGCTCCGCTCGACAAACGGTCCAACAAGGAACTTCTGGAACTCGCCCGGAAAAAAATCAGCAAACAGTTCCCGAAAACTCTTCAGCAGTACAAGGACGAACTGACCCGTCAGGCGGAAAAACGTTTCATCCTGTACAAACTGCGGGACAATATCAAAATCCACTACTACCGCGGATCGAAGGTCTATGTGGTTTCCGGTATTTTCTACTCGCTCTCGCCGGACCGCCGCACCGTGAAAATCGGTTCGAAGATCGTGCCGTACATCGACATTGTCCCGGAGGATAAAATCCGGATCGACAAACTGGTCTGCGAAGAAAAACGCGCGGAATATGTCGGTGTCCGCTACGAAGACTACCGCCAGCGCAGAAGCGAAGCCCTGATGCGCGAACTCGAAAAATTGAAAACCGCTCAGGATGCGGCCAATGAAAAAGCAGGATACATCAACTTTCTCGACACCTGGTACACCGCGGCTCAGCTGACTCAGCAGAAAATCAATGTCGAACGGCAGAAGCTGACCTCCATCTCCGGAGCGAAAACCTCTTCGGAATCCGGCGAACTGCTGGTCTTCGACACCCCGAACGAAAGCGCACTCCGCACCAAAATGGCGGCAAAGAAAAAAGAGGTTCAGAACCTCAACGGCATTGATGCCGATCAGGGATATTCCCCCGTATTCTGGGATTTCACCCGCGGCGAGGCCCGTCTTGCCCTCCAGTTCGAAAACTACAGCCCGATGGCAACAAAGCAGTATGACTACTTCGTCACCTCAAACCGCCAGATTCGAAACATTCAGTTTGATTACAAAAACAATAAGCTGGCACGCGTCATCACATTCTATACACGAGTCTCTCTCCAGGACTACGAGAAACTGAAAGCCCAGTATGTCTCCCTCTACGGTCCGGACGATCTGCAGAAAGCCAAACCGCGGGATCCGGCCCTGAAAGACCGTCTCCGTCCGCTGACCTGGACCGGAAAATACACAACGGCAAGACTCTCCATCAATCTGGTCGAAGACAACGACGTCTTCTACGGAGTCTCCTTCATCAAGGAAAAAACCGGCGCCTACAACAAAGCGGATACTCTCATCCGGGACGCCGAATCCCTCCGGAAAAAACAGGAAGAAAGCCGGAAAGCCCGAACCCGTCCGGGAAAACTCTCCCCCACCTGAGAGAAAACCTCCGGACCGGGACGTCGGATATTTTTCCGCCCGGCGTTGACCCGTTTGCAGAAAATCCCTCTTTCTTTTGAAAGAGTCCTTCTGTTTGCATGAAGGTTTTCAGGGAAAAGTTCTCCTCCCGGTTGCATCCTGTTCCGCCGGATGATATTCTATCGGAGAACCCGAATTCACCGATAACAGAAGGGAGCTTTATCATGGAATTCAAAGGGAGAACGGCCATCATCACGGGCGGAGCCTCAGGAATGGGTCTGCTTACCGGCCAGGAACTGGCCAGACAGGGAGCCAATGTCGTTCTTTGCGACGTCAACAGGGAGGCGGCGGAAAAATGCGCGGAAGAAATTCGGCGGAACGGAGGTTCGGCGATCGGCGTGGCAGTGGATGTCCGCAATTACGATGACATCTGCGCCGCCCGCGACCTTGCTCTGCGGGAATTCGGCTCCATCGACATTCTTCTCAACAGCGCGGGCGGCGCCTCATGCCGGGTTCTCGGCGCGCAAGGAGCCTTCCAGGAGTGGGATGTCAGCGTCATCCAGTGGGGGATCGACGTGAATTTGAAAGGACCCCTGATGTTCTGTCACGCGGTGATCCAGACCATGATCAATCAGAAGCGCGGCGTCATCATCAATATGGGATCCATTGATGGAGTCACCGGCAGTTTCTGTCCGGATTACAGTGCGGCAAAGGCGGGAATGATCGGCCTGACCAAATCCATGGCGCTGATCGGCGCACCGCATGGAGTCCGCGCCTGCTGTGTCTCGCCCGGCCCGGTCCTCACGCGGCCCGCGATGGCGAGGATGAAAACCCGTCTCGGCCGAGCCGCTGAACCGATCGAGGTTGTCAATCTGATTCTCTACCTCTGCTCTGACAAGGCGGCGTTCATCACCGGCAGCAATCACCTGATCGACGGCGGACGCAACTGCGGAAGCGGCTGCGCCTGAGCCTGTTCCCGACGGGGGGTCCATCCGGCCCGTTTCCGGCGATGGTCCCTCCGCTCGCGGCGGTATCGCGGTTTCGCCGTCAGCGAAGGCTCCTTCAGCTCAACCGGGGCGGCCGCGTTCTCCAGCAGACAGACAAGATCCAGCGCGATGGAACTCCGCGGAATGTTCACCTCCGCGGAGTACGTCTGCCAGCCGGGCTTCGCCACTGTAAAAACCAGAGGCTCGCACTTCTCCGGATACAGACGCCCGCGACGATGAAATGCAAACCGGAAAACGATCTTCGTTCCCGGCTGTCCGCTGGCGGAAAACCGGAACAGGTTCTCTTCTTTTTCCAGCCCGGCAAGTTCTTTTATCGCAAAGACTTCGCCATTTCCCGGAGGGAGGAGGAGCATGCCGTTCCGGGCCAGCGTTCCACGGGTCAGCCGATATCCGTCGGGGGATCCGTTGCCATCAAGATCCCTCGCCGGCGAGGGCAGGACGTTGCGCCGGGGATCGAGGCGCGTTTCGTACAGTTCCCTGGCCCATTCGGAGACCGTGCGGACCGGAATTTTTTTCTCCCGGATCCATTTCAGCAGTTCGTCGTGTCTTCGGAGGAGCGCCTCAAACCCGCCGGGCAGATGCCGTGCGTTCATGCGGCCGGCCATCATCAGGACGCGGTGTCCGGCAATCGAATCGGCGATCAGAGTCTTCATTTCGGCAACGCTTTTCCGTTCCAGGGTTGCGGAGTTTGTCCGCATGGAAAACGCTGCGCGGGATGCGGTATCGGAGAAGATGCAGCTCCATTTTCTTCCGAGCGTCGGACAGTCCGCCGCGCAGTAGTGGAATTCCCGTCCGTAGATCCGGAAAAGCACCTCCGCGGCAACCGCCGGTTCCCAGCCGATCGGCTGAATCCAGACCTTTGCGGGTTCAACGCCGAGTTTCCGGAAATCTGCCCGGGCCTCCCGCGCCAGCAGACGCATACCGTCATCCGTCGGCGAAATGGCCGAGGCGTTCATCAGCAATAATTCAAGATGTTTCATTTCCGGCAGCGACACGACATCCTCATTCCAGAAGCTGACCAGTTTCAATTTCCCGCGTTTTTTCTCCGCGACGCCGTAGATCTCCCCCGCCAGCGGCAGATAAATCATGGAGCCGCGATGCAGAAATCTTTCCATGCCGTCCGAGATGTCGTAGAGCTCGTTTCCCCGGATGCTTCCGCGGAAAACCCGGTTTGCCCAGAACTCCAGATTGACCTCATAACGCAGATACGCGATTCTGCGTTCCGGATCCACATGGTGAACGGCGGGCTCCTTCCGGTAACGTTCCAGCTCCTCCGCGGAACGCGCCCGGATTCCATACATCATGTGGTCCGGGGTATGATCGAGCAGCTCATGCCCCGCAGAGGAGAGACGGCGCAAAAGTTCCCCGTACTCGGGGTTGTCCGCAATGGAGTGCGTATTGAGCGCTGCGCAGAAACGGGCGCCGTTGCGTTCGAACACATCCGCCATCTTTCTCCAGACGGCGGGAGTCTGATTATCGTCGAAACGGAAACAGAGTCCGCCCGGTCCGGCATTCTCCGCACCGGCAATGTTTCCGCCTCCCGCAGCAAACAGGAATGCACAGAGGCATCCGATTCCAAGCCGATTCATTCCGCATCCTTTCCTTTTCCGGGGAGACCGGCAGTTTCTTTCAATTTTCCTTACAATAAACAGCCGCGGAGGAAATGCAAACGGGAAACCCTCCAAAGTTCGATTTTTCTTTGGAAAAACGGTTGAAAAATAGGGTTTTCGAGCTATCTTTCCAAGGTTGAAGAATGATCACCGGAGGACCCCGATGCCGCAGGAGCAAATCGAACAGAAAACACCCTTCAAATTCCGCTATGTGCTGATTGCCATTCTTCTGCTTCTCTTCATTCTCTCGCTGGGATCTCACAATCCGGCGGATCTGGCGGTGCTGGAAGGGGGAAGCGGAGAGCCGGTCCGCAATCTCATCGGCCCGCTGGGAGCCAAAATCGCCCGGGTGCTGTTCTACCTCTTCGGACTGGCGGTCTACCCAATCACGATGTTTCTGCTGATCTGCCTTGTCCGCAGCTTCATCCCGGTTCCGATGAAACGAAAAGGGTACATCGGCGCTCTGGCGGCGGTCATCATCGGCATGACGCTGCTGATGGCAATGTGGCCGCAGGAGACTCTCGCGTGGACGGAACGTCTCGGAATCGGCCACTCCGGAGCACCGGAACTGGCGCTTTCCGGCGGAGTCCTCGGCGCACAGTTCGCCGCACCGGCCTGCGGAGATTATCTGCCCGCCGGACTGATCCGCCGCCACATCGGAACGGTCGGAACTCTGATTGTGGCAATGACATTCCTGCTTTCCGGACTTGCCTTCGTCCTCTGGACGGACTGGAAAAACATTCTCTTTGCCGGAGTGGACGTCCAGTTCCGGGTAAAGAAAAAGAACCTGCCGCTCAAGGAGGAAGACGAAGAGGAGGAAGAGGAAGATCCCCGGCGGAAACATCCGGTTCCATACCGTCCTGCTCCGGAACCGGAACAGGAAAGGAACGAAGCGGAGACCCGCCCGGCCGTCGCGGAGGAAGACGACGGGAAACCGCCGTTTGAACCGGACCCGCAGCCCGTCTCTGCCGCAGTTTCCCATCCGGCCGGCCCGGAACGGGAGTCCGCCGGAAACGGACACCCGGCGAATCCTCTTCCGCCGCCGCGCATCACCAACGGCATGAACGGGAGCGCCGGCCACTCGACAGCCACGGCACACCTCTCGCAGCAGACCGCCGGGCTGACACCGAACGCGAACTATGTCCTTCCCCCCATCTCCCTCTTCGACAAAGTGATGGAGGAGAAAACGGAAGACCGCCTTCACCTCGAACATACCCAGAAAACCCTTCAGGCGACTCTCGACAGCTTCGGGATTGCCGGCCGGGTCAGCGATATTGTCATCGGTCCGCGCATCACGCGGTTTGAGGTTTCCCTCGATCCCGGAGTAAAAGTCGAAAAGGTGTCCAGCATCACCAACAACATCGCGATGGAGATGCAGGCGGAAAGCGTTCGCGTTCTCGCACCGATCCCGGGAAAGAACGCGGTGGGAATCGAAGTGCCGAACAAGGTTTCGACCAATGTCTACATCCGGTCGCTTCTGGAAGGCGAAGAGTGGCAGAAGGCAAAGGCCGGCGCCAGCAACATCCCGATCATTCTCGGCCGCGATGTGGCGGGAAAAGCGGTGATTGCCAATCTCGCCAAAGCGCCGCATCTGCTGATCGCGGGATCGACCGGCAGCGGAAAAAGCGTCTGCATGAACACGCTGATCATGAGTCTGCTTTCGAAGTTTTCGCCGTTTGATCTGCGCCTGATCCTGGTCGACCCGAAGCATGTGGAACTTGCGATGTACCGGCCGCTTCCGCATCTGATCACGCCCGTGGTGAACGATCCGAAGCTCGTTCCGCTCGCCCTCCGCTGGGGAGTGAACGAGATGGAACGGCGTTATCAGATTCTCGCAGCCGTAAAGGCGAAGAATCTGGAAGGATTCAACAACCGGCCGCAGAAGGAGGATGAACCTGAACTCGATGAACAGGGCAATGTGATCCCGCGGAAACTTCCGCTGCTGGTCATCATCATCGACGAGCTGGCGGATATCATGATGACCGAGGCCAAAGGCGATGTTGAAACCTCCATCTGCCGGATCGCCCAGAAGGGCCGCGCGGCGGGAATCCACCTCGTGATCGCGACCCAGACGCCGCGAAAAGACATCATCACCGGCGTCATCAAAGCCAACCTTCCGACAAAGATCGCATTCCGCGTGACCTCCGGAATCGACAGCCGGGTCATTCTTGATACCGTCGGCGCGGAAAAACTCCTCGGCCGCGGAGACATGCTCTTCCTCGCGCCCGGCGGCGAAGGAATGGAACGCGTTCAGGGAACGATGGTCTCGGATGCCGAAATCCAGAAGGTCGTGGACTTTGTCTCCGCCCAGGTCGAACAGCGGTTCGACAGCCAGGTCGTCGCGGAACCGGAAATCACCGAAGGCGACGAAGAGAGCGGTGAAAGACGGAAAGGAAAAGGCAAATACCGTCCCTCCTTCGACGAGGAAGACGATGCCGGCGACGAGGAAAACGGCGGCTTTTCCGACGAATCCATCAACTCCATCGCCCGGGAATACCTCCAGCCCGGAGACGGCGAACTGATGCGCAAGGCCCTTGAAATCATCATCAACGAGAAAAAGGCGAGCACCTCCTATCTCCAGCGCCGTCTCGTGATCGGCTACAACCGCGCCGCCGAGCTGATGGATCAGCTGGAGAAGCGCGGCATCATCAGCGCGCCTCTGCCCGGAGGCCAGAAACGCGACATTCTCATCCTTGACAAACTCATTGAAACCAACAACAACCTCTAACAGAACGGATTCCCAGCATGAAGAACGAACAGGAAAATCCCGATCATCCCGCTCTGGAGGACGATCTTTTCTCCGGCGGCACCGCCTCCGCGAAACCTCTGTTCGAACCGCAGGAACAGCCCGCGGCCCAGCCGAAACCCCTCTTCCCATCGGACGAACCGGCGGATGAAGCATTCATCGAACAGAAACTGAAGGAAGCCGGGCCGACCGCATTTGTCCCGACGCAAGCCGCTCCTCCGGAACCGGAAGCGCAGGCGCGCCCCTCCGAGCTTGAAGAGTCGAGCTATGTTCCCACCGGCCGCCCGGCCGCCGAAGAACCGGTCGTTGTCACCGCCACGCCACGCGCCACGGATGAGCAGAAAACGGAATCTCCGGCATTCTCTCCGGAACGGGGATTCACCGCCAATGCGGCTCCCGAGGAAAACCGCTATACGCCGACCGGATCCGTCTCCGCACCCCGTCCCGCACCGGCAGTCCCGTCTTCCGCAGGCGGACCGGCCGCTCCGAAACCGTCCCGCTACGGGACCATCCGGGTCCGGGAAGCAATTGTTCCGGAATCGGTGGAGCGCAACAAGCGAATCCTCTCGGTGGATCCGGAAACCGCCACCATCGGCGAAATCATGCGCGACGCCCGTTCTCAGGCGAAGCTCACGCTGGAGCAGGCCGCGGCGCGAACCTGCATCAAGAAAGAGTACATTCAGGCACTGGAATCGGATGATGCGGCCCGTCTTCCGGGCGGAATCTTCCCGAGCGCCTATGTCCGCACGCTCTGCAATCTTTACAATCTCAACGATGCCGGCCGGGAAGCCGCCCGCAAAAAGGTCCGGGAAACCTTCGCCCCGCGCGAGGACGTTCCCGAACAGCTGCTGCAGCATCTGGAACAGGATGCCCAGCGCAATGAAGCGGAAATTCAGCGGGTCAACCGGATTTTCTATCTTCTGCTCGCAGGAGCGGCAGCCCTCGGCATTCTGCTGATCGCCGGAGTCATTCTGATCGTGGTCTCCCTTCACCGGGGGCCGGAAACCGGGATCGCGGAAACGAATCCCGTTCCTCCGCAGGGGGAACGCACCGTTCCGGTCTCCGCGTTCGATGCGGCCAGACTCGAAACTCTGACCCCGCCGCAGATGCCGGTCCTGATGCGCATCCTTCCCGTTCCTTCCAAATAACGGAAACGGAGAACGGCAATGGTGGTGAAGTGTGTGGAATGCGGCGGAAAAGTCTCTTCGGAGGCTTCCGCCTGTCCGCACTGCGGCGCGCCCGTCCGGATCTCGCTGCGCGGAAGCGCACGGCGTCGGAGCGAGGTGGAAGATTCCGAAAGCGAGGAGGATTCCTCCTTTTCTCCGCCCGGAGAGAAATTTGATTTTATCGGCGGTCTGGTCGGCGTGGTGAAGGGATTTTTTTTCCTTCTGGCGATTCTGGTTCTTCTTTCGGCGATTCTGTTTTTTTCGATCCGCTACGATATCGGCGGACTGCGGACCGGGCTGAGGAAAATCGCGGATTCGGATTCCGGAACCGGCTCCTATGTGGATCAATCCAATTCCCGGGTGATGTTCAAATACTATCTTGGCAAGATTCTGGATTCGCTGGAGGGGGGAATGCGCAAATCGGCCGCACCGGCACCGGAGACTCCGCGGGAAATTCCGTCTGCGGGAGCGGAATCCGGAGTTCCGCCATCCGCCGCAGCGTCGCCCTCGGCTCCGGCTCCGGCAAAGGAACCGGCGGTTTTCGACCGGGTGGAACGCAAACCCGCAGAGCTTCCGCCGCCGCCCCCGGAAGAATAAAACCGGAGATTCCGTGTTCAGGCGCGGGAGGCGATCAGGGAGGCGAATTCCCGGTCTGCCTCCAGGAAATCGACATTGTGCAGTTCCCGGGTCGGGACCCAGCGGATCTCCTGTCCTTCGCACGGGACGGGTTCCGAACCCTCCTTCAGGACACAGCGGATGAAGACGATGTTCAGAAGGCCGTTCGGGTATTCATGTTCCACCTCGGCGATGACGTCAAGGGGAAGGATTTCCGCGTTCAGCTCCTCGCGCAGTTCCCGGACGATGCACTCATGAATGCTCTCGCCGGGTTCGACTTTTCCGCCGGGGAACTCCATCTTGTCGCGGAGAATCGTCGCTTTCGGACGGCTGCAGATCAGCGTGAGTCCGTTTCTGCGGATGACGGCGGCACAAACCTGTTTCTTCGGCATTTTTCCTCTTCCCGTTAAAAAAAATTTGCTTTTTCTTTTTTTGATGGTATACTATCTCTCAGGAGGCAGGGAAACATCCTCTGAACGTTAAATACATCAAAGCCTCTTTTGGCTTTATCGTACCTTATCCAGTTGGAGCGGTATTGTTCCCCCTGCCTCTGTTTCTTTATCCGGATCCGGGAAGGGCGCCGGCTGTTCCGCACGGTGTTTACCGGCGGGCGAATTTCCGGTTGTTCCGGTCCCAGTATTCCTGCCATGGTTCGGCATGGTCTGTCACGGAAAGCGATCCCGCCCGCTGGAAGGTTGCGACCCCGTACATCGGCGCACACCGCCCGCTGAGGCGGAATTCCAGAAGAAGATGCTCCAGACTGCCGGAAAATTCTCCTGCGGTCAGCGAAACGGAAAGTCCGCGGCAGGAACCCGTATATGCCATGATCCGCTGAGAGGCGCCTTCGGCGAAACTCCAGCCGTCCGGAAGATGCCAGATCACTTCAAAAACGAGATTGTCATACGGGCAGTCCGCCAGCGAGAGCGTCAGCTTCTGCGTCTCCCCCGGTACTATAACCGGACTCTTCTCGAATTCAAGGAGAAAAATGCCGCAGGGAAGCGGAATCCGGAGGCATTTCGAAGATTTTGTCAGAACGCGCTGCCTGGTTTCGGAGCCGTCGGAAAGACGGGAGCGGATCTCTTCGCCGATCACGGTTTCTCCTTCGGTCAGACGGAGCAGGGTCGGATTGACAAAATCCATGATTTTCTTGCAGGCGATCACGCGGTCGGTGAGCTCGTCGAGCGTGGCGGGGGCATCGGCGTGGAACGGGGCGATCGCCACGGTCCGGATGCTCTCTCCGATCGGTTCCACCCATCTCTGCGGAATACCGGAACGGCCTTTCATGATGCCGAGAATCGCGCCGCAGGTGGCGCCGGTGCAGTCGGTGTCGTCGCCGCAGTTGACCGCAAGGCAGATGGAGCGGCCGAAATCGCCTCCGCCGTAAAGAAGGCCGAGAATCACGAATGCGACATTCTGAGGCGCCTGGAACCAGCCGAGATCGGCGCTGTCCCGGACAACCTTTTCCCGTGCGGTCTTCCAATCCTCTCCGGCGTCGAAGGCGTCGAGAACGATCTTTACGCTGCGGGCCACCCGGCAGTCCGCGGGAATCCGGACCAGCGCGGATTCGATCAGTTTGCGCAGATCGTTTTCGACAAATGCCGCAGATTCGAGAACCGCGGTAAAGATCTCCGCATAGATTCCGTCGCCGGCATGATCGATGCAGGCATCGCACCAGGCGAACGGCGCAGCCTCATCGGGTTCTCCGGGAAAGAGGCATGCCCAGATTTCCGAGCGGATCCACGCCCCGTTGCTGTTCTTCCAGCACTCGTTGTTGCAGAACCCGGAAAGCGGCGGCGGAAGTCCGTTGAGCATGTTGAATTTGCCGACTCCGTATTCGTTCCACGGCCCCGTGATATGTGCCAGCCAGTATTCCCCGAGCACCCGCTCGTTCAGATTGTAGATCCCGAGATCTTCCACCGCCTTGAGCCAGATCAGCTGAAGATCCAGATCGTCATTGGGTACGGGTTTTCCGCCGAGGTCCTGGGTGTAGAAGGTGACATCGAACAGATCGTGTTTTCCTTCCATGGGTGCGCCGAGTGTGCCGCCGATGTTCTTGCCCGTCCAGCAGCCGAGAACTTTATCGCGGTATTCCTCCTGCCGGAGAAAACTTCTGCCCGGAGACTTTGTGTGAAACATCGTTGAAATCCTTTCGTTTGCTTTATGGTATGGGTTGGTTTAAGGTTGGTTTTCGTTCCCGCTGCAGTATATCATGCCGGAGAGATGATAACAAGGGGGATTTTTTTTACCGTTGAGAAAATGGAAGTTTTTCGGAATGGGGATGATGGGGGTGATGGGAGTGTGGAGATTTCGTGCTCCGCACGACCTGCGTCTGCAGTTTCCCGTCGGTTGCCCGGGATGCTCCCGAGATGGAGGGGGTCAGTAGAGAATTTCAAAATAGGGGGTTCCATATTCCAGAGAAGAGGTGTCGAGAGAGAAGATGAGTTCGCCGTTTTTCAAGGAGGCCGGGATTTCCCGTTCATGGGAGCCGTTCAGATTCAGAGCGTAGATCCGGGGGAGTTTTTTCCGGCTGGTTTTCAGGGAGAATTCGAATTTCCCGGACCGGATGACCTGCTGCATGTCGCCGACATCCAGTTCCGCATCGAAATTCTCGGTGGAAAATACGGCGTTTTCCGCGGAGAACATGGTTCCGATCACAACGAGAAGGCGGTCGGAATCCCTGACCGTTTTGTTGTTGTTCAGCGAGATCGCCGCGATGGTGCATGGCGTGCTGACGGATTTTACGGAGAGTGTTGACAGCGTCACCGGTTCGCTTTTTTTCAGGACTGCCGCCTGGAATTTCGGAGCATCAATCGTCAGAGTGTGTTTCTGTACATCCATGCGGATTTCTCCGGTTTCGCTTTCGAAGATTCCGCGTTCCACGCTGGTCCGGTTTCCGGCGGGGAGGATTCCGTTCTGACGGAGGGTTGTCACATGGTCACGGAGGAGGGCAAGATTTTTTTCCTTCTCTTCGTTCAGCATCACCCACATTCCCATGCTGGTGGCTCCGGTGAACAGTTTCGGGACCAGATTCAGGGTTGCGGCCGGATTGTTTGCATTCTGATAATCGGAGCCGATCCGGGTGAGCAGGAACAGAGCGTTGCAGGAGCTTCCGATCGCTCCGATATACTGGGGCGATTCCAGAACGCGTTCCGGAACGTGGAAGGAGACGGCGTGTTTTGCGCTCTGAATATCGCCTCTCTGCCAGCCGAACGCGCAGAACAGCGAGGTCATCACGCTGGAAAGATTTTCTCCCGAATCGAACACCCCGGGCTGGAACGGCTGATAATACAACTTGATCAGATTCGCATGAGGTGTCAGCATCTGCCAGTCCTGAAGGCTGGCGTATGCGGCCCACATCGGTGCCTCTTCATGGGCAAAGCGGTTGTAGCCGCAGTGAGAGAATTCTGTCATGAAGAACGGTTTTCCGAGCACGCGCGTTACCGCGGCCCGTCCGATGTAGTTGTTGGTGAGCGTCAGGGAGCTGGACTGGGAAACGGCGACCATTTTCCCTTTCAGCCATTTCCCGTAGTTCAGACGCTGGCGGTAGTTCGGCGGATAGAGCGGAACGCTGTTCGGATGGGCAAAATAGGTGTGCATGGCCACGGCGTTGAACTCTTTGCGGGCATCGCCTTCCAGATTCCGCATGAACATATCCCAGTTCGTGACAAATCCCTGAAATCCGGATTCCTTCACCACCTTCAGATAGAATGCGTTCAGGGAGGCAATCTGCTGACGGAGAAATTTCCGTGCGGCGGCGCCGTCCGGTCCGGAGGAGCGAAGCAGCGCGCCGCTGAATGCGGGAACCGACGCCGGATTGGAAGGATTCCGGTATTTCCGCCATTCCGGGGTGAACAGGACGCTCTTGTCGTTTTTGTTGAAATTGAACAGATGTTCCTGTTCGTTGAAGAAGGTGATGCCGATCAGCTGGGGATCGTCGATCAGCGCCTTTCCGGTGTAGGGATTCGGACGTTTCAGGAGAAAGTCGAAGGCGGCTTTCCAGTGGTTCCGGTAGCGGACATCGGAAAAAAGACGGTACCGGGCATAGGTGGAATCATCGAAATAGACGGCTCCGGTGAACATGCCGGGCGCGGTGGAAATATCGAGCATCACATAGATTCCGCGATCGCGCAGGCATTTGAGCAGGTAGTAGTAGCGGTCGGCGAAGTTCGGATCAATTTTCAGCTCGTTCACGTTCTGTGCCATCGGGACTTCCGCAAGGGATTTGCGGTATTTTGCCGATTTGGGCAGTCCGGCGTTCCCGGAAAGGGCGTCGTCCAGGAAATGGAAACGGAGGACATTCATTCCGGCCAGATAAATCTGATCGGCGAACTCTTCGATCTCCGCTTTTGAGAACTTGTAGAAACTGTGCGTCCAGCCTCCCGGGACGAAGTTGAATCCGCGCAGACGGACCGGAACACCGGGATTTGATTCAAAATAGAGACGGCCGCAGGAATCGGATTTCAGACGGCCGCAGCGGTCGATATCGTACCGTTTCACATACTGGGAAAGATCGAGCGCGGACCCGGGAATCCGTTTCCACTGACGGATTCTCTGCGGTGTGATGTGCTTCCACTGGACGGAATCCATCTTCACGGGGCGCCACTCTTTTCCGCGTTTGATCTCGGTGATCCGGCTGATCTTTTGCCGGAACGGGACTTTTCCGCAGACGAATTTCCAGCCCGCCGAGCCGCTCAGTACACGGACGGCTATTTGATTTTTCCCTTTTTTCACGGGAAAATTGAACACATGGTCGGTCGGAAGATAGCCGGTTTCCCGGTTGCCCGTAACCAGCGTGTCATAGATCCGTTCTCCGTTGACATAAAATTCAAACCAGTAGTCGGCCGCGCATCCGACCTGCATGATCCCGTCCTCCTTTGATTCAAATTCATTGAACAGAATGGCGGGGGTTTTTTCCCGGGATGTTTTTGCAAAGTCCAGCAGATTCAGGACATTGTCTTTCAGGACCACCTTCCGTCCTGTGGAACCGCCGATGCTTTGAGGAACCGCGGTCAGCTCCTCCGGACGGAGCGCTTTTCCGTCCGTCGGCAGAAACAGCGTCCATTCCGGATTCAAGGCCAGCGGAAGGAAATTTTCCACTTTTTCCAGTTTCACGCCGCCGATCCGGAACACGCTTCCCTGCGGAAGGGCTCCCGCCATCAGCATCGGCGTGCGGATGGAAGCGTCATCGTCCAGATCCGCGGTGAATTCCTTCTCGATTTTTCTCCATTCGGAATCCAGGAGAAAACGGATTTCGGAATTTCCGATTTTTTTCCACGGTTTCCGGTTTTGTGTGCAGTTTGCGCTCATCTTTCCGCCCGGGGTCCCGCAGATGAAGAAGGAATAGCGGTACCGTGTCCCCGGAACGATTTTCTGTCTGGAGGAAAAATTGATCTGGATGCTCCACGGCACATTTTTCGGCGAGGTTTTCCGGATGGTGAATTCTCCGCAGGGGTCGCCGTCCGGAGTTTTGAGCTCCGCAATCCGGAACGTCACGTTTCCGGGCGGATACTGCATGCCCGGAACCTTCGATTCTGTGAAACGCCATTGATGCAGAAGTTCATTCCCGGCCAGAACAAACGAAACGCCCGCCAGAAAAATGCTGAACAGAGTTTTCTTCATGCTTTTTCTCCATGATTTTTTTATTGCCAGTAGGGGAACCAGAAGCGGCAGCTCGAACACCCGGCCTGCGGCATCGCATGGGAGCAGGTAACAGTTCCGCAGCCGACACTGCCGACGTGGCCGTCGAAATAAAGGACGGTCGTTCTGTTCTGATGGCTCCACACGCCGAAATCCGTTTTGGAAAGGTCGCTGAGTGCGGAAGTTTTCTGGAACTGCATGACTCCTTCCGACCAGAAAGCGGAGGAAGACGGCATTTTCAATCGGTTCATTTTATGAGACCAGAAACTGCCATCGGAAACGGCGGAATAGGTATTGTTGTCGACCCGCATTCCATACAACCCGAAAAAGGTAAAATGTTTTACCTTTTTGGGACACTCGGAATAGGTATTGCAGTATTTTATATAGGTCTGTGAAGCAAACGGGAAAGCTTTGTCAAATGCGGACTGGCACACTTTGGAGACAGGAACCGAAGCAAATTTCGGGCAAATGCCTTTTTTCATCCCCAGGGAGTCAAAAACATAGGATTCATGGCCGTCCCGGTCAATGTTTGCGTAACAGTACATTTTCCAGTCAACGGTCATCAGAGAGATCGTGTCGTTGTTGTTGTTCAGGTATCCGATCACGCCGAGAGATAGCTGTTTCATGGTGTTGACGCAGCTGATCGTACGGGCTTTCTCCCTTGCGGAATTCAAAGCGGGAAGAAGAAGACCGGCAAGAATGGCAATAATCGCAACGACGACCAGAAGTTCAATAAGGGTGAATTTTGATTTCGTTTTCATGGTTTTTTTCTCCTGTCTTGGCGTTCTTTTATAAATTATACTGCATTTCCGGTGTTCTGGCAAGAGGGAAAAAGAAAAATCTTCCGCAAAAAACTGCAAATGGTTTCGGGGGGGGGGTGGAATTTGTAAAGGGGATTTCGTGCTTCGCACGACCAGCGTCTCGCCGCTGGACCGCGACAAGGACACCCTGTCCTTGACCCGAGAAAAATGCTGCCGCATTTTTCCGTATCGGGCAGGAAATTCTGGAAAATTTGTCCTGCGGCTTGATTTATCGGGAAAAGAAGGTATTGTTATTTCCTTAAAAAGAGAAATGGATATGGAATGATGTTGATTACTGTTCTTTTACCGAATTACAAGACGCCTGAACTGACCAGGCTTTGTCTTCGTTCTTTGCGGAAATATACGGATTTTACAAAGCTGCAGGTTCTTGCAGTGGACAACGCCTCCGGAGATGAGTCTGTGGAATATCTGCGCAGTCTCCCGTGGATCCGGCTGATTGAGCGCTCCGCCACCGAAATTCAGGGTTTGCCGCCGGCGTTGATGCACTCTTCCGCTCTGGATCTGGCATTGAAGGAAGTGGATACACCTTATGTGATCTCTCTGCACACCGACACGATTGTTCATGATCCGGGCTGGCTGGAGTATCTGATGGATCATATCACGCGATCGGAAAAGATTGCCGGAGTCGGAAGCTGGAAACTGGAAACGGTTCCCCTCTGGAAGGCCGCCGGAAAAGCGCTCGAAGACGGATTCAAATCGCTGATCGGAAAAAAACGGAAGGAGTTCCGTTTCCTGCGGAGTCACTGTGCGCTTTACCGGACCGATCTTCTGAAACAGCTCACCAAAGGCTTCGGCGACGGCGAATGCGCGGGAAGCTCCATTCAGAAGCACCTGCTTGCCGCAGGATATGAACTGGAATTTCTTCCTGTTCATGAACTGAGCCGCTATATGGCGCATCTGAATCATGCAACGATGATTTTGAATCCCGAACTCGCCGGCCGGAAAACCTCTTCGGAAAAATCGTTCCGCAAGCTCGGCGGAAAACTGAAGGCGGAAAACTACCGCCGCATCCTGGAAGACGATTCTCTCGATCGTTGAATCGTCCTTCCCGGATTTGCTGTTCTGTTTCAGAAAAGGAATTTCCCGCTTTTTTTCCGCACCCCTCTTGACTTTTCCGGGCTTTTGTTGTATAATGATAAAAGTTGGCCAGTACTTGGCGCGAATAGGGGTTGTTTTATGAGAAAACGATCTATGCAGACCATATCGGATGTGCAGAAAGTCTGGCACCGGGTGATGTCGATCCGGTTTCGGACGGGCAATCAGGCAGTTCGGATTCCCTCGTCGAACGAGCTTGCCCGCGAGTTCGGAATTGCGCGATCCTCGGTCCGTATTGCGCTGGAGCAGCTGACGGCGGAAGGGGTTCTGATCACCCGGAAGGGAAGCGGGACGTTCATTAATCCGAAAAGGACTTTTTTTCTGCATGAGAATTCCACTCTGATCGGATTGATGGTTCAGAACTGCAATCTGTTCTTCTATTCGCGGGCGATTCAGAGAGAGCTGGCATGTTTTTTTGCCGAGCTGTATCAGACGGAATGGAATGTCCGGAATGTGGAGGCGACCATGCTGACGCCCGAGGATGTGCGGATGACGGTTCAGCACAATTATCTGGATGCCCTTCTGACATTCGGAACACCGGATTTCATCGTTGAAACGGCGAATGAGCTTCTTCCGCTGGTCAATCTGGGCATTTACCGGGAGGGTGTGACCAATGTCGTTTCGGATCTGGACGGGTGTATTGAGGAGCTGTTCCGGATCACGGGACGCGACCGGGAGATCTTGACTTGGAATCTCAGCAATCCGGAAGAATATCTTTTCCGGAGTTTTCGTTCAAAGCCGGGCTTGATTCGTTTTCCCGGGACAGAGGGTCTCACGGAAAACGCAGTCACGGCGGAACTGCTCCGGGAGATGTTTGCAAAGCGGTGTCCCGACTGGATTCTGATTCATCCCGATATGTTGGAACTGTTCCGGGGAGTGATTGTCGAACGGTACGGCGAAGAGCGGGCGCGGAAAATCCTCTGGCTGTATCATTACGTTCCGGATACCGCGCATGATGAATGGACGGGGTATTTCATCCGGGCGGATCGACGGAAAGAAGTTCGTGCGGCAATCGCCCTTCTGAAGCGGAAGATGAACGGCGAAACGGTGACCGGTGATGTTTCCGTGCCCGCGCAGCTGCTCCGCTGTCCGGATGACCCGGCTTTGCTTACGATGGATTGAGATCTTAAAATAAATAATGAAAGGAGTCGGCAATGATTTTACGAATTGGGAAAAAGAATTTTACTCTTATTGAACTTCTTGTTGTAATTGCTATTATCGCGATTCTTGCGGCCCTTCTTCTGCCGGCGCTGAACAATGCGCGCATGCGGGCAAGAGGCGTTCTCTGTACCGGAAATCTGAAGCAGGTGGGGCTGACATCCACGATGTATCAGCAGAATTATGATGATTTCATCATGCCATCCCGATTCACTACAGCTTTCGGATACAGCGGCTATTATTGGACTTATTATTGTTTTACCAATCGCTTTTTGAATATGAAAAGTTTGACCTGTCCCGAATTACCCGCACGATCGGATCTTTTACCATACTATCGGGAAAATAAGGGTCTTCCGAACAGTGGAGGAGAACCGAATGCGTCCTGGTGCCACATTGGATACGGAATTTCCTTCATCACATCGGACTATGCGGTTACCAAAGGAGCACTGAAAGTGTCCCGGATCTCTTCTCCCTCCCGGAAAATTTACGGCGGGGATTCCCTGGATAGAAACACTTCATCCCCAGCCCCAGCGGTCTTGCTTTACACGCAGGCTCATGAGGGCACCGTGCTGGATCCCCGTCATCTGCAGCGGGCGATGCTCATGTTTATTGACGGGCATGTCTCCTCAGTCGGCGCGGCGCATTATACGCAGATTTACTATCTTCCGGAGACGAAAGCGTTCAATCGGGCGAACTGGTCGGAATCCAATCCGTGGAATTTGTATGAATGATGTTTGGAATCTTTTGGGGGGTTTTTATTTCGTGCTCCGCACGACCAGCGTCTCGCCGCTGGACCGCGACAAGGACAGAGTCCTTGACCCGAGAAAAATGCATTCGCATTTTTCCGCTTTCGATGGAGGGATGATCATGTTGTTTACAGAAAGGATGAATGTATGCAAAAAGCTTTGATTGTCGTTGGAGTTTTACTGGCTGGATTTGCTCTTTCGGCTCAGAATCCGGCCAGAGTGGATATCAGCGGGGTTCCTTCGATTCCGCTGAAGTTTGCGGAGCAGTCCGGTGTCCGGATCGGATATGGGACGTGGCAGAAGCCGCAGCATGTGAAAATGTATTTGAGTGCCACGCTGCTCCCCGCGGATGAGTGGAGGAAGGGGGAGGTTTCCTTTACGCCCGAAAAGGATGGAAGAGTGAGGGTTACGCTTCTCGGTCCTCAGATCCGGGGAGGGAAAATGACGCGTCACAAGCCGGAAGGTGTGTTGTATGATAATGTCAGGATTAATGGGAAGCTGATTCCGAACGGGGATTTTGAAGCGGGGAAAAAAGGATTTTCGTTTGTCGCGCGGGAACCACGGTATCCGGGACGGATTCTGTTCAATCCGGTGCTGGCGAAATCCGGCAATGCCTGTGCGCTTGCGTGGCATGACGGGTCGATCGCGTTCGGTTATCCGGTCCAGGCCGGAAAGCAGGTCACGCTGAGTTTCGACTACCGGTCCGCCGGAGAGGTTCCGCCCGAGGAGGAGACAAATCAGTTTTATCCGATTTCTCTTCGTTCCTCCGCAAACATGGGGTTTGTCGATGAAACTGCCGGAGATGGAAAAGGCGGATGGACCGATCAGGGGCCGAAAAATGATCTCCGCGCTCTTTCTCCAGGGGTGAAATCGTTTCACTCCTGGCCGTTCCGGATTCTGGATCCGGAAAAGAACGACGGCCATTCCTGTGTGATCTTCAAGGGGAGGCATTCTCCGTTTGGAAAGGAAAAGATTGTTCTTCCTGTGAACCGGGTGTGCAATGCGATTGCGCTGCTGAACGCCTGCGCGTGGGCGAAGATGGGGAGTTTGGCGGCAACGGTGGAGGTGGTCCCGGCAAACGGGAAGACGATGCGTTTCCCGCTCGTTGTCGGAAGGCAGACCGGCGACTGGTGGAATCCGGGATCTCTCCCGAATGCGGAAGTCGCATGGAAAAGCGGAGGAGTCAATGGGGAGATCGGATTGTATTCGACGGTGTTGAAGTGGGAGAAGCCTGCGATGGTCCGTTCGGTTTCGATTGCGTCCGCGGGCGGAAACGTGCTGTTCGGACTGGTTGCCGTTACGGCGGGGGATTTCCGGAAGGCGGTAGACGACTCTGCCGGGCTGGAGTGGAAGGTTCCGCTCGGGAAAAAAGCCGTTTTGACCGTTCTGCCTCTCGAGCAGCTGAAACTGGAGATGGCAAAGGCGAAATTTCCGGCGGAACTTTTCTTCGACGAAAAAAAGAGCTGGAACCGTCTTGAAATCCGGAATGAAAAGGGGGAAAAGCTGGAGCATTGCATCGTCAAATTCACCCGGAACATCTCTCCGCTGATTTTTGTCCGGACGGACGGAAAGACCGAATCGCTTCTGCTGCGGATCGGAACAGAGGCGAACGGGAAGATTCTCTCTCCCCGGCAGGCGTTCCGCCTTTTCACGGGGAAGGAGAAGGCGGAGTTTCGGTCGGACGACTGGGGAAAGGGGCTGTTTGTTTATCCGGAAGATGTCACGCTCCGCCAGACCCGGACCGTGCCCGACGAGGACTCCTTCTACAACTCCGCAGAAGCCATGAACGCCGATGCGCCGGAATGGATCTTCTCATTTGAACTGGCAGAACCGAAGGCGTATAAGATCTATGCGTATTCCCGTTCGCCGGAGAATTTCACCAATCATGTTTTTCTCTCGGTCGACAACGGGGAAACCATCAAAGTCGGAGGGAATTACAATCTTCCTTCGAGTTTCTACTGGAGCGGCGGAGAACGGATTTTCCTGAAGCCGGGCAAACATACGATTCGGATTTTCAGCATGTCCGCCAAAGGACGGCGGAAACATCTCTCTCTTTCCAGGCTGTTTCTGTCGGAGGATCTGCGTCCTCCGGTTCAGCCCGGTCTTGCGGAGGAGCTGAATGCGTTGCGGAAAGAGGGAATTTTCGTCTGGGGGATGCGGACTCCGGTTCTTCTGCAGAAAAGGGTCTCCCGCGATCCGCTGGCACGTTTCACGAACGCGAACGTCTCCTATCCCGATCTTTCCTCCCTCACGCGGGAGCTGGCGATCGACCGCAGCGGCACGCTCTCGCCCGACGGAACGGAATTCCGGTTTAAAAATGGCGACAGGCTCCCGCAGATCTGGGGCTGCAATATGGGAACCGGCGAACTGTATAATCTTGCGCAGGAGAACCGCTTCGGCGGCGATTCGCTGGACCGTTTCCTGAAACGAATCAAATCCATGGGATACTCCACGGTCCGCTACATGATTTCGACGCTTCCGCGGACATGGTCGATGAATCAGAACAATTACTGGATGCCGCTCCTGTCCGTCCATCCGCTGAAATTCTCTCCGGATTTCCTGACGAATCTGCAGAAACTGATCGCCGCGTGCCACCGGAACGGACTCTATCTTTCGCTCACGCTCTGGCATGACAACTGTTTCTTCCGCGATCTGGGAGCCGACCGGAGCAATCACGCCTACATCGGCTTTTTCCATCCGGAGGCGATCCGGCGGCAGAAGGAGATCGTCCGGATGATTCTGGGAACCCCGAATCCGTACCGGGACAATCTTCCGCCCGCGAAAGATCCGACTCTGCTGATCTATGAGATTGAAAACGAGCGCACCTATGTCGCGACTTTCCAGATGAACAATCCGTCCGACTGGCGGAAACTGCCTCCGGCGACACGGGAAATTCTTCACGACCGCTGGACGGCGTTTCTGAAGAAGAAATACGGGAATGCGGAGAATCTGAAAATGAACTGGAAGATCTCTTCGCTTGCACCGCATCTCGTTCCGGGACAAACCGTGGAGACGCTGGAGAATCTGGATTTCCCGCCGACCTGGAATGTCAAGGAGTGGGGCAATGACTCTTCCGATTTCAAAGTCAAGCTGGACGATCTCCGGATCACCGAGGCCTCGTTCGGAAAAGAGAAACTCAACAATCCGATGGTCTCCGACGGTCTGGAATTCATGTACGAACTCTACCGGGATTATCTGAAGGAGATGTCCTCCTTTGCCCGTTCGCTCGGATTCCGGGGAGTCATCACAGCCAACGGCCCCGACTGCGAACTGCACTACTCGCAGCGCGCCGCGGCAAATGAAGTTCTGGACGCGGTCTCCGGCGGAACCGGCTACTGGAACCGGAGCGGATATGGATTTCTGCGTTCGCTTTCCTGGCTGGCTCCGATGGTCTATGCCGCCGCACCGGGAAAACCGGTCATCTCCCGCGAATACGGAGCAAATCTGATTTTTGAAAACTCCTGGTGGGGCAATCTGATCGCCGCAAGCGTTCAGAAGGCGATGGGGAAAGCGTATCTGTTCAATTTTGCGCTCGGCTATGGAACTCTCCAGACAAGCGACTGGTTTTATCCGGAGGACAATTTCGAAAAACGGAACGGCACCAATCTGAATCAGGATGCGCATCTGTACAGCCATTTTGCGAATCTGGCCTCCGCGATCGCGGTCCGTTCGCCGGATCTGGGAAAGCCGGAGTTCAAGCTTGAGATCGGGTTCCCGCTGGACAATGTCTGCTATGCGGCGCCGTTCCGGGGGTACAACAAGATGACGCTGAACGATTTTGTTCCGTTCCTCTACACGGACTCCTCGGTCCGGACGTTCGGGAAAACGTATGACGGGAATGCGGATCTCGTTGTCAACGAACCCTCGCTTCCGGCGGGCGACTACTCCCGGGCGCGGAACCTGTTTGCGATCCGTCCGCACTCTCTGCGAAGCCGGACCGGGCAGACGGCAGACGCATGGTTCCGCGGAAAGATGTTCCAGGCGGAAGGATTCCTCGACAAAACAACGGAACTGAAAGCCTTCTATGATGCGCTCCAGAAAGCGGGAGCCCGTCTTCCGGTCTCCTTCGCCGAATTCGGAAAGGTCTGGCGCGACGCGGGAAACCATCTGGAGATCGACACACGAAGCGGAACGTTCCGCGCGGAAACAAGCACGTTCTCCTCGTTTATCGGGAATCTGGAAAACGGAAAAACAAAAATGCCGAAGCCCTTCCGTCTCTCGGGTTCCGGCGACGCATGGAGCTTTTTCGGTAAACTGCCCGATTCCACCTCTCTGTTCTTCGCAGTGATGAACGGCTCCATTGATCTGCGCGGGAGCGGATCGCTGCGCTATCTGTTCCTCGGGGGCAGAGACCTCCGCGTGACCATCGGCGGAAAACCGTTTCTCTCGCTTCTTGGCGGACACACCGTGAATCTTGCGCTCAAAAGTGAAAACACCTCTCTCGCGGACGCGCCGTTTGTCTATGTGACCTTCTTCCGGAACCGTTCCACGGAAACTCCGGCGGAACTCACCTTTTCCCGCACGATCCGCAAAGTGGAGGCCTGCGGGCAGGACGGAACCGTTCTTGCGGAACTCCCGGCCACCGGAAAAACCTTCCGGAATCTCTGGGAGAACGGCAGCCGCATCTCCTGTTACAAGATCACGTTCTGAGCGGAAACGGCGGATGCGGACGGGGAACGGTCCGCCGCATCCTCTCTCTTCTCAGACTATGCGGACGGACGGGAAACTATCACCAGGAAGATGGTGCGCGACGCGGGACTCGAACCCGCACATCTTTCGATACAAGAACCTAAATCTTGCGTGTCTGCCAGTTTCACCAGTCGCGCATTCCGGGGTATAATATAACACCAAAACGATGGGAAACAATCGAATCGACCGGATTTCCGCCGGATTTCCCTCCGCCTGAAACGATCTTTTCTCTTGAAATTGACGGAAA
The DNA here is from genome assembly GCA_949297765.1 of uncultured bacterium. GTDB lineage: Bacteria > Verrucomicrobiota > Lentisphaeria > Victivallales > UBA1829 > UBA1829. The sequence goes on along the minus strand of CASFTV010000011.1, from coordinate 97,227 downwards.
AGAAGGTACAGTAACAGGAAAAATTCTGCGGAAAGGAGATTCGCCGTCTATGGACAATGTTCTTTATTGCGTGAGCTTCCGCGACGCCTCGGAAAACGGAGAGGCGATGCCGGAACTGCTCTCCGCTCTCGGATACGACTTCAGCTCCCGGCGCGACGCCGAAACTCTGGAACTGCTCCACACCCTCTATTTCAAAACCGGCGACGACGCCCGAAACGCTCTCCGCCAGATCGAATCCATGGAGGAAACCTTCCGCGAACTGGAGATCTCCATCGGAAAACCGGCCCTTTCCGAACTCAAAAAGGAGGACTGGGCGGAATCGTGGAAAATTCATTTCAAGCCGATTGAAATTTCCGAAACACTCGCCGTCACCCCGTCGTGGTCCGAGTTCCGCGCCCGGCCGGGACAGCATGTGATCGTTCTGGATCCGGGGATGAGTTTCGGAACCGGACAGCACGCCACCACAAAATTCTGTCTCTCCCGTCTCGACCGCTTTGCCGCGGAACACGACGTTTCCGGCGCATCCATGCTCGACGCCGGATGCGGATCCGGCATTCTCGCCATCGCCGCAGAAAAACTCGGCTGGAAAGAGATTCAGGCATTCGACATTGATCCGGATGCGGTCCGCATCGCCGCGGAAAACGCAGCGGAAAACCACTGTTCCCGCATCCGCTTCGCCGCCGCCTCGCTGATCGAATTCAATGCGCGCGGAATGACGTTTGATGTTGTTGCGGCAAACATCCTCTCTTCCGCCCTGCTCGCGGGAAAAGAGAAACTCCTTTCGCTTCTGAAACCCGGGGGAACCCTGATTCTCGCCGGGATCCTCGACAAGGAATATGAAACGGTCCGCGCCGCCTTTGAGGCCGCCGGATGCCGCCAGGTCGATACCGCCGAAGAAAACCAGTGGCGCGGAGGAGCCTTTGTCCGGGAAAAATGAACATCATCGACGCCCATCTCCATTTCTCCTCCTGTGAAGGATTCGACCGCTCCGCCGAAGCCGCCGGTCACAGAAACACTGCGGAAAGCCTGAAAGCTGCCTTCGATGCGCGCTCCATCGTTCTCGGGATCGTCATGGGAGAAATGGGCGGAGAACGGATCGACGGAACGGCGGCGCCCCGCCGTCCGAACCGGCCGCTTCCCACGTTTCTCGTCTACTGCGCCGGACTCGAAAGCCGCGAACTCAATGCAAAAACGCTTGACCGATCGCTGGAACTGTTCGATGCGGAATTCCGGAAACCGGACTGCGTCGGACTCAAACTCTATCCGGGCTACAATCCCCTTCCGCTGAACGATCCGCTTCTCGAGCCCTTTCTGGAGCTTGCAGAGCACTACGATCTGCCTGTCGTCATTCATACGGGAGAGCTGGCGGGAACACACGGACTGCTCAAATATTCTCATCCGCTCACCGTGGACGAACTGGCAGTCCGTCATCCGGGACTCCGCTTCGTCATGGCGCATTACGGAAATCCGTGGATCGTGGATGCCACCGCGGTCGCCCAGAAAAATCCGAATGTGTATCTGGATCTTTCCGGATTCGCCGAGGGGAACTACACTCCGGAGGAGTTCCTGGCAAAATACCGTCTCCACATGGACTATGTCCGGCAGTGGCTCGTTTATCTGGACAATTACAGCAAAGTCCTCTACGGCACCGACTGGCCCCTGATCAACATCCCCTGCTACGTGGACGTGATCCGGACCCTGATCCCTGAAGAATTCCAGGAGCAGGTCTTCTTCTCCAACGCCTGCCGCGTTTTCCCGAAAGCGGAGGCCCATCTCCGGAACCGATAAAAATTTTTCCTTTTTTCCGGAAATCCGGCTTGATATACCTAGACAGCCGATGTATTATTCTTCCGGAAGCCACCCATGTTCAACAGCAAGGAGGTCCCGATGAAAAAAGAGCTGATCCGCGGATCCGTGGAGACCGTGATTCTCCGTCTTCTCGGTGAGCAGGCGATGTACGGCTACGAGATGATCAAAACCGTCAATGAGCGTACGAACGGGTATTTCGAGTGGAAGGAAGGTTCGCTGTATCCGTGTCTTCACCGTCTGGAGTCGGAAGGGCTGGTTGTCTCCGAGTGGCGGGAATTCGGCGGCAAGCTCCGCAAATACTACTCCCTGACCGCCAAAGGCGCCGTCGCCGCCCGGGAACAGACCGCGGAAGCACGCGCCTTCTGCCGTGCTCTCGGCTCTCTTCTGGCAGACTCTCCCGCATAAATACCGGAGGCACAGAATGGAAGAAGATCGTTCCGCATACGTCTCGGCCTGCACCCGTCCGCTGGCGGACGACCCTGCGCTGCGGCTTGAGGTGGAACAGGAGTTGAAAACCCATCTGGAAGAGGCCCGGGAAGAGGAAATGGCAAACGGCAGCTCTCCGCAGGAGGCCGAAGCCCGGGCGGAACGGCGGTTCGGCGATCCGGAGGAGCTGGCGCACGCGCTGTTTCTTTCCAACCGGAAACGGCTCTCGATACGGGCAAAAATCAGGCTTCTCCTGAAACTGGCGGCGCTGCCGCTTCTGATTGTGGGAATGTTTCTCTGCATGGATTTCCGGACCCTGGCCGGAGCCCTCTGGCTGGGATCGCTGGGGTCGACGGAACAGAAAACCCGCCTCCAGACGCTGCCGGCACGAATTCTGAACCGCTGGGACCTTTCCCGCCTTCCGGAACGGGAACAGCTGTTTCTTTCGGAAATGCTCCATCCGGAAAGCCGGGATGCTTCCGGGGAAATTGAGCGTCTCCGCCGTCTCCGCGCGGCTTTCCCGGAAAACCGGATCATCCTCGCACTCCTCGCTCAGACTCTTGCACTGGAAAGCTCTTCCGGCGGAGAGGAGGGAAAACCCTTTTTCCGAACCGCCGGACAGGAACAGCTCTTTCAGGAACTGCAGGCTCTTCTCCGGGAAGGACGGAAACAGGATCCGGAAAACGCACTTTATGATTATCTTGAAGCCTTCGCGCTGGCGGCGCCCGCGATTGTCTGGGAACAGAATCCCGATGCGAAGAAAAACGGGGCCTCCACCATCCGCTACCACGTCCGCGACCGGGTTCTGCTGGAGCGGGCAATGAGCCGCTACAAGGACGGACTCCGGAAGCCTTTTCTGAAGACCGGATGCATGGAGTTTCCCGCTCTGAGTCATCACATGCTCCGTCCGGCGAATGATTTTTTCGGTCAGGTTCAGAAAATTTCCATCTCCATCTCCACGGTCCTGCCGCATTTGAACATTCATCGGCAGCTTGCCCGGGAAGTGATCCTCTATGAGCACGCCCTCCGAGAAGAGGGAAAGACTGCGGAAGCCGACCGGATTCTGCGCTCCTGGAAAATCTTCCTCCGACAGCTGCTGAACGACAACCGTGAAACGCTCATCGAAGTTCTGGTCTGTCACGCAATCGGAAAATGCTTTCTGGACCCGGTCCGGCAGAGAAACGACTCGGAAGAGATTCGACTTCTGACGGAGTTCATCTCCCCGGTCGATCACTGGAAGGAACAGCCTCCTTCCGACAACAATCTCATTCGGAAACACGGAGGATGGCTTCATCAGCTTTTTCTCCCCGGACTGAGAGAAACTATCCCGCCGGAACAGCTGGCTCCGGGACGGTATCTTTCCTATGCGCTGTGCGATCTGTTCACCCTCGCTCTCCTGAGCGTGTTTCTCGGGATGCTGATTACGGCTCATGCGGCCGGTCTTGGAATCGCGCGTCTTTCCGGACGGCATGCGTTCTTTCTGTTCCTTCCGTGGAAATCGTATCTGCGCATTGGGCTTGCTGGAATTGCGGCCCCGCTGGCACTCTGGCTTCTTTTTACCCGAATCGACATCATCAGCGGAAGAGGATGGGCGCCGGGCTGCAACGGGATACACCTTGCGGCGGAAGGAATCTTTCTTGTGTTTGTGCTTCCGCTGTTCTACGGATGCGTCGTCCGAAAAGAGCTGAAGAGATGCGGAAAACGTTTCGGATTTCCGGACGGGGTGCCGCCCCGGGCGACGCTGTCGCTGAATCTGCTGTTTTTCTATCTTGCGCTGCTGTGTGTGACGGGAGGAATTCTCCGTCCCGTGCTGAATCTGGAATGCCGGGCGCGGATCGCGGACGATCCCTTCTTCTTTTCCGGTGACTGGAACGTCTTGAAGGCGGAACACCGCACCGCCGCCGGATTCTCGGAACGCATGCTGCACACGCTGCGGCAGAACGGTCAGAGCGGCAGGGAGTGAACGTGATTTTTCATTTTCTCCGCGGAAATCATCTGCAGCAGATCCCCTTCCATGGTCGGGATGGCGGCGAAGGAGACATAATAGGGAACCCCATTCACTTCGGTAATCATCAGTTTCCGCCGGGATTGTTTCAACTCGGCAAGAAGAGAACGGATCCGGTCCGCGGAAAGGCCGTGCGGCAGAACGGTTCCCTCCCTGACCAGCGCGACATTCCCGTTGGAGATCTGCAGAATGCTCCCCTGACGCCGGGAGACAAGATAAAGTTCATGCACCGGATCGGCAAGATTCGCCCGAAGCAGCGGACGAAGCAGCGTTTCCAGCCGCAGTTCAAGGCCCGCATAACCAAGATACCGGTCCCGTGCGGCAAACATCGGATATTTTCCGGCGATCCGGCATTGTCCGACCTGTCCGGAGTAGGGCGCGGACCAGAAAATCTTCCGTCCGACGGCGATATCATTTTCCCACAGCGTCTCCGCGACCTCTGTTCCGGGCGGATCGTAGGTTCCCGGATAGGCATAGCGGGTCCCGTCCGCCCAGCGGACAAAAAAGCGCTGGATCACATTCTCCGGCGAAAGCAGTTTCTGCTGAATCTCCCGGTTCTCCTGCACATCGTGGCTGGAAAGATCGTAATAGAGAATCTTGTTGCAGAGATAGACAAACGCTTTCGGATCGTTCAGTTTCAGCTCTTTTCCCTCCTGCCGGGCGGGCGTCCGCACCATATAGCGCAGATTGACCGGATTCGGATAAAATTCCGAACGGACCATGCCCGGCGGTGAAGTTTCCGCGTTTCTGTAGTCCTCCGGATTGTAGAAGCGGGTTGTCCGGGGAACGTTTTCCAGAGTATCTTCGATGAGATTGTCCGCGAAGAGGAGCAGCTGCGCCTGGGCAAGAAGGAAACGCCGTTCCACGGCGTTGGCAAGGAGATCCGTATAGGCGGTCATCGTAACGCGGCGCGCCGCCTCCTCGGCATGGAACCGCTCCGCGCGGCTCGCGGAATACGACTGGTAAAACAGTCCCAGACAGAACAGCAGAAACACCAGACCGACCGCAAAAGCCGTTTTCACCCGGTTCCGGTAAAGGATGCGGAAAATCCTGCGGAGGAGATGATCCGGAGCGGCGGAGATTTCTTCGTCGTAGATGAAGTGACGGACATCGGCGGCCAGAGCCGAAACGCTCTGATACCGCTGTTCCGGATCCGGATTGACCGCCTTGAGAATCACCGCCAGAATGCGTTCGTTGATCTTCAGCGACGGAAGATAGTGGGAATAGGTCCCGGGATCATAGATCAGGCATCCGCGCGTGGTCCGGTCTTCCTCGGACTGGCTTGCGCGCAGCAGTGTCGTCATCTCGAACAGGATCATTCCGAGAGCGAAGACATCAATCAGGGGAGTGACGGTCTTTTCCGTAAGGAACTCCGGCGGCAGATAATTCGGCGTTCCGCTGATGCGTTCCGGTTTTGTCCCGATCCGGTGGGCGCATCCCCAGTCCATGAGATACACTTCGCCGAATTTTCCCATCTGGATATTGGCCGGCTTGATGTCGCCGTGGACAATTTTCATGCTGTGGCAGTAATCGACCGCTTCGCAGATCTTGAGAAAGTATTCCAGACGGGAGATCAGCGCATGGTGTTCCTGCAGGGGGGAAATTTTCCGGTTGTCGTACCGCTCCCGGATTTCGTCGATGAAACGGTCGAGGCTGGTTCCGTTGATGAGCTTCATCACGCACTGCAGGCGTCCGTCTTCCGTATGGCCGAGCGCGTACACGGGGACGATCGACGGATGGTCGAGCGTCGCATTGAGACGGCTCTCATTCAGGAAGGCGCTGTTTGCCTCGGCATCCTCCTTGAAGCGGTCGTTCAGGGTCTTGACGGCGACGATCCGGTTGAAGACCATGTCGCGCGCCTTGTACACGACGCCCACCCCTCCCGCGGCAAACTTGCAGATGAACTGGAAACGGCGGGCAAATCGGGGACAGTCGTCGAACAGTTCCGGTTCCCCGTCTCCCCGGGCGGACGGATGCTCCGAGGGCATCGCCTCGGAAATCACCATTGTGGCATCCAGTTCGTTTGTCTTCAGAGTCTCTTTTTCCATCCTGTTTCCGCCGTTTCCGGATCCGCATATCCCGTTTTTTTACCATAATCGCGCTTTCGGGATTGTCAAGCCGGAGAAATCGGAAAGAGCGGAAATCCATCAGGCGGGTTTCTGTTTTTTTTCGCTTCGTCTCTTTCTTTTTCCGAAATCGGATTTATATTAAGAGAACATGTTTCAGAACCCAATGACTCTGGAGAATCAAAGATGACAAAGATACGAGTGGCTGTTGTTGGAGCGTCCGGATACGCCGGCGAAGAACTGATCCGTCTTCTGACGGGACATCCGAATGTGGATCTGCGGATCATCACCTCCCGCCAGAACGCGGGAAAAGAGATCTCCGAGATCTTTCCCCGTTTTTACGGCATGACACTGAAATTCTCCGCCCCCGATGTGAAACAGATCGCCGCGGAGTGCGATGCCGCGTTTCTCGCCCTTCCGCACGGACTGGCATCCGAATATGCGATTCCGCTGATGGAATCGGGAGTCCGGGTGTTTGACATCAGCGCGGACTTCCGCCTCCGCTCCACCGCCAAGTACAAGGAGTACTACGGCAAGGATCATCCCGCGCCGGAACTGCTGAAACAGGCGGTCTACGGATCGCCGGAACGCTATCGCGAACAGATCCGGAACGCCGCCTTCATCGCCTGTCCCGGCTGTTATCCGACGAGCATCATTCTGGCGGCGGCTCCGCTGCTCAAGGCCGGACTTGTCGAAACGACGGATATCATCATCGCCTCCATGAGCGGCGTCACAGGGGCCGGACGAAAAGTGGATCTTCCGTACATCTACCCGGAATGCAATGAGAGCATCCGCGCCTACGGGCCGGTCGGTCACCGTCATCTTCCGGAAATTGAACAGGAGCTGGCGGTCGCCGCGGGCGTGCCGGAACTGGCGGTCAACTTCATCCCGCACCTGACGCCGATGAACCGCGGCATCAACTCCACGATCATCCTTCAGCCGACCGCAAAATGCACAAAGGAAGCCGTTGAACAGTGCTACAGGGAAACCTACGGGAACGAACGCTTTGTCAAGGTCCTTCCCGCGGGGAAACTGCCCGACACAAAGCACGTCACCATGACCAACCGCTGCGAAATCGGATTCGCCATGGATCCGCACACAAACAAACTTCTGGTCTTCAGCTGCATCGACAATCTGACCAAAGGCGCATCCGGACAGGCGATTCAGTGCATGAACATCCGCTTCGGCCTCGACGAGGGACTCGGCCTCTGCTGAAGAGGCCCGGTCCGGAAGAAACGATTCCGGAAACGACCGGATGGGCCGGTCAGGAGTAAAGCTCCCACGGAAGCGAACGCATTTCGTAGCGGTCCCAGGCGTTGTTTTCGTAAAAGACTTTCATCAGGAAGAGGCCGGCGGCCGGGGCGGTGTCGCGTGCACACGAACGGTTGCGGGCCTCCAGAAGCTCCGGAACAATCTCCGGAGGAAGACGGTTCCGGCCGATCTCCGCAAGAACGCCGACCATGCTCCGCACCATCTTGTAGAGAAAGCCGTCGCCGATGAAATGGATGCACTTCATCGGTCCGCATTCGTAGAGTTCCGCCCGGAGGATGGAGCGGACCGGATCGTCGTATTTTTTCGACTCGACCGCGAAACTGGAGAAGTCATGGGTTCCGCGCAAAGCGTCCAGCGCCTGACGGACCGCGGCGAGATTCTCAAAATCGAACAGCCGCCAGCTCCAGCGGGAAGTAAAGGGACTCACCTCTCCGCTGTTGATTACATACACATACGATTTTCCCTTCGCCGCGAACCGGGCGTTGAACTCCGGCGGAGCCTCTTCCACCGAACGGATGCGGATGTCGTCGGGGAGCAGACGGTTCATCGCCTTGAGGATCTTCCAGGCGGGAATATTGCGGCGTTCCGGAGCGCGGAAAGAGGCAACCAGTCCCAGAGCATGAACTCCCGCATCGGTCCGGCTGCTGCCCTGAATGCGGATCGGGATGTTGCCGAACAGACGGCCCAGGCGTTCTTCGACCACCTGCTGCACGGCGAGGCCGTTCGGCTGGGTCTGCCATCCGTGATAATTGGTGCCGTCGAATGCGATCTCCATCCGGAATGTGCGTTGTTCCTCCATGACTCAGTCCCGGATGGTGATGATCCTGCGGTTTTCTCCGTCGCCGTGGGCGATTTCGATATTGACCGCGTCCGGCGGATAGAGATCCTCGGCCCGCTCCGGCCATTCGATCAGGCAGATCGCGTTTCCGTCGAAGAGAAAGTCGTCGATTCCGAATGCGAGAGCGGCATCCGAATCGCTGATCCGGTAGAGGTCCATGTGGTAGAGCATCCGTCCGTCCGCGCAGGGATATTCCTGCACGATGGTGAACGTCGGACTCGACACCGGATCGGTGATTCCGAGTCCCCGGGCGAATCCGCGCGCAAAGGCGGTCTTGCCCGCCCCAAGATCCCCGCGCAGAAGAAGAATGGCGCCCGGTTTTGTTTCCGATGCGATCCGCGCCGCAAGATTCTCCGTCTCCTCCGGCGAACAAGTTTCAAGTGTCTTCATGAAAATGGTCGAATCCTTTCTTGTTCAGGACGGGAATTCCCGAAACCGCTCCGGGAACACCGTCGGTAAAACACCCCATCCGCGTGAGATTCGGGAAGGCGGAGCAGAGCGCTTCCGCGCCTTCCGGAGCGACGGCGCAGATCAGTTCATAATCCTCTCCGTCGCAGAGAGCATCCTCCACAGAGGCTCCGGCGCGCAGAGGAATCCGTCCGCAGTCAAAGTTCAGCGAAAGTCCGGATTCCAGCGCCATCCGTCGGGCATCCTTCAGCAGTCCGTCGCTGACATCCATCATCGCATGGACCGCCTCCGATTTTCCGAGGAACAGTCCTTCGCGCAGACGCGGCCGGAAATTCAGATGATGCCCGGACTCAAACGATCGTCCGTAGCATCCGGTTCCGCAGAGCAGATCCCCCGGACGCGCGAAGCGGCGCAGCTTCAGCGTTCCCGGTTCGGAATACCCGAACAGCGAGAGCGTGAACACCGCCCCCGGTTCCGGAAGCGACGAGACATCCCCGCCGACCACACAGATTCCGTATTCTCCGCACGCGTTCTGCACGCCGCGGTGGAATGCCGTCAGGAACTCCTGCGACAGCGGATTCATTGCAGCGGTCAGCATTGCATACGCGGGAGCACCCCCCATCGCGGCGATATCGCTCACGTTGCGGCGGACCAGTTTTCCGGCGATCCGTTCCGGCGCCTCCCCCGGGAGCACATGCACTCCGGCAACGACCTGATCGACCGCCGTGAGCAGCAAACGCCCGGTTCCCGGCAGACGGATCGCCGCGGCGTCGTCGCCCGGTCCCTCCGCCACTTCGGGACGCTGCGGAAACACCGTCTTCAGCTCCTCCAGCAGCCGTTCCTCGTCCATCCGTTCCGCTTACACTTTCTCCGCCAGGAACTTGGACGGTTCAAGCGCCTTCACCAGTTTGACGGCCGTTCCGGTGGGCAGTTCCTCATCGGCGACGGCGTTCACTTCGCAGGTTGATCCGCGGACGGCAACCGTCACTTTCCCGATTGCGGTCCGTCCGGCGGGGATGGTCATGTAGACCGTTCCGGGAAGGCCGACCATATCCGCTGTCGTGATGTTTCCGGAATGCTGCAGTTTCAGCATCATCCAGACCGCGAACGCGGTCAGGAACATCGCGAGCAAACCGACCAGCAGAGCCGCAAGGAATCCTCCCCAGCCGGATTTTCCCCATACCACTCCAGTCCAGCCGAACATGGTCACAAACGCAAAAATGGATTTCATGCTGATGAACTGGAAATCCGTGAATCCGGTGTCGACATGTCCGGCGGCGTCGAAAGTCCCGTCCGCCGCGACATCGGGCGAATCCACACCGCTGATCTCAAATGAGGAGAACAGCAGAGCGAACAGGAAAAAAACCGTTCCGCCGATCGCCGCGCACCAGTAGAGCGTCATTGCAATGTCGCCGGCAAGGAAGTTGCCGACCGAGTGTACCATCTCCTGAATCATACCGCCTCCTTTGTTTTCTCAATGCCGAAACATGAAATACACCGCTCCGGTCAGGCAGAGCGCCGCCCAGATGTAATCGAGCTTGAACCCCTCCTTCATATACAGAATCGAGAAGGGCACAAAGACCGAAAGCGTAATCACCTCCTGCATGATCTTGAGCTGTGCGAGCGTCAGCCCGCCCGCATACCCGATCCGGTTCGCCGGAACCTGAATCAGATATTCGAACAGCGCAATCCCCCAGCTTGCCAGCGCCGCGAGATACCATGCCTTCCCCGACATATCCTTCAGGTGGCCGTACCACGCAAACGTCATGAACAAATTGGAGCAGATCAGCAGAAGCCCTGTGGTAACTATAACAGGCATGTTTATTTTTTCAACCCCTTTTGTTCCAGCAAATCCAAACTTATGAGCAGATCGGAAGCGCGGATCAGCGCCGGATCCCCCGAATGCGACGGATCGCCGTGCCGTTTCAAATCTTCAACCCGGGTCCGCGGAAGCGGAGAAACCCGGATCTGCGGAACACACGGCTCATACCGCACCTCCTCCGCTCCCGCCGGGGGCTGCGGAACCAGCCACCGCCGCGATGAAAGAGTCACCACACGCCGGGAATAGGGCCTCCCTTTCGTCGGCGCACCAATCCCGATCCCCCGATGGGACGCAAACAGTTTCGATGCCAGAATCTCCGCCGCTCCGCAGGTCTCCGGCCCGAGCAGCACAACCGTATGCAGGGCGGAGGGGGAAAACAGTTTCCCGATCTCCTCCGGCCGCGAATTCCAGTCGCCGGCCGCGCAGGAGCGCAAATCCAGAATCAGCCCGGGCGAACGCTTCGCCTCTTCCGCACTCCGCAGCAGTTCGCCGAATGCGGCCGCATTCAGGGTATGAATCCGGAAATACCACGCTCCGTTTTTCAGCCGGATCGCCGGAGGATTCTCCGGAAGATCCTGTTTCTTCGCGCCGGACTCCTTCCGTTCCGCCGACTCCGGTTCAACTCCGCTGTGAAGAGCCTTCAGCACCGAAAGAAGAGCCTTGTCGGCATCCTCCGGCTTCAGTTCCCGGAGAAACGCGGGATATTCCCGTCCGAGCATTTCAAAAAGATCGTGAAACTCCCGCTGAAACGTCTGACGGAAATCAACCGGCGGAGTTTCCCGCTCCGGGACGGGAACACCCTCTTCTCCGAAGAGAGCGAGCATCCATCCGAATCCAAGCAGAGCGGAAACCAGTTTCATGGGAGAAAAACCTTTTCAGTTCAGCTTCGCCAGTTCGTCCTGGAGCGATGCGTCCGCCTCTTCGACCTTCCGGGTCTGTTCCGCGCGGAACGCCTTCAGCTTCGCCGCGAGTTCCGGATTTGAGAGTGCCAGAATCGAGACGGCCAGCAGAGCTGCATTTTTTGCTCCGGCCTTTCCGGCGGTCACGGTTGCCACGGGAATTCCCGGCGGCATCTGCACCATCGCCAGCAGCGCATCGAATCCGTTGAACGGCTCGCTGGCCATCGGAATGCCGATGACGGGAAGAGTCGTATGCGCGGCGATCACTCCGGCAAGATGCGCAGCCATTCCGGCGGCACAGATGATAACCCGGAACCCTTCCGCTTCCGCATGTTTTGCGAAATCGGCGGCGGCATCCGGCGTGCGGTGCGCGGAAATGACCCGCGCGGTAAATCCGATCTTGAAGCTGTTCAGCGTATCAAAAGCCCCCTTGAGGGAGATCAGATCGCTCTTGCTTCCCATAACGATCGCTATTTCCGACATGGTGACGGTCCTTTCTGTTGAAAAAAAGCGCGCCGCTGAATACGGCGCGCCGGAGTTCATGAAATGCCAACGGGGTCAGTCGTTCGCCGGATGGGAATTTCTCATCTTGACTTCGCCGCTTTCCCGTCTTGCCGCTTCCTTCACAGCGTTGATTTCCTTGAGGAAGTCGTCGGGAGAGCCGTCGAAATTGGCGGCGAGTTTTCCCTCTGCGATTTCCAGCAGAGCCACATCGAGGTGGTTTTCATCCTTGCAGCGGACCATCGGACGTGCTCCGTAGGCCAGTTCGTTCGCTCTTCTCGAGGCGAGAAGAATGAGCGTCTTGGCATCCGGGACCACCTGTTTGGCCCGTTCCAGATATTCATTGTTCATGGTTTGCGTTCTCCTGAAATCAATAATCAATGACGTCGCGGTGTCTGTCGATTGTCGACAGGTCGCCGCTCATCACAATCTGATAGTTCCGGTCGAAATCGTGCACGGCGTCGAGAATGTAGCGTTCTGCGAGCGGCACCCGCTTCGGATCCTTCTTCGCATCGCGGAGCATCAGCAGCGACACCACCACGATCGTCTCGTTCTCCACAAGGTTTCTTGCGCGGAGATCATGATAGGCCGAATCCTTCTTGTCCGCAACGAACTGCACCGCCTCCTTCTGCTTTTCAAACATCTCGCCGACCATCTTCAGCAGACGGCAGTCGAGCCCTTCGCAGGACATTCCCAGCAGCTCCGTGATCATCGGATCCAGCACTCTCTGCATGATGCCGCCGATCGCGGCGACCACCTGAAGCTGGGTCGTTCCCTCGTAGATGTTGGTGATGCGGGCATCGCGGTAATAGCGTTCCGCGTCGAAGTCGTGCATATAGCCCGTTCCGCCGTGGATCTGGATGCAGTCATAAGCCACCTGGTTTGCGATCTCCGTGGAGAGCGCTTTGCACATCGGCGTCAGGGCCGCGGCGACTTTCGTATAATATTTCGCCTTTTCGGAACGCTCGTCCAGCGCGATATAGGAATAGCGCAGATCGACCATCTTTGTGGTCTCATACAGCAGCGTCCGGGCGGCGGTGACCTTGATCTTCATCTTTGCGAGCATATCGTAGATCGCCGGGAACTGGTCGATGCTCTGTTTGAACTGAACGCGTTCCGACGCATACTTCCTGGCTTCGCGGTAGGCCGCCTCCGCAATACCGAGAGCCTGTCCGCTGATTGCGACGCGCGCCCCGTTCATCAGGCTCATCACATACTTCGTCAGCCCGCGCCGTTCCTGTCCGCACAGCTCCGCCGGAACGTTGTTGTACTGCAGTTCGGCGGTCGGCACTCCGTGAATGCCGAGCTTGTGTTCAATGCGGCGCACCTTGAGTTCCGGACAGGCTTCGCAGATGAACATCGAAAGTCCGCGTCCGTCGACCGTTCCCTCCTTGGAGCGGGCGAGCACCAGGTGGATCTTCGAACAGCCGTTGGTGATAAAACGCTTCATCCCGTTCAGATACCATTTGCCGTCCGGCCCCTGCGTCGCTTTCAGACGCACGGACTGAAGGTCCGATCCGGAATCCGGTTCGGTGAGGTCCATGGATCCGTCAGCCTCGCCGGAAGCGAAGCGCGGCAGATACTTCTGACGCTGTTCTTCGGATCCGAATTCGCAGATGGTCTCCGCGATGTCCTGCAGCCCGATCAGGTTCTGCAGCGAGGCATCGGCCCGGGCGACCATTTCGGTCATCATCGTGTAGATGGTTGTCGGGAAATTGAGACCGCCGTAACGGCGGGGCAGCATCACGCCCATCACGCCGGCGTCCTTCAGATCCTTGAGGTTCTTGTCGGTCAGCGGATGGTATTTGACCACGCCGTCCTTGAAATAGGGACCTTCCTCGTCAACCTGGCGGGAGCGGGGGGCAATGCGTTCGCCGGTAATCTCTCCGATCTCCTTCAGGACCCGTTTGTAGTTGTCCATCGCGTCTTCATAGTTCTCGGGGGCGTAGTCGAACTCTTCCGCCTGCTTGTAGTCATTCTCCCGAAGCGCGACGATTTCCTTCATCTCCAGATTCTTGAGCGTGAACATCAGATCCGGATTGTCTGTGAAAAAGTTGGACATTCTCTATTCTCCTCACGCTTTGGCTTTATAGGCTTTGATCATCATCGGGATCACCTGGTTGAGGTCTCCGACGATTCCGTAATGCGCCACCGAGAAGATCGGGGCCGCCGGATCGGTGTTGATCGCAATGATCTTCTTGCTTTCGCTCATTCCGGCACAGTGCTGAACGGAACCGCTGATTCCGCAGGCGATGTAGAGTTTCGGACGGACCGTCACTCCGGTCTGCCCGACCTGGTGATCGTGATCAATCCAGCCGGCGTCGACCGCCGCACGCGATGCGCCGACCTCGCCGCCGAGCACCTGCGCCAGTTCCCGGATCAGCTGGAAGTTCTCCTTCGATCCGACGCCGTATCCGCCCGCCACGATGATCTGGGCGCCTTTGAGATTCACGGTTTTCTCCTGACGGATGCGCTCGATCACCTTGACGACCGTCTCCTCCTCGGTCAGAGCGACGTTCACACGGACGATTTTCCCGGTCGCCGCCGGATTCGGTTCCGCCATCTTCATCACGCCTTCGCGGACGGTCACCATCTGCGGATCGTCCCAGGTGTTGACAATGGTCGCAATGATGTTTCCGCCGAACGCCGGGCGGATCTGCATGAGTTTGTTCTTGTAGAACTTCTTGTTCACTTTGTCGTCGAAGTCGTCGATCCGCAGATCGGTGCAGTCGGCGGTCAGTCCCGCGAGCTTTTCGGAGGCGATGCGCGGAGCAAGTTCGCGTCCCTTCATCGTCGCCCCGAACAGGAGAATATTCGGCTTGTATTCGCGGATCAGGTCCATGATGACCCGGGCGAACGGAAGAACCGTGAACGGCTCAAGGCGCGGATCGTCGGCAAGATACACCGTTTTGCAGCCGTACTGGAACAGCGTCGCGCAGCAGGATTCCACATTGGAACCAAGCAGAACGGCCTCCACATCGACTCCGAGCTTGGCGGCCAGCTCCGTCCCTTTGCTGACGAGCTCCAGACTCACGTCTGCAATCTTCCCGCCTTCCTGCTCAATAAAAACCCAGACATTTCCAATTTGTTCAGACATGGCAATCACCCTAACGTATGGTCTTCAATGAGTTCACGAATCAGATTCGAGACGCCCGTGTCGGTGGCGTCGACCGCCTTGTAGTCGCCTGCGGTCAGCACAACGCTCTGGATCTGTTTGACCTTCGTCGGGGATCCGGCGAATCCGATGCGCTGGGGATCGGCCTCCACATCGGCGGCGCTCCACTCCTGAATCAGCAGGCCTTTCGCCGCCTGTTTCTCAAGATCCTCGGCCACCGACTCCGAACCGATGTAGGTGCTGGTCTTGGCCGCGGTCAGTTCCGATTTTGTTCTGGCCTTCTTGAACTTCATGATCCGCTGCGCATTTTTCGGGCGCGGCTCGTTGGCGTCGATCACGGTGAACAGGGCGGGGGTCGGGGTTTCGAGAACCTCGTAGCCGCCTTCGATCGCACGGCGCGCCTTGACGGATTTTTCCGTCAGTTCAAGAACCTCCTCCACATAGGAGATCTGAGGAAGGTGCAGTTTTTCCGCAATCTGAGGTCCGACCTGAGCGGTGTCGCCGTCGATCGCCTGCCGTCCGCAGAGAATCAGGTCGAAGCGGCCGATCTTCCGGGCGCAGCGGCTCAAGGCATAGCTGGTGGCGAGAGTATCCGCGCCGGCGAAGGCCCGGTCGGTCAGAAGCACGGCATCGTCGGCTCCGCGGCAGAGCGCGTCACGCAGAACTTCCGCGGCGGAAGGCGGTCCCATGGTCGCGACGGTGACTTTTGCCTGATAGCGGTCTTTCAGCTGAAGCGCCAGTTCCAAAGCATTCAAGTCTTCCGGATTGAAGATCGCGGGAAGCGCCTGCCGGTTGACAGTGCCGTCCGCTTTCATTGCGTCTCCGGTGATGTTCTGGGTGTCCGGCACCTGCTTCACAAACACGATGATTGTGTAGCTCACGGGATACTCCTTTTCTGGTTAAATTGGTTGAAACCGTCTATTTTCATTCTCAATTCGAACTCTAACTTGATACTATAATCCTTTTTTTGCAAAAAACAAACCGCCGGATGAAATATTTTCCTGATTGCCGGCCTTACGGCGGTAAAAATACCGCGGATCATTTTCTCTCCCGGACGCACCTTCTCCGGAATGCGCGACTCAACCACGGATTTCTATGAAAATCAACACCTTTTTCCCGAAAACGGTTTGCAATACGCTCCTTTCGTGCTATTGTTCTTCTGCTGTCCGGGAACAGCATGCACATCCAACAATCACGGAGGATATCATGAAAGCATTGATCGCGGCTCTTTTTGCAGCCGGCATGTTCGCTGCGCTCAGCGCGGCAGAAACCCAGGTTTACACGGCAAACTTCAAGACGCAGTCCGTCGCCTGGTCCAAGAAGGCGGAAGCAATGAAGATGACGAAAGGGGAAAACCTCGCCGTGGAAGTCGTCGGTCAGTCCCAGTCAATTCAGATCGGGACAAACGTCCCTGCCGGCCTGGAGGCCGGAAACTACCGTATGGACTGCACAATCACTCTCAGCCAGGCGGCAAAAACAAGAGTCTATCTCATCCGCAACGCCCCGAAGTGGAACTGGATCGCGGGAACCACCATTGATTTCAAGGCCGGTGCCGCAACCAAAGTTTCCATCCCCTTCACCCTGAAGGAAAAAGCGGATTATCCGATCCGCGCCGCCAGCATGGAAATTTCCCATCTCCCGGCCGGAACAAAAGTTACGATCAGCGATGTGAAGATCTTCCGGATCACTCCGTAAAACCGGATTCGGAATCGGAAGAAAAAGAAAAGCGCGGTGTTCTGCCGCGCTTTTTTATTTTATCTGCAGAGCGTCCGGTCACTCGACAAGCGGCGCAAACAGAAGGTCTTCCGGATCTGCGGCAAGCGCGGCATTCCGGACGTCATAGCGGAAGTTCGCCCGCTGATGGAGATCGACCCGGAAGGTTTCCCCCTGCTTCAATTCAAACGGACGGTTCGGGAGCCGTCCGGTGCGCAGCGCCTTCCAGCTCCATGCGGATTTTGTCGCCGCGGGAGCATAGAACGGGAACCGTTCCGGAGATCCGCCATTGACGGAGACATTGACAGCATACGAGGTCCCTTTGTCAAAGACAAAAAGATAATACCGTCCGCTCTTCGGAATCCGGAACACCAGACTCTGCCGTTTGTCCGTCTGCGGAGAAACCGAGGACGCATAGATCACGTTTTTCCGGCTCTTCGCTGCGAGCGCGGCATTGCGGGAGTTGTCCGTCTCGCAGAAGACCGGCCGGGAAAGCCCGCTCTCCGAACGGACCAGGAAAACGGCTTTGTGCATCCGGGCTTCCGTCAGTTTTGACGGATCTATCCGGACGTGCAATGTGATCGTCTTCCCCGGTTCAATCGTCCCTTCCGACGGAGTGACGGACAGATAATCCGTCGTCTCGTTCTTCACGATCCGGAAACGCCCCCGGAAATCCGGTGCGGCGCGGAGAATGACGGTGTCGGACCTCTTCTGTTCATCAAACTTCAGGAAACTTTTCTCCGTCCGGAATCCGAGCGGACGCAGCGGAAGAGCCTCCGCGCACGGAGCGCCGAGATCGGCACGCGTTTCCTGAAAATTCGGGATTCTCTCCGACGCTCCGGCCCCCGGAGAATCCGCCGCCAGAGAAAAATTTCCCCGCCCGGGAGCGGCGAACCGGACTTCCGTCCAAAGGGAGGGTTTTCCTGTTTTCGCCATCCCGGCAAACGACTCCTTCCAGGCGTTCCGTCCGGAAAACAGATTGCTCGAAAGATAAAGCGGATCCTTAAAAACCGACTCGTAAAACGCATTCCGGGACAGAAGAGCGAACAGATTGTTGATGAACACCGCCTTGATCCCCTCTTTTCCCGAGGCGTTGAAAAAGCTGACACCGCCGGAATCCCCGGCGATCGTATTGTTGAAAAAGAATATTCTGCCGACGCCGCACTTGCTGTTTCCGAAATTGTTTTTCAACGCGACATTGGACTGCCCGAACACATCCCCGGGATGCGCAAAAAGATTCCCGAAAATATACGACGGCCCTTTCAGACAGGGCGCCGTGCTGACGCCGCAGAAGGTCGCTTCGATCCGGTTTCCGAACATGCGGCAGTTCATCTGTCCGCCGTCGAGTTCGATTCCGTCATCATTGCTGAGCACGAAATAGTTTCCCTTGATCTCGCCGTCACGGAAAAATCCGCCGTTTACGAGGCCGTTTCCGCCGCCCTCCACCGCGTCATTCCAGCGGGTCCGGTCATTGCCGATGAAGTCGTTGTAGCGCAGCGCCAGCGACGCCACCTGTTCGACGAACACCGCGTTCGGCCCCGCAGGATGCGAATAGAACCACGGATTCGTCGAAGCCGCCGCATCGTGAATGTAGTTCCGCTCCACAAGAACATCCGATGCGCGCCGGATCCGGATGCCCGAGTGATAGTTGTACGCACGGTTCTTCTCATCGAAATATTTTCCGTCCAGCTCCGGGCGCCGGGTTCCGATCCGGGAATAGCCGGAAATGTCGCAGTTCAGAATCTGAAGATGCTCTCCGCCCTGGACATGAATGCCGTGTTCGTTCTGATGTCCGCGGATCGTGAGTCCGTCGAGGATCACATACTTTGCGTTGTCGAGCAGAACCACCTCTTTTTTTCCCGGCGTTCCGTGCAGGGTGAATCCCGGTTCGGCGGTGTAGCGGATGTAGCCGTCGGGCGAGCCCTCCTCCTGGACAAGAAGATGCCCGCGGAAGTTTTTCGGATTCAGCACAATGGTCTTTGCAATCGGGACGGACGGAGATTTTGTCCGGAAGCGGAAGATTCGGTTTTTTGTTTTCCCCGCGTCGGAAATGTCGAGCTTCCCTTCATATTCGGTTCCTTCCCGGAGCCGGACAATGCTTCCGCGCGCCGCCTTTTCCGTCGGGACAAATACAAGATCCAGGGCGGGAAGCCACTCGGTCCGGCCTTTTTCCCGGAAGGAAACGGCGGCCCGGAACTGCTCCTCGGAAACGGAGGAAAGAAAATTCAGATAGATGCTGCAGACCTCGTATCCGGGAACGATCTCCAGTTCCGCCGGCACGGGAATCGTTTTCTCCTCCAGCTTCAGATCGCGGAACACCGCCTCCGATCCCACATTTTCCCGCGAATGGATCGTGCGCAGAAGAATCTGCACGCGCCCGGATTCCTTTGTGCTGAATGCAACGGAAAGAGTCCTGCTGAACGCCGGGTTGAGCGGCGAAGAGAACCGGCGGATTTCCCGGTTGTCCCGAAAGAGTTTTACCGAAAGATACGCCATCCCGGCCCGGTCGCCGGAAACCCGGGCGGAAAACACATAATCCTTTCCTTCCGGCAGATTCAGCGTCTTCTGATACGCCCCGTGCTGACGCCGCTCCGAAAGAACACGGATCCGCACCGCCTCCTTCTCCTTTTTTACGGAAGATTCCTGCAGCGACTCCAAATGCCATTTCCCGTTCAGCAGCGAAGATTCCGCCATGCCGGGAACGGCAAACAGAAAAGCGCACAGCATCAGAACAAGCCGGCAAACACGTTTCTGGTCCATTCAAATTTCTCCTTCCCTGATCTTGATTCCTGATTACCGGTCTGAAAACATCTGCGGCTGATAGTTGAATCCGCAGCAGTATTTCCGGAATACCGAAAGGAGTTCCGGATTGTCCGCGGGGATCAGCAATGCTCCGGCACTCTCTATGTCCGGACACATATAGCGGACGTTCAGCGAATCGCACGCCGGCAGCTCCAGCGCGTGCATCATCTGATACGGATAGACGCCGGAAACCGGATAATCCCACCGGAAACGCCAGAGCTGCTGTTCCGCTTTGTAAAATTCCGCCGCATTGTTTGTCTTATGGACCAGAACCGGTCCCGGTTTTCCGTTCTGCGGAAGGCGGACCAGATTCATCAGATGCGTCCGCCGCGGATTGCGTCCGAAGTGGAACACCATGTAGTTTCCGGCCGGAATCGGCGCGAACGGCCAGAGGACATCCATTCCGCCCTGTTTCGATTTCAGCACCGTCATGGTTCTGGTTTTATCCGGTCCCTGCAGTTCCATTCCGGTCCGGGCGCGCATCTTCTCCGCCGGGATCCAGCGGGACCCGGGCAGAACCGCGACGACAAGATGTTTTTCGCGCTTTCCGTCGCGGATCGTCACGCCGCCCAGACGCCCCTTCGGATCGGTCACCGACAGACGGATTCTGTTTCCGTTCCGCTCCGCGCGGATTCCCTTCGAACAGATCAGCTCCGCATCCGCGCCCAGACCGGACACGGTGATCTCATACGGAGTTTCCGGATTCAGCGGAACCATCTGCTTCTCCTCTCCGGGGATCGCGCCCCAGCTGAGAACATTGTTCAGGACAATCTCCCCGTCGTCCACCCGCCAGGAGTATGTGATCTTCGCATTCCCCGGCCGGTCGCTGCAGAATGCGACGTCATTCTCTCCCCGATGCAGGGCTCCCGTGAGGACCCGCGGATTCATCTGCACGCAGGTCTCCGCCTGAAAGGTTCCGTCAATCTCTCCGGAGACCCGGAAAAGATAGCTGTTCCGGGCACGGACTTCCAGAGTCAGACGGCAGAGTCCGTCATCCGCTACCGGCACTGTTCTCCAGGTTTTTCCGTTGTCATAGGAGAGTTCGCCTCTGAGATTTTTCCCGCCGGAACGGAAGGTCGCCGAAACGATCGGATACGGCAGTTTCACCCGGTAGGTGAACGACCGGGCGGAAACATTGGAAAAGGCGGGATTCACGGCGGAAACATTTCCGCGGAAACGCAGAAACGCACTGGAATAATGGGGGAATGGACGGTCGAACTGCCGGATCGACTCGCCGGAACGGACTTTGCCGACACCGGTTTCCGCAGTCACGTCGCGTCCGCTGTCCCGCATGCTTCGTCTGAGACGCGGCTGGAAGCGCTGGAGATCGTTGTACTCTCCGTTGTTCTGCCAGTGAATGCGGAACGACTCGCCGGGACGAAGGGTATAACTCTGCCGCTCCTCCAGCGAAATGCCCCACGGCGATGCCTCCCGGGCGCAGAGACGGTAGAAATGATATCCGTTGTTCCGTCCGAGCAGCACCGGATCTTCTTCGATCTCCTCCAGAGAAGCGGCATCCGTCTTCCGCCGCGACGGAAAATAGGTCCGTGCGGAAAGGTCGAACAAGCGCCATCTCCCATCGTAAAACACCTGTTCAAACAGATGGAAATTGCCGTGCGTCATGCACGCGGGAAGTCCGAGAACCCGTACAAACATGTTCATTGTCAGCGTGTTCAGGGGTCCGCATTCGAATCCGCAGTACCCGATCATCTGGCCGAGTCCGCCGTACTCCGCGCCCTGCAGAGCGTTTTGTTCGTCGATCCGCGCCTGATGCGACATGAAATAATCGCTCGAATGGATCATGAACGAAAACATCCGGATCGCCCGCTGATGATCGGTCAGCTTCCCGTCCTCCGGAGGAAAGAGAGTGGCGGCGATGCGGCTGTACGAGCGGACATCGACATCCCCCCGGTTCAGCAGAACCGGCCCGGCCAGCGGACTCCCGTTTTCCGGACAGGCGATTTCCAGCCAGTTCATATATCCTTTTTCCGGAAGAGAAATCCGGATCCGGTCGCCGGTTTTCACGGAAAACGTGCGGACTTCCGTCCTGCGGGCGGCATGGAAGTCCTTCACCGACGGCATCTCCGGATAATTGCAGACCGGCAGCGTGTGCGACGGACGGTTCTCCGGAGGAACCTCCGACGGAAACACCTGCACCGTCTCGACCGAAATCCGGTCGCGATTCCGCGTTTCCACCTTCATTGCATCAGCATACGGTGAATCAAGGGAAAGCACGCTTCCGGCGATGAACCGGTCGCCGGCGCCATGAACACCGTCAAACGAGGTCTCATAATCGAAAAATGCGCAGGTCCGCTCATCGTTCCGGAGATCTTTCTCCGGTTCAAAATTGCCGGAATAACGCGCTCCGACCGAGAAGCGGACCTTGTCCAGCGCACCTTTGAGGAACTGTTCCGGACGCAGGTCCGCAGGCATGCTCCGCACCGGTTTCGCCGCGATGCCGAGACTGATGTTGTCGGGCATGATGCTGTCGCACCGTTCCGCCTTTTCCAGCGCCGCCGCCTGAAAACGGAACGCGGGATCGGCGCCGATTTTCTTCCCGTCGAGAAACAGTGCGATCCCCTCTTTCCGGCTCCAGCAGACGGCGATGTGACTCCATTTCCCCGCGGGAAGTTCCGCATCGGCCGACAGACTCGTTTCGCGATCGCCGAAATCCTTCATTTTCAGGATCAGGTGTTTCTCCTTCGGCCAGTATGTCAGAGTCAGCAGATTCCTCCGGTAGTTCTGGTACACGTCAACAAGAGTGTTTTCGCGGTCGGCGGATGTGAATTCCGGTTTGATCCATGCTTCAAATGTTCCGTCGCCCCGGCTCCAGTGATACTCCGTCTGAGCGGTGAGTTTTTCTTCGCCCTCCGACCAGACGCACGGAGGATTCGCGTTGAAGAACGGCGCACGTCTCCCGTCCAGACGGAAGGCGCGGCCGCCGTCGACCCCCTCGGTGAAACACGCCGGATTCCGGCCGGGAAACGGAATTTTCTGCGCGGTCCGCAGCTGAAGCCGGGTCAGCAGAACGCGCATTCCCTCCTTCCGGTATTCGGGAGCCTCTTTTCCATCGTTGTCAAAACGCGAATACGGGATCGTTGCCTTCCATTCCAGCCGGACGGCTTTTGCCCGCGGATCAAGATGTCCGAAAACCCGGTTCGCAACCGTTTTCCCGGAAGGGAGATAGAACGTGGACCAGCGGGGATCGGCCGCACTCGACGGAAGAATCTTTCCCGCGGCGTCCAGCTGCCGGACCCGCAGCGAAAAATTCCAGGGAAATCCGCAGAGAGAACGGAGTCCGAAATCCAGAACCACCGGCGCGCCGGGCATCGTATCCGCCGGAAGCGGAAATGTCCTTTCGATGATCCAGGAACCGAACTGCGGAGCGTGAAACAGCAGTCCGCCGTTCTGCGCCCGGAGATTCCATTTTCCCCGAACGGGCTTCCAGTTCTTCGGCGAGAGCGCGCCGGCAATCAGATTCCCGGACTCGGGCGCAGCCTTTTCCGGAGTCCCCTTCCCGCCGAAGTAGAGAACCGCTCCCGTGGATTTTTCAGGCAGGATAAAGCGGATGTGGAGGATTTTTCCTTCGCGTCCGATCAGCGAAAACGGAAGAGGTGTTTCCCCTTTCGGGGTCCGCGCGGCAAGACGGATGGAACTCATCTCCGCCGGGACCTCCCGCTTTGCCAGCCGGGAAAGAATCTCGAAATCGATCGCGCATTCGCATGCGCTTCCCTCTCCGGGATTCCATTCCAGAGCCGTGCGGTGCGGCATTTCCGCAAATGTCCACGCTTCCGCCGCGCCGCAGAGAAGCGGAACGGAAACAAGCGAAGCAAGAAGTGTTCTTTTCCAGTTCATTTTCATTTTTCATCCCATCCTTTCAATCCTGCCACAGACTGGAGGATCCCCAGCTGCCCTGAAATCGTTTATATCCCCACTGAATCCAGCAGTGGGCGTCCAGATGATACACCTTGACCGGATAACGCCTGGAAGAGAGCCACCTGGCATGTCCGTCCACATAGGCGATGTTGATTCCGTTGCTGTGCCGCATCATGCTTTCGTGTTTTGCCAGGTCCGCATTGTAGGGGTTGATGTTGTAGATGGCCGACCAGTAGCGGTCCCCGTACATGAAGACCTTGGATGCATGCTTGAATTCTGTCAGCTTCACAAAAATCACCTGTTCCGGATTGTTTTCCGGGAGCTGATAATCCATAAAATAATTCACGCCGTAATCGGATGCTTTGGTCCGTGCAGTGCTGTTCCCCGGATAGGTCGTGCTGGAATGCGGTTCCGACGGACAACTCAGGGATGGAACCGGAAGAAGTCTCTGATTCCTGGCAACTCCGTCGTAATCCTTTGTCGGGGAAAGATATTTCAACCGGACAAAATTTTCCCAGAAGTAACCGGACCACTCGGAATACGCGGGAGCAAAGTAATCCTCGGACTCCGAGGCATAGCTGATCGCGGCGAACCCCAGCTGCTTCAGATTGTTCATGCAGGTGATCTGATGCGCCTTCTTCCGCGCGCTGTTCAGCGCGGGAATAAGAAGAGAGGCAAGTATTGCGATCACGGCAATCGTTACAAGAAGCTCTATCAGGGTAAAACAGATGCGGGATACCATCCCTCGCCTTTCAGATATTGTTCTGTTCCAATGCAGGATTTTCATCGTTGAATCGTTCCTCCTTCTTAATTAATTCTGCCATTTGCTTATGGAAAACCAGTATATCTGTGCGGTTTTGTATCCCCAGTGGATCCAGCGCCATGCGGAGGGAGAGAGGGGATTGCTGTCATCCGGATACAGGCGGCGCGAACGCCATCCGGCGTGTCCGTCCACATAGACAAGATTGATCCCGTTGTTGTGCCGTGTCATTTTCCGGTTGGTCGCCGCATCGGTCCAGGGGGAGATCGTATAGGAAAGCACCCAGCTCCGGTCGCCGTACATGAACACACGGGAGGCATGTTTGAATTCCGTCAGTTTCACGAAAATATCATAATTCGGATCCTCGAGAAGCTGATAGCTCATGAAATAATTCTGTCCGTAGTCGCAGGCCTTCAGACGGCTTGTCCCGCTTCCGCCGTCCGCCTCGGAATGCGGCTCCGACGAACAGAACAGCTGGGGAACCGGCAGAAGCCTCTCCCATCGGGAAACCCCGTCGTAATCTCCGCTTCCCGCAAGATACTTCGTCCGGACAAGATTCTCCCAGAAGTATCCGGACCAGCTGGTATACGCAGGGACATAATGATCCTCGAAATCCGAGGCATAGGCAAGCGCGGCGAATCCCAGCTGCTTCAGATTGTTCATGCAGGAGATCTGATGCGCCTTCGCCCGGGCGCTGTTCAGCGCGGGAAGAAGAAATGCGGCAAGAATCGCGATCACGGCGATCGTTACAAGAAGTTCTATCAGAGTGAAAATCCGTTTCATTGTCTCTCTTCTCCGAATGCGGTTCCGACTCACCGGTTGTAACTTTTGTAGAGCCGGGTGAAGTCGCGCCGATGGTTCTCCATGATGGTGATTTTCTTTCTCAGATGGTCGGCAATATCGGGACCGTAGACCATCACGCACTCAAACTCCCGGGAAGGAGCGGTCTGGAGAATCGGCTGTTCCGCCTGTTCCAGAAGCGAGAGGATCTCCAGCGTGTTGTCGATCTCCTCCCGGAAAATCTCGTTGATCCAGAACAGACGGATATCGCCCTGTTCGGCGATCACCGGAGTCCGGTCCATCGGCGGCGTGGAGTAGTCGGTGCGGTCAAGAATGGTCTGGAATCGGCAGACATTGTTTGCGTTGCGGAGGATGCACCGATAGAGCTTGAGCTTCAGGAGCTGACTTTTCAGATAACGCCGCGCCTCCTCCTTCCCGGCCGATTCCGACAGTTCCGCGAACAGCTCGATCGCACGATCCAGACGACGACGCGCGCCGTTGATGGATTTCGTAAGCAGAAACTGTCCGGAATAGCCGCCGATCCAGCGGTGCGCCTGCAGATCCAGCATGTTGTCGGCATCCGCCTCGGTCTGCGCCTGGAACTGGAATTCGCGGTAATAGTTTTTCTCTTCCGGTTTGAGTTCTCCGGGAAATGCGACAAACGGACGGATCAGCCAGCGCTGATGCACGGTCCCGAGAACAAAAATATGTCCGCCGGTTTCGAGATGATCGAGCCGGGCGTTGGCCTGTTCGATCAGGTCCCACGCCTGAACGAGCATTTCGGCCTGCTCCGGACCGACAAAATCCGCCGCGATCTCTCCGAGCGCCATGTAGCGTCCGGCGATCCCCTCCGGCATTTTCCCGAGGAACTTCCGGAGAAACGCGACCGTGTCGCACTCATCCATTCCGCGCAGTCCGATCACGAGATTGTGATCCGGCGCATGCTGTGCATTCTGCATCTGTTCGGCGATCGCCCCCATCCGGGTGAGACGCGCGACCGGCGAGGTGAACTCCTTGTACGGATCCCGGAAGCCGATCATCTCCGTGGACACCTTGTGCTGAAGAGTCCGGTTGTTGACGGACTGGCCTTTGCGGAGCATCGGAAGCACCGCCGGAAGATCGTGTTCCAGAATCTCCCGCACATTGACCTCCGCCTCAAGCCCGGCCATCCGCGCCCCCTCCTGAAAGATCGAAAGGAAGTTCGCCACCCGCTCGCCGATCGGAATGTGCCGGCACGCCGACGGTCCGTTCGTTCCCGGATACAGACGATCGTTCCAGCAAAGCCCTCCGCCCGAATCGTTGGTCAGCAGCTGGAACTCCTCGAACGGCGCGACGCGGCAGAGCTCCGCCACGGTGTTCACATACAGTTCCCGCACCTCCGGATTGTCCACGCACGGCGCATAATATTCCGTCCTTGCCCGGCGCGCCTGATCGCAGCGCGGTCCGCGCCACGCCGGATGGTCCCGGTACACCGCCTCCGGCAGATACGCCGGCTCCATTCCCGTGAACGCCGCCTTGAGTCCGAACTCCCGGAGGATCTCCACCCGCGCCGCAAGGACATCCAGATTCCGCTTCGCATACTCCGACGGCAGATACGGCTTCAGAATCTCCGGCACAATATACTTGAACAGCGACGGACGGTGAAGACTCCAGTTCGGATAGGGATCATACCGGTTCACGTTCCACTGCCACATGCTCGGCTCGATCTGCGATGCGGAAAGATGGGTCGCCCCCAGCTCCGCCGCCAGTTCCGCCAATCTCCGATACTCCTCCAGACTCGCCGTCGGACACTCCAATGTAATCTTCCGCATTCTCTTCTCTCCTGTCTATATGAAATTTTTTCAGATTCTGTCGGTTACGGCCAGCGCACAACATCATGCCAGAAATATCCAGAATTCTGTGCCAGGGAAGAGGTTGTCTTCACCACATTCCGGATATAGGAATCCTGCAGATGCCCGGTGTGAAGATCCAGATACGCGACGTTCGTCCCGAAATCGTGACGCCGGGCAAAATACGCACCATCTACCATCGAGGTTCGCGTTGCATAGTATGTACCATCCTCCTGGTTGATTGTTGTAACATCTCCGATCAGGAAAAGTTTCGACGGAAAACGGTACTGATCATATTCCTTGTACCGTCCTTTTTCCTGATCGAACTGGATTTCCACTCCGCTGTAAAGATGGCCGGTGATATGTTTGTTCGTTGCATAGCTGTTGTTCGGCGCAGTGTCGTTCGCCGCAAATTCTCCGTCTCCATCCCGGCGGCCTGACGGACAGAGGGCGACTTTGTCCATTTTATTCTTTGTATCCCAGCGGTTCGCCACATACGTTCCATTGAAATAAGGAACGTAGGTCTGGGAAGCATTGCTCTTTTCGGTCGGTCCGAATACAAACCGCGTCATCGGTGCAATCGTATCGGAAGCGATATTCTTCATGCTCCGGTTCTCCTCCGCATACTGCGTCATCGCATATCCGAGCTGCCGGAGATTGCTGAGACAGGCGGCCGCATGCGCCCGCTCCCGCGCACGACTCAACGCAGGAAGAAGAAGCCCGGCAAGAATTGCGATAATCGCGATAACGACCAGAAGCTCTATCAAGGTAAAATCTCTTTTTCTTTCCCGCATGGAAACACTCCCCTTTTATGCTGTTTTTGCAGTTGCATTTTTTATTTCCAGGAACAGACGGACCGCATGCGCCAGATCTTCGAGCGACTCCTTCAGCGGCAGAGAATCGTCGTTGATGATGCGCGCAACACCGTTCTGAATCAGTTCCATCAGCTCCGGCGAATCGAGATTGTATTCCGCACTCATGCTGTTCATTTCGGTCAGGAAGAGAATGTCGCGCGGGTCGGCGAGATCAATGGACTTCTGCGCGGAACTTTTCCGGATCGGAATCCCATATTTTTCTTCAGCGATGTAGTCCTGCACCTCCTCCGACAGCATGAAGCGCAGGAACTCCAGAATCTGTTCACGGTCCACGCACTCTTTCCGCACGCAGATCAGATCGGTCGCCTGCGCCATCCGGTTGACTCCGCCGGGAATCCGGGGCAGCGGCAGAACATTCCAGTCGTTCATTCCTTTCGCCCGGAGCGTGCAGAGCAGTTCCCGCTCTGCCAGAACAAACGGCATCCGCCCTTCGCAGAACTCCTTCTGCCAGCAGAGTCCCGGCAAATCGGCGGAGACAACATTCCGCAATTTCCGCAGAGATTCAATTCCCCGGACCGTTTCCGGCGAATCAATCCGCACCGGATTCTCCGCAAAGGGATCAATCAGCATCCCGCCGCTGCGGAATACAAAATTCATCCAGAAAAAGGGTCCGGCGGAATAATTCAGAAGATTCTCTTTCGGAATATTTTTTGCCATGCGGCGGAGGATCTGCAGGAAATCCTCCAGCGTCCACTCCTCCGATGGCATTTCGATCCCCGCTTCCGCCAGCAGCCGCGGATTGCAGAACATCACGCGCGGAGAAAAGATAAACGGAATGCCGCGAATGGATCCGTCCGGTTCCAGAAAACTGCGGAACGGCGATTCGAAAAAAAGAGACCGGTCCGGAAACACCTCCCGGAAAAACGGCGCCAGATCCAGATACTCGTTCCGGCGCATCTGAAGCGGAATTGTGGTGCGGATTTCAAACATTCCGTTCTGAAACTCCGTGCAGAACCGCAACGCCGGCAGCCGTTTCTCCAGAAGAACCCGGAATCCCGCAACCCATGGAAGACGGGCATTGAAAACGACAAAATGATTCGGCATCAGCCGCTCTTTCCAGTCCGGCCGGACCACGCTTCCCTGACGGCTCACGCAGTGGAGAATTCCCGCGCCCGCAAGCGCGTTGACCGCCTGAAGAATCATGGCAAAGGAGGCATCCACCGTCTCACCGAGCTTCCGTGCGGAAGGAATCGGATGGCCGGCGGGGAACTCCCCCGACTCGATCCGGTCAAGCAGATAATCGCGAACTTGTGAAATTTTATCTTTCATTGTCTCCTTCCGATCACTGCTTTTAATTATAGCACAAAGCCCTGATTATATCAAGAGGGCAAAAGAAAAATAATTCCATTTTTTATCCTTTTATCCCGGGAAACAGACCGGAAAACAGAAAATTCAGAGGGGAGGAAGCGGATATTGATATCGGAAGGAGAAATCGTCTTTTCCCGATTGATCTATATCAGAAGCGTCTTTCGGGAATGCGGCGGGATCCGGAGAAAAACGGGGGAAATTGCGTCCGGGCGGAAATCCGGAGTTGAAATTTCATCAAACGGATTTTATGTTACATGCTTGAAACAGACGGAAAGAAAAATGGCGCAGATCACACTGAAAAAACTGGCGGAACTGTCGGGCCTGTCCATCCGGACGGTCAGCCGGGTTCTGAAAAATCAGGCGTATGTTGTACCGGAGAAGCGGGAGCTTGTGCTGAAACTGGCGGAGCAGTATCACTATCTGCCGAACATGGCGGCGCGCAATCTCCGGCTCCAGAAGAAGAGTTTTGTCGGGATTCTCTCCTCGAATTTCCAGACGGAGGTGTTCCTGCAGAAAGTGAATGATCTGGAACGCCGCCTGTTTTCCGCCGGCTGTTACCCGATTCTCGGCCGTCCGGATAATTTCAGCACGGATTTCCGGAAGATGATGCGGGACTGGTCCGGAGTGATGGATTATGTGGTGGTGTTCGAGCTTCCGTCTCCGGTGTCCGGAGAAGATCTTCTGGAGTTTCCGCTGGATTTCATTTTTGTCGACCGGGAGACCCCGGCGGATCACCACTCGCTGCTGATCGACCGGGGAAGCGGCGTCTGCGAAGCGATCAAACATCTGATCCGCAACGGACGCCGGCGCATTCTTCACTGCGGCGGCCACGAATCCCGGAAAGAGGGGATCCAGCGCGCATTCGATGAGATCGGAACGGCGGAGGGTGCGCGGCGGATGTTTCTGGAAAGCCCGTCGGAATTCCGCGACGGCTACTCGCAAGGCCCCGCGATTCTGCAGCGGAACCCCGATGCCGTTTTCTTCGACACCGACCGGATGGCCGCCGGCTTCCTCAAATTCGCGATGGAACGGAATATCGCAATTCCCGGGAAAATTGCGGTGGTCGGATTCGACGACGATCTGATCTGCCGGATGTCGGCCCCGTCCCTGAGTTCGGTTGCCCACCCGATCGCGGAGATCAATACCGAAATCGTTTCCATCCTCACCTCTCCCCGGAAGGAGAAAATCTGCAAAACCTTCCCGACCCGCTTCATTCTCCGCGAAAGCTGCTGATCCCGTCCGGAAGACGCCGCCCCGCCCCGGAAAAGGGCCGCGGACAGACCATTTTCTCGCGTTCCCTATTTGTAAAATAGACAGTTCCGGTGTATTTTAATATAATGTCAATGTGCAAACTTGAAAACGATGGGAGCTGATATGGCTGCTGAACTTGAAGATTTGATCGTCGGAGCCCTTTCCGGAGAAGACACCGAAATCCAACTGCTTTCCAACAAAATCAAAACCACCGATCTGCAGGAACTCCGGAGCGCCCAGGCCAATTTCGATACCATGCTTGACACCTGGGACGAAGCCGTCTCCAAACAGGAAACCATGGCAAAACTCTGCGTGGAACTGGCGGAACGGGACGCTCTGGAAGGTCAGATCTTCCGCAATGCGCTGCACAACGCCGTGAAGCTGCTGCTGCCGCCCTACATTTCCAGCCAGACCGTGCTGAAGGCCGTCGGAGCAAGAGATGCCGACATTCAGCCCTCAGAGGTCGCCTCCCGCCTGAAAAAACTGCAGAAGATCAAATCGGGATGTCTGGCCTATCTGTCCGAGTCAAAGATCTGGGGAAAGGTCGTCTCCATCGACAAAGGAACGGCAACGCTCGGAATCAATTCCCTGGCGGCAGGCAATCTTCTTTCTCTGCCGATCAGCTCCGCTCTGGCGGGGGCCGTGTTCTTTGATGCGAATCCGGAAATGTTCAATTCGCTGGTTCCCGACCGGCACCGTCTTCCGGCGGCTCCGAAATTCAAGGAGATCTTCTCCCGGAATGCGCTCACCGAACTTTCGGAAGCCCGTCTGAAAGAAATTCTCACGCGTCTTCTGGTCCCGGACTGCATGGCCATCGACGCATTTCAGGTCTGGTGGAGCGAAGCTCCGCAGAATCCGGCGGTCCGGGGCAAACGCGCGCCCTGGGACGCCAGAAGCGTTCTCGAACTCAGCACACTTCTGACTCCGCTGGAAGCCGAAGGCGGCGTCAAACTCGGGACCGAGGAATCCGCCAAGCTCGCCCGTCTGTTCCAGCATCTCCGCGTGCCGATGGCGCCGAAGGATGTCACCATGCTGGGCGACTGCATTGCAATGCTCTCCGCAACCAACCCGGCGCCGGTTCTGACGGAGATGTTCCCCGCCCTGCGCGGAAAAGCGCCGTTCTGGCCCGCGGAAGTCGGAAAGGCCCGGATCGGAAAGGATCTTGAATACTGGGGCCATGTCTCCATGAAACTGCTTCCGCCGTTCGTGAAGGCGTCGAAGGTGGTCTACACGGAACGGGAGCTGGCGGAACTGGGATGCATTCTTCCGCTCCGCTGCCTGAACGCCCTGTTCGAATCCCTGGATCAGAAAACCGTCGCGGAAGCGATCGTTTCAAGAGAGGAGCTTTCGTCCGACATTCTTCTCTACCTCTGGAAAAACCGGACAAAACTGCCGCGGAATCTTGTTTCGATCGTCGACATGGGACACGTTGCGGAAGCGATCTCCGCCGAAGGCCTCCCGAAAGAGTGGACCGCCGCGGAGCGCGAACTCAAACGGACCCTGTTCGAAAAGGCCGAATTCCAGAAGTTCCTGATCGACAATGCGGACGGTGACATTCCGTCGATCATCGACGCCCTCCAGCGCGTCCGGACCTTCCAGATGGGCGAATGCCAGAGCATCCTCGTCAAACTGGCCCGCCACTCCGATGAACTCATGGCCCACATTGAAAACGAAGGCGGAAAACGGCTGATGGGTGCGGGAGAGACCGGTGCGCCGGCCGCGCAGCCCGACATCACGTCGCAGGCCTCCTTCACCAGACTCACCAGGGAACTGGAAGACCTGATTACCGTCCAGATTCCGGAGAACGTCAAGGCGATCGAACACGCCCGCGGATTCGGCGACTTCCGCGAAAACGCGGAATACGACGCCGCAAAGGAACGCAGACGCTTCCTCCACCGCCGTCGCGCCGAACTGGAAAATCTGGTCGCAACCGTGCAGACCACCAATTTCCGGAACATCAAGCTCAACGATCATGTCGTTCTCGGCTCCACGGTCACGCTGGCGGACGCCGCGGGAAAGACCACCGACTATTATGTTCTCGGCGCTCTGGACGGCGACCCGGACAACAACCGGATCTCCTACAAAACCAAGCTCGGCGAAATTCTGATGACAACCAAAGTCGGCGACACCGTCAAACTTCCGGGTCTCGGTGACCGGACGGTCAAGGCGGTCTCCCCGCTTCCGGAAGCCATGCGCAAAGAGCTTGCCGAAGAAGCGTAACCCGGCATGCCGGACTACCGCTCCGTTCCGGAAAACAGTCTCCGGCAGTTCCGGCGGACAACCCGTCCCCGCCGCTTCCGCGCGGCGGAGCGGATTCTTCCGTCCGGGCTTCTGCTGAAGGAGTATGAGGTTCTCTCTCCCGAACGGACAGGCCGGTCGCTGTTTTTCTTTACGGATCCGCACATCCGTTTTCAGCCGACGCACAATTTTTTCTCTTCCGCCGGTCCGGGTTCCTGGACCGGAACGCAATGGATCGGAACCGCTCTCCGCGAGGCGCTCGCGATGACGCATCCGGACTATCTGCTGTTCGGGGGAGATCTGGTCACCTATACGGTCTGCTATCCGGCGGCAATGGAGATGATGGCTTCGCTGAAGGCGCCGGGCGGCTGTTTCGCCGTTCCCGGAAACTGGGACAAACGCCGGAGAAAATGGCTGCCGTTCCGCGAAATTGAACGGGCCTTTGAGCAGGCCGGATGGCAGCTTCTGGTCAACGCGGAAGCCTCTGACGGAACTCTGCTCGTTTATGGGACGGACGACTATAAAATCGGCATCCCGCGCATCTATCCGTCCCGGACGGATGCGGTATTCCGCGTTCTGCTGACTCACAATCCAGACACGGTCGCGGAGCTTCCGCCGGAGGAATTCGAGAAATTTGATCTTGCGCTCTGCGGACACACTCACGGCGGCCAGATCCGTCTGCCGGGATTCGGCGCCCTCCGCGCCTCCTCCCGCTACTGGAAGCGGTTTGAATACGGATTCTATGAGCGGAAATCCGGTCCTTCCGCGCTTCTTGTCTCCTCCGGGATCGGGACCACCTGGATTCCGGTCCGCATTCTCTGTCCGCCGGAAGCGGTTCTTGTGCGGTTCTGAGCGCGGGAACTCACTTTCCCGCGGGCGTAAAGATCATCCGGTAGTGATCGGAGCGGGTTTTGAGCAGAATCCTCGTCAGCGAAAACCGCCCGAAATCGGGATTGTTTTTGCTGGTGAGCAGCGGGAGTTTCCGGCAGGAGACGAATTCGATCTCCTCCAGGGAAAGAATCACGCTGCCGAGACGGATCGTTTTTCCGTCCGCAACGGGCGTTTCCGGCGTCATCAGATTGAGAAAAATTTCCCTGTTTTCCGCTGATCCGCTTCTGCGGATTGAATCCTCCACCACAACCCTGTCCGGCGAGAAATCCAGGGTTCTTTTGAACGTCTGCACCCCTGCTTCCGGCGGATAGGCGTCGGAAAGATCACAGGAAAGGGTCCATCCGTTTTTGGTCTTTCGGGGTTTCGGCAGCCGGGCGCGGAACGCGCTTCCCTCCTGCTGCTCCACCGAACCGAAAACCGGAGCGTTGTGTCCGCTTCCGCGCGTATACCACAGCGTATAGCGCTCGGGGGAGAAGTTGCGTTTGGAATAGGCACCGCATCCGGCATCGACAATGACCGGCGTTCTGCCGCGGTAAAGGAAAAATTGACCGAGATCGTTGTGATTGTGGGGTTCCGCGTTGCATCCGGCCTTGAGAGCGGCGGAGAAGCCGGACGTCCGCAGAACGGCCAGCCGGTCTGCAAAGAAGGATACCGGAGGCAGATCGTCCGGATCCCCGGAAATGCGGTCGGGATAATCAAACAGAGCGGTCAGAGTCTCGGCGAGCTCATCGCCGCACCAGCGCTGGATGGAGAGGGTCTTTCCGCGACCGAAAGCGGTCAGCGCGGGGGAGTGAATCGCGGCGCCGCAGGGAACGACAATGGAAAGCTGGGGCGCACGGGACGACCCGTCGGCATAGGCCAGCAGTTCGCCGCCGATCCGGACTTTCGCAATATATTCGAAAATCGCCCGGTTCTTCGGATCGGCATAGAAGGATTTCATGGAGCCCGGAACAATTTTTTCCAGAAGAGCGGTTGTTTTGAACAGCATTCCCCCGGCTTTGTTATAGTAGCTGGAGCCTTCTTCGCAGTATCCGTCATCCGCATAGAACCACGCGAACCGGGAAACGGGACGGAGGAAGGTGCGGATGATCCGGGCCAGCTTCCGGGAATCGCGCTCCAGACAGACCGCCGTCAGAAGATTGTTGTAGCAGCACCACGGGGTCCAGTTGTTGGGCCTTCCGGCGTTGAACCAGTGGTTCAGCGGACGGGTCTCGGGATTGAGAACGTTCCGGACGGTCCGGGAAAGCGTCTCTTCGCGGAGACGGTCCGAAAATCCGGGCCAGACCTCGTCGAACAACTCTCCGAGGATGTTGACCGCAAGCCCGATCTGCGCCCCGGTTTCCGACGCAAAGAGATCCGACTGACTGTTCTGTCCCGGGAACACCCCGTTCCAGACCGCGTGCGCCGGCATGCACCACGACCATTCTTCCAGAATCGCCGTCAGATAATCGAGGACCGGCATCAGCCACCGTTTGCGGTCCCCGGAAAGACAGAGCGCCAGCACGAGGGTCCCCATCCGGTTCCGCCGGCCGAAATATCCGCCCTCATAGCGGGTCCTGTTTCCGTTGATGCTGTATTCGCAATACCGGGAAAAGAGGAGGCGCTGGGGCGGCTGCAGACGGATTTTTTCCGCCTCATCCATCAATTCCGCCACCAGATTCTTCCGGGACGCCTTCCGCTGCACCGCCTCCCACGCGGCCCGATCGGAAAACGGGGGAAACAGACGGTGTTCAAACGCTCCGGATTCAATGGTTTCATAGAAATTCTGCGGAAGAAAGGAATCCATATACAAATCCTGCTGTTTCATCGAAGCTCTCCTTCTGCGTTGTTGCCGGCCCGGTGCGGAGGGCGTTGCCGCGGCGCACCGTTTTTTTGTTCTCAAAGACGATATTTGCGGATAAAATATCGCTTGCGGAAAAAGAATTCAAGACGGCAGAGCCTCTTTTCTGGAAAAAACGTCTCCCGGAAAAAACGGAATCCGGTAACGGGAAAATGAAAAATTCTCGGATTCATTTGTTAAATCTGTATTGCGGCGTTATATTAACGGCATGAAACTTTGTTCCAAGGAGAAAAAATATGGATCATAAAAACGAAATTCTGAGACTTCTGCGTGAGGACGGCCGACTCTCCAACGAGGAAATCGCGGAACGGATCGGCGTCTCCGGAAAGACGGTCGAAAATACGATCAGGAAGCTGGAAAAAAGCGGAATCCTTGTGGGTTTCCGGGCGTTGTTCGATGATTCCGTACTCCCGGAGAACGCGGTCAAGGCGATCATTGAAGTCAAAGTCAAACCGGAACGCAACGGCGGATTCGACCGGGTGGCAAAACGGATCAGCCGGTTTTCAAAGGTGGAAAGCCTGTATCTGATGTCCTCCGGACTGTTCGACCTGATGATCGAAGTCCGCGGGGAAACGCTGAACGACGTGGCGGAATTCGTCTCCAGCAAGCTCGCGCCGATGGAAGGCGTCGTCTCCACCTCCACCCATTTCATTCTGAAGAAGTACAAAGAATCCGGAAAGCTGTTTGAAAATGAAGAAGAACACGAAAGACTTAAAATCACCCCGTAATCCGGAGTCGAAACTCGCACGGCACATTGTCACTCTTCCGAAAAGCGGAATCCGGGACTTCTTCGAGCTGGTCAACACGATGGACGATGTGATCTCCCTCGGCATCGGAGAACCCGATTTCGTCACGCCGTGGACCATCCGCGAAGGTTCCATCTACTCGCTCGAACGCGGCCATACGAGTTATACCTCGAACCTCGGGCTGCCCTCCCTGCGCAAGGCTATCTGCGAATACGTCGCGGAGAATTACAAGGCGGATTACGATCCGGCACATGAATGCATTGTAACGGTCGGCGTCAGCGAGGCGCTGGATCTGGCGGTCCGCGCGATCACCAATCCGGGTGACGAAATCATCTACAACGAACCCTGCTACGTCTCCTACTACTCCGAAATCCGGATGGCGCATGGAGTCCCGGTCCCGGTCCCGACTTACGAAAAAAACAACTTCGCCCTCGACCCCGCCGATCTGGAAAAAGCGGTCACGCCGAAAACCAAGGCGATTCTCCTGAACTTCCCGTGCAATCCGACCGGGGCAACGCTGGACATGGAACAGCTCGAAGCCATCGCGGACATCGCAAGAAGACATGATCTGCTCGTTCTTTCGGATCTCATCTACTCCGAGCTGACCTATTCCGGACACATTCTTCCGGCGATCTCCTCGCTTCCCGGCATGAAGGAGCGCACCGTGTTCCTCCACGGATTCTCCAAGGCGTTTGCAATGACGGGATTCCGCATCGGCTACGCCTGCGGCCCGTTTGAAATCATCGACACGATGATGAAAATCCATCAGTATTCCATGCTCTGCGCCCCGATCACCGCCCAGGAGGCCGCCGAAGAAGCTCTCCGCAACGGAAAGCGCGACATGGAATCCATGCGCCGCGAATACATGAACCGCCGCAACGTGATCGTCAAGGGATTCAACCGGATGGGGCTTTCCTGCTTCATGCCGGAAGGCGCGTTCTACGCATTCCCGAACATCACGTCGACCGGACTCTCCTCGACCGAATTCGCAAAGCGGCTGCTGATGGAGCAGCGGGTTGCCGTTGTTCCCGGAAACGCCTTCGGAAAATCCGGCGAGGGGTATGTCCGCTGTTCCTATGCAACCTCTATGGAAAAAATCCGTGAAGCACTGAAACGCATCGACGCATTTCTCAAATCGTTGAAGAAGTCATAACCGGAGGCCGCCGACCCATGGAAAAGAATCCGCACGTCCGCCCGAACCAATCCGCGATGAAAAAAATTCTTCTGGTACTGTTTGTCCTTCCGCTGTTCGCGGGAGGCGCGGAAAAGAGCATGCCGTTCCGCGCGGGAACGATCCTCTCCGCAGAAGTATCCACGCAGAAACCGTCCATTGCGTCCGACACCGGCAAGGATACGCCGGACGGAATCTGGGCGGAGGTGGTGGTTCAGCTTCATCCGGGGCGTTCCATCGGAATCTACGACTATGTCCTCACCGCGGGCGACCGGGAATTCCCCTGCCGAGCAATCGCCCTGAACAGCGATCCCTACGACGCCTCCCGCTGGGAACTCCGGGATACGGGCAATGCGAAATGCCGTCTTCTCTTCCAGCCGGCACGCCCGGAGGACGGGAAAACCTTCGAGTACTCTCTGAAGGTGAAATTGATCGAAAGCTCTTCCAATCCGCCCCCGCTCTTCTTCCGGGATCAAAAAGGCGAGGCGTTCACAGATCCCTCCGCCATTCCGGAAACCGGTCTTCTGGAAGAAAAACCGGCTGAAAAACCGGCGCAGAAAAAATAACCCGGACCCCTTTCCGTGTTTTCCTTCCGTTCCACGCTGTTTCCGGAATCGTTTCTGCTGGGAGCCTTCACGCTGCTGATCGGAACGAGTCTGTTTCAGAACATCATGGCGTCAACCGGAGGGAAAGAGTTCATTCTTGCGGCGATTGCGGCGCCGGTGCTTCTGACGGCGGCATTCATCTCCATGCTTCCGGTGCTGCCGCACAAGCAGAGCGACCGCTATGAACCGCTCTATCTTTTCTCCGCCGCCGCGGTGACAACGGCCATTCTGGTGCTTCTGCTGGAGACCTCCATTTTATGTTCGTTCGATCTGCGGCGGAACCTCATCCGGGAGGCGTCGGGAGAGCTGCTGTTCGGAATCTATCTGATTACAACCATCTCCTCCGGAGTGGCGTTCGGGATTCTTTACGGGGTCTTTTTCTGCCGGACAAAGCATCTGCCGGACCACCGGGTTCACATATTCGGCCTTCTGAGCGGGATCTGCGCGGGCGGCGCGGTCTTTCTGCTGCTCTCCTGGTTCCGGGCGGCAATGATGACCGTGCTCCAGACGACCATCTTTTCCGCCGCCCTGTTTCTGTTCTGCGCTCTGTGCGGAGCACTTCCGGGGCTTCCGATGCCGCGGGGCCGGAAAATTGCGGTATTTCTCGGATTTCTCCTTGCCGGATTTTTTTTCTTTCAGGAAACGCTCTCTCTTGCGGAACGGAAGATCGCGCCCGTCTCCAGGATCTCGCGGAACGCGCCGACCGGACGGTATGAATTCAGCAGATTCGGAATCTTCCATAACGGAAAACTGCGGCGGAAAGAAAACTCCACGCCGGAAAACGAGAAACTGCAGGTTCTGTTTCCGGTACTCCAGAAAAGCCGGATCTCTCAGAAAGTCGCCGTTGTCAGCAGCCTGAACACCTGGCTGCTCTATGCGCTGCGGAGCATGCCGAATGTGGAATCCGTGGATGTCTGCCTTCCGGATCCAGTTCTGTTTTCCGCGGCGTCCGCGCTGAACGTGAAACGGGAAAAACTGCACTTTCACCTCTGCGAACCGATCTCTTTTTTCAAGGATCGCGAAGGGCTGTATGATCTTTTCCTGATCGGGATTACCGACATCTACTCTCTCGGAATGCACCGCTACCACACGGTGGAAATGATTGAAACGGCCCGTCGGAGCCTGAAGGAGAACGGGGTCTTCGCACTTCTGCTCCCGGAACCGGAAGGCTACTCCAGAGCCGCGGTGGAAGAGCTGCAGGCAAGCATCATCGCCACCGTGAAGCAGGTATTTCCGAACGTGCTGTTTTCCGCGGGGAGAAGCGACATTCTTCTGGCATCCACCCGGAAGAATCTGACCCTCTCTCCGGACATCCTTGCGGCCCGGGCAAGAAAACTGTTCGAAGGATCGCCGCCGGTCATCCCGCCGGGACTTTTCCTCGTGACGGGAAACCTGCTCTTCGACAAGGCGGAAACGCAGAAAATCCTTGCACTTTCCGAAACAAAATCCGGAAACCGGGAATTCTATCCGGAAACGGTTCTTCTGTCCTGGAAGAACAGTCCGTTTCTTTCATCGCCGCTGTTTCAGGCACTGCTGTCGATCTACCGTTTCTGTTCGGAGCATGCGCTCGTACTGTTTTTCTGTCTTGCGGGGATTTATCTTCCGCTGCGGTACATCCAGGCGAACAGCATCGGCCGGCGGGGAATGTTCCTTTCGCTGGAAAACGGTTTTTACGCGGTCGGGACTCTCGCAATGGCGCTGTACATCCTGCAGATCCGGACCGGCACGCTGTACGGGAACATGCCGCTTCTGATGCTGCTGTTCGCCGGCGGCGGAATCGCGGGCGCAATGCTCTCCCGGAAAAAAACCATTGTCCGGATTCTTTCCCTGCTGGCGACACTTCTTCCGCTGGCGCTCTGTCTTT
The DNA here is from genome assembly GCA_949297765.1 of uncultured bacterium. GTDB lineage: Bacteria > Verrucomicrobiota > Lentisphaeria > Victivallales > UBA1829 > UBA1829. The sequence goes on along the minus strand of CASFTV010000011.1, from coordinate 57,517 downwards.
TCATGATTCTTCCGGGGGGCTCTCCGGTCTTCAGCCTTCTGTGTACCGTTTTTGCTCTCGGCCTCTGTTCCGGGTGTGCGTATTTTCATATCCGGGAACAGTGCGGAGAAGAGACGGCAGCAGCCTGCATTCCTTCCGCAGCCCTTTTCGGGGGCGGTGTCGGATTTCTGACGGCGGCGTTTCTGCTTCTCCCGTCGCCGGGAGGGACGCTCCTCTGTGCACTGGCGCTCGCGGCGACACGGGCCGCCCGGGCAATCCGCGGATGACCGGTCATTCGACGGATTTCAGCGAAACATGCGGCATCCTCCCGTACAGACGGAAAAACAGATCCCGCGCCTCCTCCGAACAGGGATCCAGATTCAGCGACCGCTTCAACTCCTCTCCCGCCGTCCTCTTCTCCTTTGCCGCCCACGCGCGCTTTGCCCGCGCCAGATATTTGAACGCCTCCAGGCGGTCGTCAAAACTGACGACCCGGAATACCGTGTACTTTGTTCCCAGATCGGCCAGATCCCCGGGCGGCGGAACCGGATAGAAATCCGCCAGATGATTCGGCTCATAATGCATTCTGTACGCCGGAGAACGCCGGGAGACGTGAACCGCATTCGCAATATATGCGCTGGAATACGGATGCAGCGTTCCGAGGGATCCGTGGTCGTAAAGCAGATACTTTGCCCCGTATCGGGAACAGAATTCGCTGAGCGTCCGTTCATCCCTGTGATACAGGATGTTCAGATACTCCTCCACGGGGCGGCGGATCGGCTCCATGCCGAACTGGGGCTGAAGAACCAGACGGGTTCCGCAGTACGCCATCAGCATCGGCCCGACCGTGAAATTGGCAAGAACAGTCGTTTCACGCATGTCCTCCCGGCGGAACCATTCGATCAGCTGCGCGGTTTTCCGGAAGTAGATGTCTCCGCTGTACTCCCTCTGCCGTCCGCCGAGCGCCGCATAAAGCTCCACCAGAAGCGGGAAAAGGATCAGAAAAACCGTCGCGGCCCGGAACAGACCGGCAATCCGGCGCCCCCGGACCGGATATCCGGTTCTCAGACCGTGCAGCACCGCCTGCGCCGTGAGCGGCAGCGAAAGCGCCAGAAAAATGATCACAAATTCATGGTACCGGACAATGAAAACAAATCCGATCAGGAACCCGATCAGGAACAGACCCGGCAGAGCGGAACGCGGCAGATCCCTCAGCAGGGCGGTCCGCACCGGTGTGAACAAACCTCCGGCAAGCAGCATCAGCAGCAGCGCCGTCAGCGAGACCGGCGCATAGTTCCACGCCTGACGGATCAATGACGGAACATTTTTTATACTCAAAAACGGCAGAGAACCAAGTGACGGAAAGAAACTGACGGCAATACTCCAGGTGGCGGAGTGCATGGACGGTGTCCACATCATCCGGGCGTCATAACTCAATTTTGACGGATCGGCGGGTTTGACGTTTCCGAATTTCCATTTCGCCTTCATGGTCTCGGAGAAATGGCTGTAGTTGGCCCGGTATCCGGGGTTGTCCACAAACAGCGCATGGAATCCCCAGAGACAGCCGAGCGCCACCGCGAACAGAAGAATCCTCTTCCGGAACGACCGCGACATCCCCTCCCGGAACACATCCATCGACAGCATCACCAGCAGAAGCGGAAGAAGAATACAGAAAAACGGCGACATGATCAGCCCGTACGTCACATTGAACGGCACAAACAGCGCATTCATGGCAATCGCCAGCACCATCACGATCCAGACCGTTCTTCTCTTCCGGCCCGGCATCCCTCCGCAGAGAAGGCGCAGAATCTCGTATCCCGCCCATCCGGCAAACAGCAGCTGGCTCAGATCCCATGCGGCAAAACACCCGAACACCGCCAGAAACAGGACCGCCAGTTTCCATCGCCGGGGCTTAAGATAAAACGAGTGCGCCAGCACCATGCTCAGCAGAATCAGCGGAATGCAGAAATCACCCCGGACAATATCCTGTCCGGTCGCCCGGGCAATCGCGGAGACCGCAACCGCATGGAGCATCCCGCCCGAAAACGCCAGCCACAACGGTGTCCGCAGCAGAACAAGCCAGAGGAAGATCAATCCCGGAATAAAACAGGTCCAGAGCCGCACATTCCATGCGGCGAACGCGGCAAACGCGGGATTGTCCTGATATCTCAGTTCGCCGGGCGACGGTTTCTCCGGAGGAAAAAAGACGCTCCAGATCCGGAACCCCCATCCGAGCACCCATTCCAGCGTCATATTCATCTGCGCATACGGCGGAACGTCCGGCAGATACGCAAGACGGGGATCGTATGCCGGAACGCCTTTCCCTTCCGCAACATCCTTCGCATAGGCGAACATCATGGCGCTTTCGATGGTATACGGCATGAAATTCGGACGCTTCAGCGGCAGGGCGTCGCGAAAATCGCGGAACCGGAGCGCCTCCGCATCGCCGATCGCCCCCGCCATCTGCACGGCCTCCAGGTTGTAGTGGCACGTCTTGATGAAAAACGACGTCGCCACGCAGAGAACAAACAGCAGAAGACGGATCAGAATGCGCGTTCCGGGAAGAGCCATCAGAAACTTCTCCTCAGATGGGAGGACTGGATGCCAAGCTCCTCCCGATATTTTGCGACGGTCCGGCGGGCGACGTCGAGTCCGCGCTCCTTCAGCAGCGCCGTCAGTTTGCTGTCCGAGAGCGGAGAGGCGGGATTCTCCCGCTCCACCAGATCGCGGATGATCTCCTTGACCCCGCGCGAGGAGATCTCCTCCCCCTGCTTCGACTGAAACCCTCCGGTGAAAAAATATTTGAACTCAAAGATTCCGCGCGGCGTCTGAAGATATTTGTTCGCGATTGCGCGGCTGATGGTTGTCTCATGCAGACCGAGCTTGTCCGCCACCTGCTGCATGGTCATCGGCTTCAGGTATTCGACGCCTCTGGCGAAAAAATCATGCTGGGCGGCCACAATCACGTCGGCAATCCGTTTAATGGTTTTCTGGCGCTGCTCCAGCGATTTCATCAACCCGTTTCCGCTGGTGATCTTGGCGCGGATGTAGGATCGGACGTCATCGGGCGTGGCGGGATCCTCCAGCAGCTTCAGATAATATTTCGAAATGCGCAGACGCGGAATATAGGAATCGTCGGCAACGACCTTGAACTCATCGCCGTCCCGTTCAACGGTCACTTCCGGAAGCAGGTAGACCGGCCGCACATCCGAAATCAGATTGCCGGGACAGGGATTGAGTTTCTTGATTTCCGCAATATCCGAGTAGAGTCTCTCGAGCGGAATCCCCATGCTCTTCGCCAGCTGGGGAAGTTTGTTCCGGGCGATCTCGTCCAGATGGTGTTCCACCAGGTCCAGAAGTTCCGGAGAATCTTTTCCGAGCCGCTGGAGCTGGATCCGCAGGCACTCCCGCAGATCACGCGCACCGATTCCGGGCGGATCAAACGACTGCACCAGACGAATGGCCTCCTCCGCCTCCTCAATGGAACATCCCGTTCCGGTGGCAATATCCGCGGGATGGGTTTTCAGATAGCCCGACTCGTCAATTCCGCCGATCACAGTCTCGGCGATCCCGGCAAGTTCCGGCGAAGCATCCGAACAGCGGAGCTGCTCCAGAAGCTGCTCCTGCATGGAAACTTCGTCAGCAATGGAATTGAACAGGTATGCCTGCCGTTCCTCCTCGTCCTCCGGATCGAATCCGGACGGCAGAGCCGCCTCGGAGGGCGACGCATAGCCGCTGGCGGTGAGCTGAAGAATTTTTGCAAGTTCCTCTTCCATATCGTCCCGTTCGGAACCGAGTTCCGGCGTCTCCGCGCCGGCGGAAGAGGGCAGAGCCGCCTCCGGATCGGATTCGGGCTCCGCAAGTTCAAGAATCGGATTGGTGTCCAGTTCCTGGTTGACCTTCTGCTGAAGCTCCAGGGCGGGAGCGTACAGGATATCCAGAGACTGCAGCTGCTGCGGCGTAAGGGTCTGCTCCTGCCGGAGCTCATTTCCCTGTATCATTCCCTGCGACGGTTCCGCCATGGTGGTTCGCAATCTGCAAATAAAAGATTAATTTTTTTGATTTTTCATTTTAAATATAGCGCATGGAACTGTATAATAAAAGGCCATAAAATTTTTTTTGAAGGATTTTCATGATGGAGCATCTTTTCGGCCTGACCAATCTGGGAAGCGGCAGCTCGGGCAATGCGACGGTGATTCATACTCCCGGAGGAGCGATTCTTGTCGATGCGGGCTTCTCCGGGAAAGAGCTTTGCGCGCGGCTGAACGCGGTCTCCGTGAAACCGGAGGAGATCCGGGCCGTTCTGGTGACGCATGAGCATACGGACCATACAAAAGGGGTCCGCATCTTTGCCGACACCTATCGGATTCCATGCTATGCGACCGCGATTGTCTGCCGTTCGCTCCAGAGCCGGAACCGGATCGGTTCACAGCGGATGGTGTTTGCCGCGGGAACACCATTTTCTCTCTGCGGAATCACGGTGGAGCCGTTCACGGTCCCGCACGATGCGCCGGAAACCGTGGCGTTCAATTTTCTGTACGGGAAACGGAAAATTTCCATTGTGACGGATCTCGGCCACCTCGCGGAATCCGTCAAATCCAGACTGACGGGAGCGGACGCCCTTCTGCTGGAATCGAATCATGATCTGAAAATGCTGGCGGAGTCCGACCGTCCGCTGCGGCTCAAGCGGCGGATCATGAACCGCTACGGACACCTCAGCAACAAGGAAACCATGGAGGCGCTCGACGACATCCTCTCGGACAACACCCGCTATCTGCTCTTCGCCCACCTGAGTTCCGAATGCAACGATCGCGGAATTGTCGAGGCCATGGCGGAAGAACGGCTTGACTATCTGGCAAGATGTGATATTATACACCGTGTCGCAAATGCATCACAACCAACGGAAACTTTCTGGATCGTCTGACCGCCATGGATGAAGAAAACAAAACGCTGACGGAGCTGATTGCCTCGGAATCCGCAGGCGGAGTTCTGAAAATGAGCTGTCCGTCATGCGGACAGCATTTTGATGTTACTGAGATCCCCGTATTTTCGTCCTTTGTCTGTCCGGTCTGCTCCTCGCAGGTGGTCCGTCCGCTCTGGGTGGACACCTTCCGGATCGACACGCCGATCGAGGAATCAACCGGAGTTGTCACCCAGGTCCGGGCGGTGGATCTTTCTCTGGACCGCATGGTGACTCTTCATTTTCTCAATCCGTTCTACGCCGCTTCGGAGGAACGATGCCGTCAGTTTGTCGACATCGGCCGGACCCTCGCCATTCTGAACAATCCGTCCATTGTGACGGTGTTCAACATCGGCGTGATCGGCACCCTGCCGTTTCTGGTGACACCGGATCTCACGGGGAAATCGCTTCAGGAATCTCTGCTTGCATCGGACGGCGTCGCTCCGCTGGAAACGGCCTGCGGATGGATCGCCGGCATCGCCGCGGGACTCCAGGCCGCAACGGAGCGCGGACTCTTCCACGGAGAAGTCAACACCACAAACGTCATTCTCGACGAACAGACGGGAAAAACCAGCCTGATCCATTTCGGACTCTATGAACTGCTGCAGAACGCGGGATACATGAACCTCAATCTGTTCTCTGCGCCGGAAACGGCGAAAAACGGCACCGTCAATGAACGGACCGACATCTACTCCCTCGGCGCACTGTTCTACTATCTCCTGACCGGAACCGAAGTCCCCAGCGATGAGGAAGACGGCCGGAGAATCGTCCACAACCACTGGATCGCCAAAATGGTCAACGACTCCATTTCGGAACTGATCTGCAAAATGGTCAGTCCCAATCCCCTGGAACGGCCCGATTATCCGACCATCATCGCAACGGTCAACGCCCGGCTCCAGCACATCCAGTATGTCCGGGAGAAGCTGAAAAAAATCGCGAAAAAGAGAACCTGAAAGAAGTGCGAATGAAAATTCAGACCAAAATCATTGTTTCCGTCGGCAGCGCCGCCATTTTTGCCAGTCTGCTTGTGTTTCTTCTGTTTTACCTGAAGACGGATTCTTATCTGGAGGAAAACGCCGCCTACACCGCCCGGCTTCTTGAAGAGGCATCGCAGGAACAGCTGCGGGCGGATTCCCTCGCACACGCCGTCCGGCTGGAGGAAATGTTCCACTCCATGTTTCAGGATCTGGAGCTTCTGAATCTCCTCATGGCGGAAAAGGCCCCCCGGAACGGCAGAGACACGGAATCGCCGCTGATGAATGCGCTGGAACACCTCGCCCGGGAGAAAGGGTTTTCCGACGGACGCTATCTGCCGCTGGAAGTGGAACGCATTGTGACCGTTACAGACGGCGACGGAAAAGAAAATATCCAGAGCGAAAGCTGCTCGGAAACCAACCGTCATACAACCGATTCGGCCGTCCCGGAGGAACTGCTCGCGTTCCGGAAAAATTTCATCAGCGACTCCATGATTGTCGTTCCGCCGAAAGGGACCGGATTTCTGTGGGCGGTATCCCGGCGCTTCTCCGGAAGCAATGACCGTCTGACCGCGTATCAGATCAATACCAGACGTCTTCTGAGCCGTTTTGCCGAGCCGGAAATTCCGACTCTTTTTTTTCTGATGCACGGGCATGAGGTCACCGGGAGCTACCGGCAGGGGGAGGTGCAGTTCCTCCATTCCGGGGATCTGAAACTGCGGATGCAGCTTCTGGCCTCGCGTCTGGTGTCGATCATGGGATCGCGCCGTTTTGAACAGGAAACCATCACCGACAGAGCCACCGGACGGAACTGGAGTCTCGCGGCGATCACACTTCAGGTCGTTTCCACGCCGGCGCGGGAACTGCGGCTTGTTCAGGCACGGGCTGCCGCACCGGCGCCCGCGGCATTTCTGAGAATGGAATCGGGAAGCGTGCTGTTTCTGATTCTTTTTGCTCTTCTCGGATTGTTCATCTTCTTTATTCCGCTGCTGGTCAGCACGCGGAATCTTTCCAACGCGGTGAACCGGATTCTGGATTTCACAAGCCGTCTTTCCCGGGGCGAGGAGCTTCCGGAAAATCTGCGGGCGGGGGATTCGGAAGAGGTGCAGGAGATCTCCAGCAATCTCAATCATCTGCGGGACAAGTTCGCCAGTCTGACGGTCCGTCTGAAAAAGAGCCATGAGCGGGAGCTTCTCGCGCGGAGCGATGCGGAAAATTCCAACCGGATGAAATCGGTTCTGCTGAACGACATGGTGACGGAGCTTCAGGACCCCGTCAGTCTGATGATCAGCTTTTCCGGTCTGCTTCTGCACAAGCAGAAAAACCAGGAGGAGAATCTGACACCGCTGCGGAAGATTCATGAAGAGGCCCTTGCGGCGAACCGTCTTCTGGCGGCGCTGGGGAATCTTGCGGAACTGGATCTTTCGGAAGGCGACCCCTCTTATTCGGAGTTTGATGTTTCGGAGCTTGTCCGGGAGATTTCGGACGCCTGTGTTCCGCTTTCTTCGGAACGGCATGTGGCATTCGAGACCTGCTGTTCGGATCTTCCGGACCGGATGATTTCGGACCGGGCCATCATGCTGCGCCTTCTGAAACTTGCGGCGACCACATTGCTTTCCGTTGCGCCGCCGAAGACACGGGTCCGCTGGAGCTGCACCGACCGGGAACATGAAATCGCATTCCGTTTCTACGACACTCGCTCGACAGAAACACTCTCGCTGGCGGATCTTTTCAACGAACGCATTCAGTTTGCCGCCTCCCGCCGGTTCATTCCCGGTTACGCGGCGCCGATTCTGAATCTGACGATCATCAAGTTTCAGGCGGCGCTTCTGGGAGCCCGTTTCTCCGTTCAGAGGACCCGGGAATCCAACACGGAAATAGAGCTGGTCTTCCCGAAACAGGATCCGCTGGACATGGTGCTTTCGGGCAACCGGGAGCAGGAGGAGAACATGCGGCATGCCAGGACTTCGAGCTGCATCTTCTCCCCGGACCGGAACCGGAAGGTTTATCTGCGCGACGGCCGGCACTATGAGATCCTGGTGGCGGATCCGTCGGCAACGAGTTTCACGATGTTCTCCATGATGCTGGAAAACGAGCCGTGTTCTCTGACGCATGCGACAACGCCGGAAGAGTGCATCCGTCTTCTGAAGGAAAAACATTTTGATTTTCTGCTTCTGGAACTGAATTTCCAGAAGGCGTTCTGCACACCGCTTCTTGCGGCGATCCGGACGGGCAGCACCAATCCGAATCTGATTATTCTGGGAATCAGTCCGGGACTGACCGAAGCGGAACATGCGGCCATTCTGGAATCGGGAGTGGATCTCTGTCTCCGGAAACCGGTCAGCGTGGAAAATCTGGTTTCCGCCATCCACGGATATCTCGGGAGCTGAAGGAGTTGCGAATTCTCCGCCCGGTCGGCTCCCCGTATGAAAAAAATAGTTAAAATGGATTGATTTTTCCTGTTTTCCGGATTGATTTCTCCTGTTTTTATGCTATAGTAATCCTCCGGTGGGAATGTGAAATGTTTTTTAAAACAGGAGCGGCAGTTCGCAGATGAGGGGGACTTCCGCTCTTTCCGCTGTTTTGAAACATCCGCAGATTCCAAAGCCGCAAATCAGGGAATTAAAACGTTCAAGGGAGAGAAATGAGTTGGATTGATTGGTGTATCGTGGTCATCCCGATGAGTCTGCTGATCTGGGTGTCCATCTATTCGCGAAAATACGCGAGAGGCGTTGTCGACTTTCTGGCGGCGGGACGAATTGCTGGGCGTTATGTTCTCTCGGTCGGAGACATGACCGCGGGACTGTCCGTCATCACACTGGTCGCAGGGTGCGAACAGAATTATCAGACCGGATTCGCCGTCGGATTCTGGGGAGCGATCACCGCGCCGGTGGGCGTGTTCATGGCCCTGACCGGATACTGTATGTACCGCTGGCGGGAGACCCGGTGTCTTTCCATGGGGCAGTTCCTCGAAATGCGGTACGGAAGCAAATTCTTCCGTGTGTTCTGCGCAACACTTCGAACTATCGCTGAAATGGTCACCAATGCGATCGGGCCCGCGATCGCGACCAATTTCTTTATTTATTATCTTGGACTTCCGCATAAGATCATGCTTTTCGGAATCAGTCTTCCGTGTTACGGCATTGTGGTGTTTCTCTGTCTGACGCTGGCGATGATCTTCATCTGGCCGGGCGGCCGTATTTCGCTGCTGATCACGGACTGTTTCCAGGGACTGCTCAGTTACCCGATCTTCGTGGTGATTGTCGGTTATATCATTCTGAACTTCTCGTGGACCGGTGACATTGCGCCCGTGATGTGGAACCGCGTTCCCGGTCAGAGCTTCATGAATCCGTATGATGTTTCCCAGCTGCGCGACTTCAATATGTTTGCACTGGTGGTCTCCCTTCTCGGATCGGTTCTGAACCGCGCCGGATGGATCGGGAACGACACCAGCGGCGCCGCCAAAACCCCGCATGAACAGAAAATGGCGGGCGTGCTCGGCGCATGGAGAAACGGTTTCGCCTGGATGATGATTCTGCTGCTGGCCATTGTGGTGATCGTCTTTATGACGAGTCCTCACTTTGTCGGAAAGAACCGGTTCCCGATTTCGAGCACCGATGTCCGTCAGCATCTTTCCGCGAAGGTTCTGGAGGAGGCGGTTCCCGATCCGCTGCTCCGGTCACAGATTATGGACGAGGTGCGGAAAATTCCGGAACGCCTGACGGAAAAGGATATTTCCGGTCCGCTTTCCCAGCAGAAAAATCTTGATACGCCGTACTTCAACACGGTCCGTCAGGCGCTCGGAGATTCGCCGGAAGGACGTTATCAGTTCCAGAAGTACCGTTCGCTTTTCCAGCAGATGATGATGCCGGCGGTGGTCAGCAAAATCTTCCCGGTGGGAATGCTCGGAATTTTCTGTCTGCTGATGGTCATGCTGCTGATCTCCACGGACGACAGCCGTATTTTCAATGCGTCGTCCACTCTGATGCAGGACGTGGTGCTGCCGATGTTCAAAGGCCGTCTGCCGCCCGAGAAACATCTGCTGTATCTGCGTTTGACGACCGTTGGAGTGGCGGTCTTCTTCCTGATCGTCTCGCTGTTCTTCGCCCAGCTCGACTATATCAACATGTTTACGACGATCATGTGTTCGCTGTGGCTCGGCGGTGCAGGACCGATCATGGTCTTCGGTCTGTACAGCCGTTTCGGAAATCTGACCGGCGCATGGTGTGCGATTATTTTCGGTTCCGGAACCTCGCTGTTCGGACTGATTATGCAGCGCAACTGGGCGTTGTCGGTCTATCCCTTCCTTGAAAAAATGGGCTGGGTGGAAGGTCTGGATACATTCCTGGTCACCATCTCCTCCCCGTTCAACCCCTGGATTCAATGGACGATGGATCCGGTGAAGTTCCCCATCAATTCGTTTGAGATTTATTTTATCTCCATGATTCTTTCCGTCGGCGGCTATGTGATCGGGTCCTATCTGACCTACAAGCCGTACGACCTTGACAAGCTGCTCCATCGCGGAATCTATGCCGACGGACCGACTCCCCAGCCGGAAAAATGGACTGTGCGGAACGTGTTCAGCAAAATTATCGGCATTACGCCGGAATACACCCGCGGAGACAAAATCATTGCGTATTCCGTTTTCGGATACTCTGTGGTTTACAGCGTGATCCTGATCTTCGTCTGTATTGTGATCTGGAACGCAATCCGCCCGTGGCCGAACTCCTGGTGGACAGTGAAATTCTTCATTACCACTCTGCTGATTCCCGGAATCGTCGGTGTTGTATCAACGATCTGGTTCCTAATCGGCGGTATTCATGACGCAAGACAGCTTTTCATCGACCTTGAAAAGCGCGTCGAAGATCCGGATGACAACGGTCAGATTTTCGAGGATAAATAATTCCGGGGGTTTGACCCGGTGTGTTTTTGGACTCCCCGTTTTCGGGGAGTCTTTTTTTTAGACATTCGAGAGGAGGTGCGCCTGTATCAGAAAAGCTCTCGCATTTTTTTCCGCAGAAAACGTTGCCGGGCTGTTGAGAAACTCTCCATGGAGAAAAAATGATTGATCCAAGTAGCGGAAAGGATGAGACGACGATGAGAAACGAACAAACGGATGCGGCTTTGGAACTGGCGCAGCATGAGATCCATTCCACGATTTGGAAGCGTTTCATTGACAAGAACAATATCATGCTGGATTATGCCGATCTGGAGGGGAATCTTTCTCTTCCGACGGCAGAAGAATGCGAGAGAAATCAGCCCAATGCGCTGGGTTGGTGGTCGCCGATCGAAAACGCGGGATTTTTCAATGGAGACTATCTGCTGGGGCTCCTTACGGCCTACCACCTTGCTCTTCATGAAGGGAAAGAGAAGGAGACGGAAAACGGAAATTCGCCGGCTTGTACAGGGACTTCTGCTCATTCAGGATGTCTGCACGGTGGACGGCTGCATCTGCCGCGGAGTCGGCGCCGATGGGTACAGTCACTATCCCGGGTCGTCGGACGATCAGATTTCTCCCTGGCTTCTGGCTCTTGACGCCTATATGGAAAGCGGGATTCCTTCGAACAGGGAAAAGGAGATCTGCCGCAGCCACCTGCTTCGTCAGCTGGACGGGCTGTATGCGAATCATTGGACGGTTCCAGGCGATCGGCCGGGTTTTGAGAGAGGATCCTATATCCACCGGAACGGCATCTATGAAGCGTGGCTTGGCGCGGTTCATCTGCTGACGGCACTTCATCTGTATGAAAAAGTCGCGCCGGAAAAAAAGGGTCTTTTTATGCAATACTGGAACGAGATCTTTTTTGAAGGGATGCGTCTGAAGGAGCTTCTCGAAAAAGGCTATCCCCGCGATTCCGGGAAAACCGCGTGGTATCTGACTCATTCCTGCTATGCCCTCCGGAGTTTTCTGGATCGTCCCGAGCCCGAGGTCCAAAAGATCTGTAAAAAGAGTCTGCGGCAAATCGCGGAAAACTCCGTGGCCCTGCTGACTCAATGGCGGGACTATACTCCCGGACGGACCTTTGACCCGGACTGGCGAAAGATGCTCAGCGCATGGCGCGCGCACACCTCATGTACAGAGGCCGCGACTCTTGCATGCGGCGAAATGGCTTCTCTCTGGCACAGGAAAATTTCTCCGGCGGTCGGCGAGGAAAAAAGGACCATTCTGGATTCCTGCGCGGCGATGTGGCTGATCCTGATTTCCCGGGAAGAGGATCTGATTGAACCGGCCTTGAAGGAACTGCGGCAGGCCGCATCGGCCATTCCATGGAACAAGCTGCATTATGCCGGTCTTTTCTTCGCGGAAAACGCCGTCTGGGAATGGAAAGCGTATCAGATGTTTTCCAACTGAAGAGCTCCTGTTTTCTCCCTCCGGAAAGAAAGAGTGGATCCGCCGCTCCGGAGAGAATCAGATGTAGGAGCCTTTCCGCAGGACAAAAAACCAGAAAAGAAGCCAGAGAACCAGCATGATGACCGTCGTGATGAATACAGCGGAAAACCCCTGGGTCAGAAGCAGGGAGACGGCAAGGGAGGTCCAGATGCCGCCGCCCATGATCGGCTCATGAAGGAGCTGTTTGTACCCGAATGCTTCGGGAGCAACGGTCTTGTTTTCCGGATCCACGGTCCGAAGCAGCAGAAGTCCGGTCGCCGTCACCCCGGAGGACTGTCCGAATTCCGCGATCGCCCGCTCAAACCATGCGTTGGTGAAAACGCGCGGCGCCAGGAAAAGGGTCAGAGAGACATTCCATGCGACTCCGGCAAGACAGAGAATCGTCAGCGGCATCCAGTTCGCCGCGACAAATTCAAGACGGATCGACGCAACCGCCGCAACCACAAGGAAATCCAGAGACGTTCCCGCCAGCCGCTGCATCAGACCGTGGTCGATCAGATAATCCATTTTCAGGAACGTGAAGAGTTTCTGGAGAATCAGTCCGCCGATCATGCAGAGAGGAAACAGCGGGAAACTTGCCAGAAATTTCAGTTCCCGGATCGCTTCCGGCGCAATGGAATTCACCGCGATCAGAAGTTCCCGGATCAGGCAGCCGAGCGTTACGGCAAGACCGATGATGGCGATATGAAGAGCCAGAGAATCGATGGAATCTGAAGCGACCGTCTGTTTTCCCGCGGGCGGCTGCTCGCCGTCCGGATAGATGCCTTTACGTTCAAACCGCGTCTGGTCTTCAAACAGACGGATATTTTTCACCCAGCCGAATTTGACCGCGAGATTCACCAGCCACATGCCGAGCACCACACCGGTAATCATGCCGACCGTGGCCACGGTGAATCCGAGATCCTTTCCTTCGGGCCATCCGAACTCCTCGAAGGTGTTGACCAGTCCGGCGACCGTTCCGTGTCCGCCCTCGAATCCCATTTCAATCAGCGCCGCAAACGCCGGTTCCACATGAAACAGCGGCTTCAGAATCAGGACCACCACCAGAATGCCGACAAGATACTGTCCCCAGGCGAGAATCTGTCCATAGCAGAGCTGAGGTGCGGTCACTTTCCAGATCTTGCGGATTCCCGGGGTCGCAACGCCGAGAAACAGACCGGCGAAAACGATGTTGATCAGGAACGAGGGAACCTGTCCCCATCCCGCGGTCCACGCCACGGGAATGCGGCTGCCGAACAGAGAGATCAGCACCAATCCGACTCCGCCTCCGATCACCGACGACGGAAGATAGAGTTTCTGAAACAGCGGAACATGCATCCGCAGAAATTTTCCAAGAATCAGAAGAAGACAAAGTCCGCAAAACGATATCACTGCATTCATCCTGCAACAAATCCTTTCCGGCGGTCCTCCCGCCCGCTGAATTCCGGTATTCCTCTCCGCCCCGCACCACCGGGCTTCCGGATACGCTCAATATATCGTTTTTCTTCCCGAAATCAACAAATCCGATTGAATTTTTCGCGGATTCTTGATACATTACTCCAAACAGCAACTTTTTCAACGAAAGGATTTTTTTATGGACCGCAGAGATTCTTTGAACGTTCTGACCATCGGAAACAGTTTTACAGACAGTCTTGCCGCCTACTGGCCGCAGGTGGTGGAGTCTGCCGGATGCACACTCCATTTTGAACGGGCCAACCACGGCGGATGCGAACTGCACCGCCACTGGAACTACATTTCCAACGAAGAAAAAGATCCCGTCTACCGGATGTATCAGGGATATACGGCGAAACTGCGCGACATCCTCGCCCGCGAAGCCTGGGATATTGTCACCATCCAGCAGGCGAGCCATTTCAGCTGGCGCGCCGAAACCATGCAGCCTTTCGCCGGATATATTTACGAATATGTGAAAAAACATGCGCCGCAGGCGGAAGTCCGCATTCAGCAGACCTGGGCATACCGGGCGGACGACCCGCGCATCCGCCCCGGCGGAATCTGGGAGTTCAATCAGGGAATGTACGACCGCTGCCGGGAACTTGGCGTGACGCTCGATCCCGGTCCGTGGAAAATTGACCAGACCGGCATGTACAACGCCCTGACCGCCGCCTACACAAAACTGGCCGATGAACTCAACTGCAGAATCATCCCCACCGGATATGCCGTTCAGCTCGCCCGTCAGGCACAGAAGGATCTGTTCCCGAACTATGACCCCGAACTGATGAATACGCTGCGCTGGCCGGATCTTCCGCCGCAGGCATCGGAATTCGTCGGGACCATCCGCTGGGTGAAAAATGCCGAGACCGGTGAAATGGAGCTGCGGCGCGACACGATTCATCTGAATGACCGCGGGCAGTATCTGCAGGCGTGCGTCTGGTTCGCCGCGCTCTTCGGACATAAAACCTCCGAAGTGACATTCGTTCCCGACACCATCGGCAATCGCGATGCCGCATTCCTCCGCGAAATCGCCCAGAAGGCCGTGGATGAATTCCCCTTCGGAAAACGATGAATCCGACTCTGAAAAAAATCTGTTTTCTGATCTGGGATACGTTTGCGCTGTTTGCTCTGATCTTTACGCTTGCGCTGTTCTTCGGACTGCATCCGGCACTGCTGGTTGCCGTGGAGGTCATCGCGGTGTTTCTGTTTCTCACGCACAGGGCCGTCACATGGGCAAATCCGCTGCAAACAGAGGAAAATCCGTCCGGAATGGAGATCTTCCGGACGGCGTTCCGTCACTGTCTGCGCGGGTTCGCCATTCTTATTCTGCTGCTTTGGACGGTGCTTCTGGCGGTTTCTCTGCTGTAGCCGGAATTTTCCTCCGGTAAAGAATCAGATTGCAGCCGCGCTCCTCGTGGGAGAAAACCGGTTCGTATGCGGGATCGGTTTTCATCCGCTCATAGAGTTCGCGGTTCTGTTCAAAATCGACATGCAGATCATCCAGATAGGTTAGAATATAGGTGCTCCGGAACGGCTGCCGCGCTTTCAGAAGATCGTTCGAACGGCGGATGAAGTGAATCCGCATCTGAGGAGTCGTCAGGAGATGCGCGGTCGGCGGGATCTTCGATTTGACCTGCTCGATCAGTGCGGAACAGTCGGGCCGTTCCTGAATCCTGCGGAACGAGTATTTCCCGATTGGAAGACGGCCGAAAAACAAGCCGCAGAACAGCATCCCCGCCATCACTGCAAAAAGTGCCGCAACCGCGTTTCGACGATTGCCGGACGAAGGAAGTCCAACCTCCGCGGGACGCATGCAAAAACACCCTTTCTTCCGGAAGTGTGCATATCCTGCGGCACAGGAAAGAATCAGGATCGCAAAAATTTCCGTCTGATACCACATGGAAATATTCAACGCGTCCGCCCCTCCCATCAGAAAAATTCCCGCAAGCAGCGGAAGCGAGAGAACCAGAAGACGCGGCGCCGCAAGCGCCAGCGGAAAAAATGCAAGAAGAACCACTCCGCAGAAATAAAAATTCATCGGATTGAACAGTTTTTCAAAAAACAGAAGCGGTTTTGTGAACGGAGCAAGCAGAATCCCGGAAATGGATGTCCCGAGTTCCGCATAATGAAAGGTCTGCACATAATTTTTGCTCCATGCTTCGGAAACGGAGCTGTAGAGCATTCTCTTCACGACCGGAGAAACGATCTTCACCGCAAAAGCAAACCAGGCGCAGGAAAAGGCCGCAAGCGCAATCCCCTGCCAGTATTTCCGCTTCAGCACCAGATAAAGTCCCCAGCCGAACCAGAAAACCGCCGTCGTCTCCTGCAGAAAAAGGATCAGCAGGAAAAAGAGAACATATCCCGTCCGGTTCCCTTTGCGGTAAAAGTAGTAGAATGCCAGCAGCAGCGCGGGAAACAGAATGATCGGGTGAAATCCGTAGAACAGGGAAAGATTCAGATTCGGTATCGTGAAATGACACATCAGAAGCAGCGCCGAAAGCACCGCGGGACAACGCCTCATCCCGAGGGAACGCGCCAGAAGATACCACAGCGGCACGGTCGAATAGATAAACAGCGAATTCAGCACAAACAGCGTCTGCGGATACGGAAACAGCGCGATCACCGGCGTAATCAGAATATTCGGAAACGGATTGAAATGGCCGGCATTGTAACAGAAAAGTATCGGCTTTTTCAGGCTTTCCGTCAAGCGGAGATACCCCATGTAATATTCGGTCCAGTCGGTGTAGGTAAACCAGAGCCGGTTGAACGACTCGATCTGCATGAAAATCCCCCAGCCGATTCCGATCAGCGTTCCCGCGAACAACAGCAGAAGCGTCGGCCCTCTCCTCCAGGCAGGGAAGTACCATCCGCACACCAGAGCCAGCCGCCAGACCACAATCATCACAAGAAAAATAAACACCGTCACCCGGAAAAATGAAAGCGGCGGCAGCAGCAGCGGAAACAGCAGATATGCCGGCAGCAGCGCCCGTGCCATCATCGGCCCCCGTTCCCCGGCCTTGCTCTGAAGAATAAATCCGCCGAGCAGAGAAAGCAGCAGCAAGGGAACAATTGCCGCATGCGGCACAAGATCCGTGTAAAATGCCTTGAAAAACGCCGGCTCAAGACCGATCATATTGAAATAAAGAAACACAAATGCGGAAAGCAATGCGAATATTCCGCCGGAAAGAATCAGAAAACAGGGAAGTTTTCGATTCATGGCATCGATCCCTTCCGGGATTCGAGTGCGGCAAGAATTCTCGTGGAAATCTCCTCCGGATGCAGTCCGAAGTGTTCCCGGAGAAGCGGCACCGATCCATGAGGCAGGAGATCCGCATTCCAGCTGAAATGCAAAACCCCCCGGTTCGGCCGGTGAATCAGCAGATCGTTGACAATCCGTCCGAGGCCGCCCGCATGCAGACTGTCTTCTATGGTGACAATCAGCTTCTCCTCCGCCTCCCGGACCAGCAGCTCCGAATCAAACGGCTTCAGAAAACGCACATTGACGACGGACGCGGCAACATTTTTTGTCCGAAGCAGCGCGGCGACCGCAAGCGCCGTCACCAGTTCGCGTCCGTTGGACCAGATGGAGACTCTCCCGCCGCAGGAAACCACCTCCGCCCTCCCCCAGACAAGCGGAGAGCGCGGCACCGCAAGGTCCGACGCATTGGAACGCGGATAACGGATCATCACCGGTCCGCTGTTCTCATACGCGGCGGAAAGCATCTCTCCCAGTTCCGTCGCATCGCGCGGGCAGAGAATCGCAAGATTGTGCATTCCCTGCAGGAACGGCAGGTCATAAATTCCATGATGGGTCGGCCCGTCCTCCACGGCGCCGGCGCGGTCCACGCAGAAGATCACGGCCCGGTTCTGCAGGCAGACATCGTGAAACACACAGTCGAGCGCCCGCTGCAGAAACGTGGAATAAATCGCCAGCACCGGACGCAGACCGCCGGCCGCAAGGCCGCCCGCAAACACAACCGCGTGTTCCTCCGCAATGCCGACATCGTAAAAGCGGTCCGGAAACTGCTTTGCAAAGCGGTTCAATCCCGTTCCGCCCGACATGGCGGCGGTCAGGGCAACCACATCGCCATGTTCCTCCGCCAGACGGACCACGGCATCTCCGAACGCCGCGGAAAAGGAATAGGTGTTTTTCGGCGCCGGAAGGAGTTCGCCGGTTTCGGGATCGAACGCGGGCACGCCGTGAAATTTCTCCGGCGACGAAATCGCATATTTGCATCCGTGTCCCTTTTCCGTAATCACATGCACCGCGATCGGGCGCGACGTGATCTCCCGGATCTTTTCGAAATGCTCGATCAGCGACGGCAGATCGTGTCCGTCGATCGGCCCGACATACTTGAATCCCATCTCCTCGAAAAAGACGCTGGAAACCAGCAGATTTTTTGTCAGCTCCTCAATTCTCCGGACAAAGTGAATCACATGCGTTCCCAGCGGGAGTTTCCGCAGAATATATTTGACATGCGTCTTCAGACGGTTGTATCGGCGGCCCGTAATAAAGCGCGTCAGATGCGTGGAGATCGTTCCGACGCTCTTGGAAATGGACATTTTGTTGTCATTAATCACCAGAATGAAATTCCGGTGGAATTCGCGGACATTGTTCAACGCCTCAAGCGAAATGCCGTTTCCGAGAGCGCCGTCGCCCACGACGGCGACCACTTTTCCTTCGCGCCCGTTCCGTTCATTCGCCGCGGCGAGTCCCATAGCGGAAGAAAGCGCGGAACCTGCATGCCCCGTGGCAAACACATCGTGCTCCGATTCGGCGGGCGACTGAAATCCCGAAAGCCCTCCGTATTGCCGGATCGTATGAAACCGGCGGTACCGCCCGGTCAGCATTTTATGCGGATATGACTGGTGCCCCACATCCCAGACGATCGCATCCTCCGGGCTGTTGAAGACCCGGTGAAGCGCGACCGTCAGTTCGATCACGCCGAGATTCGGCGCAAGATGCCCGCCGTTTTTCGAGACGACAGAAATAATCTCCGAACGAATCTCCTCACAGAGGCGCTCCAGCTCCTCCCGCGACAGCTGTTTGATCTCCTGCGGTCCGTTGATCCGGCCAAGCAACCCTTCCATTCATTCCGCCTTTCCTGATTCCCGACAATGTACCACAAAAAGCGATCGGATGCAAATCTCTTTTCCCCGATATTCGCAAATATCCAGCCCATCCGCCGCGCTTTCGCCGGAAACAGAAGATTTCCAGAAGCCGTCCGCTTGACTGTTCCGCAAAACGCTGTACAGTATCCATTATGCCGAAACGACAACAATCTTCCACTTTGCGCTTTGTCCGGATTGACCTTCAGGAAACGCCGCGGCTGTTTCATTTTCCGCTGCCGGTCCTGAATCTCGGAACCGTGACCGAGGAATCAAGTGAATTCGTCGGCCGTCATGAAAACCAGATAGAGTTCTGCGTCCGGATGAATTCCGAGGACAACATCGCGGTCGACACCGTCGGAGAGACGGTCTACACGAACCGCTTTCCCCATGTTTTCGTCAAACACGACGGCCCGCTCCACAAATACCACTACTCCGGAATGCGCGAAGCCTTTTTCTTCATCTACCACGCCTCCCTGCACGACAAACTGGTGGAACTTGGCGTTGATCTGAACAAAATCTGCTGGGAAATTCCTGCCGATCCGCGAATACCGGAATTGATCCGCAGCATCACCTCGCTCTTCTCCCGCTCACAGGAATCCGGGATCGCAGACCGGATCGACACGCTCTGCTGGCTTCTGCTTCAGGAACTCATCATCAGCGGAAAAAGCGCCGAACATCCGGAAAACGAACAAGAACGAAAAATCCGGCAGATCGCCTCCTATCTCCAGTACCACTACAAAGAACCATTCGAAATGAACCGCCTGATCGCCGAACACGGCCTCTCGCGCCGAACCTTCTTCCGCTACTGGAAACACTTCTACAGCAAAACTCCGGCGCAGCTCGTCCTGGACCTGAAAATGAAAGAGGCACGCCGAATGCTCAGCCAGCACACACTCTCTATCGCCGACATCGCGCAGGAACTGGGTTTTATCGACAGCGCCTACTTCATCAGCACTTACCGCCGCTATTACGGCATTACACCGCTCCAGTTCCGCCGGAAACTGCGCTTCTAAAAAAAATACGGAAAAATGCAACCGCATTTTTCCGGGTCAAGGACTTCGTCCTTGTCGCGGTCCAGCGGCGAGACGCTGGTCGTGCGAAGCACGAAATCCCCCATTTTCCATCCCCATCCCCCATTTTCCATTTCCCATCCCTCCCTCATCTCCCTCTCCAAGAGGGGAATCATCAGCCCGCCAAACTCAACGATTCAAGATCCGGCATTTTCCGAGGGAACAAGAAGAGTCTTTGCATGTTTTTCCGCGGCAGGTCCGCCGCCGAGCATTCGGGCGAGTTCCAGAATCCGCTCTTTCTGAGAAAGTTTCCGGACGGAGGTCACCGCAGAACGTTCTGTCACATTTTTTTCGACAGCAAAATGACGGTCGGCACGCGCAGCCACCTGCGCGAGATGGGAAATACAGAGCAGCTGTTTTTTCCTTCCCAGCTTTTGAAGTTCTCCCGCCACAACCGCGGCGATTTCGCCTCCGATATTGGCGTCAATTTCATCGAACACGAGGGTTGGGATTTCATCGACTTCCGCCAGAACGGTTTTAACAGCCAGCATCACGCGGGAAAGCTCTCCGCTGCTTGCGACGTCCTTCAGGGGACGGACGGGAACACCGGGATTTGCGGAAAACAGAAATTCAATCCGGTCAGCTCCGTTCGGTCCGGGGACCGTTTCCGAAAATTCCGTTTGAAACTCCGCCCGCAGAAATCCAAGTTTGACAATTTCCGCCCGCAATTTTTTTTCCAGAGCGGCGGCGGCCTTTTTTCTGGCGCGGGAAAGTTCTCCGCAAAGGGCCGCATGAGCATTTTTTACTTCTTTCATGCGGTTTTCGAGACGGTTCCGTTCCTGAGCGGAATTTTCAAACAGTTCGAGGCGGCGCTGAGCATCCGCGAGAGAGGCAAAGACGTCGGGAATTTCCGGACCGTACCGGCGTTTGAGATTCTGCAGATCGCGAATCCGCTCTTCGAGGGCGGCAAACTCCGCCTCGTCAAGATCGACGGAAGAGGCGCGGGACTGCAGTCCGCCGGCGAGATCGGAAAGCGCCTCCGAAAGCTCATCGCACTTTTCCAGAAACGAGCCGGCGTATGCGGGGTCGATGCTCTCCAGCGGACGGAGCAGACGCCGGACCGCAGAAAGACGATCCATGATGGAATCATCGGATTCACTCAGCGCCGCGGACGCGGCGGCGGCAATCTCCAGAATCGCCTTTGCATTCGACGCCGCCGAATGAACCGCTTCAAGCCGGGCATCTTCGCCCTCCTCCGGATTCACCCCTTCGATTTCAGCAACAACTCTGCGCAGATGTTCCGCTTCCTCCGCATCGGGCATGGATTTCCGGAACTCTTCCATTTCCGCCTCGACGCCGCGGATGGCGTCCCATGCGGCGGCGGTCTTCCCCAGAAGCTCTTCCAGATGCGCAAAGCGGTCGAGCGCTTTCAGCTGAACCGAGTTTTTCATCAGTCCGAACGTCTCCTCCGGACTATGGACATCCACCAGCAGTTCCCCGACCGCGCGGAGGATCTGAGCCGTCGCAGGAGAGGAATTGATGAAAATCCGTCCACCCGACGGCGTGAAAATCCGACGGACCAGCAGAGCGGAGTCCTCCGAGCGCGCGATGCCGAATTCCTCCAGCAGATCGGCAAGCGGTTCCTCCGCAGCGGGATCGGGATGAAACTCTCCGGAAATCTCACATCGCTCGGTCCCCTGACGAATCATGCTTTTATCAAAGCGTCCGCCGAGCAGGAGTGATATTCCTCCCATCAGGACCGATTTTCCGGCGCCGGTTTCTCCGGTCACCGCGTTGAATCCGGGAGAAAATTCCAGATCGGCTTCGTCCACCAGCGCAAGATTTTTAATATGAAGCCAGCGGAGCATCGGGAATCACTCTCCATCCGGCTTTTTCCGCGCACTCTGCACCCGGCTGAAAAAGGAGGACCTGACCACCTGCGCATAGGGCGGATATTTTGCTTTCAGCTCCTCGGAAGCCTCCTGCGGAATATGCTGGAAGCGCTTGTAAAGCCAGAGATACTGTTCCGGCGCCATGCGGATCAGATCTTCAGTCATTTTCATAATATCCCGGATCACCTCTTCCTCCGAGGCATATTCAGAAGAGGGTTTCGGCAGCGGATCCATCGTCGCCTTGAAATGTCCGTCGGGCATCCGGATGCAGGAGCCGACTCCGATATAGGCGTTTTTCCTGAGCACCATTGTTCCGGGGAAACGGGTGACCGGACACGGCAGACCGAACATATCAACAAACGCCCCTCCGTTGCGGATCTTGACATTCTGATCGACCAGCATTCCGGCCGCACTTCCGTTCTCCATCGCATGCACGAGCTTCATCATTCCGCCGCGGGATTCGATGATCTGCACATTCTGAACGGAACGTCCGCCGGTAATCAGGCGGCCGAGATACGGATTGCGCGGCGTGCGCACCACGGTCGCCATCTTGAATCCGAACACGATTCCCAGCACCATTCCGGAGAACTCCCAGTTTCCGTGGTGCGGCGTGATGAAAATCACCGGCCGCCCTTCCTTCAGACACTTTACAGCAGTTTCCGCGACCCGGGCAAGATTGGGCTGAATATCCACCATCTCCCGGATCTTCTCCGGCTTGTTGTGAAACCAGAAGAACTCGCAAACGGTAAGAACCAGACTGGCAATACAGCGGCGGGAGAGATCGAAAACCTCCTTTTTCCCCTTCTCCGGAAACGCACACCGGATGTTCATGCGGACAAGTCCGCCGAGCTGCGGAAACGGCATTGCGATCCAGGAAAACAGCCAGGCCAGCCCCCGGAACATCCGGCGGGGCAGGCGCTCCATGATCTTCATGAATCCCAGAGCCGCCAGATAAACCAGATACTGGAAAAAACGTTTCATACCGATTCCTTCTGTTCCTTCCGGAGCCGAAGATACTCTTCCGCCCGGACAAGATCTTCCGGCGTATCAATTCCGATGCTCTGGAAACAGGTTTTCACCACCTTGATTTTCATACCGTTTTCCAGAGCGCGCAGCTGTTCGAGCTTTTCGCATTTTTCAAGCGGACTTTCCGGAAGAGAGACAAAGCGCTCCAGCGCGGCACGGCGATACGCATAAATCCCCCAGTGACGGTAAAGCGGCATATCGGTTCCACCGGTCCGCAGGAACGGGATTTCGGACCGGCTGAAGTAAAGCGCCCGCCCATCCGTCCCGACCACCACCTTCGGAAGATTCGGATTCGATGCGATTTCCGCCCGGGTCGAAGGCACAACGACGGTCGCCATATCCGGCTGATCCTCTTCCGCCATGGTGTCGATCAGCGCATTGATCACTTCGGGCTTCATGAACGGCTCATCGCCCTGGACATTGATGATTACATCGCAGTCAATCCCCTTGACCGCCTCCCAGACGCGGTCGGAACCGGATGGATGATCCGGCGAGGTCATCACCGCGGATGCTCCGAACGATTCCGCAACCGCAAACACCTTTTCGCTGTCGGTCGCGACAAGCACCCGGTCGGCCTTCGAACGGACTGTCCGTTCCCACACCCATTGAATAATCGGCTTTCCACCGAGTTCTGCAATCACTTTTTCCGGAAATCTTGTACTTGCGAGCCGTGCCGGAATAACGGCGATGGTTCTGAGCTGTTTCATCTTGAAAATCTCCCGCTTGCAAACATTGTTCCAAGTCCCCGTTCCCCGTCTCCGTAATATATCCGTTTTTCCGCGGAATACAAATACCGATCCCGCGATCTACTCCTTTGCATGAACCCAGGCGGGAAGCGCACCGCGGCTGTTCAGAACCCGGCGCGCATGATCCGGATACGGATAATATTTCTTCACCAGATTCCAGAAACGGATCGAATGATTCATCTCCGTCAGATGGCATCCTTCATGAATGACCACATAGCGGACGATCCCCCTGGGAAAGAACAGCAGCGCCGCATTGAGCGTCATTTTCCGCTCGGAGCTGCAGCGGCCCCAGACACTGCGCTGGAGTCCGATCGAAAACTCCCGGATTTCAAAATTCAATTCCGAACAGATCTCCTGTGCAAACGGCAGAATCTCCTGTTTTGCCTTCCGCACCAGCCACTCCCGCAGAGCCCGGAAACAGGCCGGCGACTCCGTATTCCCGGACACCAGCAGCTCCTCCGGATTCCGGGAACGCACACCGGTCCATACAACATCTCCGGGTTCATAGACGATCCCAAGCGTCTCTCCGGTAAACTCCAGATGAATCTCTTCGGGGGGATCCGCCGGCGCTTTCCGCAGAGGAGTCCGTTTCAGCACCTTTTCCAGCCATTCTGTCTGTGAATGGAGGAATTTCAGCGCGGAATCCGGATCGGCACGCTCCGGAAGCACCAGCACGACCCCGGACTCCGTCACCTGAAGACGAATCCGGACAGCTCGTTTCGACGTCCGGACCGAAATTCCCACATCCTCTCCGCCGGGAAGCGAAAGAATCAAATCATCCATCGTTACAAAAAAGGACAGCCGAAGCTGTCCTTGATTCCAATTTTTCCGAATCCGATTACGGACGGGCGAACAGATTGGGATACTTTTTCGCGGTCGCGTCGATATTTTCCGGCGTGATCAGCAGATATCTTGCTTCAAACGCGGCCTTGAGATCCTTCGGCGCGTTCTTTTCGAAATCTTCCTGCTTGAGATCCGGACGCATCACAACGGCACCGGCGATGGTTCCCTTCTTGATTTCCGCTCCGAGGAAGTTCACATCCGCATTGATGAGGACGAGTTTCGGCGCATTCTTCTGATTCCAGAGTTTGATTTTCGCCATCTGGGAGGGATCATAGGGAAGGCTGAGGGTCATCACGAACACATCGACATCCTTGTTCTCGTCGAAGAGCTGATTGAAGTATTTCGCGTTCATGTACTCTTCCACCATCATTCCGGTATCGTTTTCAGGGACATCATAGGGAAGGCCCTTCACCGAGACATTCGCGCCGGTGATGTATTTCTTGACATATTCCACAAGCTTGTTCGGCTGTTTTTCCCAGGCGTTTCCGCCGGAGGCCACCACCAGAACGTTCTTTCCGGCAAATTTCTTGGAGACCAGTTCTCCTGCTGCCTGGGCGGATGCTTCGCTGAAGCGCTCATAGCTTGCGAGAGCCTCTTTCATTTCGCGGGACATTCCACCGAAAGATCCCGTATCAACCAGGAACTTTCCGGCGCAGACCACTACAACGATCAGGCACAAAATGGCGATTGTTTTTGCATTCGGGTTCGTCTTCTGCTTCTTTGCGCAAATAATCATTCCGATGAATGCGGCGATCATAATGGCAACCGTTGCAATTTCCATCTTTACTTTCCTCTCCTATTTGTTGTTCCTTTAGAAAATTTGAAAAGATGTCTCCTTAAGAGACGAATATAACATTGCTTCAGGACAATTCAACAAAAAAATTTGCGAATCTCAAAAAAAATACGATTTTTTATCCCCTGAAAGCAGAAAAAGACGACTTTTTCCTCCATTTTTTTCCCAGATCAGCGGAACTTCGTGAAGTTTTTCCGCCCGCAGCTGCCGGTAGAAGGAGGAAAGCCAAAGGTCTTCCGCCTCCGGGGTTTCCATCTCCCGGAGCACCATCTGATCCTCTCCGGGCAGAGGTGCCGGTTCAAACCAGAGCGTGTGGCGGATTTCCCGGTTTCCCTCGGTCCGGCTGAATTTGGAGTTTCCCGACAGAATCTGTTTCCTCCGCCGTTTTTCCCAGTCGTGTTCGACCCGGAGTTCCTCCAGACGCACCATCTCCCGGAAAAACGGTTCCGCCTCGAACCGGAGAATGCCCCGCCGGTCCAGACGTTCCATCAGCTCTTCATCGGAAACATCCATCCGCAACGGAAGCAGCCAGTGCAGCAGATCGCGCAAATCCTGATCTTCCAGTTTTTCCTTCCGGCATATCCCGTACGCATCGACGATGGCCGCCTCTCCCGTCTCCGGGCGGTACAGCACATTCCCCGCATGAAAGTCCCTGTGGCTGAGATTGTTCTGCCGGAACTGGAAGGCCAGATCGAAAAAAGCATTCAGCCACCGCTCTTTTTCCTGTTCGTCCCACCGGGCGGTGGAATACCAGTACTCCAGAGCCGAACGGACTCCTTCCATGGCACGGGAGACCAGCGCCGAAGCCGCGCCGCGCCTCCCCCACGCCAGATATTCCACGCACGGAATCCCGCAGGACCGCAAAAGCTGTCCGGATTCGTACTCCGACTCCGCCTTCGAATAAAACGTGTTCCGGAGACGGTTCATCAAACCGTTTTTCCGTTCGAGTTTGACAAAACATCCGCATCCGGAAGCATCTTCCGTGCGGAACACGCAGCGCACCCTGTTGTGTTTCAGGGGTTTCGCCGCCAGCTCCTCCATGCGGTCCGCCCACGGTTCCAGAACGGAGGGATCGTTCAAATGCCACTCCCACGCGCCGCGCCTGAGTTTCATTTCTGTCCCTGCACTTTCTTTCCGGGAAGGATGACGCCGCCGCTCACGATCAGGGTCATCGCCTCCGAAACGCTCATGTGGAGAACGATGCACTCCCTTTTGGGGATGAAAATCAGGAATCCGCTGGTCGGATTCGGCGTGGTCGGCATGAAAATGCTGTAAACCTCTTCGGCCAGATGCTCATTCACCTCAAATTTTTCTTCATTGTAATTGGTGATGAACCCGATGGCATAGGATCCCTTCTTCGGATATTCGAACAGTGCCACCTGTTTGAACAGCCCCCCCTGCGATGATTTGACGGTTTCCCCGATCTGTTCGCAGGTTGAATAAACGATCCGGAGAAGCGGCAGTTTCAGGAGGAGCATCTGAGTCCAGCGGATGAAGTTCCGTCCGAGAGTGATCTTGGCGATCTGACCGACAAAAAAGATCCCGACAAAAATCAGAAGGATTGTCGCCACACGGACCACCACCGCCCAGGCGGGGAAATCTTCGTATCCCGAGCGGGCGTACAGGGACACCGCCCAGTCGGTCATTGCGGACACCCCCCAGTGTCCCACCCACAGCGTGATGAAAATCGGCACCACGATAAACAATCCCGCGATCATGGTGTTGCGGAATCGCGCGGCAAGAGTCGGAGTGGCCGGTTCGGAAGAAGGGATTTCATTCATCTTCATTGTCTGGCACCGTCAGTTTCAGTTTCTGGATTTTGCGTTTGTCGGCTTTCACGATCTCCGCCCGGAACAGTCCGGGAGCGGTATAGGTTTCTCCTTCTTCGGGAATCCGTCCCAGTTCCGCGCAGATGTAGCCGCCGATCGTATCGGCGTGTTCCGTGTCGGGAATTTCGATATCGAGAATTTCGTTGACATCGGAGACCGGTGTCCGGGCTTCGAGAAGAACGGATCCGTCCGGCATCAGCTGCGGTTTCTCCATCGCGTCCTCCGCGCTGTCGTATTCGTCGCGGACATCGCCGACGATCTCTTCGATGATATCTTCAAACGTCACGATTCCGCTGGTTCCGCCGTATTCATCAATGATGACGGCAAAGTGATTCCGGGTCCGTTTGATCTCTTCCAGCAGTTCGTCCACCGCTTTCGTTTCGGGAATGAAGATCGGGGTATGGATCATTCCGGCAAGACTCTTCTTTTCCTGGGGAAGCGCCAGAAAGTCCTTTGCATAGATGATGCCGCGGATCTCGTCGATGGAGCGTCCGTAGACCGGAATCCGGCTGTGGCCGGATGCCACAAAAACCTCTTTTGCCTCCTCGATGCTCGACGAAAGCGGAATCGCCACCATATCCACGCGCGGAGTCATGATCTCCTTGACCGACATATCCTGCAGATCGAAAATGCCGCGGATCATGCGTTTTTCCCCTTCTTCCAGCTGACCGTCCGGTTCATCCTCCATCATATCCAGAATTTCGTCTTCCAGACTTGCCTTGTCTTCCGGTTCAGGCACGTCCTCCATCATCTTCTTCATTTTTTTATTCAGCAGATGGAAGAGCGGCGCCAGCGGCGCCAGAATAATCCGGGCGCAGACCAGCATCACGGGGATGGTCACACTGATAATCAGCAGATCGGCACGGGGCAGGATCAGTTTCGCAAGAAGATCGCTGACTGAGCAGAGCAGAATCAGCGAAAGAGCAAGAACGATCACATCCAGATACGGAATCTTCATTCCGAACAGCGATTCCAGATTTCCGGCGGCACTGTACACGGAAATCGAAAAAACCGCCGCGATGGCGAACAGCAGCAGTTTGAACAGCATGCGGATCTGATCGTCCCGTTCCAGCCAGGAGTCCAGTTTTTCCGCCAGTTCGGGATTTTTCTCTTCGATTTTCCGGACTCGTCCGCCGGAAAGATCCTCGAATGCGTCGAAAACGCAGGAAATCAGAATATAGAGCACGATGCTCAGCGGAATCAGAATCTGAATGGTTTCCATACTATGCCGGCGCCTGGTTGTCAGGAACCGAAAATCCTTTCAAAATGATGGTTGTTTTCGAGCGCGGCGAGAACTTGTTTCTCGCGTCTGCGCATTTTTCGTTTCTTTTCGGGAACGAGATCGTCCTCTCCCGCGGCGTGAAGGAGTCCGTGGGCCAGGTAGAGGACCACTTCCCTGGAGTAGGGCAGGCCCCGTTTCCGGGCCTCTCTCCGCGCCACGTCCGGGCAGACATAGACTTCTACATCGGCCTCGAATTCCTCTTTTTCCGTTTCCGGCATTTCTCCGCCGGCATTCCGGAGATCGAAGGAGATCACATCGGTCGGTCCCTGATGGCGCAGGGATTCCCAGTTCAGTTCCGCCATGGCGTCTTCGGGCAGAAAAATCACGGCCACATCCAGCGGATCCGGCAGACCCGCCGCGAGAGCCGCATCCGCGGCAAGGCGTTCAAGAGCTTTTTTGTTCGGCCGCTTTTCTTGCTGCCGCATCCACGAACAGATCGTCCTCATCCGGTACCACTTCCTTCGGGTAAGCCACTCGTGCGTGAAGCATCGAGGTGAGTGTTTTGACAAAACTTTCTTTGATGACCGTCAGTTCCCGGAACGTCAGGTTGGCGGCGTCGAGCTGATGGTCGCGCATTCGTTTCACGATGATCTCCGTCACGAGCTCTTCGATTTTCCCGTGCGACGGCTTCTGCAGGGAGCGGGAGGCGGCTTCACAGGCATCCGCCAGCGACAGAATCGCGATCTCCTTTGTCTGCGGTGTCGGCCCCTGATACCGGAAATCGTGTTCATCCACCAGTTCTCCGGAATCCTTTGCCAGTTTATAGAAGAAATACACCACATCGGTTCCGTGATGCTGCTGAATGGCATCCCGCATCAGTTTCTTCAGTTTATATTTGCGGGCGAGTTCCAGTCCTTCCTTCACATGATTGAGGATAATCAGGGCGCTGATTTTCGGCATCAGATCCTTGTGTTTGCTTTCCCCGTTGTTGTTTTCCGTGAAATAGTCGGGATGCGAGAGTTTTCCGACGTCGTGGAACAGGGCGCAGACCCGGGCTTTGATCGGATTGGCTCCGATCTCCTTTGCCGCGGCTTCGGCGAGCGTCGAAACGATCAGGCTGTGATGATAGGTCCCCGGCGCTTCAAACTGGAGACGCTTCAGAAGCGGATGATTGTAATCGCTGTACAGAAGCAGCGACATATTGGTGGTCGTATCGAAACAGACTTCGAGAATATAGAGCATGATCTGCGTGGCGCCGGTCGTCAGCAGTCCTGTCACAAACGGAAGGACGAACACCCATGGATAGATCACCTTGCTCGGATCGGCCATGTCGCGCCAGACGAGCAGCAGCCCCACTGCCAGCGTCGTCAGCGAAACCGCGAGAAAACCGGAAATGAAGAAATTCCGGTAATTCACGCTCCGCCGCACCGCAAACGAGGAAATCCCGCTGATAATCAGTCCCATCAGAATGATATGGAACGAGTCGTTGTCCGAGAGCGCCGCGATCACGGAAACAAACAGACCTGTGAACAGGGCCGATCGCATTCCGTAAATTGAGGAGAGGACCATCGGAGCGAATCCCAGCGGGATTGCAATATAGGTCAGCCAGGGCGGGATCGACTCCAGCTCTCCGAAAATCAGAAATACGCGGTATGCGAGAACATTCAGCAGAATGGCGGTGATCGTGACAAATCCCATCATGCGGATCCGTCCGTTGCTGCGCAGGACATCCGGATGAATATGATACAGATAGATTCCGCAGAACAGCAGGATCAGAAGTGTTGTCGCCGCCGATTTGACGATCCGGACGGCGCGTTCAATATCCGAAACTTTTTCCAGACGCTCCTTTGCGATTTGCGCATAGGTTTCAAGAAGATCAATATCCTCCGGTGTGACGACCGCATCCCGGGTTACAAGAGGCTGTCCTTTTGTCACTTCCCGCATGACGGGCTGTATCTGCTTGAGGGCGGCGCGTTCCTGTTTTTCGGTATATGCCTTGTCGGAGGTCATCTCCGCCGCGGGGAGCTGCTGCTCAATCAGCGCCGAGAGAGTTTTCAGCACCTCCATTTTTTCGGGCGATGTAAATGTCTCAAGGACGAGTTCGCTGATCTGGACAGCGGCTTCCGGCGCTGTTGGAAGATCTTTCAGCTGCCGGGATTCCCGCACCCGGTCGTAGACGTCGATCACCCGAACCGGTTTTGTCCACGGGATATTCTCCTTGTCGTAGACAGGAACGATTCCGTTGTCGACCACGGAAGCGGTCTGCTCCAGCAGATTCCGGTAAAGCTGCGGCGCATCGGCCACGAGAAACAGATTGTTCAGCGCCGGTTCCGAAAGCTCCGCAACGCGTTTTCCGGCGGCGGTATCCGGCGGAAGATAACTTATTCCCCGGGAAATGGCCTCTTTGCGCGCGCGAACCTCTTTGAACAGCGCGGAAAGTTCCGAGGCGATCTCCGCCGACGCTTTTTCATTGATCCGGTAAAACAGCGGCAGTTTTGCAAGGATGGCAGCCTTTTCCTGATTGGTCTTTTCCTTATCCTCGTATTGAAAATCGAACATGGCGTACACGGTGAACGTGGCGATCTGTCCCTTCACCAGACGCGGCACCGCCGGATGCCGTTCCTGGTTCATCATGGAAAACACGCTGGCGGCAAGAACGAGCAGCATCGTCACGTTCCAGCAGAGCAGCTTGTTTTTCATGATCCGTGAAACCAGCGACTCCTTCTTATTGACTTTCCGGGATGTATTGACCATCCCTTTCTGCGCCATTTTCCGTTTGGCAATAAAATTCTGCAACAGGGAAAACACGATTATTCCTCCGTCATTTCACCGGATCCGTCATTTCGGACGTGTCCGCGGTTTCTCTGCGGGCCGCGTGTTCGTATGCGCTGACGATCCGTTCTACAAGAGAATGCCGCATCACATCGTTCCGGTCGAAACGGCACATTGCGATTCCGTCAATTTTTGACAGAAGACGGATCGCCTTCGTCAGTCCGCCCGGCCTGCGGGACGGCAGATCCGTTTGTGACGGATCTCCTGCCACCACGCACTGCGAATTGAAACCGAGACGGGTCAGAAACATCAGCATCTGATCGTCCGTTGCATTCTGAGCCTCGTCGAGAATGATAAAGGAGTTGTTGAGCGTTCTTCCGCGCATGAATGCCAGCGGAGCCAGTTCGATCATTCCCCGTTCCGTCAACGTTGCCAGTTCCTGCGGCTCAATCATTTCCCGGAGGGCATCGTGGAGCGGGCGCAGATACGGATTGATCTTATCTTCCAGTTTTCCCGGCAGGAAACCGAGATTTTCACCGGCTTCCACCGCGGGGCGCGCCAGAATAATCCGGTCGCGTTTTCCGGTCATCAGCGCATTGACCGCCATCGCGACCGCCAGATATGTTTTCCCTGTTCCCGCCGGTCCGAGCGCAAACACGATATCGTTTCTGCTCATCGCCTCCACATAGGCAAGCTGGTTGCGGGTTCGGGGAACAATCTCCTGGCGCTTGCGGGATATCTTGATTTTCGCTGCGAAAAAATTACCGAGTTCCGTCGGTGTTCCCGAGGAATAAGCCTTCAGCGCCAGATCAAAATCCATCTGGCGGAGCGGGCGGCGTGAGTCCGTCTGAAGACGGAACAGATGTTCCAGAAAGGCCTTTGCCGTTTTGACGCCTTCTCCGTCGGCACCCTCAATCCGGATCCATGAATCCCGCGTTACAAGAGTGACGCCGAACGCCTCTTCCACCCGTTTCAGATTGGAAGAAAGATTTCCTGCAAAAACAGCGTCGATTTCCGGGCCGGAATGCTCAAGACAGGCGGATACCGCGGACAACGGCGATAACGGATCCTGACTCTCTTCTTCGCTGTTCTTCATGGTGCTTTTAATTGGTCCTGGGAGCCTCGGGAGCCTTTTCCACCGGAGCCGGAAGAACCGTGGAGGGAGACTCCTTCGGCAGCTCTTTCTTTTCCTGGGAAGCGGCCGGAACGGCAGGCGCTGCGGCTTTGACATCCGCAGGTTTCTTTTCCGCTTTTTCCGTCATCCCGGCTTTCGGAGTCTCCTTTCCCGGTGAGACTTTCCGGATTCCGGGAATCGTAATCTTCATTCCGGGACGGATCAGATTGGGATTTCCCTTCAGAAGCTCCTTGTTCGCGCGGAAAATGAATCCCCACAGATGTCCGTCGTGGTATTCGTTCCTTGCGATGGAGGAGAGGGTTTCCCCTTTTTTGACGATTCGGACT
The DNA here is from genome assembly GCA_949297765.1 of uncultured bacterium. Taxonomy (GTDB): domain Bacteria; phylum Verrucomicrobiota; class Lentisphaeria; order Victivallales; family UBA1829; genus UBA1829. Next base: position 25,079 of record CASFTV010000011.1, on the reverse strand, counting down.
TTGCTCTCTCCCGTAAGCTCATATTTCGCTTTTGACGGAGTTTTGACGGAAGATTTTTTTCCTTCTGACGGAACAGATTTCTTCTCCTCTTTCGGCGGCAGAGGGGGCTGTTCGTCGATCGGCGTCTGGACCGTATCCTTGAGATCAATGGTCGAAACGATTCCCGCGTCTTTCGGTTCAGTTTTCGCATCTTCGCTGTCGGTGATCACGGTCTGGGGATCGGGAGCCGCCTTCGGGAGAGCTGTTCCCTTCCATCCGTATTCATCGCGGAGTCTGTCTTCAACCGTCTCTTCCTTCGCCGACTGACATGCGGAAAAAAGACCGGCCAGCGAAAGAACCGTCAGTGCGAGAATCAGTTTCTTCATTTCAAACCTCAAATTTTCTTAACAATGATAACGCCGTTGTGTCCGCCGAACCCGAGATTCGTATTGAGGGCAACCTTCACGGTCCGTTCCCGCGGAGTGTTCGGCGTGCAGTCGAGATCGCATTCCGGATCCGGCGTCTCGTAATTGATGGTCGGGGGAATCACTCCGGTCTGAATCGTCTTGAGGCAGACGATGGTTTCCAGTCCGCCGGCTGCGCCCAGGGAGTGTCCCGTACATCCTTTTGTACTGCTCATCGCAAGTTTATAGGCATGTTCGCCGAACGCGGTCTTGATTGCGGCCGTCTCAAATTTATCATTGAGCAGGGTACTTGTTCCATGCGCGTTGATGTAATCCACCTCTTCCGGATTGAGTCCGGCATTCTTCAGGGCCATCGAAAGGGCTCTTGCTCCGCCTTCTCCGCCCGGGGCGGGCGAGGTGATGTGATACGCGTCTCCGGTCGCACCGTATCCGACCATTTCCGCATAGATTTTCGCCCCGCGCGCCTTGGCGTGCTCATACTCTTCCAGAATCAGGATTCCGGCGCCTTCGGACATGACAAACCCATCGCGGTCCCTGTCGAACGGACGGCTTGCGCGGGTCGGGTCATCATTTCTCTGGCTCAGCGCCTTCATGGAGCAGAAACCTGCCAGTCCGAGCCGGGAAACCGAAGCCTCCGTACCGCCGGTAATCATAATATCCGCATCGCCGCGTTTCACCATCCAGTACGATTCTCCGATCGAATGACTTGCCGTCGAGCAGGCGGAAACCACCGCGTGATTCGGTCCTTTCGCTCCGTAACGCATGGAAAGCGAACCGGAAGCCATATCAATAATCATCATCGGGATCAGGAACGGACTGACTTTTGAAGGTCCCTGCTGAAGCATCTTCATGCACTGCTCTTCCATGGTCCGCATTCCGCCGATTCCGCTTCCGACGCAGACGCCCACCCGGTTGGGATCTGCCAGGGTACCGTCGCGCAGATCAATGCCGAGTCCGGCATCCTTCATTGCCTCGTCGCCCGCGGCAATGGCATAGATACAGAAATCATCCAGGCGTCTGGCTTCCTTTTCCGTCATGTATTTTGATACGTCCAGATCTCTGACTTCTCCGGCGATCCGGGTCCGGTAGTCGGCGGCATCAAATTTCGTCACGGGTCCAATTCCGCTTTTGCCGGCAAGAAGTGATTCCCACATCGCATCCACGCTGTTGCCGATGCTGGAAACGGCTCCGATTCCCGTTACTACAACTCGTCTGGAATTCATTCCGTCCTCCTTTACAAAAAAAATGGGCCACCACCCTTGCGGGTTGAATGACCCATCATGCTTTCTAAAGACCGATCAGCCTTTGTTCTGCTTGCTTTCAACGTAAGCGATGGCATCACCAACCGTTGTAAGTTTTTCAGCATCTTCATCGGGAATCTCGGCGCCGAAAGCCTCTTCCAGAGCCATCACCAGTTCGACCTGGTCCAGAGAATCTGCTCCCAGATCTTCGATGAATTTGGCATCCGCGGTCACCTGGTCTTCGTTCACGCCAAGCTGTTCGACAACGATCTTCTTCACTTTATCCGCAATTTCCGACATTTCAAACCCTTTCTGATAAAAGTTTCGTTCCGTTGCTTTTATAAAACGATAATTGCCTTCCTCTTACTTTACACTCAAAGCGGGAAAAGTCAAGTTTTTTTCTCTTTTTTTTCCTGATTCTTCCCGCATCCGGATCAGCTCATAAGGAATCCGCCGTCGCAGTTCAGAGCCTGACCGGTCACATAATCGGCTTCCGGAGAGCAGAAGAAGTACACCACTCCCGCCACATCCGACGCCTGGCCGGCGCGCTTCAGCGGAATGTTCACAAGGAACGCATCCCGGGCTTCCTGCGGCAGTTTTTCAGTCATATCCGTGGCGATGTATCCCGGGCAGACCGCGTTCGCCGTAATGTTCCGGGAGGCAAATTCCCGGGCGGTCGTCTTGGTCAGCCCGATCACGCCCGCCTTCGACGCCGAGTAGTTCGCCTGGCCCACGTTGCCCATCTTGCCGACAACCGAGGAAATATTCACAATCCGGCCGTAACGGGCCTTCATCATCGGGCGGATCGCCGCCTTCGTCATATTGAACACGCCCTTCAGATTGACTGCGATGACCGCATCCCAGTCCTGTTCCGTCATCTTGAGCATGAGGGTATCGCGTGTGATGCCGGCACAGTTCACGAGAATGTCCAGCTTACCGTATTTTTCCGTAACCGCTTTGACTGCCGCTTCCGCATCTTCGTATTTTGCGACGTTTGCCGCCACCGCGAGCGCTTCAAAACCGTTCGCGCGGAATTCCGATGCCGTTTTTTCCGCAACGTCGGGCATGATGTCGACCATGGCCACGGTCGCGCCTTCTGCGGCAAGTTTCTCACAGATTGCTCTGCCGATGCCGCGGGCGCCGCCGGTGACAAGCGCCACTCTTCCTTCCAGTTTTTTTCCCATTCTGCAATCCTTTCAATTCGGTTATGAGATCATTCCGGAGACATTCTGCACTTCTTTGGAGGGATCAATCTTTCGGACGAATCCGGTCAGAACGCTGCCCGGGCCGAATTCGATGAATTTTTCCGCTCCGAGTCCGATCAGAGTCCTGACACACTCCTCCCACTTTACGCTTCCCGCAACCTGTCCGACAAGGTTTTCCCGGATCTGCTGAAGATCGGTTTCAACTCCGCCGGTCAGATTCTGCACAACCGGATATTCCAGTGCGGTCACATATGTTTCAGAAAGCGGACCGCGCAGCTGTTTTCCCGCCTCGCTCATCAGACGGGAATGATACGCTCCCGCGACGTTGAGCGGAAGAGCGCGCTTCACTCCTTTTTCCTTGAGGATTCCGCAGGCCTTCAGAACGCCGTCCTTGACTCCGCTGATGACGATCTGACCCGGACAGTTGTAGTTGGCCACATCTATTCCGCATTCTTCGCAGACCTCCCAGATCACGGCGGGATCCCCGGCGATGATGGCGGCCATTCCACCCTGCGTGTTTTTGCAGGCCTCGTCCATCAGTTCCGCGCGGCGGGCGACGAGTTTGAGTCCGTTGGCAAATGTGAAATATCCCGCGCATGCAAGAGCCGCGTACTCCCCGAGACTCAGGCCGGCACAGCCGACGATTTCATCCGGATCTCCGTCATATTTCTCCCGGTATGCCGCAAGACACGCCATGCTTGTCGTGTAGATTGCCGGCTGACAGTATTTGCTTTCCGTCAATTTCTCCGCGGGTCCGTTGAAACAGATTTCGGAAATGCTCCATCCCAGGACGGTGTCGGCTTCATTGTAAATTGCCGCCGCCGCATTGCTTTGTTCATAGAGATCCTTCCCCATGCCCACGGTCTGTGCTCCCTGACCGGAAAAAATGTAAGCAGCTTTCATGTGTTATACCTTTCCATAAAAAAAGAGAGATTGAAAAACTGAAAATTAATGTACTGCCTGTTTCCGGAAAATCAAGAGAGCGCGGAAAAAAAGTGAAAACGCCGTTTTCCCGGAAATATCATCAGAATGTCTCCACCTTTTTCAGAAAGGTGTTCAGGTGCGGAGTGGTTGTCAGACAAATACTCCGGCGATCCGCGCGCGAGGGTGTCCGTTTCAGAAATCTCCTCCGGCAGAGCGTTTCCACCAGATTCGACGCCGTTCCCGCCGTAATGCCGAATTCTCCCGCCACCTCATTCAGAGAGCATCCCGGATGACGGTAGATGTAGTAGCACACGGAAAGCACACGAATCCCCGGATGGGAAATCAGCCGGATCCCGTTGCTGGCCAGAAACAATTCCCACTCCCTGCAGAGCGTTCGATATGCATCAAAAAACTGATCTGTTTTCATTTTTCCGAACCTCCTTCCTCCATCCTGGAACGTTCTCTTCAAGACGATTATTCCTCATTCGTTCTATTACGAACAATTTAATATACTTCATTATTCGGAAAAAACAAGATAAAAAAGAAAAAATCAATCCATCCGATTGTAAAATTCACTTGGAAGTCTATATTATTTTCTCAGAAAAATCTTTTGCGGAACGAGGGAGATTCTTATGCGGAATCTGACGGAGGCCATCTATATTATCTGCCGCTGCACGCATACATATTATGCGCGGGAACTCAAAAAACTTCCTGTCACCATGGGTCAGTTTCCATTTCTCATGGGGATCGTGGACAACGACGGCATCTCGCAGGAAAAACTTTCCGATAAACTCAAAATCAGCAAAAGTACCACAGCCGTTATCGTGCGGCAGCTCCTCGAAGCCGGACTCATTACACGCAGAACCGATGAGAACGACAGAAGAAATTTCAAGCTTCATGCAACCGGAAAAGCTCTGAAAATGGTTCCGCGGATCAGCGCCGTCATCGACCGCTGTCATGCCATCATGACCCAGGATTTGACGGAAATCGAACGAAATGTTTTGATCAATCTAGTCGAAAAAGTTCTATACCGAACGGAAATTTCTCTGACAAAACAGAAAAAACACTGAAGATTCCCTCTGCATCAGATCTCTTTTCCGAGCAGGAGGGCGAGCGCGACATTCGCCTCCTGAGCGGCGGCGATTCCGACCCGGGGCGACTGCGGAGCAAGCTCTTCTCCGATTCCCGACTTCAAGTCTCCCGCCAGATACAGATTCTCTCCCGCCTTCCGAATCTGCATCGCATTGGTGTTTCCCCATCCGGCAAGACCGCTGGAAGCGATTACCGGACGGCCGAGCGGAAGAAGTTCGTGGACAAACAGCGATTTTGATTCCACACAGTCGAACGCTTCAATGAACAGATCGCATTTGTCGAAAAGTGTGTGAATATTTTCCGCCGTCACACGGACCGTGTGAAGTTCCAGACGGAGATCCGGATTGATTTTCCAGAGATTTTCCGCGAGAGCTTCCGTCTTGAATTTCCCGATCTGATCGCGGAAGAAAAACTGACGGTTGAGATTGCCGGCATTGACCGTGTCGAAATCCGCAAGAACAAGATGTTCAATTCCGGCACGAACCAGGTGCATTGCGGCGTTTGAACCGAGTCCGCCTGCTCCTCCGATGCCGATTTTCACGCTCTGAAGCCGGTCTTTCTCCTCTCTGCTCAAGTACGGATTCACCTGCATTTCATCCTCCTCCGACCAGCGAAAATGCGTTCAGGCAATCGCCGTCCTTCAGTTGCATCGACTCCAGATCCGCGTCCGGACGGAGAATTTCCCCGTTCAGTTCCAGAATCAGATTCGACAGATGGATTGTTTCGGTCCGGAGAAACGCAGCAATGCTGATTCCATCCGCCGTCTGTTTTTTCTTCCTGTTGAATTCGATGGTCATGCAAAATCCTTTCAGCTCACCACATTGATGCTCTTTCCTCTTAGAAATGCCCGGATGTTTTCAAGCGCACAGTTCATCAGCCGCTTCCGCGCGGCTTCCGTCGCCCATGCCAGATGAGGAGTGATCCGGCAGTTCGGCAGATGGAGAAGCGGATTGTCCGGAGCGGGAGGTTCCCGGCAGAGCACATCCAGACCCGCTGCGCGGATTTCTCCGCTGCGCAGAGCGTCTGCAAGAGCCGTTTCATCCACAAGGCCGCCCCGGGCGGTGTTGATCAGAATTGCTGTTCTCTTCATCTTTTCGAATGCCGCGCGGTTCATCAGCCCGGCGTTTTCCTTTGTCAGCGGACAGTGGAGCGAGACAACGTCGGAAGTGCGGAGGAGTTCCTCGAAGGAAACGGCGCGCACCTGCGGAATGTCGATCTTCGACGGCGTCCGCGTAAAGGTCTGAACCCTCATGCCGAATCCGAGGGCCGACAAAGCGACGGATCGTCCGATTTCTCCGAATCCGACGATTCCGAGCGTCTGTCCCGTCAGTTCGATCTGAGGCGTCAGGCAGTAGGAGAAATCTTCCGCTTTGCTCCAGTCGCTCCGAGCGTGTTTCTCCACTTCCCGGCAGAGATTGAGAAGATGCGCAAACACCAGCTGTGCAACACTCTGCGTGCTGTAGGAAGGAACGTTTGTCACAACGATTCCGGCGCGGCGTGCAGCATCCGTATCGACCACATTCCATCCCGTTGCAAGAACTCCGATATAGCGGAGATTCGGAAGAGCGGAAAGAATTTCCGCATCAAGTACGGTCTTATTGGTCAGAACAAGTTCGGAATCTTTTGCTCTTTCCACGGTTTTTTCCCGCGGCGTGCGGTCGAACACCTGATATTCTCCGAATTCCGCGAGAGCTTCAAAAGGAACCGCCTCATCGTAATTTGCTGCATATCCGTCCAGAACCGTCAGTTTCATTGCTTGTTTTCCTTTTTTCCGTCTCTTTTCTCAGATCAGCTGTTCCGCGAGCCGTTCCGCCATCTGCTCGATGCCTGCATCGCGCGGATGGAGGTGATCCGCTTCGTACAGAGCGGGATCGTGATCCATCAGCCGCTCTCCGTCGATTGCGCGGAGAAACGGATCTCCGCTTTCCGCAACGGCCGTCCGGATCGCCTCCCGGAATTCGTCCAGCGGGTGACGCGCCGCCGGAGCTTTGAATTTCGGAGAAATCCATGCGGGCGTAAGAAAAATTACCGGTGTCTCTTTCTGAAACATCCGGAAATCGTGAATAAACTTTTCCAGATTTGTCCGGAATTTTCCCGGCAGCATTCCTTCTCTCCAGTCGTTTGCACCGATGGAGACTACCAGTCGATCCATCTTCATGCCTCCGAGAATTTTTGCCGCGCCAGGATTGAGTCCGATTCCGGCAATTCCAAGATTGACGACCTCGCAATCCAGCAGTTCTCCCGTCAGAAACGGGAAAGTCCGGTCGATTCGCGACGCACTGAATCCATGGACAATCGAATCGCCGAAAAACACCATTTTTTCCGAAGGCCGCGCTTCCGGTTCTTCAAAATCCGCATCCGGACTTGCGTGAAGCGCATGAATTTCCACAATGTCTCCATATGGGAGAATGAGTTCATAATCATGCCACTGTCCATCCGCGGGAAGACGAACGGTGACCGGTTCATTTTTGCATCCGTCGCGGCGTGACCGTTCAAAGGTCCACTTCTCTCCGGATTTTCCGTCAATCCGGTAGACGCCCACTCCGTTCTGCATTCTCTGCGGATTGACACGTTCCCGGTACAGAAGATCCACCGACAGACGACTGGAATTTGTCCGGAATCTCATCCGCGCTCCCGGAGAATCCAGATGATACTTCTTTTCATCCGCGGGAAGGCGGGTGAATCCGATGCGCAGTCCATTGCGCACCAGATTCTGGTAATCGGAATAGACGATCCGGGAATCGGCTGCCGGAATCGCATTCAGACCGTCCATCGCAACTCTCAGTTGATCGCGTCTTTTGCGACTTCCCGGTCATTGAACAGCGCCATCGCCCAGACAGACCAGAATCCGCCGTAAATAATACTGTACAGCAGCGCCCATCCGAGATAGCGGAGGGGAATGTGCGTATGTGCGGCAAGCGCATCCGCCATCCAGAAATACTGCCAGTTCGGAAGAACCGCGGAAAGCAGATCCCCCATCACACCGCCGCCGAGCAGACGGGTCGAGACATATTTTGAAATCAGTCCCAGAAAAAACAGAACCGAACAGGTCGTCAGGTTGGCAACGATTCCGCACCGTGTTGCCAGCGCCGCGGAGATCGCACCCATCAGCCAGATGGCCGGAAACAGCAAAGAAATTGCCGTAATGAACTGCAGCGGCGGAATGAATCCTTCGTCGTCCGGAGCGCCGCGGATCAGATACAGCAGAATCGCGTAGACCGGAAGCACTGCCGCTATCAGGAATGTGATGCACGAGGAAAACGGCATATTTCTGATATAGTTCAGAACCGCGGCGAGCAAAGCGCAGACCGCAATCAGTCCATAATAGAATCCCATTGCCCCGAAATCAAGACGGAACTGGTCTTTGGCGATCATCACCGACACAAATGAGGAGCAGATCATCACAAATGTGAACACGGTCAGCGCCATGGTCACCCCGACAATTTTTGCTGCAATGAATGTATAGCGCGGAACCGGTTTGGAAAGCAGCAGCAGAACTGTCCCGTTGCGCATTTCCCGTGTAATTGTATGGCTTGAGCAGAGCGCCGCGACAATCAGGCCGAGCACCATTGTTGTCGCCATGGAGCTGTCCACGACCAGTTTGATCTGTTCGCGGAAAACGAACATTGCGAACATCGGGAGAATGCAGATCAGCGCAAGACCGACCAGAAGAAGCAGAAAAAAGATCGGTTCCCGCACGCACTCCTTGAATGTGTTGACCGTCAGACGGTAAAAGATGTTCATTGTTCCTCCGCCGCGGTTTTCTTTTCAGCGGCCTCCGTTTTCGCGGCGGCGCGCTTTTCCTCGAAGTTCTTTTTAATTTTTTCGGAGTTGAAAAGATTGGCTGCGGAAACCGCATTCACAAACCAGCTCCGGCTGGCAAAATCAATGACTTCATATTTTTTGTCGATTGCAACCCGGTATTCGCGGGGAACGATGGTATCGTCGCCGATAATGATGATCCGTTTCGGGTTCAGCGATGAAATATATGCGCTGAACTGATCGGGATCGACCGGGGCAGGATCTTTTCCGTCGGGCAGGATCAGATAGAGAGTGGGGTTTTCCGCATCGGCCGAAGGAAGCAGGAGAATGGGATTGCGGGTCGCCTCCTGAATCGCCGCTGCAAGATCCCGCGGACTTTCGTAATTCGCGGTAATAATCAAATATTCGATGACGCGTCCTTCCACCTGTTTCGGCCAGTCTCCGCCATCCCATGCGGCGGCCTTTGCCACTGTCGGAACTGCGATTCCCGCGGAGATCAGCAGTGCTGTCATCATTTTCCCGATAAAGTTTTTCATCATCTTTCTTCTCCCGGAAGCTGTATTTTCATTCTTTTTTTCATCTTTTCATTTGCCGAAATTAAAACATTATGTATTTTATACATCAAATGGGTAAATTTCAAATGAGGAGCGAAGTTTTGTGAAAAGAAAATACTCCAATGCCGTGATTTTTCTCAGCGGAACGGGGAGCAATGCGGAAAAACTGCTCTCTTCGCCGCGCTGTGGAACAGCCTGGCACTGCTGTGCGATCGTCACTGACCGGAGCGGCCACACCCGGGCGCGCAAACTGGCGGAACAGAACGGCATTCCCTTCGTTGAAGCTGACATCTTCCGGTTTTACGCAGAACACGGTCTTTCGAAAATTTCCATTGCCACAAAAGAGGGATTCCGGGTCCGGCAGCTCTGGACCGACGATCTGCGCCGGAAAATCCGTCCTTTTCAACCGGATTTCGGGCTCCTTGCCGGATTCGTCCCGCTGACCAATATCGTGGCCGACTTCCCCTGTCTCAACATTCATCCGGGCGATCTGACGGTCATGCAGGATGGAAAACCTCTTCTGACCGGTCTGCATGAAGTCCCTGTCCGGAAAGCGATCCTGGCAGGATTCGACCATCTTCGCAGCAGTGTTCTGATCGCAACGCCGTTCACCCCCGGAGCTCCTGAAATGGATCACGGCTGCATTCCGGGAATTTCCGCCAAAGTCCCTGTCGATCTTCTCGGGCACACACGCGGGGAACTCCGGGAGAATGAAGTTCTTTTGAAACAGATTGCGGAGTATAATTTGAATCAGCTTAAACGGTTCGGCGACTGGACTCTCTTTCCACGGGTTGCCGACGATTTCTCCGAAGGAAAATTTCAAATTTCTCCGGAAGGAGTTCTTCTTTATGAGGATTCTCCTGTTTTGACGGTGGATTATTCCTCTTCCGTACCAAAACCCGTTCCGCTTCCGTGACGGGATTTTTTTCGTGTTGCACACGACCGGCGTCTCGCCGCCGGACCGCGACAAGGACAGAGTCCCTGTCCCCGGAAAATGGGATCATTTTTCCGGACTGAAATCAAGGCAGCGGAATGTTTCACGGATTCGTGTCACGGGAAGACCGATGATAGTTTCCAGGTCCCCTTTGTAGCTGTCGATGATCCTATCTCCGTGATCCTGGATGGCGTAGGCGCCGGCTTTGTCAAGAACCGAAACCAGGGAAAGATATTCGCGGATGGTGTTCCGGTCGAGACGACGGAAGGTGACGAGGGAGGTTTCCGCAAACCGGATTCCGATATTGGATTTCCGGCATCGGATCGCGCATCCCGTCGTCACCGCATGGGTTTTTCCGGAAAGCATGCTCAGAATGGCCTCCGCATCGGACAGATCGCGGGGTTTTCCGAGAATCCGGTGTTCAAATTCGATGACCGTATCAGCTCCGAGAACCAGAGCTTCGGGGAATCGTGCGGAGACTTCCTCCGCCTTTGCGCAGGCGTTTTCCAGAGCGGTCATCATCCACGGGCCGTCAGACCGTTCCTCTGCACGGGAGGCGCAGACATCAAATGGAATTCCGAGACGGGAAAGCAGCTCTTTTCTGCGCGGAGAAACCGACGCAAGAATCAGATTCATTCCTCAATCACCTTTTCGATGGACTTGTCGCTCCAGAAGGTGGTGGAATAGTTTTCCTTGTAGAAGCGGTTTCCGATGCCGATCAGCAGTCCGAGATCGTCGAAGACCACGGGTGTACATTCGTCGCGGGTGGCCATTCCGTCGCTCCAGCGCGTCCTTGTGTAATAGAACCAGTGGTGTTCGGTGTTGTAGACCTGGCCGATCATCGGTTCTCCCATGATTGCGCGGACTTCCTCCTGTGTCATGCCGATGCGCAGTTTGTTGAGATTTTCCCGGTTGCGGTCGATTTCGCTCCACATGGCGGGGGAGAGGATGGATTTATCCTTGTCGAACAGCGCGCAGGAGGAAAGAAGCGGAACAAGCGCCGCTCCGGCAATCATCAGAACATGGACAGAGTATCGTTTCATAATTCTTTAAAATACATCCGCAATCCGGAAAATCAACAGCCGCGATGCAAAAAAGACGGAACAGATGAAAATTTTCCGCTTTGTTCACAACTTGTGAAAAACATGTGAAGAAAAGATGAACAACTTCTGCCATGTCGACAACTCATCCTTTCTGAACAGAACAAAAACATTTCATGAACAAAGAAAAATCCGCGGAAAACGAGTTGAACGGTCACAGGTTTTCAACATATCAACACGTCTAAGAATACCGATAAATTCATCTTGTAAAAAGAAAATATTCTTAAAAATGTGGAGAAATCCGCGAAGGAAAAAAGTCCGGAAAAAATCGGAAGCGGGGTTGATATTTCAAGGATTATGGAGTACAATACGCAATGGAAATTCAATCCGGAAACAAACGGCAAAGAAAGGTACGGTCATGAGAATCAGTGTCAAGAAGGATGTGCTTCTGAAAGCTCTTCAAAAAGTCTGCAATATCATCGGCTCCAGGACAACTCTGCCGATTCTTGCGAATGTTCTTGTCGAAACCGGGGAGGATGGCAAACTGACCTTTACCACAACGGATCTTGAACTGCGCATTTCCACCAGAATCGAAGCGGATGTTCAGGAAGCGGGGGCCACCACCATTCCGGCGAAACGGTTTCTCGGCCTCGTCTCCAAATTCAAAAATGACGATGTGGTCATTGAGACCAATGAAAATCATCACTCCAGAATTACCTGCGGAACGGCGGAATTCATGCTTCTCGGACTCGATCCGAGAGATTTCCCTGCGCCGGTGGCGTTTGAGCCGCAGCGGAAACTGAAACTCAAACAGGCGGATTTCTCCCGGATTATCGACCGGATCTCCTATGCGGCAAGTTTTGACGATGCAAGAAAGTTCCTGCACGGCATTCTGCTTTCCGTGAAAGAAGGCAATCTGACCGCCGTCGCCACGGACGGAAAACGGCTTGCGCTGGTTGAAAAACTGCTGGACGAGGCGCCCGAAGGGTCGGACGGCGACATCATCATCACCATCAAGGCCGCCGCCGAAGCAAAACGCATGATGGAAAAAGAGGGCGAGATCCTGATCGAAATCGGAAGCAACCAGGTGATTTTCCGGATCGGTGACACGGTGATTACGTCGAAGCTGATCGAAGGAGCGTATCCGCAGTACCGTCAGGTGATTCCGACCGCGTTTTCCAAACAGGTGGAGCTTCCCTGCCGCGCGTTTGTGGATGCGCTGGAGATTGTCAGCATTCCGCTGTTTGACTCGTCGGCGTATGTGAAGCTGACGTTTTCCGCCAATCAGCTGAAGTTTGAAGCAAACAGCATCAACATCGGAGAGGGCCATGAAACCATTCCGGTGGAATACGGGTTTGAGGATGTTTCCGTTTCGTTCAATCCCCAGTTCCTGGCGGATCCGTTCAAACGTCTGGATGTGGAGAAGGTTACGCTGAAGATGAACGATGCAATGAGTCCGATCGCCATCAAGAGCGATGACGGATTCCTGTATGTCATCATGCCGATGCGCAAAAACTGAGGATTGTTTTTTCCGGAACAGGGGCATGGAATCGAAACGGGATCCATGCCCTTTTTTCTTCGGGTAAGGGCGGATGCTGAAAAACATTGCGTTAAAAAATTTCCGCAATTTTGAATCGGCTGAATTTCATCTGGATGCGCGTTCCATCGTGTTTCTCGGGGCGAACGGACGCGGTAAGACATCGCTTCTGGAGTCGATTTATTTTGTTTCCAGTTTGCGTTCCTTCCGGACATCCAGGATCCGTGAACTGCGCAGAATCGGATCGAATGGTTTTGAGATCTGTCTGAAACTGCGGCGGAACGACCGCTGGGACCGGGAATTGAAAGTTGAGGATTTTTCCGAACGGAGACTGTTTCTGAACGGAGTTCCGGTCCGGCGGGCGAGCGAATTTGCCGATTCCTTCAAATGTGTGGCGTTTCTGCCGGATGATCCGGTGATTCTGACCGGTTCTCCGGTGTTCCGCCGCCGGTTTCTGGATATGTTTATCTGTATGATGGACCGTTCTTATTTTTCGGCGCTGCAGAAATATGCGGCGGCGTTGAGGAGCCGGAACTGTCTGCTGAAGGACCGCCGGAGTGCGGACCGTTCGCTGCTGAGCGCGTATGCGGCTCTGCTGGCGGATTCCGGAGCGGTGATTGTACGGAAGCGTCTGGAGGTTCTGGAGATGCTGGAGAAGAAGGTGCGGTATGTGCTTTCGGAGATCCGTCCGGAGCTTCAGGAATTTTCGATTGTTTCCCGGCATTCGCCGGCGTCGACCGCGTCCGAAACCTTTCTGGAGAAGCTGGAACGGAGCGTGGAGAAGGATCTGGAGCGCTCCATGACTCTGACAGGACCGCATGTGGATGATTTTGATCTGCTCTGTTCCGGAAAACCGCTCCGTTATTTCGGATCAAGAGGACAGTGCAGAATGGTTTCTCTTGCATTGAAACTGGCGGAATTCGAACTTGTTTCCGAACTGGAGGAGAAGGTGGTTGTGCTGGTGGACGACGCAGTTGCCGATCTGGACCGGAATGCAAGGGATGCTTTTTTTGAGAAACTGGAAGGAGCGGGACAGATTTTTTATGCGTTTACCGACCTTCCCTCGGAAACACGGTTTTCCGATTCCGGAATGATTCGTCTGTAAATATTTTTCCGATCTCTGCGGGAGAGTGTCTCCGGGGTGCAGGCGGATTGCTCTCTTCGCAGGATTCGGAGGTCAGGAAACGGTCAGTTTTTCTCTTTGTTCAGTTTGTCGAGATCCTTCTGGACGAGTTCGACTACTTTCTCAAATTTTTTGACATTCTGTTCATCGGCGGTCATCAGAGTCTGATGAGCTTCGAGAACTGTTTCGGCGCGTCCGGATGTTTCACCGGATTCGGAAACCCAGTCTTTTCCGGAAGACTGTTCCATATTTCCGTCGCGGAATTCGAAGAGTTTCCGCAACCCGAGGCCCTGGAGCAGGGCGAGATTGGCTTCATCCGCGTTGTAGACGTACATGGGAGCGTTGATTTTCTTCGCGCGCAGTCCGAGCATGGCAAGGATTCCCATGAAAGTGCTGTCCATTCCGCCGCAGTTTTTCAGGTCCAGACAGATCCTGGAAAAGACAACGCTTTCCAGGCTTTTCGCAAGATTGCGCAGTTGGGACGCGTGTTCGAACGTCGCTCTTCCGTTAACGGTGATAAAGTAGGCGTCTCCATCGTTTGAAATGATGATTTCTGTGCTCATTGCGTGTCCTCTTTCTTTTTCTTACTGTTTCTTTCCGATGACCGCTTTGATTCTGCGGACGCCGCGGCTGGAGCTTTCCTCCTTGATGATCTTGAAGGAACCGAGATCTCCCGTGTTCGAGGCATGGGGACCGCCGCAGATTTCCTTGCTGAAGTCGCCCATGGAATAAACCGTCACCCGTTCTCCGTATTTATTGCCGAACAGGCCGATCGCTCCGCTCTTTCTGGCGTCTTCCAGACTCATTTCTTCGCAGATGACGGGGTATTTCTTTTCAATGACCTCGTTCACCAGTTTTTCGACTTCCGCAATCTGTTCCGGCGTCATCTTGTCGGGATGGGAGAAATCGAAGCGGAGACGTTCCGCATTGATGTTGGAGCCTTTCTGCGCAACGTGGTCGCCCAGGACGATCCGAAGCGCTTTGTGGAGAAGATGGGTGGCGGTGTGCAGACGCGCGGTCTCTTCGGAATGGTCGGCAAGGCCCCCTTTGAACTTCTGTTCCGCCCCCTGACGGGAAAGTTCCTGATGTTTGCGGAATGCTTCCTCGTATCCTTTTCTGTCAACAGTGAACCCTTTTTCTTTTGCCATTTCGACCGTGAGTTCGATGGGGAAGCCGTAGGTTTCATAGAGGAAAAAGGCATTTTTGCCGCTGACCACTTTGTTCTGGATATGAGCGGGAACGCGGGAAATGAATTTTTCGAATTCCTTTTCTCCGTGTTCCAGAGTCTGTTTGAAAAGAGACTCTTCCCGGTCGAGTTCCTCAAGGATCATCGCCTGGTTTTCCCGGAGTTCCGGATAGGCGTCACCGTAGTTGTCGATGACGATCTGTGCGATTTTCGATGTGAATGGAACCGTTACGCCGGCCTGTTTCGCTTCCCGGATTGCGCGGCGGATCAGACGGCGGAGAATGTAGGGCTGATCGACTTTTCCCGGCGTGATTCCGTCCGCGAGAATGAATGTTGCTGCGCGCATGTGTTCCACGACAATGCGTTCGGAACGTGTGCGTTCCGCAGGGGGTTCCATGCCGCGGATCCGGTCGAGTTCCGCAAACAGAGGAGCGAAAATTTCCGTGTCGTAGCAGCTTGATTTTCCCTGGAGAATCGCAGTGACCCGTTCGACGCCCATTCCGGTATCCACATTGCGTTTTTCCAGAGGGATGAATGTGCCTTCCGCGGTTTTGTTGTACTGCATGAACACGTCGTTCCAGATTTCGACCCAGCGTTTATCTTTCGGGTCGAACGTTTCCGGAATCGGCATCGGTCCGGTCCAGTAGAACATTTCGGTATCCGGTCCGCACGGTCCGGTCTGTCCGGCCGGTCCCCACCAGTTGTCTTCTTTCGGGAGTTTTGCGATTCGTTTTTCGCTGACTCCGAGCGAGCGCCAGAGATTGAATGCCTCTTCGTCGAACGGTGCATTTTCATCGCCGGCGAAGACGGTGAAGGCAAGACGGTCCACGGGAATGTTCAGCCACTCTTTTCCTGTCAGAAATTCGAAACTGTTCCGGATAGCGGTCTCCTTGAAGTAATCGCCGAGCGACCAGTTGCCGAGCATTTCGAAGAACGTCAGGTGGACCGGATCGCCCACTTCGTCAATATCGCCGGTCCGGATGCACTTCTGCACATCGCAGAGTCGTTTTCCCAGCGGATGCGGCGCTCCGAGAAGAAAGGGAACCAGCGGGTGCATGCCCGCGGTTGTGAACAGAACAGTCGGATCATTATCGGGAATCAAAGGTGCGCTTTTGATGACGGCGTGTCCTTTGCTTTTGAAAAATTCAAGAAATTTCGATCGGAGTTGATTTGCGTTCATTTGAGTGTAAAGCCTCCTGTAGTTCTCTTTGGTTCGCGGTAATATACATCCGCATTTGCGTTTCGTAAACCCTTTTTGGAAAGAAAGTGATGAAAATCTGGAAAAGGGATATGGATTTTTTATTGTTCCGGTTTTTGTTTCATGCGGCATACGGCCGGCGGTTTGCCGCCGTCCGCGACAAGGACAAGATCCCGGATCCGGATGGAATCCGGAACGGCATTTTCATCTCTTTTTGAGTTTTTTCCGGATTCAGACTTGATTTTCCGGCCGGGAGGTGATATGGTTAACCCGGTTTAACCGGATGGGAAACATGAAAGTTACAATCAGAGATATTGCGCGGAGAGTTCAGGTTTCAAAGACGCTGGTTTCGCTGTATTTGAACCGCCATCCGCTCTCTTCGAAGATTTCCCGGGAAACCAAGAAGCGGATTGATGAAGCGGTTCGGGAGCTCGGGTATCGTCCGAGTTTTGCCGCCCGTGCTCTTGCGAAAGGACGGACGGGGACGGTGGGGATGATTATCGGGAATATCCGTGATCCGTTTTCCTACTATCTGGTGGATCTGGCCATGCGGGAGATTGAACGGAGTCATCGCCGTCTTCTGCTGATGGTGACCGAGTGGAAACGGGAAAACCGTCTCCGCTGTCTGGAAAGTCTGCTGGACAACGGGGTGGACGGTTTGTTCTGCTGTGTCGAGCTGCCGAATGACAATCCGTTTTATGAGGAGTTCCGGCAGCGTCGTTTTCCGATCGTGTCGGTGAATCGTTTTCATCCTGATTTTTCCTGTGTTTACAATGATTTTTCCGGTGCGGTTGCGGACGCGCTTTCCTGTTGTGCGGAACATGGAGCGAAGAGTCTTGATCTGATTTCCGGGAAAGGAAATACGGTTGCGGGACTCGTGAAGGAGCATGCGGAACGATTGGGAATTCGTGTAAGATGTTCGCGGAATCTTGTCACAGATTCCGATCTGGAAAGCATCTGCAAAACGGTGCTGCGCCGCCGTCCGCCGTTTCTGTTTCTGACAAACTGCCGTGCAGCCCGGGTTCTTGTCCGGGAAATCCGGGAGTTTGCAGAAGGATATTTTCCGAACATCATCACCGTCTATACCCTCCCTTCGGATGTGATTGACGATTCCCGGATCATCGGAGCGGTTCAATATCGTTTTTCCCCTCTGGTTACAGAAGGACTGGCGCTTTTGAACAATCAGATGGAACACCCGGAAACATTTTCCCGTGAAGAATGTGTTCTGCCCGCCCGTTTTCTGAGAAGGGAACAGTTTGGAGAACTTGAAACTCTTGGAAGGTATAATTTCAGAATCAGTTGAAAATAAGAAAAAGGAGTGAAATCAATGACCGCTCAGCCTCAAATTCAAATGGAGGGATTTTCTTCCATCGTTTTGAACTCCGCATTGTCCGTGAATGGAGATGCGCCCCGGCAGCTCAACTGGAAGGCGGATGAAGCCGGATGGTCCGCATCGACTCCGGAAGGAAGCTGGAAACTTCTCCTGACGGAAAAATCCGGACGGATGGATGCCGCTCTTTCCGGAACATTGAACAAACCGGCGGATCGTCTGGAGCTGACGCTGTTTTCCGTTCCGGAATTCGAGGCGGATCATGTTCTTCCCCAGGCGGTTCGGATGGGCGGCTGTCAGGCGTATGATCTGACGCGCATCGACAGAGAGGCTTCCTTTACCGGGGAGCTGCTTCTTTCCATTACGAAAAACGGACGGACGCTTCAGTGTTCGACGCCGTTTCACGGAGGTTTTCCCGCTCTTTTCCGGGGAACCGCGCATTCCGGCGGAATCCGGGATCTGCAAATGGTGTTTCCTGTCGAGTTTTACGGAGGAACGGAGATCGCTTTTCCGGTTCTCTCATTCCGCAGTTCGGCGGATGGTTTTTCGCTGATGGAGTCCTATGCCGATGAGAACTGCGACGTGAAAAAAACATTCGACACACCTCCCTCCGCCGGATGGAACAGCTGGGATTATTACCGCTGGACCATTACCGAGGAAGAGGTTCTCCGGAATGCGGAATTCATTGCAAAAGATCCGGTTCTTTCCAGACATGTGAAACGCATCATTGTGGACGACGGCTGGCAGTACTGTTACGGCGAATGGGAGGCGAACTCCTGTTTTCCGTCCGGAATGGAATTTCTCGCAAAGGAGCTGACCAGGATGGGATTTGAACCGGGACTCTGGTTCGCACCCGCGATTGCGGAACCGCACAGCCGGATCGCCCAGATTGATTATGACATGCTTGCCCGGTCTGCGGGAAATCAGCCCTGTCTGGCCTACGAGTGCATGCGCCGTTACGGATTCGTGCTGGATCCGACGGTGAAGAAGACGGAGGAATTTCTGGAAAAGCTGTTCCGCCGTTATGCCGAAATGGGATACCGGTATTTCAAACTTGATTTTCTCTGTTCGATTTTCAAGGCGCCGCGCTTTGCCGATCCGATGGTCCGCCGGGATGAGCTGATTCCGCGGCTTTTTGCTCCGATTTACCGCGGAATTGACGGACGCGCGGTTCTTCTCGGATGCAATTATCCCTATACAGCCGGAAACAGCATGGTGGAGGCGGTCCGCATCGGAGCGGACATTCATGCGCGCTGGGAAAGCTGCATGCACAACGCTTCCGCGGTGGTGGCTCACTTCTGGTCGAATAAAAAGCTCTGGCTGAACGATCCGGATTTTGCTCTCTGCCGTTCTGCGGAGACCTCGAACGACCCGGATCTGGACCGCCTGAATCCCATGTGGCCGTTTGTGGAGCCGTCCGACAGGAATCTGCCGTCCAGAAACTACAAACTTGCCACCATGACCATTTCCGAGCTGGAAGTTCTTCTGAGCATGGTTCTTGCCGCGGGAGGCGCGGTCAACCTTTCCGACAAAATGACCGTGCTGAATGAAAAAGGACTGTTTCTTGCCCGGAAAGTGGTCAGCGCGGAATCGGGAGAGGCGGCGCGTCCGCTGGATCTTTTCCGGACCGACCGTCCGACCCAGTTCCTTCAGAAACTGAAGGCCGGATGGCGGGTTCTCCTGGTCAACTGGGGGGAGACGCCGGAAACATTCTTCTTTGATCCTGCCGCACATGGCGTGAATGCTGCGTCGGCTGTCGATTTCTGGAGAGAGGAACCGGTGAGCCTCGATTCCGGAAAACTGGTATTCGAACTTGCTCCGCGAAGCTGCAGACTGATTGAACTGAAATAATCCGCCGTTGGCAGAAGAAAAACAGCAGCCGGGACAACGGATTTCAGAGGGAAGGAAACGGAATCCGGTGCGGAACTGCAGATCCGGTCTGCGGAGATCATCGGTGTCTTTTCCGCCGAAGCTGGCGATGTTTTTTGCGTCGGCTTCGGCTGTTCAAAACTCGATTTTCCGCATTTTTTGTTCCGTTCAGAAGAACAAAGAGAAGCAGCGATTCCTGTCATGATAAAAAATTTGATCAAAGTAAAATTGATCGATTCGTTTTTTCGTTTGTCCATGTTTTCAAAACCCGGCTTCCGGAAGAAGACAAAAAAAGAAAAGCTACACAAAAAATGATAAAGAGAGGAAAAAAAGATCTTTTCTTCTTGAAAAGAAATAGAAACAGCGATACAGTCCGATAACAGAGGAACGGGAGGAAAACAATGAAACAGAAGCTGGAGGATATCGCCCGGAAAACCGGATATTCCATAACGACCGTCTCCCGTGCGCTGAACGGATCCAGCAGCATTTCGGAGAAAACACGTCTTCTGGTTCTGGAAACGGCGAGGAAAACCGGTTATCTCCAGAGCGGCAAAACCATAGCACTGGTGGTTCCGAGAATAGATCTTGCCTATTACTACAAGGATATGATCGAACGGCTGGGAAGCATCATTCAGTTTTCCGGATTCCGGATGGAACTGATCCCGCTTCACGATCTGGAACTGATAGAAGAACATAATCCGAGCGCGGTGCTCTCTCTGGTCGGAGAAGACGGACTGGAGCGCTACTGGGGAAAAAAATATAAAATACCGCTGATCTGCATCAATGCGATGCCCCGGCATCTGGAAGGGGTTTTTTCCGTGCATTCCAACGAAGAACAGGGGATGCGGATTCTGCTGGAGCATCTGCTCTCTCTCGGCCACCGCCGGATCGGAATGTTCGGATATTCAAAAGTTGAGGGAGAAAACGCCAATTATGCTTTTCAGGACCGGAAGAAGATATTTCAGAAGATTCTTTCGGAACAGGGTCTGCCGGACCATCTGACCATCGGACTCGACTGGAATGAACCGGAATATGTCGGGGCGGTCTGCCGTCTGCTGGACAAAGGGGTTTCCGCAATCGTCACTGTAACGGAGACTCAGACAATGAAAGTCCTTCACAGCCTGAAACAGATCGGCATCCGGATTCCGGAGGATCTCTCTCTCTGCGGATGGCTGAGTGAAATGGATTTTTACTGCGATCCCCAGATGACGGGTGTTATGCAGAACTACGACTATCTGGCACGACATGCCTTCGTGATGCTGAACCGGCTCCTCCATAGAGAAGAGGTCAGGGAAAATGTGCTTGTGGATTACAACTTCTTTCTCCGGCGCAGCACGGCGGCTCCGAAAAGGAAAAAATAAAGACGGGTTCCTGTTTCCGAACCCGTCTCCGTCAGAAAAAACAATCCGCTTATTCTAGACGATATTCAATATTGTCGAACCAGGTTTCTGCCGCATTCGGAGATTTGAGCAGTCCGATGCGGAATTTCACCATCCCCTCCGTAAGAGCGGGATATGTTTTGAGATCGGCGGGAACCGTGTAGGAAAACGAAAATTCTTTCCATTCCGGCTCGATTTTGAACAGGAACTGACGGTAGAGATGCGGTTTGTATCCCGGGAAACCGAAATCAAGAATCATCCGGGCGGGAACCTCGGTTTCGGCGGATTTCGCCCAGAATTTCACTTTGATCGTTTTCCCCGGAACGGCGGGAAGATTGGAGGTGGTGATGTCGGTGGTGTCGTTCGGTTTCCTGGTCAGTTTCAGACTTTTTTCTCCGCAGAAGAACGAGGGGGAGGGAACGATGGAAAGATCCTTTGCGTAGGCGGAAGAGAATCCGTAGAAATTGCAGCCGTTTTCAAAATCGCCGGCGGAAAGGAGATTGGCTTTGAGATCTTCGGCGGAAAGCTCGGTCAAAGCCGGATTCCGGACGGAAATATTCGCCGCCGGACCGGGATTGATATTGAAAAGCAGATTTGCGGAAGATGTTTCGCCGGTTTTGAAATAGAGAACGATCGGCGTGTATTCGAGGTTTCCGCGCCACTGAAGATACTGCGTTGCGTTTTTTCCGTTGCGGGCGTATTGGAATCCCGCCTGAGTTTTTGCCTCGCCGCGGGAGCTGTCTTTGGCTTCGAAGGTCAGTCTGTAATAGGTGTTCGGCCGGAGAGTGGCGGGCTTGATCTGGAGAGTCGGCCAGGATTTTCCGCCGTCAAAATCAACCGAATATTCCTTTTCTCCGGAAGCCTTCCATGGAGAGCGGGGAGTGACGGTGAGGTCCACTGCGCTCAAACTGAGCGAGAATGCGGAAAGAAGAATGAAGAGTTTTTTCATGAGTTTTTTTCCTTATTTTTGAAGAAACAGGCTGAAATTGCAGCGGTTCTGGAAGAGTTTTTCTCCGGAACCGAGGGTGAATTCCTTCAGCGTTTTCCCGTCCGAATCGTCGATTTTGACGTCGAATCCGAGAGCTTTTCCGACGGAGACGGGGATCGTGAGCGTGAAAGAGTATCCGTCCTTGTTCAGAGATGTCTGAAGTTTGCACATTTCCGGCTTGACAGCTCCGAGCGCATGGAGTTTCTGTTTGTCGCGGGGGGTGACAAACAGGCGGAAAGTCTCGTTCGTATACGCCTGTGCGTGCCGGGTCGGGAGATTCTGCGGAGCCGTATCGAAGAAAAGTTCCACGCAGTCGGTCTCCCACGGACTGCGGCTGCCGGAAGGTCCGGAATCGGTGGTGTCGCGGACGGTCATGGAAAGAACGATGGAATTCTTTTCGATCCGGAGTTCTCCTTTTGCCCGCTCCATTTCAAAGGTTTTTCCGATGGTTTTGTTTTTCACGATTTCCAGCGGGATGCGGGTGAGAACGCCGTTGATGTAGAGCATAAGTTCCGTCGGTTTCCCGTTGGATTTCACCTCTTTGACCGGGATTTCCAGAGAAAGAGAACGGCGCGGCGGAATGGAGAAATTCGTCATGCCTTGCGCGGAAAGGCCTCCTCCGGTGATTCCGGCAATACCGGACTGTTCCTTTTCGGAGTCGTTGTGGAGCATCACAAAAAGAGTTGTTCCGGCGAGCCGCGCGATCTGTCCGGCGCTGACGGGCCGTTCAAGACGAAGCGGAAGATTCTCCAGTTTTGCCAGGAACTCTTTTTCCGAAAGTGTTCCCTGGAACAGATAATACGGAGCGTTTCCGAGCGGTTTGACACCGGGTTTTTCCGGATTTCCGAACAGATCGGTCATCGAGGAAAATCCGGAGAAATCCGCGGAAATGCCTTTTTTCTTCTGATAGTTCCAGATTGCCGCCTGCAGTTTTCCATCCCGGCGGTAGACATAGCAGATGTTGCCGTTCGGATACCGGATTTTCTTCACCGGCTTCGCCCGCTCGAACAGACGTGCCATGGCGTTGTAGGCCACTGCATTTTCCGAAGGAATGAGTTCATGGAAATTTTTTCCGGTCTGCATATTCGGCGTGAGCATCCGCTTCCAGAGATAGTTTGCATGAATGGAGATGGATTGAACGACACCTTCTCCCAGATCGACCAGAAACCGCCATACGATATGATGCGGCTGACAGAGCGTTTCTTTATGGGAGTTATGTTCCACCTGCTGATCGATCAAGTAGTAAAGTTCGGTGTTCCAGAGCGGCATATCGCCTTTTCCATAGGAACGCATCTCTTTTCGGAGATCGGCGATATACCGGTCCGCCGGACGAATGGATCCGAGTTCGCGTCCGCCATACGGATGGAAACCGATATTATCCGTATAGTTCAAGCCGCCGGCTTTGACGGCCGCCTGCATCCACGGAGTTGCTGCGGCTCCGAAATCGCTGGTGACACAGAAAGCGGAAATTTTTGCCGCGGGATCGGCCTTCCGGATCGCGTCATGTGCCACCTTCAGATAGTCAACATAGGTTTCCGGAGCCAGATAAAGATTCGGCTCGTTCATGATTTCATAGACCGGAACGCGTCCTTTCAGATGTTTGACGGTCTGGAAGATATAGTTCCGGTAAAGATCCTTCGGAGGAAGGAGGATGTGTCCGCGAGCACTTTTTATGCAGTTCGGCGGATCATTTTTCACCCGTTCAGACAGCGGGACAGCCCAGAGCGGCCAGCGCTGATTCTGCCAGGGCTGGTAATTTTCAATGAATCCGTCTCCGATAACCGGAAACAGCACGATGTTGTATTTGTCATACAGAGCCATCTGACGATCCAGATGGGAAAAATCGAATTTTCCGCGTTCCCATTCCACCGCAGGCCAGTTGACGCCGCGGACACCTCCATCATGATCGCGCAGAATTCGGCATCCGATTTTGGAAAACAATTCAATTCCTTTTCCCAATGAGGAATTGAATACGCGATATGCCGGTATTTTGCTTTGCGGAGCCATCTGATACTCTATTCCGCCGTTGAAGGCTACGACAAAATCCTGAAGGATGTTGAACGGTTTTGCCGTATATTTTCCGATCACGGAAAAGAAGGAGTCATGCGTTTTCAGACGCGGGCCGGAAACGGAAACCCGGATTCCGGCATAGCGGTTCAGTTTTTCCCGTTTGAGCGGAAGAAATTTCGTTTCTCCCGGATTGAGGGAAACAGGAACTGTTTCTGTAAAATAGACTTTCCCGGTGTATTCATCCTTTCCCGTGACCGTGACGGGAGCGGAATAGGGTTTTGCATCCGGATTTGTGATTTTCAGAGATAATGCCGCCTCCTCTCCGCGCAAATAGAGATTTTTATCCGGAACGGCAATGGCATCCAGCTGTACGGCTCCGGGTTTTCTGACCTCTTCAATTTTGAGTCCGTCGAAGAAAATCGAAGATTTCCGGACCACATCCTTGTTTCCCGGACGGATCAGAATGTGATACCATCCCTCTTTCGGCGCTGTGGTAAAGCGGAAGGTATATGTTTTCCACTCCTTTGACGCGGAAAATGTTTTTGCATGTGCGGACCACTTGGGATCAACCTTGAATACGCCGAAGTAAACAGGATCCCCCGGAACGGAAGACTTCATTTTCACGGAAAATTCATACTGTGTGGAAGGTTTCAGACGGAAATCCTTGGAAAAGAGATTGTAATATTCCGCATAGGGATTTTCCACTTCAAGCGATTGTTTCCCTTCTCCCGGTGCGGCGGATGCGGTTTTCAACGGATGAAATTTCAATTCTTTGTTAAGGTCTGTCCGCAGTTCCTGTTCCAGAGCAAATCCGTCCGTTCCCAGTTCAAATGAACCGTTGAACACAGGATTTGCCGCAAGAGCAAAGGGGAGACAGAGAAGAAAAAGATTTTTCCTCATAAAAATTCCTTCTTTTAATGGTTATGCTTTGAAGCGATTGCTTTTCATTATACAGAAAAATTCCGGAAAGGCAATATCTGCAATGTTGAATTGCTTATTCAAATATCACTTTTTGGAAAATTTCATGCAAAGAGAATTCAAAGGGAAGAGTCTCAATTCCAGATCCCGGTATATGAGGCATCCGGAATAAACTGATAGAAGAACTGCTGCTGATCGGCGAGGCGCATCATATTACGGCTTTCAACGTATCCGTCGACGAAGAGAATATTGTCGGTTCCTCCGGAATGGCGCATGCAGGTCCATGATTTAGAACTTATCCCTAAATAAAAGATGAAATCCAAGAAAATTATGCTATATTTGCATTCTGTAACGCGGGAGGTGAATATGGCAGTCAAATCATGGG